>NZ_JAAWWD010000007.1 GCF_021404545.1 Aestuariivita sp.
GGGGGTGTGAGGGGTCTCATGGGACGTGGGATGTGGAGATAAGGCGGCCCTGGCCGCGGGGGCCGCCCTGCGGCGCAGCCCGGGCCTGTCCCGTGCGCCGGATCGCAAGACCCCAACGCGCTCCGGTGGCGGGTGAAAGCTTCAACCGCAATGCCGCCGCACGCCCGCTTAACCCTTCTTCAACCAACTTCTGAAACCGCGCTCGCAGCGCATCCGGCAAAGGTGCTGACATAATCCATCCTCCCAAACAGGATGAATCACAAATCAGCATTCATGGGAATCCCAACGATTCAGGTTTTCGGCCGGACGCTTTAAAAGCGCGCCTTTGGCTTCTTCTGGCCACAAGTATTCCCGGGGGAGGCCGAAGGCCGGGGGCAGCGCCCCAAATGCCACTCGGCCAGATGCGTCGACCAACATCGGTCGCGCACCGGTTCACATCGCACAGGGCCCCATCAAAGCGGACCATGCCAGCCGGATGAGTCTTTTCTCATCTGGCCCAATGGTGGCCGACACACCGTCATCCGTCCTTGCGGATGACCTCGTTTTTCGGGTCATAGGGGCTGTCCTCTACCACTTCGGCATCCCAGAGCTGATTGAGGATCTTGACCTTCAGCAGCTTGCCCGGCACCGCCAGATCCGGTGTGACATACCCCATCCCAATAGATTTTCCGAACGCCACCGAATAGCCGCCGGATGTCAGGCGACCCACCCGGCGATCGCCGTAATAAAGCGCCTCGCGTCCCCAGGGATCAGCATCTTCCGGCCCATCAATAAGCAATGTACAGCACTTCACCCGAACGCCAGTTTTTTCCATCGCCGCCTTGCCGAGAAACTCTTTCGACAGATCCACAAAGCGCGGCAGATCGGCCTCCAGAGGGGTGGCGTCCCGCCCCAGCTCGGTGCCGAATGCACGATAGGATTTCTCCTGCCGCAGCCAGTTTTGCGCGCGGGCGCCGACAAGTTTCATGCCATGCGCCTCACCTGCAGTAAGCAATTGATCCCAGAGGTAATTCTGCATCTCGATGGGGTGATGCAACTCCCAACCCAGCTCACCGGTATAGGCCACGCGAATGGCACGGACCGGGCACATCCCCAACTCGATCTCGCGCATGCTCAACCACGGGAAGCGCTGATTCGACAAGACAGTCGCGGGATCGGCATCCCTGACGATGTCACGCAGCACATCGCGGGATTTCGGACCGGCAATGGCAAAAACACCCCATTGCGTGCTCACATCCTGGATCTCGATATAGCCAAACTCCGGCACTTTATCTTCCGCTGCCTTGCGCAGGTAATCCGCGTCATAGGCCGTCCATGCCCCGGCGGAGACAAGATAGTATTCGTCCTGTCCCAGCCGCACGATCGTGTATTCCGTGCGTGTGGTCCCCTGGTTGGTCAGCGCATATGTGAGGTTGATCCGTCCGACCTTGGGCAACCTGTTGCAGGTAAACCAATCCAGAAACGCCGTCGCCCCCGGACCCTTGACGACATGTTTGGTAAAGGCCGTGGCATCGATCAACCCGACACTCTTGCGCACCGCCTCAGCCTCCGCCTTGGCATAGTCCGACCAACCGCCACGCCGGAATGACCGCGCGTCATGGTCGAAACTGTCCTGTGCATCCAAAGGCCCATAGTAATTGGGCCTTTCCCAACCGTTCACCGCACCAAACTGGGCACCAAGCGCCTTTTGGCGGTCATAGGCCGGTGCCGTCCGCAGCGGCCTGCACGCGGGTCGCTCCTCGTCAGGATGGTGCAGCACATAGACGTGATCATAGGCCTCTTCATTCTTGCGCGCCGCATATTCCGTCGTCATCCACGACCCGTACCGCCTGGGATCAAGCGACGCCATGTCGATCTCGGCCTCTCCCTCGACCATCAACTGTGCAAGATAGTGGCCCGTGCCGCCGGCGGCGGTAATGCCAAAGGAAAACCCTTCGGCCAGCCACATGTTGCGCAACCCCGGCGCGGGCCCCAACAGCGGGTTGCCATCCGGCGTGTAACAAATCGGCCCGTTATAGTCATCCTTCAGCCCCACCTCTTCGGAGGAGGGAATGCGATGGATCATCGCCATATACTCGTCCTCGATCCGCTCCAGATCCAGCGGGAACAGATCCGCGCGAAAACTCTCTGGTACATCATACAGGAACCGCGCGGGGGCATTCTTCTCATAAGGCCCCAGGATCCAGCCGCCGCGCTCCTCACGCACATACCATTTGGCATCCGCATCACGCAGCACAGGGTGTTCGCCGTTCTCCTTGCGCCAGGCCAGCAGAGCCGGGTCGGGTTCGGTCACGATGTACTGATGCTCAACCGGAATGGCAGGGATCTTGATCCCCAACAGCCGTGCCGTGCGCTGCGCGTGATTACCGGTGGCGGTCACCACATGCTCGGCGTGGATAACGGTTTGCTCCTCCGAAGCCACCAGACTGCCGCCCTTTTCCACCATCCGCGTGCAGGTCACATCCCAATGATCACCGGTCCAATGATACCCGTCCACCTGCCATTTCCGCTCGATTGTCACACCGCGCTGGCGTGCGCCCTTGGCCATCGCCATCGTCACATCGGCGGGGTTTATGTACCCATCGGTGGGATGGAAGATCGCGCCCACCAGATCCTCGGTCCGCACCAGCGGATAGCGCGCCTTGATCTGCGCAGGGCTCAGCCACTCATAGGGCACCCCACAGGTCTCGGCCGTCGAGGCATAGAGCATATACTCGTCCATCCGCGCCTGGCTTTGCGCCATGCGCAGGTTGCCCACCACCGAAAAGCCCGCGTTCAGCCCGGTCTCGTCTTCCAGCGTCTTGTAGAACTTGATCGAATAGTCGTGAATATGCGTGGTCGCATAAGACATGTTGAAATAGGGCAGCAACCCCGCCGCATGCCAGGTCGAGCCGGAGGTCAACTCATCGCGCTCCAGCAACATGACATCGTCCCAGCCAAACCGCGCCAGGTGATACGCAATCGACGTGCCAACGGCGCCGCCACCTACAACCAGAGCTTTGACATGGGTTTTCATCGGACGACTCCCCTGAACCTGAATTGCTTCCGTTTTAGGCCGAAACCGCCAGGCCCGCCAAAGCCAGCCGACCTGCCATCGCCCAAATGCGACGCCCGCAGGGCAACTGGTGCACCCTGCCCCTTCTTCTTGCTGAAAATACGCAACACCGCCGCCAACCCCATGGCGCACCGCACGCGCATCGCACCAATCCGGTATCGTGTCACGCCGCAGGCGTGTCCTTTGGATCAGACCGCGACGATCTTACCGGGGTTGAGGATATTGTGCGGATCCATCGCGCGTTTGATCGCCCGCATCGTCACGGTCGCGGGGCCCAGCTCCTTTTCCAGATAGGGCATCTTGCCTTGCCCGATCCCGTGCTCGCCCGTGCAGGTCCCGTCCATTGAGATCGCAAGATCCGCCAGCCAACCGGTAAACGCATCCGCGCGGGCACGCTCCTGCGCGTCGTCCATATCGACCAGCAGTGCGGTATGGAAATTGCCATCCCCCACATGTCCCGCGATGGGGCCGATCAACTCCAACTCGGCCAGCTTGGCCTGGCTCGCCGTGACGCATTCCGCCAAACGGGAGATCGGAACACACACATCCGTGGCAAAGGCCTGGGTGCCGGGCCGCAGCGTCTGCATCGCCCAATAGGCATCGTGCCGCGCCTGCCACAGACGGTTGCGCTCCTCAGTTGTCGCCGCGGCCCGATAGCCGCTGCCGCCAACCTCTTCGACGATTGCGCGAAACGTCTCTGCCTGCTCGGCCACACTGGCTTCCGAGCCGTGGAACTCCAGCAACAGAAGCGGTTCTTCCGGCAGATCCAGTTTGGAATAGGTGTTGATCGCGCGAACCGAGAGGACATCCAGCAATTCGATGCGCGCCACCGGCAGCCCGTATTGAATGGCCATCATCGTCGCCTGACAGGCCGCGTCAACGGATGGGAAGGAGCAGCGCGCCGCCGAGATCGCCTCCGGGATGCCTTGCAGGCGCAAGGTGATCTCCGTGATCAGGCCCAGCGTACCTTCGGAGCCCACCATGAGCCGTGTCAGATCATACCCGGCCGAGGATTTCTTGGCCCGGTTGGCGGTGCGCATCACCGTGCCGTCGGCGGTAACCACCTCAAGCCCGATCACATTGTCCTTCATCGTGCCATAGCGCACCGCATTGGTGCCCGAGGCGCGCGTCGCCGCCATCCCGCCAATCGAAGCATTCGCACCCGGATCAATCGGAAAAAAGAGCCCCCGATCGCGCAGATGGGTATTGAGATCCTCCCGCGTGACACCGGGCTGGACCACCACGTCCAGATCCTCCGCATGCACCGCCAGGATCCGGTTCATCTCCGACAGATCGACCGAGATGCCGCCGGCGGGCGCGTTGACATGCCCCTCCAGCGAGGTGCCTGTGCCGAACGGGATCACCGGCACCTTATGCGCGGCGCAGATCCTGACGATCTGCGAGACGTCGTCGGTGTCTTGCGGATAGACCACGCCGTCAGGGGCCTGATTGACGATCCAGGTGGTGGTGTGCCCATGCTGCTCGCGGATCGACTGGCCGGTCTGGAATTTCTCCCCGAACCTTTGCTTGAGAATACCCAGCACCGTCTCGATCCCGGTTTCATTGCGCGGCAACGCGGTCGTGTGCACCATCTTCTCAATCCTCCCAAAGGCATTGGTCACAAAGACTGCCCTATCGCCCGATCCACGGCAAGCACCTTGAGGCGCCGATCACTCGCCCAGCGCAATCCCTTCGCGGCGCGGATCAGCGGCGCCTTTCAGGCCCTCGCCGATCTCGATGGCATGCAGACCCGATGTCAGCGCCCGCACCGCGACCTCGTATCCCAACTCCTCCAGCGCGGGCGCCAGCGTCTCCGCCCCGGTGCCCTCCTCCAGATCGAAGGTGCCGAACCGGTTGACCGCATGGGGCAGTGACACGGCCTCCTGAATATTCAGCCCCCAATCGGCCCAGGCGATGATGGTCTTGGCCACATAGCCGATGATCCGACTACCGCCCGGGGAACCGATGGCCAGAACCGGCGCACCATCGCGCATCACAATCGTGGGCGCCATCGACGAGCGCGGGCGTTTGCCCGGCTCCAGCCGATTGGCGATCGGCACGCCGTCGCGATGCGTGCGAAAGGAGAAATCCGTCAGCTCGTTGTTCAGCAGGAACCCCCGCACCAACAGCCGCGACCCAAAGGCGTTCTCGATGGTCGTCGTCATCGACAGCACATTGCCCGCGCCGTCCACAATCGAGATATGCGAGGTCGACGGAAACTCGATGGAGGCATCATCCGCCCAAAGCTGCGCATGATCCCAGTCCGGAGTGCCGGGGCTGACCTCGGGCAGCGCATCCCCGCCCGCCAAAAGCGCGCCGCGTTGCGCCAGGTATTCGGGCGCCACCAGCCCTTGGGTCGGCATCGGCACGAAATCGCTGTCGGCCATGTACCGGCCCCGATCCGCAAAGGCGAGCCGCGAGGCGTCGCCGATCAGCCTCCAGGCCTCGGCACTTTGGGGGCCAAGTGCGGCCAGATCGTACCCATCGAGCATGCCCAGGATCTGGCCAACGGTCAGCGCCCCCGATGAGGGCGGCCCCATCCCGCAAACCTCATGCACGCGATACGTCGCACAAACCGCTGGCCGCTCGCGCACCTGATAAAGCGCCAGATCAATGGCCGACAGCATGCCGGGATTGCCCTCGGCCCCGGTCACGGTGCGCACGATATCGGCGGCAATCGGGCCGGAGTAAAACGCATCCGCGCCGCCATTGGCCAATGCGCGCAGCGTCGCAGCATAAGCCGGGTTACGCAGAATCGCGCCTTCGGCGACCGGCTGCCCACCGGGCAGGAAATAAGCGGCGGTCTCAGCAAACCGGCCCAGCCGCTCGGCATCGCGCGCCACCAGACCCGCAAGCCGGGGCGAGACGGCAAAGCCCTCTTCCGCCACCGCGATCCCGGCCTCGAAAAGATCGGGCCAGGGCGTGCGCCCCCAGCGTCGATGCACCTCGGCCAAAAGCGCGGGCGTGCCGGGCGCGCCAACAGACCGCCCCCCAACAACCGCGTCAAAAAAGCCCAGAGGTTCGCCGTTTTCGTCCTGAAAAAGCGTCGGTGTGGCCGCAAGCGGCGCGGTTTCACGCGCATCAAGCGTGGTCAACTCCCCCGACGCCGCATCGTACCAGATCAGAAACGCGCCCCCACCCAGGCCCGAGGATTGCGGCTCCACAAGCCCCAGCATCACCTGTACGGCCACCATCGCATCCGCGGCACTGCCGCCCTGGCGCAAAACCTCGGCCCCCGCGGTGACCGCCAGCGGGTTGGCGGCCGACACCATCCACCGCTGTGCCTCAACCGGTTGTCCTGCGTCCCGTGCCCCATAGGCTGCGATAACATCCTCCGACAGCGCCATTGCGGCACGCGCTGTCGGCGCCTCCGGCGCCACGGCATCGGTCACCTGCTGAGCCTGGGTCAGGCCCGCCCATCCCATCAAGAGGGCGATCAATGCACCGCTCAATCCATATCTCATGTCAGCTCCTCACGCAGTGCACCGACCATCGGTGGGCTATAGCATGGATGGGACCACCTGATCGGGCGGGCGGTGGCCATCCTCGAACGTCTTGATATTGATGATGACTTTTTCGCCCATTTCGATCCGCCCCTCGATCGTGGCCGACCCCATATGCGGCAAGAGCACCACATTGGGCAATTCACGCAGGCGTGGATTGATGTTGGTGCCATGCTCGTAAACATCGAGACCGGCGCCCGCGATCTCGCCCGCGCGCAGCATTCGGGTCAGAGCGTTTTCGTCGATCACCTCGCCGCGCGATGTGTTCACGATCACAGCATCCGGCTTCATCAGCTTGAGCCGCCGCGCATTCATCAAATGAAAGGTCGAGGGCGTCGACGGGCAGTTGACACTGATCACATCCATCCGCGCCACCATCTGATCGAGGCTGTCCCAATA
Source organism: Aestuariivita sp. (assembly GCF_021404545.1). Taxonomy (GTDB): domain Bacteria; phylum Pseudomonadota; class Alphaproteobacteria; order Rhodobacterales; family Rhodobacteraceae; genus Aestuariivita. The sequence continues at coordinate 6,958 of NZ_JAAWWD010000007.1, forward strand.
GCTGGCTTCAAACGCCTCTTCGATTTCGGGGCGCAGGCGGCGGCGGTTGTGATAGTGGATCTGCATGCCAAAGGCAGCAGCCCGGCGCGCAACGGCCTGGCCGATCCGGCCCATGCCCAGAATACCCAGCCGCCGACCCGCAATCCGCCCACCCAAAAGCGCAGTGGGCGCCCAACCATCCCATTCACCCTTTTGCATCAGGTTCAGCCCCTCCGGCAGCCTGCGGGTGACGGCCAGGATCAGACCCATGGTCATGTCGGCGGTATCGTCGGTCAGCACACCGGGCGTGTTGGAGACCAGCACGCCACGCTGGCGGGCAGTGGCCACGTCGATGTGATCAACTCCCGCACCGTAATTCGCGATCAGCTTGAGCCTGTCGCCCGCCCGCGCAATCAGTCCCGCGTCAATCTCATCGGTCACCGTGGGCACCAGCACATCAGCCGTCTGAAGGGCGGCCGCCAACTCATCGCGCGACATAGGGGCGTCGTCTTCGCGCAGAGCTACATCAAATAGTTCCTTGAGCCGGGTCTCTACCGCATCGGGTAACCGTCGCGTCACGACAACACTCAGACGTTCTCTGGGCACAGATTATCCCCCCGCGCTTTTCAAACCGTTCCATTGCATGGCATGGTGGCCCAGTCCGTGACGGGGCACAAGAACCCCCGCGGCAAAAAGAGCAGAGCAGACGAACCGAGGCAGACAGTGATCACGCGACTTTTGGGATTTACACGCGCCCTGGCGGCTCTTTTGGTGGTAGCTGTCGCGGGCAGTGCCGTGGCCCAGGAGGTGGCACGCGGCCCGGTCACCAACCTGCCCCTGCCACGTTATGTGTCGATGAAGGCGTCAGAGGGCAATGTCCGTCGTGGCCCGTCGCTTAGCCACCGCATTGACTGGGTGTTCAAGCGCCGCGACATGCCGCTGCAGATCACCGCCGAACATGGCCATTGGCGCCGGGTCCAGGATCGTGACGGGCAGGGCGGCTGGGTCCACTATGCGCTCCTGTCCGGCGCAAGAACTGTCCTGGTCGAGCAGGATATGCTCACAATCCACGCGCGCCCCGAGACCGCAGCGGCGGTCGTGGCCGCATTCGAGAACGGTGTTGTCGCACGGCTGGGCAAATGCGAGCCGGAGTGGTGCCGCGTCTCGTCTGGCGGGTTTCGCGGCTGGGCACGCAAGTCCGCGCTCTGGGGTGTGGCCCCGGACGAGCTGCGCGACTGAGACCATCGGGTGTTCCTTTCGGGGGCTCTGCCCCCGCGCTACGCGCTCCCCCGGGAATATTTAGGGCCAGAAGAAGCAGGGGCGCCAATGGCTTCTTCTGGCCCAAAATATCCCCGGAGCGCGAGGCAGAGCCTCGCATATCGCCCCCTCGCCGTTCAGCGCGTCGCCGAGATGAATGCAGTGATCAAGGCCGCAAGCTCGGGCCCCACATCCTCCTGAAGGAAATGCCCGGCCTCCGGCAGGATGGTATGCGGCTGACCTGCAGCCCCAGGGATCATCTTTTGGAACACCCGGTCGATGCCCGCCATGACTTTGTCATCCGCGCCAAAGGCGGTGAGCCAGGGTTTGTCGAAGCCGCGCAACACCTCCCAAGCCGCGCGATTGGGCGCGGATGCCGGGTCGTCGGGCGTCGAGGGGACAAGCATCGGAAACTGCCGCGCGCCCGCTTTGTAACGCTCATCCGGGTAGGGCGCATCATACGCGGCAATCTCTTCCCCGTCGATCTTGGACGTCGTGCCGCCATAGATGATGCGACCCGCGGGAAAGATCTCGACCTCCTGGGAAAAAGCGCGCCAGGCCTCAAACGCCTCCCCCATCGGCTGATCGCCTATTGGGAGCGCTGTATTCGCCGTCACCACCCGGTCAAACCGATCGGGCATGGCCGCCACCAGGCGCAGTCCGATCAACCCGCCCCAGTCCTGACAAACCAGAGTTATCCGGTGCAGGTCGAGGCCGGTCAGCCACTCGGTCATCCAATCCACATGCCGCTGGTAGGTGTAGTCGCTCCGCTCGGTCGGTTTGTCGGATTTTCCGAATCCGATCAGGTCGGGCGCCAACACGCGGTGCCCGGCTTTTGTGAAGACAGGTATCATGTGGCGATAGAGATACGACCACGACGGCTCCCCATGCAGGCACAAGACCGCAGGCGCGTCCGATGGTCCCTCATCGAGATAGTGCATCCGCAGACTGCCCCCGTCGCCGTCGGCTAGCGCGACATAGTGCGGCGCGAATGGATAATCCTTGAGGCCTTCAAAGCGGCTGTCGGGGGTGCGCAGATACTGCATCTCACTTCCTTTCCTTGTCCTGGCCATGCTACCCCGGTCTCGCTACTGGGCCAGAGGGAACGTGGCGGCATGACAACAGGAAGGAAATCCAGATGCAGGCCATGATCTATCGCGCATTCGGCGCCGCACGGGATGTCTTGCACCTCGAAGAGGTTGCCAGGCAAACACCTGAGCCGGGCGAGGTGCGCGTGGCGCTGCGCTGGTCCGGGGTCAACCCGTCGGACGTCAAAGCGCGGGCGGGCGCGCGCGCAGGAGTGACCGAACTTCCTTTCCCCGCCATCATTCCGCACAGCGACGGCGCAGGCGTGATTGCCGATGTCGGCGCAGACGTGGACCCTGCCCGCTTAGGTGAACCTGTCTGGATCTGGAACGGTCAGTGGCGACGCGCCTTCGGCACGGCGGCATCCGAAATCACCCTGCCTGCCGAACAGGCCGTTGCCCTGCCACGCGATATCGATCTGCAAACCGGCGCGATCCTTGGCATTCCGGGCCTAACTGCGGTTCACACGGTCTTTAACGGTGGGCCGGTCGCAGGCAAAACCGTCCTGGTCCAAGGGGCCGCAGGCACGGTGGGGCTTCTGGCCGTGCAACTGGCCAAATGGGGCGGTGCGCAGGTGATCGCCACCGCACGCGGTGCGGGGCTGGAGCGGGTCGCAGCCCTTGGTGCCGATGCCGTTTTCGATTTCACCCGGCCCGATCTGGCGCAGGCCATCCTGGCGGCCAGTGACGGCGCACCTATTGACCGGATCGTTGAGGTCGAGTTCGGCCTCAACGCCGCAACCGATACCGCCGTCATCGCCGAGAACGGGACGATCTGCGCCTATGGCTCGGCTCAGTCGATGGCGCCCGTGTTGCCGTTCTATCCACTGATGTTCAAGGCCGTGACCTTGGAAATGGCACTGATCTATCTGCTGACCCCAAGCCAGCGCGCAGCCGCCATCGACCATTTGAACGCGGCGCTCATTGCCGGAGCACTGACTTGCCCGGTCGCCGAAACCTTTGCGCTGGCCGACACCGCAGCCGCGCATGAAGCTGTCGAGGCGGGCAATCGCGCCGGAGCCATTCTGGTTCGGACCGGGCGGGATTGATCACAGCGCGATCCCCATTGCCTGAGGCGCAAGGCAGGTTAAGCTGGGTGGACCCATTTCGAGACGGATCCATTTCATGATGCGCTTGCTTGTCGCCTGCCTGTTTTGCCTGCTGCTGCCCCTGCCCGGCCATGCCCAAGACGAAAGCCAGCCAACCGGCACCATCGCAGTGGAAGACAGCGCGGTCCAGGATGCCGCCATCGCGGTACGCATCCGCGATATCCTGACCGAGCTGGGAGGCTACAGCGATGTCACGGTCACGGTCACCTCGGGCATCGTCACCTTTCGGGGCACGACACTCGACACCGCATCTGCCGCACGGCTGAATGAGCTGGCAGGCCGTGTCGAGGGGGTGGTCGCGATCGAGAACGACGTGACCGAGACCACGGATGTGGTTGAACGCCTTAACCCTGCGATGGACAGGTTTCGCGCCCGCCTGGCCCAATTCGTGGCCTTCTTGCCGCTGGCTGCGGTGGCTGTGGCGGCCTTTCTGCTGGTGGTTTTTGCAGGCCTTGTCATCGCGCGGATGCGTCAACCCTGGGACCGGTTGGCGCCCAACGCCTTTATCGCCGATATCTACCGCCAGATCCTGAGACTGGCCTTTATGATCGGCGGTCTGGTCGTTGCGCTCGATATTCTTGGGGCGACCGCGCTGCTCTCGACCATTCTCGGGGCGGCCGGTATTGTCGGGCTGGCCATCGGCTTTGCCGTGCGTGACACGGTTGAAAACTTTATCGCGTCGATCATGCTGTCGATCCGCCAGCCCTTTGCCCCCAATGACACGGTCGAAATCGAAGGCGATATCGGCAAGGTGATCCGCCTGACCAGCCGTGCCACGATCCTGCTGAGCTTTGACGGCAATCACATCCGCATCCCCAACGCGACCGTCTTCAAAAGCCGGATCGTGAACTATTCCCGCAATGATGAGCGGCGGTTCCTGATTGACCTGGGCGTGGCCTATGACACCGATCTGGCGGCGGCTCAGGCGCTGGCGCTGGACACTGTCAAGGCCCTGCCCTTTACGCTTGAAAGCCCCGAACCCTCGGTCTGGATCGAGGAACTGGGCGACAGTGCCGTCATTATCAAGGTCGCAGGCTGGATCGCGCAGCACGAAACGAGCTATCTCAAAGCGCGCAGCGAGGCCTGGCGCATGTGCATGGCGGCCTTCGACACCGAGGGAATCGTAATGCCGGAAACCACGCTGCGTGTGCTGGGTGTCGGGTCCTATGGCACGGATCAGGAGACCGCTTTTCCTGTGCCCCCTGCCCCGCAAGCAGAGCCCGACCTGCGACCCCAGGATGTTCAGGCCAGCGACGAAGCGGCCCTTGAACGCATTGTGAATGCCGAGCGCGAAGAACTGAGCGAGGACGATCTTCTGAACCGTGAAACGCTGCGTCAGGAATAGCGTGAAAATTTGAAGCCCGTTTTCCTCAAAATTGGTCTTGAACAGCACGCCAGAGCGGCGTAATTAGCCGGTCACTGTTGGGATGTAGCCAAGTGGTAAGGCAACTGTTTTTGGTACAGTGTATCGTAGGTTCGAATCCTACCATCCCAGCCATTTAATTTTACCCATAAAATCAAGAACTTAGGCGCCCGGATTTGTTGCACGAGAAGCAATTCTGTGTTACACATCTGCCGCACTCGCCTGGCCGTTTGTGCTGTGAGCATAGCTGGGGATTCCGATGAGAAAGCAGACTGGCGCATTGCCGCGCCCGCCAGCCAAGCTCCATGCGGCCTCCGCAAAGACAAGCTCCTCGAAATCATCAACTTTTGAGTGAGTTGAGCCCTGAAAATCGGACACTGACGTAAGCTGCGATTTGTTGTCTGCTGGTCTTCGACGAAAAGGAGATCACAGATCTCGAAACGGAAGACCCATTCGTCTGAGTTCGGGACCGCCTTGAGACCGGGACGCCACCAGCGCCGTGCGGCCCACGTCATGCCTCGAAAGCTTGCAACCCCCTGAACAGGGGGTTTGCAGCTCTCCCGTTGCATTGCATCTGGAAGTGGACTGTGATGGCAACAATGCGTCCTGCGGTCACATGAAATTCAAAAAAAGGCTATTCGTTGTTTAGGTCCCTGCACACGCCCGCCGCCCGTCTTTCCGTTCTCTTTGCTGTTGCTGCGACAGCGATGCTGGTGGTGTGTGGACTGACAATCTATGGGCAGGACCGGCAACAGAATGTCAGCGGTCTGAGCGCGCTTTGGCAGCAGGATTTCAGGTTCTGGGTGCAAATCCTGACGGGTATGGGTGCATTTTTGATCGCCGCGTGGATCTGGGCTTTGAAGCCGCGCAACCCTGATGTGACGCTGTTTGCGCTCAGTGGCTTGGCCACGATGACGTTCACTTTTGCTTACGCGCCGCTTGGGGGTGTTGGTGTGGTCATGCCGGCCGAGGTTTTGGTGCCACTCTACCGGGTCAACGCGTTGGGGGCATCGCTGTTTGGAATCGTCATGACGGTGCTGTTGCTGCGCTATCCCGTGCGCCTGCCCTTTCACCAGGTTTTGACGGCCGCCGCAGTCGTGGGATTTGGTGGCTGGACCGTCGCCGCGCTGCTCGGCCCGGTCGAGGGGCTGATGATCATACATACCATCACCTTTCTTGAGATGTTATGTATGATCACAGCTGTGATCGGTCAGTACTTCGCCACCCGGCGCTTTCCCAAGGAACGTGCCATCGCGATTTGGCTGGGCATTTCCATCATAGTGGGATCTGGCATTTTCATCGCACTGGTGGCCGCACCCATTGCGCTGGGCCTTGCGCCACTGGTGGATGAGCGGTTCGCCTTCTCATCGTTTCTGCTGGTCTACATTGGGATGGCCGTTGGCTTGACCCGGTACAGGGTGTTCGAGCTTGGCGAATGGGCGTTTTACGTCCTTTTCTATGTCGCGGGTGCGATCCTGTTGATTACCATAGATATTGCGCTGATCTTTCTTCTGTCATGGGATGCACGCGCCTCGCTCGGGTTGTCGTTATTGCTGGTTGCGCTGGTCTATCTGCCGACGCGAGATGTGTTCTGGCGATCGCTGTTCCAGCGCAAACGCATGCAAGAGCATGAGCTGTTTCAGTCCATCTTCGATGTTGCGTTTGAGCCCGATCGCGACAATCGCAATCTGCGATGGGGGGAGCTGTTCAACACCCTGTTCGAACCGCTTGAGCTGGTTATGGCGGAGAATGCCGATCCCCGGCCTGTGATCCGCGATGATGGTGTCACGCTGTTTGTCCCCGCAACCGCGGCGATGCCTGCAATGGTGCTGCGCCACCCCTGGCGTGGCAGGGGACTGTTCGGACCGCGTCACCTGCGGACAGCGCAGCACCTGGTCGATATCATGTCACGTGCGGAGGAAGGGCGCCGCGCCTATGATCTGGGCGTCGCAGAAGAGCGGACACGGATCGCGCGCGACATGCACGACAATATCGGCGCCCAGTTGATGAGCGCGCTGCACAGTCCCGCGCTTGAACGCAAGGACTTGATGATCGGGCAAACCCTGAGCGATCTAAGAGACATCATCCGTAACGCCACGCGCCCCGGCCTTCCGGTTGAAGAAGCTCTTGCGGATCTGCGTGCCGAAACAGCCGAGCGGTTCGAACCGACGGGGATCACTTTGAACTGGGAAGCGCAGGGACAGCCAGACACCGCGCTGGCACCTGATCCGGCACACGCATTGCGGTCACTGGTGCGTGAGGGGGTGAGCAACATTATCCGCCATTCCTCGGCCAGATCCGCAAGTGTTCACATCGATTACCGCCCGGATCAGATCACTGTTCAAATGACCGATGACGGGCGCGGTCTGAGTGAAAACAGCACCGGCACAGGATCGGGATTACAAAGCATGCATGACCGTGTGCGCGCCTTGGATGGCACATTTGAGATCCGCGATCAGGGAACCGGCACATCCATCACAGCCACATTTCCGCTATCGGGGCAGGTTGCGTCCGGGATCATTGCTGGGCAAGCCGCCGACTAAATCCAGCTATGACGGCGTTCCTGGATCCTTCGCCGTCAGCCCCATCTGCGTTGCGTGCCATGACGCCTCGGCCCTGGATGAAATACCCAGCTTGCGGTATATCCCCTTGATATAGCCAGCAATGGTGCTTTCGGCCAAATCCAATTCATCGGCGACTTCGGCATTTCGCAGACCGCGTGCAATCAGCGACAGCACATCCGTCTCGCGCTGTGTTAACTGGTGTTCGTTACGGCTGACCGGGCCTGTCAGGCGGAAATGCTGCATAATGCGCCGGGCGATGGGAGGGGACAACGCCGGAATGCCAGCGCCAATCTGACTGAGCTGCCGGGCCAACACATCTGAGGGGTTTTCTTTCAATAGGTACCCATCTGCCCCCGCAGACAAGGCCGCAACCACGGTTGCATCATCGCTCATCACTGTGGTGACCACACAGATGGTCGGCGCACCATGCCCGCGCAGAATGCGCAGAACATCGACGCCCGAACCATCGGGCAGGCCGATATCGATGAGCGCGAGATCATAGACTTTTTCCTCCAACATCGCGCGCGCGTCCCGCAGAAATGGGGCGCAATCTATCTGTGCCTCAGGGTATGCAACGACAGCAATGTCATGCAGCCAGAGCCGGGTCTCTGCGATGTCTTCCACAATCAGGATGTGCTTCATAACCGCGCCCGCCTCATGATGTCTGCGCATGTGTCACCGGGTGGCCGTTCGATAAGAACATGCGATGCGACTCTCGATGAGATGACGGGGTCACACAGACACATTGGTTTCTTACACTCTCGATTTGACGGCCGTGGGCAAGGGCTTCGGGTTGGGTGCCGCCGCCCCATGGCAAAACACCATAATCAAAATTACTGTCCCGTGGCCCCCCTGAACGGGGGGCAGACATCTTGGCGAGCAGCTGAAATACCTTTCTTTCATAACGGGTTAGAAGCCCGCAGGAAAGGGGATTACTTTGAAAAAGTCTGCGATTTTGAATATGGGTGTAGTGCTGATTGCCACCACTGCACTGTCTGGCTGCCTGGGATCTGACAGCAACGGAGGCGGTGCCACCGCGGCAAGCGGCGGCGGGGGCGGATCATCCGGCGGCGGCACTGTGACATTTGCCAATTACCAAAGCGAGTTTGATCGTGTGAGCATGACGATCCCGACATCTGACATGCCGACGACACTGAAAGGCAATTATGTTGGCGCGATGCAAGCGCAAGTCGGAGATGCCTCCGGCAATATTGCGGGCTCACTCGTGGCTGATGTGAACCTTGCCATTGACTGGACCGAAGGGGCGACACCCAACCCGTTTTCCGGCGGCGCGTCGAATTTCCGCGGCACGACGGATGGCGGCACGACTGTCGAAGCGATCTCGGGCTCGCTCAGCGTCGATCCGAACCTGCCGAGTGCCATCATCCGCAACTCAAACACGCTGAACACCGTGGCCGGTCAGGTCACAGTGGACGCAGGGTCGATGACCGTGCCGCTGGCCGGTGATCTGACACTGAACGGTCAAACCGCCGAGGCAAACGTTCTATTGGGTGGCGGCTTTTTCGGTTCGGGCGGCACCGCCGCGGCAGGCACCGCTGTGGGTGGATTCAGAGCTGCTGGTACAGCGCCTTTGTCAGGGATATTCGACGGCTCTATCTCGGGCACCTATTACGTGGAACGGCAATAAACCCGCGCATTTCATTACCTAATCTATTGATTGGCCTCTGCCCACGGACAACCGATCCCGATTGGTGGTCCGTGGGACATTGACAAAGGTATCGTGACCATTTCCCGGATCTTGATCGTCCTGCTATGCTTTTTCTGGTCTTCTACGGCCTGGGCGAGCCCGCTTAACACGGCAGAAGCGCTGATCGAACATCAAGACACCCAGCAAGCCATCGCTCTCTTGGAAGATTATACACCTGCCAGCGTCGCTGAGCAGGAACGTCGGCTTTGGGCATTGGCTGTGGCTTACGGTCGAGAGCAGCGCCCGCGAAAGGCGCTTCCGGTTCTGGAAAAGCTGGTGTCGCTTAATCCACGCAGTGCCACCTACAGGCTGGAACTGGCCTCGGCATTGATGGCTGCCGAACAGGATGACCGCGCGCATTACCATTTCAGCCTGTTGCGCGGATCCGTCGACGATCCCGAGACAGCCGCAGCGCTGGACGCACGGCTTGAGACGCTGAACCGGCGTAAATCCTGGCAGGGTTTTTTCAGCTTTGCTCTGACACCCGAAACCAATGCGGCGCGGCGCACGGCCGCGGACTCCATCGTGATCGGTGGCCTGCCCATTCTCATCGACCCGGCCGCGCGTGAGCAATCCGCAACCGGCGTGCGCGTCATACTGGGTGGCGCATTGCTGCCCCGGCTCGGCAAGGACACCCGCGCGCGCATCGGCCTGTCTTTCGACGGGCGGTTCTTCGGGTCCGACAAAGCGTTCGACGATGTCACAGTGACCGGCCGCCTCGGCCTTGTGACGTTCGGGGACCGGGCACGCCAGATCAGTGCAACCCTTCATACGGCACAGCGGTGGATTGATGGAAACCGCTATTCGCTCACCTCGGGCCTGACCCTGCGCTACGGTCAGCTTATCGGACAATCCGGAGCGCTTCTGATGAGCGCGCGCCTTCAACAGATCGACTATGACCGTCCAGGTCTGCGAACAGCCCGGGAAACTCGGTTGCAGATGCGCTATGCGCATAACCTGTCGCCTCGGTTTCAGCTGTATGGCAGTGGCTATGTCGAGGACAGATCAACACCAAGTGCCGCCGATGCCGGATCTACTTTGGGTCTCACCGTCGGCACGCAATACCTGTTCACAGGCGGCTTGCAAATCGGGCTTGAGGTGGAGCGAAGCCGTTTGAGCCGCGATGGTCCCCATCCGTTGTTAGGGATCCGGCGACAGGATGAGAGGTTTTACACAACACTGCGCGTGAGCAATCGCAACTGGCAGGCGCGCGGTTTCACGCCTTTGCTGGAACTCGGATTTGAACGCCAGAACTCGTCGCTAGCCCTCTATGAATATGACAACACACGGCTGTCGATTGGCCTCACCCGGGCGTTCTGACATTGCCGAGTTTTCGCAGGCGTGCCGGGTTAGGCTTGCATGGCTGCGGGTCAACTCACGGCCCAAGAAGTCCGGTTACGGCGAGTGTGCTGGCGGACAGGAAGATTTTTGGGCCTCTGCCATATCGGCTTGCGACGGTGAGGTCATGAACGCCGTCTGTCTGACAGAAGGGTCGACCCCAATCCTTAAGCCTGTCGAGCATTATCTCGATGCGTTTGCGCCTTTCGCAGCGGCGACTGTCTTACTTCACCGGCGTCTTGCGCGGCTTTCGACCAGGGCTGCGGGCGCAGACGCGGCGTCTCCAAGAACCATTGCGCGACAGCCGCTATATCGGTCCGCGCCGGGATCATTCCCTCGATCGAGCGCGAAGCGACGAGCAGGCTGAGTTCAGGCCCCGCACCAAAGAGATCGCAGAAACGCACGCGGCCTGGGTTTCGGAGCGGGCTCAGACGAGGCGGTTCAAGATGACAAACCCAAACGCCACATTGCGCGCTCCAATCGGTGATCCGTGAAAGGTTGCAACATCAAAGAATTCTGTAAATTCTTGAATTTAGATGCTTTTAAGCCAGACTGACATCACGCCACGCACGCATCGACACCCTGAGTGACAAGCGCGCACAGCGCGGTGAACAGACGTGTTTTGAAACCCGCCCCCCAAGCCCTCATGTGAGCGTCATCGATCCAAACCCGCCCCCGACAGGGCGACCCACACCGAAGACAAGGATATCTCCGATGACACGTTTCGCAATGCCTGCCGCCGCCCTTCTGATCGCAACCCTCAGCGCCGGCGCCGCCGCTGCCAGCAGCTTCCATTCGGATCGTGGATATGACGACGCACGCAGCTATGCTGTCTCCCAGTCGGTCGGCGCGGTTGCCAAAGCCGCCACCACCCTCGATCAGCGTGCCGACACATCCAAAGGATCTTTCAAAGGGTTCAACAAGAAATTCGGCTCACCGGACCGCAATTTCGAATCCGGCCGTCGCTGATCGCGCAACATCCCCACTCACCGGACAGTTACCCGCGTGCCCGTCCCACGGGCGCGCGGTTTTACGTTGCGGCAGGGCGGCGGACTTGCCGGTGTTGCTTGCCTGCTCGCCCTGGCAAAGCCTTTGCCGACAGCCATCGCGAACCGAGCCGCCCGGGCAGCAGAGGCGCGGCGCAACGATCGTGAAAGATTGAGTTTTCCGATCGTCGCGCACCTTGTCCGCCTATGCGATACTGTGGACGGATCAAACCCATCGCATCTCAGCGCAGGATCGCGCCCCGTGATCGCGCATGCAGCGCGAAAGCCAAAGACCTGTTCGGCCCGGATCGCATGCCTGTGGCATGGACAGCCGGTCAGGCCACCCGATCATGTGTTGAACAGGAAATGCAGCACGTCGCCATCCTGCACCACATAGGCTTTGCCCTCGGCCCGCATCTTGCCCGCCTCCTTGGCCGGTTGCTCGCCCCCCAGCGTGACGTAATCGTCATAGGCAATCGTTTCGGCCCGGATGAAGCCTTTCTCGAAATCGCCATGGATCACGCCGGCGGCTTGTGGTGCGGTGGCGCCAGCCGGGATCGTCCAGGCCCGCGCCTCTTTCGGTCCGGCCGTGAAATAGGTTTGCAGATCCAAAAGCGCATAGCCTGCCCGGATCAAGCGGTCGAGCCCCGGCTCGGCCAGTCCCATTTCCTCCAGAAACATCGCTGCCTCATCCGGTTCAAGCTGCGCCAGCTCTTCCTCGATCTGCGCGCTGATGATGACATGGGCATTGCCCTCGGCCGCGGCCATCTCGGCCACTGCGGCGGAATGCGCATTGCCTTGCGCGGCCTCTGCCTCCGAGACGTTGCAGACATAAAGCACTGGCTTGGTGGTCAGAAGCTGGAGCAGGCCCCAGGCCTTGGCATCCTCGGGATCCACTTCCACGGTGCGCGCGGGCTTGCCGTCTTCCAGCGCGGTCTTGGCGGCTTCCATCAAGCGCTGTTGCTGGACGGCCTCCTTGTCGCCACCGCGCACCTTGCGCACGATGTTCTGGAGGCGTTTTTCGATGGATTCCAGATCGGCCAGCATCAACTCGGTCTCGATCGTTTCGGCATCGGCCACCGGATCGACCCGCCCCTCGACATGCGTGACGTCGCCATCCTCGAAACAGCGCAGCACATGGGCAACGGCATCCACCTCGCGGATATTGGCCAGAAACTGGTTGCCCAGCCCCTCCCCTTTGGAGGCGCCTTTGACCAGCCCGGCAATATCGACAAAGGTCATCCGCGTGGGAATGATCTGCTTGGATCCCGCGATCTCCGCCAGCCGGTCCAGCCGGTGGTCGGGCACGGACACCTCGCCCACATTGGGCTCGATCGTGCAGAACGGGAAATTCGCGGCCTGTGCCGCGGCGGTCCGTGTCAGCGCATTGAACAAGGTGGACTTGCCCACATTGGGCAGCCCGACAATCCCCATCTTGAAACCCATTCGCAGCCCTTTCGCTCTGATCCGATCCGCGACGCGCTTCTATCAGCCCTGCGGCGGGGCGCAAGCCGGGCCATCCACCCCCTGGATCGGGGTGTTGCACCTCGCCATCCAAGGGACCATACTGACCCTCTTTGGATGATCGACCGCTATTATGAAACGACACTCATTTACCCGCTCCGTTCTGCTCGTCTGCCTGCTTGCGACACCTGCCGCCTCTCAAGAAATGATGCTGGGGGTGGGCCATGCCGACTATGCCCGTCAGGGCACCGATACCGGGATCCTCAGCGCGACCTACCGGCACACCCCGTTCTACCAGGGCGACAAGCTGGCCCTGTCGTTTGGCGCCCATGTCAGCGTCACCGGCGAGAGCGACGTTTATGTGGCCGCAGGGCTCTACGGGCGCTGGGCCTGGCCCTCGGGATGGTTTGTCGATCTCAGCCTGATGCCCGGGCTCTACGATGCGGCCTCACCCGGCAACGATCTGGGCACAACACTCAATTTCCGCTCGCTCTTGGGTGTCGGCTATCGGTTCGAAAACGAGCGGATCCTTTCGGTGGCCGTTTCTCACAAGTCAAATGCGGGCATTGATACGTTCAACCCCGGTGTCGATGCGCTGCTGGTCCGGTATCATGTCCCACTCAAACACGCCCGTCGGACCCGGGCGCGGCGCCAAAAAATCACCAGGCCCTGGCCGAAGTCGCATTGATTTCCCCCCGACCATTTGGCAGGACGGCACGATCCCATCAGGACGAGGCCGCCCATGACCCGCATCGACACCAAATTCGCTGATCTCAAGGCACGCAACAAAAAGGCCTTTGTCGCCTATGTCATGGCGGGCGACCCCGACCTGGCTACCTCGCTGGAGCTGGTCAAAGGCCTGCCAGAGGCCGGTGTCGACATTATCGAACTTGGCCTGCCTTTCACAGACCCCATGGCCGACGGACCCACGATCCAGCGCGCGGGCCAACGCGCCCTCGAAGGCGGTATGACCCTTGCCAAGACGCTGGAAATGGTGCGCGATTTCCGCCAGAGCGATGACAGCACGCCCATCGTATTGATGGGCTATTACAACCCGATCTACAGCCGCGGCGTCGACCGCTTTCTGGCCGAAGCGAAAAAGGCCGGGATCGACGGGTTGATCATCGTCGACCTGCCCCCCGAAGAAGATGCCGAGCTGTGTCTTCCCGCGCAGGAGGCAGGCCTCAATTTCATCCGCTTGGCCACGCCGACTACCGACGACAAGCGCCTGCCCCGGGTGCTGCAAAACACCTCCGGCTTTGTCTACTATGTCTCGATCACCGGCATCACGGGTGCTGCCGAAGCGCAAGCCACCGATGTCGGCCCCGAAGTGGCACGCATCAAATCGCAAACCGATCTGCCGGTCATCGTGGGCTTTGGTATCACCACGCCCGAGCGCGCCAGAACCATCGCCCAGGTCGCCGATGGCGCCGTTGTGGGCTCGGCCATTGTGGCACAGATCGGCGCAGGCAAGCCGGTGAGCGATGTGCTGAACTTCGTGCGCGACCTCGCAAACGGTGCTCATACTGCCTGACGGCGCCGGAGCATATGGGTGGCCCGGTATGAGGCCACAAGTACATCGTCCTGATTGACGGTATCATATTGCAGCTCGACAAAGCCCCGGTCGGGTTTGGAGCGAGACGCGCGGGCGTCCACGACCTCGGCCCGCACGTGGATCGTATCGCCCGCATAGACCGGCTTGATCCAGCGGACAGTCTCCATGCCCGGCGACCCCATCGAGCTTTGCGACCAATCGCTCGCTTCAAGTGTGAGGTTGAATGCGGTCAGGATCGTATGGAACCCGCTGGCAATCAGCCCAACATAAGGCGAGGCGCGCGCCGCCGCCTCATCCAGGTGAAAGGGTTGCGCATCCCACTCCTGCGCAAAGACCTTGATCGCGTTGGCCGTAAGCGTCCGCGCACCTGTCTCAAAGCGAAACCCAACCGGCAAATCGTCAAAGAACATGCACATCCCCCCTGCTTCTTCTCGCTCTTAAATACGAAAAACTCCACCGCACACCAGATGCGCGGAACCACGAGAAACGCCACAGACCGGACCAGAGCGCCCATCGCACGGAATGTGCAAAAAACAAGGCATGCGCGGCACGCGCTCTGCGGGATCATCTCGCGTTGCGAAACTCGCGGTCGCGCGGGCCTTCTGCGTTGCGATGGGCATCCAGAAACACCCGCATGTCCGTCAGAACGGGCAGAATACCCAACACCCGTTCCAGATCCATGCCTGCCACCAGCTGTTGAAAATCCGGCTCCAGATCCGCAATCGTCCGATCGCGCAAGGTACGGCCCGCCTCGGTGATCCACACACATTTGCTGCGCCCGTCGTTCGGGTTGGGACGCACCTGGACCAATCCATGCTTTTGCAGGCCCGATACGGTATGCGTCATCGAGGTCTTGGGCACCTGAAACGCCCGCGCCAGCTCGACCGGTGTGCGCCCATCGGCCACCCGGATCAGATGATTGAGCACCGAGAAATGGGGCGCGATCAGCCCTTTGGGCAACCGCGCCTCCAGCAGGGTCCGGCTGAGCTGTTCGATGATCCCGATTTCGTTGAACACCTGAAACAACGCTGTCGGGTCCCCCGGGCTGTCAGACAATCTTTTCCTCCAAAGGCCAACGCGGACTTGCCCCCACTTGGGGGCCATATCCTATCCGTGCGAACATTTGCACGATCCCGCCCTCGGGCGCCAGCCTGCCGTGGATCTGGTCATAAAGCACCGCCATCTCCGGGTACTCCTGCAATGCCTGGCTCAGCGGTTGTATCCCCAGCCCCTCAGCCGTGGCCGCAAGATTCAACCGGACCCAATCGCGCCCTGCGGAGATCTGATCGGCGCGGGTGTTGCTGGTGGTCACCTGCCACAGATGTCCCATCGCCGTTTCAGCATTCGCATAGACCGCCTTGAGCCCCTCGGTATAGGCCATGCTCTCACGGTTCAATGCGGCCTCGCGAGTAAAGGTGCGGGTCAGGGCCATCGCCTCGAACATCGGGCCCGAAAAGTCGATGCCGTCTGGGTTCGCGTTCACCTCCCGGCGCCCGATGCGAAACAGATCCACACTCTCCTTATAGGTTCGCGGTGTCTCGATCTCGATCCGCAGCGCTTCGCGGCTCAGCTCCCGCAATGCACCGATATCCTGTGGGTCCACAGTTCCCGCGACCTGCGTCGCGCGTGCCGCAGCCAGGACCCGGTCCAGCACCGAGCGGTCAACCGGGCGCGCGACGTCGAAGGGCTCTTTCAGCGTCCGGCGATGCGGAACCTGCGCAAACAGCGGATCGCGCGCCGCCTCGGTCTCAACGAACCGGCACAGCGCCACGGGCCGCGCATCGAGCCGGTCCGGGGCGGATCCTTCGGGGAAAACCACCGTCTCGACCGCCAGACCCTCTTCGAGGGCCGCCATCCGCATCACTTCCAGAAAACACCCCAGCCCGATTACGATCTGACGGCTGAAGGGATCCGTATGTGGCAAAAGCCTGTCGCCGTCGACATAGAGGGCAACCTCACCCGGGGTCGCGATATCGACCTTCCAGGGTTGCCGGTTGTGCGGGTTCGGCGCCAGGATCGCAAAGCTCAGCGCGCGCAAGCGTGGGTCGTCATAACCGCCCGCCAGGCTCCAGGGCGCAATTGCGGCCTGCGGTGTGCGGGTGACGGCGATCGCGGCCGCAGAGGTTGCAGCCAGGATCGTGCCCCCGCCGATCAGGGCGAGGGTCTTGCGACGGGACAGCGTCATGAGTGTGCTCCATTATAAAATACGATATCGAACTATCTAGCGTGATATTGGATTTCTTTCAAGTGGGGAAAATGTGCCCCATTGAGAATCCGGGCCGACATTGGTAACCCAGCCTGACCAAAGGGAAGGGACCGACATGGCTGTCATCACCACCATCGAAGATCTGCGCCGTCTTTATGAACGCCGTGTCCCCCGGATGTTCTACGATTACGCTGAAAGTGGCAGCTGGACCGAGCAGACCTTCCGCGACAACAGTTCCGATTTCGACGCGATCCGCCTGCGCCAGCGCGTTGCGGTCGATATGTCGGGCCGGTCCACCAAGACCCAGATGATCGGTGAGGATGTGGCCATGCCCGTTGCCCTCGCCCCCGTGGGCCTGACCGGCATGCAGCATGCCGATGGCGAGATGAAGGCCGCGCGTGCCGCCGAAAAGTTTGGCGTGCCCTTTACGCTGTCGACCATGTCAATCAACTCGATCGAGGACGTGGCGGGATTTACCTCCAGACCCTTCTGGTTCCAGCTCTATACGATGAAAGACGAAGACTACGTCCGCCGCCTGATCCAGCGCGCCAAGGACGCAGGCTGTTCGGCGCTGGTGATCACACTCGATCTGCAAATCCTCGGTCAGCGGCACAAGGATCTCAAGAACGGCCTTTCTGCTCCGCCGAAACTCACGCCCAAGACGATTGCCAATCTGATGACCAAATGGACCTGGGGCATCGAAATGCTCAGCGCCAAGCGCCGCGAATTCGGCAATATCGTGGGCCATGTGGATGGCATCTCCGACGCGTCCTCGCTGGGCGCGTGGACCGCCGAACAGTTCGATCTGACGCTGGATTGGAACAAGGTCGGAAAACTGATTGAGATGTGGGGCGGCAAGGTCATCCTCAAGGGCATTCTGGATGCCGAGGATGCCAAAATGGCCGCCAAGCTGGGCGCCGATGCGATTGTGGTCTCAAACCATGGCGGGCGCCAGCTCGATGGGGCGCTCTCGTCAATCCGTATGTTGCCGCAGATCCTCGATGCAGTTGGCGACAGTGTCGAGGTGCATCTCGACAGTGGCATCCGGTCGGGCCAGGATGTGCTCAAGGCCGTGGCGATGGGCGCCAAGGGCACCTATATCGGGCGCGCCTTTGTTTATGGGCTGGGCGCGATGGGTCAAAAAGGCGTCACCACAGCGCTTGAGGTCATCCACAAAGAGCTCGACATCACCATGGCGCTTTGCGGAGAGCGGTCAGTGCAGGATCTGGGTCGCCATAACCTTCTGGTGCCACAGGATTTCGAAGGTCAATGGCAACAGTGAGCCGATTGACCGGGACCGGCCCATGTTGATTTTCTCGCGCCAGAACCTTGCCTATTTCGCGGTCCCGAAAACCGGGAGCACAGCGGTAGAACTGGCCCTGAAACCCAAGGCTGACATCATCTTTGCCAAGGGCCGAAAGCACACGCCGTTGATGCGGTTTGATGCCAAGATCGCGCCGTTTCTGGATGACGCGTTCGATCTGCGACCAGAGCGCGTGGCGGTGATTCGCGACCCGGTAGAGCAGCTTTCCAGCTGGTATCGTTATCGGACCCAGGCGGCGCTGCGCGGCTCGGACAACAGCACCGCCCATCTCAGTTTTGATCAATTCATTGCCGATGTGATCTCGGACGACCCACCACCCCATGCGGGCGTCGGCAGCCAGTTCCGCTTTCTGACCGCCAGCACAGGCGAGGTTCTGGTTCACAGGCTGTTTGCCTATGAACGCCAACCCGCCTTTCGCGGCTTTTTGGAAGAGCGGTTTGAGCAGGCGCTTGATTTCAAGTCGAAAAACGTCTCGCCCCAGACAGATACTCCGCTGGAGCCTGCCACCCGCACGAAACTGCGCGCAGCCCGCGCAGCGGAGTTTGCACTTTATGACCGGCTGATGGCCGCCGACGGCATGCTCACCTTTACCCCCGGTGCCTCATAGCTGCCGCGCTAAGAGCGGTATCAGGAAGACGGCCACCCCGACCATTACAACGCCCACCAACAGAAACGAGGCCGAGAGCGATGCCACTTCGGCCACGCCGCCCATGATGGCAGGTCCGAAAACAAAGGCGGCATATCCAATGGCCGAAGCGCGGGCCAAGGCTGTCACCCGCTGACGCGGCGGCACGCTGCGCCCGACGATCCCCATCGCCAGCGGCAGCACCAGGGAAATCCCGAGCCCCATAATCCCGAATCCGGCTTGTGCGACCAAAGGCGTGCCCGCCAGCGCCGCCAATACGGATCCTATGGCCGCAGTCAGACAGGCCACGATGATCAGCGTGGTATCCCGGAAGTAACGCGCCAGTTGATGCCCAAAGAGCCGCCCGATACCCATGGTCAATCCCAGGATCGCAGGTCCCATCGCCCCGGCGGTGGCATTGCCGCCCAGCTCCCGCTCGATATGAAGCGCGGACCACCCTTCCACCGCCGATTCGGTGAAAAACGCCGCCAGCACCACCAGACCGCCAATTAAAACCAGGCCCGTGGGGACGGCAGCATCGGTTTTGCCCACCTCTCCGCTTAGGTCGGCCTGGGGCGCGCGCATGAAAACACACATTGCAAGGATTATCATTGCCACCACGCCAAAGACCGTCAGCGGGCTGAACCCGGCTTCGCGCGCAAGACCGGTGGCCAGCGCTGTGCCGGCATAGGCAAACGAGAAGATCGCGTGATTGAGGCTCATGAGCGAGCGTCGTTCTGCCGCCTCCACCTCGGATGTACGGGCGTTCATCACGATATCCGATACGCCCGAAATCGCAGACAAGACCAAGAACACAAGAACAAAGCTGACAACCCCCGGTGAGATCGCCAAGAACAAGAACGACACCCCCAGGAGCGCCGAAGTAACCGAAACCGATTGCGCACCCAGCCACCGGTCCACCACGGGCGCGATCCAGACCGAGGCGATCGCACCCAGCGAGGCCAGCAGGAACACCACCCCGAACACCGCGTCCGACGCGCCGATCTGGGTTTTGATCACTGGCACTTGTGCAGCGAAACTGGCCCAGACCATGCCTTGTGCGACAAAGGCCAGCGCGGGCGCGCGCAATCCGGGAATGGGGGTCAGGAACGGCATCCGTCAGCCCATGACACAAGGGTCGAGTGCGGCGCAAGAGGGGCTGCAAAAAATCCCTTGACCTCAACCGGGCTTGAGCAATTAGGCAAGGAGCATGACCTCAGATCTCTCCTCAGATGACCACATCAGCTGGTCTGAATTCCTTGGCGCGGTGCATGTCCCCTCGCTGCTGCTGGTGTGTCTTGCCGTTTGGCTGCATGCCGCCGACAGCCTGATGGTCGCCACCATGCTGCCGTCAATCGTGGACGAGATCGGCGGGGCCGCTTTGGTGGGCTGGTCGATTGCCCTTTATGAGTTGGGCTCGATCGTTACCGGGGCGGCCTCGGCTCTCCTGGTGATGCGCCACGGGTTTCGTGCACCGATGACCGTCGCCGCGCTGATCTTTGGCACGGGCTGTCTGCTTTCGGCGCTCAGCCCGACGATGCCCTTGATGCTGAGTGGGCGCCTGCTCCAGGGCCTGGGCGGTGGCGGGTTGGTCGCCATGGGCTTTGTCGCCGTGTCGGTCCTGTTTCCCCCCCGCTATACCGCTCGGGCCATGGCTGCGATTTCCGCGCTTTGGGGCATGTCGGCCTTTACCGGCCCGTTGATCGGCGGATTGTTTGTCGAGTTCGCAAGCTGGCGCTGGGGGTTCGTCTTCTTCGGCGCACAGGCTTTTGGCCTGGCCATTTGGATCCTTCTGCGCGCACCCGTCGGTGGGCGGTCTGCGGACGCCGGGCACGCCGGTTTTCCGGCTTTACGTCTGGTCTTGCTGTTGGCGGCGGTGTTGTTCGTGGCCATTGCGGGAATCGACGTTCAGCCGTTTCAGACCACCCTTCTGATCCTTGCGGGCCTTGCGGCGTTCCTTCTGTTCCTGCATCAGGACAGCCAGGCATCGCGCGACACGCGGCTTTTGCCTGCGGCCCCGTTCGATCCCCGACGCCCCGCCGGAGCGACCCTGTCGATGATCCTGGCGCTGTCGGTCGCCACCATCGCGATCACCGCCTTCGGACCGCTGATGATGACAGCCATTCATGGCGCATCGGCCCTGATCGTTGGCTATATCGTGGCATGTTCTTCAATTGGCTGGACAGTCACGGCGCTGCTGGTCTCATCGGCGCCTGAACGGCGCGACCCGGTCTTGATCACAGCGGGCATCGCGCTTGTCGTACTGTCGATCCCTGCGTTTCTGTATGCCGTGCCCAACGGTCCGCTGTGGCTGATCGCGGTTTGCGCATTCGTGGAAGGTGGCGGCTTTGGCATGGCCTGGACCTTTATCCTGCGCCGCACAACGGCTTTGTCTCCACCCGAGGAAGCGCAACGTATCGCGGGCGCTCTGCCCACAGTTCAGCGGTTCGGTTATGCGTTGGGAGCGGCCTATATCGGCATCGTCGCCAATGCGGCCGGTTTTTTTGAGATGTCCACGCCAGAGGAGGCGCGTGATGTGGCCCAGGTCGTTTTTCTCGCCTGCCTGCCGCCCGCGCTTCTGGCCTTGCCCGGCCTGTGGGGTCTGGTGCGCGCGCGCCCCGAGCGTCTGGCGTATTCGCACTTGCAATAGGGCCGTTTCCGGTCTAGACGCGCGGCTTCATGCGGGGTGACAGCCTTGGAGGCACCCTGCCCTTATATATTGGAGAACATTATGGCTGGTGAGATTCCTGATCTCGTAGCCCTGGAACGGACGGGGACAGGCAAGGGCGCCGCTCGTCAGGCCCGCCGCGCGGGGCTGGTTCCGGGGATTGTTTTTGGCGGCGATACCGATCCGCTGCCGATCAGCATTCCGTTTAACGAGCTGTTCAAACGGCTGAAAGACGGGCGATTCAAGTCGACCCTGTTTAACATGAAGATCGACGGGCATGACGATGTCCGCGTGATCTGCCGCGATGTGCAGCGTGACGTGGTCAAGGACCTGCCGACCCACGTGGATTTCATCCGCCTGCGCCGGACCACGAAGATCAACCTCTTCATTCCGGTTGAGTTCGAAAACGAAGGCGCAGCACCCGGCCTGAAAAAAGGCGGCGTGCTGACTGTCGTGCGCCCCGAGGTTGAGCTGGTGGTGACCGCTGGCGATATCCCCGAAAAGCTGACCGTGGATCTGAGCGGGCTGGAGATCGGCGACACGATCACCATCTCCTCGATCACCTTGCCGGCCGGCTCCAAGCCGACAATCGACCGGGACTTCGTGATCGCGAACATCCAGGCACCGTCTGGCCTGCGCTCGTCCGAGAACGAAGAGGATGATGAGGCCGACACCGAGGCGGATGAAACCGCGACTGCCGAAGAGTAAGTCCCTCACACCGGTATTCGGACAAAAGGGGGCCTCCGTGGCCCCCTTTTTCGATCCCCGGCTCGCACACCTCGATAAATGAGCGGCTGCGCCGCATTCTTTTTTTACTTGTGCGCGGCCGCACGGGCCTTGGGACGCTGTCCCAATCCCTGGGAATATTTAAAGCCAGAAGAAGCACGGAACGGTGCTGTGGCGGCTTGCCGGAAAACCGCCTCAAAAGCCTGGCATGAGGTGGCAACAGAGCCTGCCCGGCGAAGGGGCACGATGATGTGCCGCGGCGCCCGCGGGCAGGTCTTCAGATCAGTTCCTGGACTGTTTCAAAGATCTCCAATGCTGGGGGCTCCAGATAGAGATCCCGGCTGCCGCCTGCGTCCTTATGGGCGGCGCGGAACGCCTCGGATTTGGTCCAGCCCTGAAAATCCGCTTCACTTTGCCAGGCTGTGTGCGAGGCATAAAGGACATGATCGTCGGCTTCGGGCCCACGCATCAGATGAAACGAGAGAAAGCCCGGCACGTCTTTGAGGTGGCTGTCGCGCTTGAGCCACAGCGCCTCGAACGCGTCAGCGGCATCGGGACGGACTTTGAACCGGTTCATTGTCAGATACATTGTGGCCTCTCTGGAGTTTCGCTCGGTTTCAGGGCATATCGGAACCATCTGAGTAAAGCACAAGGCAGGCCATGCAAATCTTTGTCGGACTTGGCAATCCAGGGCCAAAATATGCGGCCAACCGGCACAATATCGGGTTCATGGCTTTGGATCGGATCGCGCGCGATCACGGGTTTGGCCCGTGGCGTGGCAAGTTTCAGGGTCAGGTTGCAGAAGGGCGGCTGGGCGATGAGAAGGTGATGCTTCTCAAGCCCGAGACCTTCATGAACCTGTCCGGTCAATCGGTGGGCGAGGCGATGCGGTTTTATAAGCTGGAGCCTGACGACATCACTGTGTTCCATGACGAATTGGACCTTGCCCCCGGAAAGGTGCGCGTCAAGACAGGCGGCGGGCATGCGGGCCATAACGGGCTTAGATCCCTCCATGGCCATGTCGGAGAGGCCTACAGGCGTGTGCGGCTGGGGATCGGTCATCCCGGGCAGAAGGATCTTGTCTCGCATTACGTGTTGCATGATTTCGGCAAAGCCGATCAGGCCTGGCTGGACGATGTCCTGGATGGCCTCTCGGACGGGGCGGTGCATCTGGCGGCGGGAGACAGCGGCAGGTTTCTCAATGCGGTATCGCTGCGCACGGCTCCGGCCCGGTCCAGTATGTCGGCGCAGAAACACAAAGCCCCCGCCGCGCCCGACCCCGCGCCACAAGAGAGCCGCAGCCCGATGCAGCGTCTGATCGACAAGTTCCGGTGAGCCCAAACGTGCGACAGGGGCGAACACGGTCGGAACGGTGAGGCTGACGGCACGTCGGCATTGCGGGGTCGGCTCAAGAGCTTACGCTGTGAGAAATGGGCTGGAGGATGCGGAAGATGCGCAAATTTGGGAAATGGTTGGGCCGGATCCTTTTTATGCTGGTTTTGGCAGGCGGCGTTGTTGCGGTCTGGAAATGGGAAGAGATCCAGCGCCTCCATTTCGTGACAACGATCTTCGATGCCGACCGGATCGTCCATAACTTCAGCAATATGGAAGAGGCGTTTCTGACCGTACCGGTGCTACGGGGCGACGGGCCTGTCATCCCATTGCCCGATGGGCCGCCGATGACCCTGCCCCCGGCTGTCGCGAACTGGGTTGTGGAGGCGGACCTGACCTCTCTTTTGGTGCTCAAGCGCGGCGACGTGGTGTTTGAGGACTATTACCGCGGCACCACGGCTGAGGATCGCCGTATCTCGTGGTCGTTGGCCAAGAGCTATGTTTCGGCCCTGTTCGGGATCTTGCTGACCGAGGGCGCAATCGGATCGCTGGGCGATCCCGTCACGCAATATGTGCCCGCATTGGTGGGCAGCGCCTATGAGGGGGTGAGCATTCGCAATGTCCTGCAGATGTCGAGCGGAGTGGTCTTTGACGAGGACTATCTCGATCAGTCCTCCGACATACGGCGTATGGGCCGGGTTCTGGCCCTGGGCGGGCTG
This sequence comes from Aestuariivita sp., assembly GCF_021404545.1. GTDB lineage: Bacteria > Pseudomonadota > Alphaproteobacteria > Rhodobacterales > Rhodobacteraceae > Aestuariivita. Next base: position 30,966 of record NZ_JAAWWD010000007.1, read on the forward strand.
ATGGATGACTTCACGGCCAGTTTTACCGAACGCTCCGGCCCGCCGGGTGAGACATGGCGCTATGTCTCGCTTGACACCCATGTGATTGGCATGGTGATCCGAGGGGCGACGGGACGGTCGGTTGCCGATCTGATGGGAGAAAAGATCATGACCCCGCTTGGGCTGGAAGGCGCGCCCAGCTTTGCCAGCGATGGGGCCGGTGTCGCGATCGTTCTGGGGGGGCTCATCATGACCACGCGCGACTACGCGCGGTTCGGGCAGATGATCGCACAGAACGGCACATGGAATGGACGGCAGATCGTGCCGGAGGAGTGGATCGCGGCCTCGACCCGGGCAAGCGCGCCGACAGACCCGGATCGCGTCGGGTATGGCTATCAGTGGTGGATCCCGATCGGAGCGGAGCCGGGAGAGTTTTTCGGGCGTGGCATCTATGGGCAATACATCTATATCGATCAGCAAAGAGATGTTGTGATCGTCACCACCGCCGCCGATCTTGAGTTCCGTCAACCAGGCGTACATCGCGGCAATATCGAGCGGATGCGCGAGATTGCCGCAGCCACGCAGTAGAAAAGGACCGGCCATGGAACCCGATGAGAGCGTCAATGTCTTGGGCGGCGCACTGGAGCTTTGCTCTACTTCGCCGATGACTGGGTTCTTCCGAGATGGCCATTGCAACACCTGTGCCAGCGATCATGGCAGCCATACTGTATGCGCGGTCATGACTGCGGAGTTTTTGGCCTTTTCCAAATATGTCGGGAACGACCTGAGCACGCCGCGCCCGGAATTCGGATTTGGCGGGCTCAAGCCCGGCGATCAATGGTGCCTTTGCGCCGGACGGTTTCTTCAGGCTGCTGAAGAAGGTTGCGCACCACGGGTGCGATTGGGCTCGACCCATGCGCGCGCACTCGAGGTGGTGCCATTGGATATGTTGAGATCCTATGGGCTCGACGGGTGAGGTGGGCAGAAAATGACACATTTTCTGCCCAGAATTTGTGTCAAATTCTGGCGCGGAGCCGGAATGCCGCTTCGTCTGAAATCCCGGATCCCGTATCGGCACATGTCGCTGCATTGACCTGAAATTTCTGAGAACCGGCCAAAATCTGCGGTCATGCCCTTTCTATCCGTTTTACATCGGTGCGCATCGATCCAAACCGACTGCGACGTTCTGAGCAGGACGCTCCTGGGGCCCCTCAAAGGGGCATAGGCAGATGCGCACGTCCTGCAGCGTGACGCCATCGGCCTGGCAAGAGCTTGTTAGAGCCGGATCTCCCCCGGCGCGGATTGCTCGGGTCAAATCCCCGGACAACGCGCTCAATCCTGCGATACGGCAACGGCTTTGAACGCGGCGGAGGGCGCTGCGCTTGAACATTCAATGAGAACCGGGCCAGACCGCTCCGTCACTGTCCCTCAACTGTCATCGTCTTCGTCCTCGCCATCCTCTTCGTCCTCTTCTCCTCCGTCGCCCTCATCGTCTTCGCTCTCGTCACCGCTTGCCCCGTCAGCGTCGCTCATCGCAAAGATCAGGTCCGAGGCGGCGCGGTCCATATCTCCGGAAAGGGAGGTCACCATATTCGGGGGCCGTTCAATGGTCAGAGGAACGGACATACCCGCAAAGGCTGCGCTCCCCATCAGGAGAGTCACTGCGGAGAGGGTCAAAGTCGTTTTCATCGTATCCAGTCCTTTCATTCTTCAGGCCCGTCCTGGCCCACTCCGGGCAGGAACGGAACAGTCCAAACCTGCGCGCCTCGTGGATCGCAAGGAGCCTCCAACTGCTAACAAAGATAGGGGGTTGGAGATCACACAGAAGGGGTCCGATGCCAGACGGCGGGAAACGGCTGATCTAGGTCCAGAGTGGCCTTGGTTTATCAAAGATGGGGCAGGTTTTTCCAGACAGCCGGCTCAATGAACCATGCCGACGCCGATCCTGAGGGACTGACCGCGTGACGTCTGCAAGAAGTCCGAAGGCGCTCTGACCCCGTCAGGCGGGCGGTCCCGCTCCAACAACCGGCGTGCTGCAGACATGACGCGCAAAATCCGCCGCAGATCCCCAGACTGCCCGAGGCCAGCCAGGCTCACCCCCGGATCGGCGGAGTGTCGCGCCGCTCAGGCCAGTCACCTCAGTACTTGTCGGCCATCTCAAAGCCCAACGCGCGGGCGACGGTGAAGATATCCTTGTCCCCTCGTCCACACATATTCATGCAGATCAAGTGATCAGTGGGCAGCTTGGGCGCGATCTTCATCACATGGGCCAACGCGTGGCTGGGCTCGAGAGCCGGAATGATGCCCTCTTTCTCGCAACACAGCTGAAAGGCCTCCAATGCCTCCACATCAGTGATCGACACATATTCGGCGCGACCGATGTCATGCAGCCAGGCATGTTCCGGCCCGATGCCCGGATAGTCGAGCCCTGCGGAGATCGAGAACCCTTCCAGGATCTGTCCATCGTCATCCTGTAACAGATAGGTCCGGTTGCCATGGAGCACACCGGGACGCCCGCCAGTGAGGGAGGCGCAATGCTCCATCTTGTCGTTCACACCCTTGCCGCCAGCCTCGACCCCGATGATGGCGACTTCGGTATCGTCAAGGAATGGATAAAAAAGACCCATCGCGTTCGAGCCGCCCCCGATGGCGGCGATCAGCGTATCTGGCAATCGCCCTTCGGCGGCCATCATCTGTTCCTTGGTTTCCTTGCCGATGATCGCCTGAAAATCGCGCACCATGGCCGGATAGGGGTGGGGACCGGCGACCGTGCCGATGCAGTAGAACGTATCCCGGACATTCGTGACCCAGTCGCGCAACGCGTCATTCATCGCGTCTTTCAGCGTACCCCGGCCCGAAGTGACGGGGATTACCTCGGCGCCCAATAGCTTCATGCGAAAGACGTTGGGCGCCTGCCGTTCAACGTCATGGGCGCCCATGTAAACAATGCATTTCAGACCGAATTTGGCGCAGACAGTGGCGGTGGCCACGCCGTGCTGGCCCGCGCCGGTTTCTGCAATGATGCGGCTTTTACCCATGCGGCGCGCCAGAATGATCTGGCCCAGCACGTTGTTGATCTTGTGGGCGCCGGTATGGTTCAGCTCATCGCGCTTGAGATAGATCTTCGCGCCGCCCAGATGCGTGGTCAGCCGTTCGGCATAATAAAGCGGGCTGGGTCGGCCCACGTAATGGGTCCAAAGATCCTGCATCTCGGACCAGAAGCTGTCATCGGTCTTGGCGCGCTCGTATTGCTCTTCCAACTCCAGGATCAGCGGCATGAGCGTCTCCGAGACGAACCGCCCGCCAAAATCGCCGAACCGGCCGTTCTCGTCCGGTCCCCTCATGAAAGAGTTGAAAAGATCATTCATAGCGACATTCCCCGTATCGTTGTCAGCGGTTTAGCGAGACCGGGCGCAAGGGTAAAGCGATCCTTCGAAGGATCACTGACAGGGGTGGGCGAATTTTCGAAAATTCGCTACTCTAGGGGATAGATCGGCGCGCGGTTGCAAAACACCACGAAATGGCCGTTGTTCTCAATCGCCCGAAAGCCGCGCCGCCGCACCTCTCGGCAAAAGAGTTCCCGTCCCGCGATGCGCTCGACGTCCCGCACCCGGCGTCGGACAACGCCGCCGGTTTGCGCGGCCTTCGCGCTGAAAACGTGGTCAAGCCAGATCTGCGGGTCGAGGAATTCGGGCATGCTGCTCATGCCCCGAAGCTGCCCCAAACAGAGTTACTTTTGGGTTAACTCCTGGTCTGCGGGACCGAACGCCGCCGCCGACGCGGTCGCGGCGCGCACGAAATCCCGGATCAGGCCCACATCCTTGATCCCCGGCGCGCGTTCGACGCCCGAGGCCACATCGACCTGGCGCGCGCCCGTCATCCGTATCGCCTCGCCCACGTTCTCGGGCGTGAGCCCCCCCGCCAGCATCCACGGCAGTTTCCAGTGCTTGCGCCCGGCCAGCAGACGCCAGTCAAAGATCAGGCCGTTGCCGCCGGGCAAAACGGCATCACGCGGCGGTTTGGCATCGATCAAGAGCTGATCGGCGACATCCGAAAAAGCATCGATCGCCGCCAGATCGCCCGCATCCGCGATACCGATGACCTTCATCACCGGCAAGCCAAACAGTGTTTTGATCTCACGCACCCGCTCTGGGGTCTCTGCCCCGTGCAGTTGCAAAACATCCAGCGGAACCTGCGTCAGCAGATCCTCAAGCTCGGCATCGGTCGCGTTCACTGTCAGGCCCACCGTGGCCACGCCAACGGGCACGGCTGTGGCCAGGTGGGCCGCCTTGACCGGATCGACATACCGCGGCGATTTGGCAAAAAAGTTAAAGCCCAGATATCGCGCGCCTGCTGCCGCAGCCGCGCTCACTTGGTCCACCGTGGTCAGCCCACAGATTTTGACGGATACATCAGATGGCATAGTGCCGGAGCTTTAGCTTGCTTCGTCCAGAAGCGCCAGAACCTCATCCTTCTGCCCGGCTTTCTCGCCTTTGAGCCGGGTCACCTCGCGTTCCAGCTGCTTGGCTTCGCGTGACTTCACGCTTGCCAGGCGCCGGTGCTTGTATTCCCGCATCCATTCCCAGACAAAGCCGATCACCAGCCCCGACACGATCCCGCCAAACACGACGACAAAGAGCGGCAACTCGATCTGCCAGTTCAAACCAAAGAGCTCGGACAGCCCGCCCGGCAGAAGCTGCAATGTCACCTCGCCCCGATTGGCCATCGCAATCGACACGAGCACGATCGCCAGTACCGCCAGAAACGCATAGCGAATGTAACGCATGTGATCCTATTTCCCGTTCAACCTGTCGCGCAGTAACTTGCCCGTCTTAAAAAACGGGACATGTTTTTCTTCGACCGCAACCGTTTCGCCCGTGCGCGGATTGCGCCCAATACGCGCATCCCGCTTCTTGACCGAAAACGCCCCAAAACCGCGCAGCTCGACCCGGTCGCCACGTGCCATCGCATTGGTCACCTCTTCGAACACGGTGTTGACGATCCGTTCCACATCGCGCTGATATAGATGCGGGTTCTCTTCGGCAATCTTCTGGATCAATTCGGACCGTATCATTGTGTGGTCTCTCCCCCGTCGTTTTTTAAAACTATAGGCTCAATCGTCCATCACGGAAATGGGAGTTGCGACACCGAATTGAGATAAATCCCCGTTTCTGCGGGGATTTGCTGATCGACCGCCTTCGAATCGAACCTATTTCGCCGACACGGTCGCATACGGGACAAGAGGCCATCGCGCCGAGGGCGGCTTGATTCGGATGCAAAACGGCCCCGCCTCATCAGGCGGGGCCGCAGCGTCTTGTAACAGGGCGCAGAGCGCGCCGGGATCAGTCGTCGCCTTTCAGCGCCGCACCCAGGATATCGCCCAGCGATGCACCCGAATCAGACGAGCCATACTGTTGCACGGCCTCTTTCTCTTCGGCGATCTCGCGTGCCTTGATCGACAGGCCAAGACGGCGGGTCTTGCTGTCGACATTGGTCACGCGCACATCGACCTTATCGCCGACCGAGAACCGCTCGGGGCGCTGTTCGGACCGATCCCGGCTGAGATCGGAGCGACGGATGAAGGATTTCATGCCTTCATACTCCACCTCGATACCGCCATCCTCGATCGCGGTCACAGCGACCGTGACGATGGAGCCGCGCTTAACGCCGCCGACCGCTTCGGCGAACTTGTCACCGCCCAGCGCCTTGATCGAAAGCGAGATCCGCTCTTTCTCCACATCGGTTTCCGACACAACCGCCTGCACCATATCGCCCTTGCGATAGTTCTGGATCGCGTCTTCGCCGCGCTCGTCCCAGCTGAGGTCCGAAAGGTGCACCATCCCGTCGATATCGCCATCGAGACCGATGAACAGACCGAACTCGGTGATGTTCTTGACCTCGCCCTCGACTTCGGTGCCCTCGGGATGGGTTTCGGCGAACACTTCCCAGGGGTTGCGCATGGTCTGTTTCAGACCCAGCGAAACCCGGCGTTTGGTCTGGTCGATTTCCAGAACCATGACGTCAACTTCCTGGCTGGTCGAAACGATCTTGCCGGGATGCACGTTTTTCTTGGTCCAGGACATCTCCGAGACGTGGACCAGACCTTCGACACCCGGCTCCAGCTCAACAAAGGCACCGTAATCGGTGATGTTGGTCACGCGGCCCTTGTGGACCGAGCTGAGCGGATATTTGGCGCCGACCAGATCCCACGGATCTTCCTGGAGCTGCTTCATGCCCAGGGAGATACGGTGAGTTTCCTTGTTGATCTTGATGACCTGCACCTTGATCGTCTCGCCGATATTGAGGATCTCCGAGGGGTGGTTCACACGGCGCCATGCCATGTCGGTGACGTGCAGCAGCCCGTCAACACCGCCCAGATCGACGAAGGCACCGTATTCGGTGATGTTTTTGACCACACCGTCGACGTTCTGACCTTCGGCCAGGTTGCCGATGACCTCTGCGCGCTGTTCGGCGCGGCTTTCTTCCAGGATCGCACGGCGCGACACAACGATGTTGCCCCGGCGGCGGTCCATTTTCAGGATCTGGAAGGGTTGCTTGAGGCCCATCAGCGGGCCAGCATCGCGCACGGGACGCACATCGACCTGGCTGCCGGGCAGGAACGCAACCGCACCGCCCAGATCGACGGTAAAGCCACCCTTGACACGGCTGAAGATAGCGCCTTCGACGCGCTGGTCGTCGGCATAGGCTTTTTCCAGGCGATCCCAGGCTTCCTCGCGGCGCGCCATTTCCCGGCTGATCACGGCCTCGCCACGGGCGTTCTCCGCCGAGCGCAGGTACACCTCAACCTCATCGCCAACAGCGATTTCAGGGGCTTCACCAGGGTTCGCAAATTCTTTGAGATCGACACGGCCTTCCATTTTGTAGCCGACGTCGATGATGGCTTGTCCCGCCTCGATGGCGATGACCTTGCCTTTGACAACAGTCCCTTCATCGGGCGTGTCCATCTCGAAGCTTTCGTTCAGGAGGGCTTCGAATTCCTCCATAGATGCGTTTTGAGCCATAAGGTCTCGGTTTCCTTTACATAACGATCTTTCGGGCCATGCGGTTGTCTCCGCCGGTCTTTGGGTTGGGTTGGTCCGGGGCCGGGCATGCGCCGGGATACAAAAACGAAGGGCCGGTGCGTCACCGACCCTGCTCAAGTCCCAGTCGCACGGCTGTCCCGCCGCTTCGACCAGCGCGCTATAGCGGGTATCGGGCAAGGGATCAAGCGCGGTTTGACGCTCAGGCCAGGGTGGGCGGTCATGCGCCGTGGTGCGATCTGGCTGATGGGGCCGAGGCATCAGCAACCGGTCCACGGGTCGGCGCAGGCATCCACACTTCAGCAAATTGGGAGGTGGGCGCTTGGCCCTGAGGGAGTAACTGTAATGACATACCGGCGAGGTGATGAAAACAGAGCATGGCGGAGCGCCCGGCACTCTTGCGGTATGTCAGCCGTTCAGGGACCAGCCTCTGCCGCGCCCACAGGTGGCCCATCCAACCACTCGTTGGGAGGCTATCGACCCATGCCGCCCGGGCGCGGCGGCGATCCTGAATGCACGCCAGGTTTTGCGCGCACTGCCTGCTGGCGCCCGAAGGGTGTCCTGTCTCACGCAAGAACGGGTCTGCTGCCGTGGACCTGGCTCTGGCCCTGTCTCCGGTACACGCTATAACTCGAGCCAGGACGCGTAACGTGGCACAAGGACCGTCTGCTTGGAACCAACACTGAAAACCGCGCCCTCCCAGGATGGCATGGCCGCCGCTGTCTCAAGGCAGAGGCCAAAGCCTGCAAGACCGATATGCGCGAAATCGGGATCCTGCCCGCCCCCGATCCCCGCGACAAGGATGGGGTCGATGGCTGCCGCCCACCGGTGCAACGATCCCTTTCCTGCCTGTGCCAAGGCGATACGGGCCGGCAAGCCTGGTCCCGGCATTGTCCCCGACCCGCGCGCGAAGGCGAAGCACCGCCCTCACAGCTTCCCGGCACAGAGACCGGCAAGATGTCAGCTGGCGGCCACACCTTCGTGCAAACCCGCTGAAAAGGATGCCACGCAGCTTTGGATCAGCACAGGTCTGCACGCCAATCCGGCAAACCATTGCAGACCGTTCAACACCGTCACCAATCAAAACCCGGGCCAGTGCGCGATCCTTTTGGCGGTCGTTACCGGCCATGGCTCGGGCGGCAATGCCGTGCGTATGAAAAAACCACTCACAGGCCATAGAGTGCCCGCCACCTCCCCCGTGCAGTCAGCGTTCAGAACCACCCCCACACACAGCGCGCGACCGGACTGCCCTTCTTGGCAAGCCACCTCTGGCCAGCGCCGGGACCACATCATGGTTCACAAACATCCCGCTTCAACCCCGCAGGCCGGCCCCGCATGAGGTATGGCCTCTGGCTTGGCCTGATCCTGATGCTCGCAGGCTGCGCGCAACAGGCCGCGCCGCCTACACCGCAGGCCGATCCGCTCCTCTACCGGCCCGAAAAAATCGCCGCGACCGACCGGCTGGTCATCTTTATACCCGGTGCCCTCACATCCGTGCGCATGTTTGCGCCCGCGCGCGGCTGGACGCAAAGCGGCTTTGCCCCGGTCTTCTACCGATTTCCCGGGCTGGACGGCCGCCCGCTCACCGGCCCTCTGGATATCGGTGCGGCCGCGGATGAGATCGCAGCATTCGCCAATGCGCATCCCGAAAAGGATGTGGCCCTGGTCGGCTATTCTTCGGGTGCGCCGATCGCGATCCTGGCCGCTGCGCGCATCACCGGCGACCGGATCGTTCCGGTGGCGGCAATCTCTCCGGCGGTCGAACGATCCGGCGGACTGCCAACCCTGGCACGCGGCGCGGGCGATATCCTAAGAGCGGCGGCACGCGCAGGCACGCTCGAGCGCCTGCCGATCTGGGTCGAATACTGGCAAATCCTACTCTACGGGCGCAATGCCACCCCGGACCCACAGTTCCGCCAGCGCATCATCAGCCGTGCCCACACCCATAGCGGCGAACGCAGCCTGGGTCCCCCCGATCCCAACCTCGCCCGCTCCCATGCCAGCAGACTGGCCCGGTGGGAGCTGCCCCCGAAGCTCGATCTGACCCATGTCCGGCTGCGCCTCTATGCCGGGCTGGAGGATCCGGTATTTTCCACTGCGCAGACCCTAAGGTTCGCCCGCAAACTGGGGCAGGACCGGATCTATGGCTATCCCGGCGAAGGACACCTTTTGTACCTCACCCAATCGGACGTGTTCGACACCGCGCGCCAATTCGCCGACACCGTTCTGGACCCACAAACCGATCGGCAATAATGCCGCTGCTTCTTCTGGCCGGAAATATTCCCGGGGGAGCGCGCAGCGCGGGGGCAGAGCCCCCATTCGGACAGGCCCGAAAGCTAAAGCTCCTGGCCCCGGTTCAAAAGCTCCTCGAAGAGCTCGCGATAGATATCGTTGCTGTCGCCACCGCCAAAGACTTGCGCGCCGCCCGAATAGGTCTGACCGTAGGTGCGCGCCAGGTTGATCGTCTGCACCAGGCCCGAAATCAGCTGCTCGCGCTCCAGAGGCGACAGCGGGTGAATGAACACCCCCCAAAGCCGCCCCCGCGCCACCGCATAGCGCGCGTCGAGCGCGCTGTCGAAATTGGCCTGCATCAGGCGCATCAACTCATCAGGCTCCAACCCGTCGGCCGACCGGATGGGCACCATCGCGCGCATCCGGTCCGATCGGGGATCGGTGATCACGATGACCGGAATATCGGCCAGCGTAAGTTGAAAGGACGCCCCGTCCTGACGCGCATCGGGATCAAGCGCGGCCAGAATACCTCCCATCCGATCCAGCGTCATCGCCGGTTCGGAAGGCTCCGGCACGGCAGGCGGATCTTCTGCCTGGGCCAGCGCTGGCATCGCCCCGAACAGGGTTACCGCCAAAGCACAGGTCAACAATGTTGCGCGCATGTCCAATCCTCCGTGTTGCGTCGCGTCAGCCTAACGGGCGGGCCGACAAGGGCGCAAAACAGGATTTCGTGACGGCCACCACCGGCACCCGTCCTATCCGGCCGGCAGCGTCAGCCCGAACACCAGACCGGCAACACCCAGAGCGCCCAGAATCACCTCCCAGACATCATCCTCATCATCGTCCCCGACCACCCGGTCCTCCTCCACTTCAGGCGGCAGATCTGCAGGCACGCCCAGCAAGGTCGGCGCATCCGAAACCGCGGGCGTGTCGACAGGCAGCAGGATCTGATCGACCACCTGGACGGTACCGCCCGGCACCGCGATATCGGCAGAGATGACATCTGCATCCTGACAATCGGGATCACCATCGACGACGGTTCCGCCCGTCAGCTCGACACGCGCGCCGTCAAGCAATGTTGGAACAGGACCCTCGGCGTTCAGCTCATCAAGATCGGCCTCTTCGGGTGAGACGTGATAGAGCAGGATGTCCGTCAAGAGCGGGATAGGATCGTCGTCGGGCGACAACTGCGTCAACGCCCCGGCGATTGAGCCGAAAACCGCATCCGCATCGGACGGATCGCCTTCGAACCCAAGATTTTACGCAAGCCCGGCAAAGGCCGCGTCTGTCGGCGCAAAGAGCGTGAAATCCTCCAACCCCTGCACCGCTTCGGTCAGGTCTGCGGCCTCCAGGGCCAGGCCCAGAACCTCGAAATCATCCGCGGGCGACCACGTGCCCCCCATAACCGGCAAAGGTGACGTGATTGTCGGAAACAACGCCTCAAGTGACATATCATACCCCCCAGTAGATGTCCGCTATACGGATCACTCGGGGGAAGCGGTTCACATTTTCAGAAAATTTCCGCCGATTTTTACGGACGAGCCACGCTGACCCGCGCCTCAATCGCGGCGATCGCGGCGGCAACCGCTGCCTCGACAGACATCTCCGATGTATCGATGATCACCGCATCCTCGGCGGGGCGCAGCGGCGCCTCGGCGCGCTCCATATCACGCGCGTCTCGGCCGCGGACGTCGTCCAGAACCTGCTCATATGCGGTCTCGATGCCCCGGCCGATCAGCTCATCATAGCGGCGCCTGGCGCGCACCTCGGCGCTGGCGGTGACATAGAGCTTGGCCCCGGCATCCGGGCAGATCACCGTCCCGATATCGCGCCCGTCCAGAACCGCGCCCGCCGCACGGCGGGCAAAGGCGCGTTGAAAATCCACCAGGGCCGCGCGGACCTCAGCAATCACCGCGACCTTGCTGGCGGCCTGGGCCACGTCAGGTCTGCGCAGATCGGCGTTCTCCAGCACCTTGGCATTTAGTGTCCGGGCCGCTTCAACCGGATCGGCGCCGTGCAGGACCGCATGGGCCACCGCACGATAGAGGAGCCCGGTGTCGAGATGCGCAAAACCGAAATGCGCGGCCACCGCACGGGAGATTGTGCCCTTACCCGCCGCAGCCGGACCGTCAATGGCGACCGCGAAACTCATTCCTGGACCTGCGCAACATCTGCACCCAGAGCCGCCATCAACGGCTCGAACATCGGAAATGACGTGGCGATTGGCCCTCCGTCATCGACCGAGACAGGGGATTGCGCGGCCATGCCGAGAATCAGAAAGGACATGGCAATCCGGTGATCGAGATGGCTGGCACAGCGGGCGCCTCCCGCGACACCGCCTGGACCCGCGCCTGTCACGATCCACCAATCGGGGCCGTCTTCGACCGCCACACCATTGGCGCGCAGGCCGCTGGCCATCGCCTCGATCCGGTCACTTTCTTTCACGCGCAGCTCCTTGACCCCGCGCATCACGGTCTGTCCTTTTGCGTTGGCGGCCACGACCGACAGGATGGGGTATTCGTCGATCATGCTGGCGGCACGCGCGGGCGGCACCTGGGTCCCGCGCATGTGGGGCGAAAAGCGCGCGCGCAGATCGGCCACCGGCTCGCCCCCCTCCTCGCGTTCGTTTTCGTAGGTCAGATCGGCGCCCATCTCCTGCAAGGTCGCAAAAAGCCCCGCCCGCGTGGGGTTGAGCCCGATGCCCGGCACCAGCACGTCCGAGCCGGGCACGATCAGCGCGGCACAGACCGGAAACGCGGCAGAGGACGGATCGCGCGGCACGGCGATCTCTTGCGCGCTGAGTTCGGGCTGCCCGGTCAGGGTGATCACGCGGCCCTCGCCGGTCTCCTCCACCGCGATCTGGGCGCCAAAGCCTGCCAGCATGCGTTCGGTATGATCGCGGGTCGCCTCGCGTTCGATCACGACAGTCTGGCCCGGAGCGTTGAGCCCCGCAAGCAGCACCGCCGATTTGACCTGCGCCGAGGGCACCGGGACCGCATAGCGCACCGGGACCGGGTCTGCCGCCCCGACGAGGGTCATCGGCAACCGCCCGCCCGCGCGCCCCACCGCCCGCGCCCCGAACAGCGCCAGCGGATCCGTCACCCGCGCCATGGGGCGCCCGTTCAGGCTCGCATCCCCGGTGAAGGTGGCGCTGATGGGCGAGGTGGCCATCGCCCCCATGATCAGCCGGACGCCGGTGCCGGAATTGCCGCAATCGATCACCTGATCGGGCTCGGCAAAGCCGCCCACGCCCACGCCCCGCACCGACCATGCCCCGCCGCCGTGATCGGTCACCTCAGCCCCAAAGGCGCGCATCGCCCGCGCGGTATCGAGCACGTCCTGACCCTCCAACAGACCGGTGATCCGTGTCTCACCGACTGACAAAGCGCCCAGGATCAGCGCCCGGTGCGATATCGACTTGTCCCCGGGCACCTCGGCCACACCGCTCAGCGGGCCGCAGGGGCGGGACATCATCGCCTGGGGCGTACCGTGACCGGACATATCGGGGACCTTTCCTTTGCAAAGCCCCCCGGCCTTACCCAATCCGCGCCAGCCGGTCCAGCGTCAATGGCGCGGTGCCAAGCGGTCGGCAGGCCCGGTCCCTGCGCGGGGCTCGATCTCTCAGCTCTCGCCCAACCAGCGACGCGGGTTGTCGTGGGCGATGGCGTGGAAATCCTCCTCGCCCAGCGCATCGCGCAACTTGATCGAGACGGCTTTCTCCGACAAGGCCTCCTGCCGGGTCATGTAGAAATCCGACCCAAAAAGGACCCTCTCGCGCAGACGCGAATCCTTGAGATACATCCGCAACAGCGAAATGTGATTGTCGAACTTGAAAATCGTATAGCTGATATCGGTATAGAGGTTGGGGTAATTGCCGCTCCTGATCATCTCCTCGATCACCGACACCCAGTTTTTGTCACGCGCCTGCGGGTCATCGGGATCGAACCCGTCCCGCAAGAGCGAGATCCAGTCCTGATCGCCGCCGAAATGCGCAAGGCACAGACGCAGATCGGGAAAGCGGTTGAGCACCGTCTCATAGGCGCGCGGCTCGGTTACCTGATCCTGGCGGTATTGCAGCCAGCCCTTGTGATAGACGCCGCCACGCGAACAATGGCTCATCACCGGAATGTTGCGTTCGACGCAGAAGGGATAGACCTCCTCCATCAACACCGGATGATCGGGCGCAAAGCCCAGTTTGGTATAGATCTTGAGCCCGCGAAAACCCAGCTCGTCGACACAGCGGCGCACCTCCTCGGCCGCACCAGGGCGGTCGGGATAGATGGTGGCAAAGGGAATCACCTGCGGGCCGTAATCGGGATCGGCGGCCAGCCGCGCCAGCCCGTCATGCTGGGCAAAGATATCCTCGTTGACCGGGCCATGGCCGATCAGCTCCATATCCATCGGCAGCACCACAAAGCGCGTGTCCTTGGGATAGTAATGCAACAGCTCACGAAAGACCGCGCGCTGGCTGGATCTGGAGCCGGTGCGGTGAAACGCTTCCATCCGGGCCAGGAAATCGGTGACCTTGTCGTAAGGTGTGAAAGACGAAAGCCAACGGAAGAACCGTGCCAGCCCGGGCACATAGCGAAAGATCGCAACCGGCCAGGCCGGAAAGTAGAGCGGCGTATGATCGGTGGTAAAGGTGTGAACGTGACAGTTCACCATCTGTGTTTTCGGCGGGTCGGCGGGTGTGTCGGGCATGGGCTAAACGGATCCGGCAAAATGGCATGACATCAGGCAATGCCCCAACCCTAGCACGAAAATACAGCGGGACATACCCGCTAGCCGTGCCGCCGGAACGTCAGGTAGTGCGGCACCCGCCCTTCACGCAGCGCCTTTTGCTCGTACCGGGTCGATATCCAGTCGTCCCACGGTAAACGCCAATCGGCAGGCCGCTCTGCCAGCCAGTCGAACCCGGCGCGCGGCACCTCCTCAAGCGTCTGGCGCACATAGTCAGGGATGTCGGTCGCCACACGCAGGATTGCTCCGGGCTTCATGATGCGCGCCAATGGTCCCAAGTGTTCGGCCGTGACGAACCGGCGCCTGTGGTGGCGTGCCTTGGGCCAAGGATCGGGATAGAGCAGGAAGGCGCGCGCGATCGAAGCCCCGGGCAGCACATCCATCAGATCGCGCGCATCACCGGGATGAACCGCCAGATTGTCCACGCCCGCCCGCCGGATCTTGCCCAGCAGCATCGCAACGCCGTTGACATAGGGTTCCGCGCCGACGATCCCGACGCCGGGGTTTTCAGAGGCCTGGTGCACCAGATGCTCGCCGCCGCCAAACCCGATCTCAAGCCAGACATCGCGGTCCCCAAAAAGCTGCCGGAGGTCGAGCGGATGGCGTGCAGGGTTCTCATCCCAGCTCACAGGTCCGGGCGAGAGGGCGGTGAGATCCTCGTCTAGATAGGCCTTTTGGCTTTTCTTCAGCGCCTTGCCTTTGAGGCGGCCATAGAAGTTGCGATGGGGTCGGATGGGGTGTGTCATGGCGCCGGGCTTTAACGCCAGTTGCCGGAGGGAGCAACGGCGCGTGTTTCAGGCTCCGGCTTGCCATTCCGGGCGGGTGATCTCGAACCAGCAGACATCGTCATAACCATAAGCGCGTTTGCGACCCAGGGGGCGCAACCCGCATTTCCCCAAAACTGCCTGAGATTTTGCGTTACCGGGGTCTGTGGTGGCAACCACCTCCGCCAGTGCGGTCTGCTCGAATGCAAAGCGCAGGAGGCGCGCGCAGATCTCGGTGGCGAACCCCTGCCCCCAGGCCGAGGGGATCAGCAGATATCCGACCTCGATCTGCGCATCGGGATAGGCGCCCGGCACAACCCGGTCCCATTCGATGTCGGGCGCATCGATGGGCACCGGGGTCAGCACGGCGTCGCCGATCTTTTGTCCCGTCTCTTTCAGCGTGACGCACCAGATCCCGATGCGCCCGCCTGCACCGCGTTTGACGGCATCGGACATATGCGCCCGAACCGCCTGCGGCGTCATCGGATCATCGACATAGCGCATCACCGCCGGATCGCAGAGCAGCGCACAGGCGATGTCCTCGTCCTGAGGCGCCAAAGGTGTGAGGCGCAGCCGCTCCGTCTCCAGCACCAGCGCATCGGCGGATAGCGGGTCGATCACGCGGGTTTCCTTGCGCGGATATGGTGGGGGCAATGCTCCCCCGATTGCAGGACCGGAACCATCGCGGTCCAGATCTCGATTTGATGGTCGATGAAGGCCGGATCATGGTCCGCACGCCAGCGGTCGCGGTTGGCGCCCGACAGCTCTTCCAGCTCCTGCGCCGCGACCCCGGCATACCAGGGCGCGCGGTTGACCAGTTCGACCTCGGTGAAGCCCGCCTCTGTCATGGCCTGCTCATAGCGGTCCGGAGAGGCCATGGCGAACTCCAGCGCCTCCATCTTAAGGTAATGCGCCATCTGGGGCGAGGGTTCTCCGTCATGTGACATCAACCAGTCCGAAGCGGCAAAACGACCCTGGGGTTTCAGCACGCGGAACGACTCTGCCGCGAGGTTGGATTTATCCGGAATGTGGATGATGGAATCCTTGGAAAAGACCACATCGAAGGTGACATCGGGGAATGGGAACGGACCCGGCACGACCTTGGTGATGCTGACACGCTCGGCGAGTCCCGCCTGCCCCACCCGGGCGCGGGCTGCGGTACAGACCGGATCCTCAACATCGATACCGGTAACCCGGGCCGCTCCATAATCCTGCGCCATCAGGACCGCAATCGCGCCGGACCCACAGCCGATATCCAGTACATGCTTGCCCGCAAGATCGACACCGTCGAGCACACGTGCCACCTCATCCGGGCCACCGGGCGACAGGAACCCGTCCCCCCAAAGGTCTTCGAGAAACCGGATATGATCCGTATCATAAAGATCCTCGTCGCTCATGGTTCCCCCTCGATTGAACAGCCATTCAATCGAGTTTTTCGCGAATCTGCCCAGTTCACAAGCCTTTTTGTCTTGCGGCGTGCAGGATTACCACTCACCGCCCATTGAATGATCATTCAGTCGATTGCAAATGCCGGGTCCAGTTGCTAACGATCACGAATAGCCCTTTTCAACCGGAGCTTCTGACATGCCCGATACGCTGCCCAGCCATGCCCAGACCGTCATTATCGGCGGCGGCTCCATTGGGACCAACACCGCTTATCATCTGACCAAGCTGGGCCACCGCGATGTGGTGGTTCTGGAACAGGGCCAGCTGACCTCCGGCACCACTTGGCATGCGGCGGGGCTGATCGTGGCCGGACTGCTGAAATCGGAGGCCGAGTGCGAGATCTATACCCATGGGCGCGATCTCTATGCCCGGCTTGAGGCAGAGACGGGCCTGCCCACGGGTTTTCGGGATGTGGGATACCTCCAGATCGCCAATAATGACGAGCGGATGCATGAGATGCGGCGCGTGGCCCCCTTCATGCGCCGGTTCGGGATCAATTGTTACGAAATCTCTCCGCGTGAGGCGCAGGAGATGTTTCCCATTGGCGACCTCTCCGACGTCAGGGGCGCGTTCTATATCCCCGAGGATGGGCGCGCCAATCCGGTGGATCTGACGATGTCGCTGGCCAAGGGCGCGCGCATGGGCGGCGCGCGGATTTTCGAAGGCGTGCGCGTCACCGAGATTATGGCCCAGGGCGCCACCGCAACCGGCGTGCGCACCCAAAGCGGCCAGACGATCACAGCTGAAAACGTGGTGATCTGCGGGGGCATGTGGTCGCGCCAGCTGGGCGAGCGGCACGGGATCACCCTGCCCCTGCAAGCGGCCGAGCATTACTATCTGATCACCGAAACGATCCCCGATCTGCCGCGCGATCTGCCGGTGCTCGAAGATCCGTCGACCTATACCTATTACCGCGAGGAAGTGGGCGGGCTGATGCTGGGCCTTTTCGAGCCCGGAGCCGCGGCCTGGAAACTGGGCGGTATCCCCGACGATTTCCAGTTTGGCGAGATCGAACCGGATTGGGACCGCGTCGGCCCGGATCTGGAAAAAGCCTATTCCCGCGTGCCCGAGACGATGAAATACGGGGTCAAGAAACTCTTTTGCGGGCCCGAAAGCTTTACCCCGGATCTGGCCCCGCTGGTGGGGCCGACGCCCGCGCTCAGGAATTGCTGGGTGGCCTGCGGGATGAACTCCCTGGGTATTCTCAACGGGGCGGGCACCGGCATGGTGCTGGCCCATTGGATCGTAGACGGGCTGCCGCCCATCGACGTCACGGGCATCAACGTCAACCGTTTCCAGCGGTCGGAGGCCACACCCGCCTTTCGCCGCGACCGCACCCCTGAGCTTTTGGGCAAGCTTTTCGGTCAGCACTTTCACAACGAAAGCCCCCGGACCGCCCGAAATGTCAAACGCTCGGTCCTTTATGACCGGCTCACGGCGGCGGGTGCCTATTTCGGCGAGGGCAACGGCTGGGAACAGCCCGACTGGTTCGCGCCGACACCGGAACAGGCAAAGATCGACAGCTATAGCTGGTTCCGCCAGACCTGGTTCGATTGGCATGCCGAAGAACATCGCGCCGCGCGCGAGGATGTGGTGCTGATGGACATGACGTCGATGTCGTGTTTCCTGGTTCAGGGACGTGATGCCTGCGCGTTGCTGTCGCGTCTGTCGTGCAACGAGGTCGACGTGGCGCCGGGCCGCGTGGTCTATACCGCCT
This sequence comes from Aestuariivita sp., assembly GCF_021404545.1. Taxonomy (GTDB): domain Bacteria; phylum Pseudomonadota; class Alphaproteobacteria; order Rhodobacterales; family Rhodobacteraceae; genus Aestuariivita. The sequence continues at coordinate 48,884 of NZ_JAAWWD010000007.1, forward strand.
GGGTCAACGAACGTGGCGGGTTCGAGGCGGATCTGACCGTGACGCGGCTGGATACCGACAGGTTCATGGTCGTGGTGGGCGAAAACTCCCACGGGCATACCGAGATGCGCATGCGCCGCCATATCGGCGCAGGGGAATTCGTGACTATCACCGATGTCACCGCCGGGCGGACGCAAATCAACGTGCATGGCCCCAAGGCGCGGGAGCTGATGCAGCGCGTCTCGGGCGCGGATCTGAGCAATGAGGGCTTCCCTTTCATGACCGCCCGCGAGATCGACGTGGGCTATGCCTGGGTTCTGGCCTACCGCGTGACCTTCATCGGTGAACTGGGCTGGGAGCTGCATGTGCCCGCAACCCAGGCGGTGCAAACCTATGATCTGTTGATGGAGGCCGGGCGCGATCTGGGGCTGAGGAACGCAGGGATGCAGACGCTGAACTCGCTGCGACTGGAGAAGGCTTACCGCGATTTCGGGATTGATGTGGACAATACCGACAACCCGATCGAGGCGGGCCTTGGCTTTGCCGTCAAGCTCGACAAACCGGGCGGCTTCATCGGGCGCGACGCGCTGGCGGCGATCAGGGCGCAGGGCGTGCCCAAGACGCGGATGCTGCAATTCCTGCTCAAGGACCCCGAGCCGCTGATGTATGGCAACGAGATGATCTATCTCGGCGACCGGCAGGTGGGCTACATCCAGGTGGGCGGCTATGGCCATTCGCTGGGCGGGGCGGTCGGCATCGGCTTTGCCGAGCTGGATGAGCCGCTGACAGCCCAGATCGTGGCGGATGGTGACTGGTCCATCGAGATCGCGGGGGAGCGGATTGCAGCCACCGCCTCGCTCAAACCGCTCTATGATCCGGGGATGGCAAAGATCAGGTGCTGATCTTCGCGGCGCAGGGTGGCGCACACCAAAAAGCTGGGACTGAGGCCCGCACCGCCTGCTTCTTCTTGCCCAAAATACCGCCGGGAAGCCCGAAGGGCTGGCCCCTCGCTCCTGCCATCAGCCGCCCGCGCAGGACCTATGGCCACAAAGATGCCGGACAGACACCGATCTGACTTGACCCTCCCAAGGGCGCGCATAAAGCTGCCGCGCGCATGGCCCCGGTGCGGGGCGCAACGCTTGGATGGTACCGATGGATCGCGCCCAGATCGTACATGAGAATTTCCTGCGGCGCACCGCAGAGGCCGACCTGCCCCCCGGTCCCGGCCCGACCGGTGTCTTGAAAAACGCCCAAGCCGTGCGCCTTTTTCGCGCCCAGGTGCTCAGCCGCCAGCTCGACCGGATCAGCCGCGAGATGCAAAAGGCAGGCGAGGGGTTTTATACCATCGGCTCGTCGGGCCATGAGGGGATGGCAGCGGTCGCCCACGCCCTGCGGCCCACCGATATCGCCTTTCTGCATTACCGCGACGCCGCCTTTCAGATCGCGCGCGCCGATCAGGTGCCGGGCCAGAACATGGCCTGGGACATGCTGCTCTCCTTTGCCTGCGCGTCACAGGACCCGATCAGCGGCGGGCGGCACAAGGTTCTGGGCTCGCGCGCGCTGATGATCCCGCCGCAGACCTCGACCATCGCTAGTCACCTGCCCAAGGCTGTGGGGGCCGCGTTCTCCATCGGAGCGTGCAGACGCCGCGCGCCCGAACATCAGATGCTGCCGACTGACGCCATCGCGATGTGCAGCTTTGGCGATGCCTCGCTCAACCACTCCACAGCACAAGGCGCGATCAACACCGCGGGCTGGACGGCGGTGCAGGCGACGCCCTTGCCCCTGCTGTTTGTCTGCGAGGATAACGGCATCGGGATCTCGACCAAAACGCCCACCGGCTGGGTCGAGGCCTCGATGCGCCACCGCGCGGGTCTGCGGTATTTCCGGGCCAACGGGCTCGATCTTTACGACACATACGCCGTGGCGCAGGAGGCCGCGCACTATGTCCGCACGCAGCGCAAGCCCGCCTTCCTGCATCTGGGCGCGGTGCGCCTTTATGGTCATGCGGGCGCGGATGTGGCGACCTCCTACCTGCCCAAGGCAGAGGTCGAGGCCGACGAGGCCAACGATCCGCTGCTGCATTCCGCGCGCCTGCTGGCAGAGGCGGGCGCGCTGACGCCCGAGGCCGCCCGCAGGGTCTATGAAGAGACCGGCGCGCGGCTGACCCGGCTGAGGGCCGAGGTCGTCACTTGCCCGCATCTGAAAACCGCGTGCGACGTGATGGCGAGCCTCATTCCCTCCAAACGCCCCTGCCGGCCCACAAACGGCCCCACGCCAGCGGCGCGCGGGCAGGCCTTCGGCGCCGATCTCAAAGCGATGGAGCAGCCACAACCGATGTCGCGGCTGATCAACTGGGCGCTCACAGATCTGATGCTGACCCACCCCGAGATCACGCTCATGGGCGAGGATGTGGGGCTCAAGGGCGGGGTCTATGGTGTGACGCAAAAGTTGCAAACCCGGTTCGGCAAGGATCGGGTGATCGACACGCTGCTGGATGAACAATCTATCCTGGGTCTGGCCATCGGCATGGGTCAGAACGGGTTCATCCCCATCCCCGAAATCCAGTTTCTGGCCTATCTGCACAATGCCGAGGATCAATTGCGCGGGGAGGCCGCGACGCTGCCGTTTTTCTCCAACGGGCAATTCACCAACCCGATGGTGCTGCGCATTGCCGGGCTGGGATACCAAAAGGGGTTCGGCGGGCATTTTCACAACGACAATTCGCTCGCCGTTCTGCGCGATATTCCCGGGGTGATCATCGCCTGCCCGTCCCATGGCGCGGATGCCGCCTGCATGCTGCGCGAATGCGTGCGGCTGGCGCGCGAGGAGCAGCGCGTGGTGGTCTTTATCGAACCCATTGCCCTGTATCCGATGCGCGATCTGCACCACGACAAGGACGGCGCCTGGATGCGGACCTATCCCGCGCCCGACCGCTCCATCCCGCTGGGTGAGGTCGGAGTGACCGGCGATGGCACCGATCTGGCCATCGTGACCTATGGCAACGGCCATTACCTGTCACAGCAAGCGCACCACCGACTGGAGGCCAACGGCATCAAATCCCGCGTCATCGACATGCGCTGGCTGGCGCCCCTGCCCGGCGACGCGCTGCTCAAGGCCACGGCAGGCTGCGGCCAGATCCTGATCGTGGATGAATGTCGGCGCACCGGCAGCCAGTCCGAAGCGCTGATGGCGTTCTTTGTCGAGGCCGGGCGCGGCCCCGCCATCCGCATCGCGGCCGAGGACAGCTTCATCGCAACGGGGCCGGCCTATGCCGCGCCCCTGCCATCGGCCGATCAGATCGTGGCCACGGCCTGCGCGATGACAGGGCATGCGCCATGACCCGCACCGCCGTTCTGATCTGCCCCGGGCGGGGCACCTACAACAAGCCCGAGCTGGGCTACCTCGCCCGCCACCATGCAGACCGGGCCGAGATGCTGGCCGAGTTCGACGCGATCCGTGCCGAGACCGGGCAGGAAGCCGTGACCGCTCTGGACAGGGCCGCGCGGTTTGCAACAGCGCTGCACACACGCGGCGATATCGCCTCCCCGCTGATCTATGCGGCCTCTCTGGGCGATGCACTGGCGGTGGATCCCGACATCGAGATCGTGGCCGTCACCGGCAATTCGATGGGCTGGTATACCGCGCTGGCCGCAGCCGGTGCGCTGTCGCCCGAACACGGGTTCCGGCTGGTCAACACCATGGGCGCGCTGATGCAGGAAAGCCTGATCGGCGGGCAGATAATCTATCCCTTTGTCGGCGAAGACTGGCGCGACGATCCCACCCGCAAGGCCGAGCTGTTTCAGATCGTGGCCGATATCGACGCGCGCGCAGGAAACAGCCTGGCGCTTTCGATAGATCTCGGCGGCTTGCTGGTGCTGGCGGGCGACGAGATGGGGCTTGCGGCGTTCGAGGCGGCAGTGCCTGCGGTGCAGGGGCGCTTTCCCCTGCGCCTGCCCAATCATGCGGGCTTTCATACCGCGTTGCAGGCGCCTGTCGCCGAACGGGGGCGCGCCGCCCTGCCACCCGCGATGTTCGGCCAGCCCCGGCGCCCGCTGATCGACGGGCGGGGGGAGATCTGGTGGCCCCATGCCACCGATACGCAGGCGCTCTGGGACTATACGCTGGGCCATCAGGTGACGCAGGCTTATGATTTCACCCGCGTGATCCGCGCCGCAGCCGAGGGGTTCGCACCGGATCTCTTCATCCTCACCGGTCCGGGCAGCACGCTGGGCGGGGCCGTCGCCCAATCGCTGATCCTGGCGGGATGGGCGGGGATGCGCTCCAAGACCGATTTCCAGGCCCGGCAGGCCGCAGACCCGCTCCTGCTGTCGATGGGACTGGCGGACCAGCGCCCTCTGGCCACCGGCGCCTAACGACAGGAGACCTGCCATGAGCCAGACCTATGCCAGACCGGAGGCCGCGCGCTACGATGTGGTGATCGTGGGGGGCGGCATCTATGGCGCGGCGATCTCGTGGTTTCTGAGCCGGGATCGCGGCTTTGACGGCACCATCCTGGTGGTGGAGAAAGACCCCAGCTATGCCAAGGCCGCGACCTCGCACACCAATAGCTGCATCCGGCAACAGTTTTCGACCGCGATCAATGTGGAGATTTCGCGCTTTGGTGCCGCATTCATCAAAGGGTTCCGCGACCATCTGGGCGACGCGCGGGTCCCAAAGATCGTTCTTCAGCCCTTCGGGTATCTCTTTCTGGCAGATACCGAAACGGCGCTGGCCAATCTCAAGGACCAATACACCGTGCAACAGGCCGCCGGGGCCGCGACGATGCATCTCACCCGCGACGAGATCGCCGAACGCTATCCGTTCTATGCGCTCGACGATATTCTGGGCGGCAATCACAACCTCCTCGACGAGGGCTATTTCGACGGCAACACCATGTTTGACTGGTGGAAACGGCTGAGCCGCGAAAACGGTGTGACCTGGCTGACCAATGAGGCGGTGGAGCTGAAACTGTCGGCAAATGGCACCCGGGTGGAGGGCGTCACCTTTCAGACCGGAGAGACCGTCGCCTGCGGCACGCTGGTCAATTCGGGCGGCACATGGGGCGTGCGCACCGCGCGGATGGCGGGGCTGGACCTGCCGATTGAGCCGCGCAAACGCTATACTTACATATTTGACGCGGCCCAACCGCTCGACCGCGATCTGCCGCTGACGATCGACCCGTCGGGCGTGCATGTGCGCACCGATGGCCGGTACTATATGGTGGGCAGCGCGGGGCATGACGATCCCCCCGTCGATCCCGATGACTTTGCCGCCGATCACGGTCTGTGGGAGGACAAGGTCTGGCCCGCGCTGGCCAGCCGCATCCCGCAATTCGAGGCGGTCAAGCTGATCAATTTCTGGGTCGGCCACTACGATTACAACCGGATCGATCAGAACGCCATCGTGGGCCCCGACCCGCGCGTGACGAATTTCATCTATGCCAACGGGTTCTCGGGACACGGGCTGCAACAATCGCCCGCCCTGGCACGTGGCATCGCCGAATGGATCGCGCATGGCGCCTACCGGACGCTCGACCTTTCGCCTTTGGGGATCGCGCGGCTGACCCAGCCCCGGAGCGCGCGCGAACAGGCGGTGATCTGAACCGGCAGATCTCCGCTTGGCGCTTTGCTTGGCGGGTGGATCACGCTAGGCTGGGCGCAAAGAAAAACGCATCGAGCAGGCGGCACATGACCCTTAAACGACGATCTTTCGGATTGGGCCTTGCGGCCCTCACCCTTTCGGCCTGCGGCAGCCGCGCGCCGAGCCTTGCCACCGCGCGCCCCGCCCAAGGTCTGCCCGACGACCTGCGCCCAGAGCCCAACGGCGCCTATGACGCCTGGGTCGCGGCATTCCGGCCACGGGCGGCGGCGCAGGGTATTTCGGACGCGACGCTAAGTGCTGCGTTTCGCGGCACCGGCTATCTGCCCGGCGTGGTGCGGCGCGACCGCAACCAGACCGAATTCAAGCGCAGTCTGGAGGATTACCTGGCCATCGCCGCCTCGGACGAGCGGATTGAAAAGGGTCGCGCGGCCTTTGCGCGCCATGAACGCGTCCTGCGCGCGCTTGAGACGCAGTACGGCGTTGACGCGCGCATCATCACCGCGATCTGGGGGCTGGAGAGCTTTTACGGAGAGCGGAAGGGCGATGTGCCGGTGATCTCGGCCACCTCGACGCTGGCCTTTGACGGGCGGCGCGGGGCGTTTTTCGAGCGTCAGCTTCTGGCCGCGCTCGAGATCCTGCAAAACGGCGATATCACACCCGCCCGGATGACCGGCAGCTGGGCCGGGGCGATGGGGCATACGCAGTTCATCCCGACCTCCTATCAGGCGTTTGCGGTGGATTTCACCGGCGACGGGCGGCGCGATATCTGGTCGGACGATCCGTCCGACGCGCTGGCCTCCACCGCCGCCTATCTGGAGCGCAATGGCTGGACGCGCGGCCTGCGCTGGGGTGCGGAGGTAGGGGCGGGCGCGCCGCAGGGCGATGTCATTGAGCCGCAGCCGGGCGGGCCGCGGTTTGTGGTTACGCGGAATTTCGGGGTCATCAAGCGCTATAACAACTCGGACGCCTATGCGATCGGCGTGGGTCACCTGGCCGACCGGATCGGCGGCGCGGGGCCGCTGCGCGCGCCCTTCCCGCCCGATGAATACGGGCTGACCAAGGATGACCGCGTGGCGCTGCAAACCCGGCTGACCGCGCGCGGGTTCGACACGCAAGGCGCCGACGGGGTGATAGGCCCGAACTCCCGCGCCGCGATCAGCGCCTATCAGCAGGCCCACGGGTTGCCAGTCACAGGCGATCCGTCGCCCGCGCTCTTGCAGCGGCTCGGGGGCTGAGGGGTGTGCGCACCCCGCACCCGAGCGCGGGGTCAAGGCCGCAGGCCGCCGTGCTATCGCCGCCCCGCGGTCCGGCAACAACGCGGCTGCGGTCCCAGAAATGCAGCCCCTACAAGATCCCCGGCAGGTTTAACCCATGCGCCCGCGCGCAGTCGCGCGCGATGTCATAGCCCGCATCGGCATGGCGCATGACCCCGGTCGCGGGATCGTTCCACAAGACACGCTCAAGCCGCGCATCCGCGGCCTCGGTGCCGTCGCACAGGATCACCATGCCCGAATGCTGCGAAAACCCCATACCGACCCCGCCGCCGTGATGCAGCGAGACCCAGGTAGCGCCGGATGCCGTGTTCAAAAGCGCATTCAGAAGCGGCCAGTCGCTGACCGCATCACTGCCATCCTTCATCGCCTCGGTCTCGCGATTGGGACTGGCCACGGAGCCTGAATCCAGGTGATCGCGCCCGATCACCACCGGGGCTTTCAACTCTCCATTGCGCACCATCTCGTTGAACGCCAGCCCCGCGCGGTGCCGATCGCCCAGCCCGATCCAGCAGATGCGCGCGGGCAGCCCCTGAAACGCGATCCGGTCCCGCGCCATATCGAGCCATTGGTGCAGATGGGTGTCATCGGGAAAGAGTTCCTTCATCCGGGCGTCGGTCTTGTAGATATCCTCGGGATCACCCGAGAGCGCACACCAGCGAAACGGCCCGATGCCCTTGCAGAACAAGGGCCGGATATAGGCGGGCACGAAACCGGGAAAGGCAAAGGCATTCTCCAGCCCCTCGTCCAGCGCCACCTGCCTGATATTGTTTCCGTAATCCAGCGTGGGCACGCCGGCGTTCCAGAACGCCACCATCGCCTCGACCTGGGTCTTCATAGAAGCGCGCGCGGCCTTCTCGACCGCTTTGGGATCGGTCTCGCGCCGGGCTTTCCATTCACCCACGCTCCAGCCCTGCGGCAGATAGCCGTTCACGGGGTCATGGGCGCTCGTTTGATCGGTGACGATATCGGGGTGGATGCCGCGTCGCACCAGTTCGGGAAAGACATCCGCCGCATTGCCCAGAAGACCCACGGATTTCGCCTCTCCGGCCTTGGTCCAGCGGTCGATCATCTCAAGCGCCTGATCGAGCGAGGTCGCCTTTTCGTCGAGGTACTTCGTGCGGATGCGGAAATCGATCCGGCTCTCGTCGCATTCCACCGCCAGACATGAGGCCCCGGCGAATACGGCGGCCAGCGGCTGCGCGCCCCCCATGCCGCCCAGCCCCCCTGTCAGGATCCAGCGACCGGTGAGATCGCCGTCGTAATGCTGGCGCCCGGCCTCGGCAAAGGTCTCATAGGTGCCCTGCACGATCCCTTGCGTCCCGATATAGATCCAGGACCCGGCGGTCATCTGGCCGTACATCATCAGCCCCTTGCGATCGAGTTCGGAGAAATGATCCCAGTTGGCCCAATGGGGCACGAGGTTGGAATTGGCGATCAGCACGCGCGGCGCGTTCTCATGGGTACGGAAAATGCCCACCGGTTTGCCGGACTGGACCAGGAGCGTCTCGTCCTCCTCCAGCGTCTTCAGGCTGGCGACGATGCGGTCGAAATCGTCCCAGGTGCGCGCGGCGCGCCCGATGCCGCCATAGACCACCAGCTCATGCGGATTTTCAGCCACATCGGGGTGCAGGTTGTTCATCAGCATCCGCATCGGCGCTTCGGTCGCCCAGCTCTTGGTGCTGATCTCGGGCCCTGTGGGGGGAAAGATATCGCGGGTGTTATGGCGGGGATCGGTCATGCGGGTCTCCATCGGGCGAGGGATGTCAGGATGTCCTTGAGCGGGATGCGCAGCGCTTCTGCCTTGGCGGTGTCATAGGTCCAGGGCGGCGCCTCGGCCGCCAGATAGCAGCGCTGCGCCAGTTCCATCTGGATCGCGTGCCAGCCCTGATCGGGGCGTCCGTAATGGCGCGTGGTCCAGCCCCCTTTGAATCGGCCATTCAGCGCTGTGGAAAAGCCGGATACGGCGCGGCAGGTCTTATCCACAAGCGCCTCGATACTGGGATCGCATGTTGTGGATAGGTTGGTTCCGATATTGAAATCAGGCAGTTGCCCATCAAAAAGGAACGGGATCTCTGCGCGGATCGAATGGCAATCATAAAGGATCGCCCAGCCGTGCCGATCCGCGATGCGGGTCATCTCCGCCTCAAGAGCGGCGTGATAGGGCGCGTGAAACGCCCCGCGCCGCGCCGCAATCTCGGCCTGCGACGGCGGATCGCGCCAGATCGGCGCGCCGTCGAAATCGGTCAGCGGCACAAGCCCGGTGGTGTTCTGCCCCGGATAGAGGCTGATCCCTTCGGGATCACGATTGGCGTCGATAAGATAGCGGTGGAACGTGGCCCGCACGGTCGTGACACCGGGGCAGAGATCGTCATAGAGCCGGTCGATATGCCAATCGGTATCGCTCAGCGCGCGGCCCCGGGTGTTGAGCCGGACCAGCAACGCCTCCGGCAGCCAGGTGCCGGTATGGGGCAGGCCCAGAACCAGCGGCCCCTCGCCCTGACAGACCTCAACCGGGGTCACGGCGCCAACTCCACCCCGGCGGCAAGGGCCAGATCGCCCGCCGCCACCAGGCCCGAGGCTGCGCTTATATCGGGAGCCAGGAAACGGTCCTGGCCGATCGGCGCGACGCTTGCGCGCAGGCAGGCCGCCGCGCGCTGCAATGGCGCGCTGGTGGTCAGCGGCGCGCGAAACTCGATGCCTTGCACGGCGCACATCGCCTCGACCCCCAGAATGGTGTTGAGGTTGCGGTTCATCCGCGCCAGACGCCGCGCGGCATGGGCGGCCATGCTGACGTGATCCTCCTGATTGGCAGAGGTCGGCGTACTGTCGGTGGTGCAGGGATTGGCCAGATGCTTGTTCTCGCTCATCAGCGCGGCGGTCGTCACCTCCGCGATCATCAGGCCGGAATTCAGCCCCGGATCGGGGGTGAGAAACGGCGGCAGATCGAAGCTGAGCGTCGGATCCACCATAAGCGCCACGCGGCGTTGCGCAATGGCTCCGATTTCCGACACTGCCATGGCGATCTGATCGGCGGCAAAGCCCACCGGCTCGGCATGGAAATTCCCGCCCGAAACGATGCGCCCGTCCTCCACCAGCACGAGCGGGTTGTCGGTGACCGCGTTGGCCTCGACCTCCAGCGTATGCGCGGCAAAGCGCAGGATATCCATTGTCGCGCCCATCACCTGGGGCTGACAGCGGATGCAATAGGGGTCCTGCACGCGGGTGTCACCGTCGCGGTGGCTCTCGCGGATCTCCGAGCCATCGAGCAGCGCGCGTTGTGCGGCGGCAAAGTCGATCTGCCCGCGATGACCGCGCAGGGCGTGGATCGCGGGCACCAGCGGCGCGGTCGAGCCCATGATCGCATCCGTGGACAGCGCGCCCGTGACCACCGCGGCCTCAAGGTTGCGCCACGCGCCCCACAGTCCCACCAGCGCGCAAGCGGTGGAAAACTGCGTGCCGTTGATCAGCGCCAGCCCCTCCTTGGGGCCCAGGACAATCGGCGCCAGTCCGACTGTGTTCAGCGCCTCCTGAGCGGGCATACTGACGCCATCCAGCTCGGCCTCCCCCGCCCCGATCATCGCGGCGGCCATATGGGCAAGCGGCGCCAGATCCCCCGACGCCCCGACCGAGCCCTGATCGGGCACCACCGGGGTCACACCCGCCGCCAGCATGCCTTCGATCAGCGCCACGGTCTGCCAGCGCACGCCGCTGGCGCCGCGCCCAAGTGACAGCAGTTTCAGCGCCATCATCAGCCGGGTGGTGGCCGGGTCCAACGCCTCCCCCACGCCGCAGCAATGCGACAGGATCAGGTTGCGTTGCAGCGCCTCAGTGTCATCTGCTGCGATCTTGACGCTGGCGAGCTTGCCAAAGCCGGTATTGACACCGTAGACGGCCTGCCCGCCCGCCGCAGCCTCGGCCACCATGCGGGCGGCGGCCTCCACCGGCGCGCGGGCGGCGGGATCGAGGCGCGCGGCCCCCTGCCGGTGCCAGATCCGTTCGAGATCGGCAAGCGGCGTGGCCCCGGGTGTCAGAACCTGGCTCATCCCCGCCCCCCATGGATCCGCGCAGAAAGCGGGTTGTACCCGATGCGATAGGCCAGCTCCGACGGGTGTTCCACATCCCAGATCGCGAGATCCGCACGCTGACCGGCGGCGATCCTGCCCCGGTCGGTCAGACCCAGCGCCCGCGCGGCATGGGTGGTGACACCGGCCAGCGCCTCCTCCGGCGTGAGACGAAAGAGCGTGCAGCCCATGTTCATCGTCATGAGCAGTGACACCAACGGAGACGACCCCGGATTGCAATCGCTGGCCAGCGCCATCGGCACCCCGTGACGGCGAAACGCCGCCACCGGGGGCGGTTGCGTCTCGTGCAGGGTATAGAATGCGCCGGGCAGCAGCACCGCGACAGAGCCTGCCCGCGCCAGCGCCCGTGCATCCGTCTCGGTCGCGTATTCGACGTGATCGGCAGACAGCGCGCCATACTCGGCGGCCAGCGCCGTGCCGCCCAGATGGCTGAGCTGTTCGGCATGCAGCTTTGTGGCCAAGCCCAGCACGCGGGCCTCATCAAAGACGCGGGCGATCTGTGATGCGTCAAAAGCGATGCCCTCGCAAAACCCGTCTACCGCATCGACCAGCCCTTCGGCATGGGCGGCGCGCAGCGCAGGCAGGGCAACGGTGCCGATATACCCGTCCGCATCGCCGTGAAACTCCGGCGGCACCGCATGGGCGCCCAGGAAACTGGTGCGCACCGTGACATCGCGATGGGTCGGGATCGCACGGGCCACGCGCAGCATGCGCAGCTCGGTCTCGATATCCAAGCCATAGCCCGATTTCACCTCGATTACCGTGACCCCTTCGGCCAGCATCGCATCGACCCGGCGCAGCGCACCGTGCAGCAGTTCCTCCTCCGAGGCCGCCCGCGTGGCCGCCACGGTGGAAACAATGCCGCCACCCGCCCGCGCGATCTCCTCGTAACTGGCGCCGTCGAGCCGCATCTCGAATTCCCGCGCACGGTGACCGCCAAAGACCAGATGGGTGTGGCAATCGATCAGACCGGGGGTCACCAGCCGCCCCTCCAGATCGCGCATCTCACAGCTGTCGCGAAAGCGCCCTGGCAGCTCTGCCATCGGCCCAGCCCAGAGGATCCGATCCCCATCGCAGGCAACCGCGCCATCCTCGATCAGCCCATAGCGGGCGGAGGTGGCAAAGCTCGCCAGCCGAGCATGGGTCAAAAGCATGACGGTTCCCGCTTGATTCCGAGGTACAATCCCTGTTTATGTCTGCACATAATAACCTGTCAATACGGAGCCATGAGATGCAGGTGATTTGGGCCCGGAACGCACTGATCGCAGGGCAATGGCAACACGACGTGCGGATCGACCTTGACGCAGGGAGGATCGCCCGCTGCCGCCCCGGAGCCGCGCCCGCCGGAACGCGGGTCGATCTGGTCCTCCCCGCGCCCGCCAACAGCCACAGCCATGCGTTTCAACGCGCCATGGCCGGTCTGACCGAACGGCGCGGCCCGCAGGAGGGCGACAGTTTCTGGACCTGGCGGCAGCTGATGTTCCGCTTTCTCGATCAACTTACCCCGGACCAGGTGCAGGCCATCGCCGCATTCGTGCAGATGGAGATGCTGGAGGCGGGGTTCGGCGCCTCGGTCGAGTTTCATTATCTGCATCATCAGCCGGGCGGCGCGGCTTATGACGATCTGGCCGAGATGTCTGGGCGCATCGCAGCGGCCGCCGAGCAGAGCGGGATCGGCCTCACGCTCCTGCCGGTTCACTATCGGTTCGGCGGCTGCGACAGGCGCGCCCTCGGCCCCGGCCAGATGCGGTTCGGCACAACGCCCGAGAGCTACGCGCGCCTTTTGGAACATGCGGAGCGCGCAGTGCGCTGCCTGCCAGAGGATGCGGTTCTGGGCGTCGCCCCCCACTCTCTGCGCGCGGTGTCCCGCGAGACATTGCGCGAGATGGCGGCCCTGCGCCCCAATGCACCGGTGCATATGCATCTGGCTGAACAACAGGCCGAGGTGGACGAAGTTCAAGCCTATTGGGGCGCGCGCCCCGTGCAATGGGCGCGGGACAACTTGCCGCTGGATCCGCGATGGTGCCTCATCCATTGCACGCAGATGACCCCCGAAGAGACCGTGTCGCTGGCGCGCACGGGCACGGTGGCGGGCCTGTGCCCGCTGACGGAGGCGAGCCTGGGCGATGGCATCTTCGACGGGCTGCGCTGGGTCGGCGCTCGGGGGGCGCTCTCCATCGGGTCGGACAGCAATATCCGGATCTCTCTTGCTGAAGAGCTCCGCCAGCTCGAGACCTCGCAACGGTTGCGCGACCATAGCCGGGCGGCGTTTGCCACGCCTGAACGCTCCACCGGCCGACGGCTGATGGAGGATGCGGCCATCGGGGGAGCGCAAGCAGCAGGGCGGGGATCGGGAGGGATCGAGACCGGAGCCTGGGCCGATCTTCTGGCATTGGACACGGCGCATCCAGACCTTGAGGGGCTGGCCCCTGATACGGCCCTCGACAGCTTTGTCTTTACTGGCGACAACCGCATGGTGGCCGATGTCTGGTCCGCCGGGCGCCATCTGGTGCGCGCAGGGCGCCACATCGCGCGCGAAGAGATCACGTGCGGTTACCGCGCGGCCGTCAAGGCGTTGCGCGCCACTGTTTAGTACCGCGTCGTCATGCGGTGGCCCCGGCGAAAGACCATCCGCACATAAGTGACAGGTGCCGCTTCGAGCCAGGTCGAGCGTTCCCCCTGAAAGAGTGGATCGCCCACTGCGCAAGACAGCTCCTGTGCCAACCGTGCATCTGCTGCGGTGGCCGAAAAGCTGATATCGACATCCGTAAAGGGTATGGCGCCGATCAACCACTCATTCGGACCAAGCTTGGTGAAATCCACATCACGCGCCCGCGGAAGGGTCACCAGATTGATCCAACGATCCTCAACCTGATAGGGCGTGTCCCCGGCATGATGCAGGCAGCGCAGATGCAGCACCTGAACTGGCGCGGCCAACCCCATCCGCGCACAAAGCCAACCGGGCGCTTGTGTCTCCGCGCGTTCCAAGAGTCGATAGCGGTACGGCTCTCCCAACGCCTCGATCTCTCCGCGCACGAGGGGAATATCGAACCGGGCCTGACGCAGCGGCGAGGCACGAACCCGGGTGCCGGACTTGCGCTTGCGCTCCAACAGCCCCTCTTCGGCCAATTCCCGCAAGGCCCGGTTCACCGTGGCGCGCGCACAGCCGTATTGCGCCGCGATCTCATGCTCGGTCGGCAATTCGTGCCCCGGGCGCCATACGCCGCCGCGCACCTTGTCCCGGACTTCGTCCTTGATCTCGCGATATGTCGCCTGGCCCATCGCCTGACCCGCCTCCCGCCTGTCCTGCTTGGGTGGAGCATAGGAAAACGCCATCTATTTGCCTAGACATAAGATCGGCAAAACATCCTGCGGAACGAGCGCCACCCTGCCGGGGATCCGCCCCACTAGTGCCCGTTTTCGCGGCAGTGGAACGCCCTTGACACGCACCGCATCCGCTTTAATTGCAACTCACTCGCAATTGCATTGACAGCGGCGATCAAACTGCATTAGCACTGCTCAAAACAACCCAACCCACAAGGAGAGACGGGATGTTCACCACATTGACCAAACTGGCCGGGGTGGCCGCTTTGGCCACTGGCTTTGCAACTCAGGCACTGGCCGAGGACAAGATGAAGGTTGTCACGACCTTTACCGTGATCGCGGATATGGCACAGAACGTGGCCGGCGACGCGGCAGAGGTTGTGTCGGTCACCAAACCGGGCGCTGAGATCCACGGGTATGAACCCACACCCCAGGATATCGTACGCGCATCGGATGCAGACCTGATCCTGTGGAACGGAATGAACCTGGAACTGTGGTTCGAGCAATTTCTGGCCAATCTCGACGGTGTGCCGTCGGCCACGCTGACCGACGGGATCGACCCGATCTCGATCGGGTCGGGATCCTATGAGGGCAAGCCCAATCCGCATGCCTGGATGGGATTGGATAACGCACTGATCTATATCGACAATATCACTGCCGCCTTTGTCGAACAGGATCCTGACAACGCCGAAATCTATATGGCGAATGCCGACGCGTACAAAGACGAGCTGCGCGACACGATCGAGCCACTGCGCGCCGCTATCGCGGAGATCCCGGAGGATCAGCGCTGGCTGGTGACCTGCGAGGGCGCGTTCAGCTATCTGGCGCGGGATTTCGGGTTGCGGGAGCTCTATCTCTGGCCGATGAATGCCGATCAGGTGGGCACGCCGCAACAGGTGCGCGCGGTCATCGACGGTGTGCGTGAACACGCCATTCCGGTGGTGTTTTGCGAAAGCACCGTGGATACCGCCCCGGCCCAGCAAGTGGCCCGTGAGACCGGTTCGGCCTATGGGGGTGTGCTGTATGTTGACTCGCTGTCCGAGCCTGACGGACCGGTGCCGACCTATCTCGACCTGCTGCGCGTGACCTCGACCACCGTCGCCACCGGATTGACGGCTGCGACCAACTGAAGCCTTCCGGTTTGATCCGCTCGAAGACAGGTTCAGACCAATACGGCACAAGGTCACGCCAAGCAGACATGGCCCGCGGCGCTCATCGCGTCGCGGGACATCGCCATTTTCAAGATCCCCGCAGGGATCTGCGCACCAACCAAGGATCAAAGCCCATGCTTGACCCCGCACCCACGCCGCACGCGGCCCAGGCAGCGGACCTGACCGGAGCTGCTGACGGCATCTCGGCCCGCGACGTCACAGTGACCTATCGCAACGGACACACAGCCCTCTGGAACGCGAGTTTTGCCATCCCGCGCGGCACCGTGACGGCACTGGTGGGGGTGAATGGCGCCGGAAAGTCCACACTTTTCAAGGCGATCATGGGGTTTGTGCCCGCCGCCCATGGCGAGATTTCCATTCTGGGGATGCCGGTGGCCGAGGCATTGCGGCGCAATCTGGTGGCCTATGTCCCGCAGGCGGAAGAGGTCGATTGGGCCTTTCCTGTGCTGGTGGAAGATGTGGTCATGATGGGCCGTTACGGGCATATGGGCTTTTTCCGCAGACCGCGGGCGGTCGACCACGCCGCGGTGGCTCAGGCGCTTGACCGGGTGAACATGTCCGAGTTTCGCGACCGCCAGATCGGAGAACTGTCCGGTGGGCAGCGCAAGCGTGTCTTTCTGGCCCGCGCGCTGGCGCAGGACGGGCAGATCATCCTGCTGGATGAACCCTTTACCGGCGTAGACGTGAAGACAGAGGATCAGATCGTCCAGCTTTTGCGCGATCTACGCGAAGAAGGACGGGTTATGCTGGTCTCTACCCATAACCTAGGTTCGGTGCCGGAGTTCTGCGACCGCACCATTCTGGTCAAGGGCACGGTGCTGGCCCACGGCCCGACCGAGGAGGTGTTTACCCGTGCGAACCTCGAAGAGGCGTTTGGCGGGGTCCTGCGCCATTTCACCCTTGGCGGCGACACGCTGCACGACGACGAGGATGCGCGTGAGCTGACCATTCTGACCGATGACGAGCGTCCCTTTGTCCAGTATGGCGAAAAGACCCAGCGGACGGAGCCCAAGGAATGATCGCCACTCTGCTGGAGCCGTTCACCTATAGCTATATGACAAACGCGATGTGGGTCTCCGCCCTGGTGGGCGGGGTCTGTGCGTTTCTGTCGGCCTATCTGATGCTCAAGGGCTGGTCCCTGATCGGCGACGCGCTGGCCCATTCGGTGGTGCCGGGGGTGGCGGGGGCCTTTCTCCTGGGCCTGTCTCTTTACCAACTTCCTGGCCCCGTGGACGGCGGTCCCTTTGTCCAGTATGGCGAAAAGACCCAGCGGACGGAGCCCAAGGAATGATCGCCACTCTGCTGGAGCCGTTCACCTATAGCTATATGACAAACGCGATGTGGGTCTCCGCCCTGGTGGGCGGGGTCTGTGCGTTTCTGTCGGCCTATCTGATGCTCAAGGGCTGGTCCCTGATCGGCGACGCGCTGGCCCATTCGGTGGTGCCGGGGGTGGCGGGGGCCTATCTCCTGGGCCTGCCCTTTGCGCTGGGGGCGTTCATCGCGGGCGGTCTCGCGGCGGGCAGTATGCTTTTCCTCTCGGAACGGTCGGGGCTCAAGGTGGATGTGATCATCGGGCTGATCTTCACCTCGTTCTTTGGTCTGGGCCTCTTCATCGTGTCGCTGAACCCTATGTCGGTGTCGATCCAGACCATCACCATGGGCAATATCCTGGCGATCACACCGGAAGACACGCTGCAACTGGCGATCATCGGCTTTGTCTCTCTCGCTGTGCTGCTGGCCAAGTGGAAGGATCTGATGGTCACCTTTTTCGATGAAAACCACGCGCGCGCCATCGGGCTGCGGCCCGGGCTGTTGAAAGCCGTGTTCTTCGTGCTGCTCTCGGCCTCGGTCGTGGCGGCAATGCAGACGGTGGGAGCGTTTCTGGTGATCGCCATGGTGGTCACGCCGGGGGCCACCGCTTATCTGCTGTGCGACCGATTTCCCAGGCTGATCCTGTTGTCGGTGGTGATCGGGGCCGGGACCAGCTTCGGCGGTGCCTATATCAGCTATTTCCTGGACGGAGCCACGGGCGGGATCATTGTGTGCCTGCAAACGCTGTTGTTCCTGCTGGCATTCGTCTTCGCACCCAAACACGGCATCCTCGCGGCCAGGCGCAAAGCGCGCCAGGCGCTGCGCGATACCCCGCAGGAGGCGCTGTGATGGACACGTTATTGATGCCGTTTCAGTTCGCGTTCATGCAAAACGCCTTTCTGATCTCGCTGATCGTGGCGGTGCCCACGGCGCTGTTGTCGTGTTTTCTGGTTCTCAAGGGCTGGGCGCTGATGGGCGATGCGATCAGCCATGCGGTACTGCCGGGGATCGTGCTGGCCTATATCCTGGGCATACCGCTCTTGATCGGGGCCTTTGCCGCCGGGATGTTCTGTGCGCTGGCCACGGGGTATCTGTCGCATAACAGCCGGGTCAAACAGGACACTGTGATGGGGGTGGTGTTTTCGGGCATGTTTGGCCTTGGCATCGTGCTCTATGTCTCGGTCGAGACGAACGCGCATCTCGATCATATCCTCTTTGGCAACATGCTGGGCGTGGATGGGGGCGAGCTGTGGATGTCGGGCCTGATCTCGCTGGCAGTGGCGGGCGGGATCGCGCTGAAATGGAAGGATCTTCTGCTCCACAGCTTTGATCCCGCACAAGCGCGCACATCCGGCCTGCCGGTGAACTTTTTGCATTACGGGCTGTTGGCGGCGCTGTCGCTGGCGGTTGTGGCCACCTTGTCGGCAACCGGTCTGATCCTGGCCATCGGTCTGTTGATCGCGCCAGGTGCCATCGCGTTTCTGGTGGTGCGCCGGTTTCAGACGATGCTCTGGGTGGCCAGCGGGGTCTGCGTGGCCTCAATGCTGCTGGGCACCTATCTGAGTTTCTTCCTCGACAGCGCCCCTGCCCCGACCATCGTGCTGATCCTGACCGGTCTCTTTATCATCGCGTTCATCCGCCGCCAGATCCTGACCAGACGCGCCTCCCGGCGCCGCATCGCAACTGTCCACCCAGAAGAGGCCTCCGGGCTGGATGCAGGGCCGTCGGTCCCCTAAACGGCTCAGGACCCGCAGTGTCGACAAAGGGCCTCCCCGATCCCGAACAGATCCAGCCTTGCGCCCGCCTGCGGGCATCTCAAGGCATTTACATGCGGCAAAGCGGCTGCCCGTCTTTGGCATCTGACACCGTAACACATTGAAATAAATCCAGAACCTAAGCGAACTGAGTTCGAACCAAATCTCTGAACTGTTTGACGAACCCGCTCGCTGGGAAGACGTGTTCAAGGACACCAGTATGGGTATGAAACTGCCATCATCTTGGTGGCATGAGTCTCCCGTTTTGCGTCACCCATATCCAATCCACGGATCGGGCCGCTTCAATCAGCGGCCTGAGATCCTGCTCTATCTGACGTCATTCATGACAAACCAATCGCCCATACCTCCCAAGACACGGCCAATTTTCATGCGCCTGCCCGATTTGGACAGATAGGTCCTCGCGCCTGACAGCAGAGGCTCGTTTTAGGAAATTGTTTGAAATGCATTCACTCGCTTGAGGAGCTCGGCTTGGATCGAGATGCACAGAGGAAGATCAGAGCCCCGCGGACGCTGCCATTGCGGAGATAGAGCCTACCGCTTCCTTCTCTTCACATTCCCGCCCCGTTGCCCGGCCCTGCCAGCGGTTGACCGTCCCGATGATCTCACTGCCGCATCCGACGCGGCCTCCACCGCGGATTGGCGCGCCAGCGGGTCGTCGTGGATCGCCAGATCCACCGCCTCCAGCCGCTTGACCTCGTCGCGCAAACGCGCGGCCTCCTCGAATTCCAGGTTTTCGGCGGCCTTGCGCATATCCGCGCGCAGCCCATCGAGCACCGCTTGCAGGTTGGAGCCTTGAAGGTCCTTGTCGATCTGGGCCGTCACGCGGTTCATATCCACGTCGCCCTTGTAAAGGCCTGCCAGTACATCCTCGACGTTTTTCTTGACCGTCTCGGGCGTGATCCCGTGTTCCTCGTTATAGGCGATCTGTTTCGCGCGGCGGCGGTTGGTCTCACCCAAGGCGCGCTCCATCGAGCCGGTGATGCGGTCAGCATACATGATCACCCGGCCATCGGCATTGCGCGCGGCGCGGCCAATGGTCTGGATGAGCGAGGTTTCAGAGCGCAGGAACCCTTCCTTGTCGGCGTCCAGAATGGCCACCAACCCACATTCGGGGATGTCCAAACCTTCGCGCAGAAGGTTGATGCCGATCAGCACATCGAAGGCGCCCAGCCGCAAATCTCGAAGGATTTCAATGCGTTCCAGCGTGTCTATATCGCTGTGCATATAGCGGACCTTGATCCCTTGTTCATGCAGGTATTCCGTCAGATCTTCGGCCATGCGTTTGGTCAGGGTGGTCACCAGCGTGCGGAACCCATCGGCAGTGACGCGGCGCACTTCATCCAGAAGATCGTCCACCTGCATCTCGACGGGGCGGATCTCCACCTCCGGATCCAGAAGGCCGGTGGGCCGGATGACCTGTTCGGTGAACACACCGCCGGTCTGTTCCAGCTCCCAGGATGCGGGGGTGGCGCTAACGAAAACCGATTGCGGGCGCATGGCGTCCCACTCCTCGAATTTCAGGGGTCGGTTATCCATGCAGGAGGGCAGGCGGAAGCCATGCTCGGCCAAGGTGAATTTGCGGCGGTAGTCACCCTTGTACATACCGCCAATCTGCGGGACGGAGACATGGGATTCATCCGCAAAAACAATGGCATGATCGGGAATGAATTCAAACAGCGTGGGGGGCGGCTCACCGGGCGCGCGCCCCGTCAGATAGCGTGAGTAATTCTCGATCCCGTTGCACACACCGGTGGCCTCCAGCATCTCCAGATCGAAATTCGTGCGCTGTTCAAGGCGCTGCGCCTCCAGCAGTTTGCCTTCGCCCACCAGTTGATCGAGACGCATGCGCAGCTCTTTCTTGATCCCCAGAATGGCCTGCTGCATCGTCGGTTTCGGCGTCACGTAATGGGAATTGGCATAGACTCGGATCTGGTCGAACGTGTCCGTTTTCTCGCCGGTGAGCGGGTCGAATTCGGTGATGCTCTCTAGCTCTTCGCCGAAAAACGACAGCTTCCAGGCGCGGTCTTCGAGGTGGGCGGGAAAGATCTCCAGACTGTCGCCGCGCACTCGGAACGAGCCGCGCTGAAACGCCTGATCGTTCCGGCGGTATTGCTGGGCGACCAGATCGGCCATCACCTGACGCTGATCATAGCTGTGGCCGGTCTTCAGATCCTGGGTCATCGCGCCGTAGGTTTCGACCGAACCGATGCCATAGATGCAACTGACCGAGGCCACGATGATCACATCGTCCCGCTCCAGCAGCGCCCGCGTGGCCGAGTGGCGCATGCGGTCGATCTGTTCGTTGATCTGGCTTTCCTTCTCGATATAGGTGTCCGAGCGCGCGACATAGGCCTCGGGCTGGTAATAATCGTAATAGCTAACAAAGTATTCGACCGCGTTATCGGGGAAGAACCCTTTGAATTCGCCGTATAATTGCGCAGCCAGCGTTTTGTTAGGGGCCAGGATGATCGCCGGGCGCTGGGTCTCTTCGATGACCTTGGCCATGGTAAAGGTCTTGCCTGTCCCGGTCGCCCCCAGCAGCACCTGGTTTTGTTCTCCGGCCTGCACCCCTTCGGACAGTTCCACGATAGCAGTGGGTTGATCCCCGGCGGGTGAGAACTCGGTGGCCATGACAAAGGATCGCCCACCTTCCAGCTTGGGGCGGGACCGAACATCGGGGGCTGGGGCGTGCAAGACCGGGGTGGACATGGGCGTGAGGACTCCGTTGAAGGATGAGGTGCAGTTTGGGGTGTTTTACGCGAGGTTCAAGAGGGCGAGCGACCGGGTGTCAGGTTGGGTTGTCAGCGCGCTATTTGGTGCCAATTTGTCGCAATTTGCGAAAAATATATGTATTTCATATATTTGAGTGAACGATTTGCCAATGCGCGTGACAACGCCGCAGAAGCCCCTCAAAAAAAAGATGTGCGGGTGCCGCACGCGGGCTAATCTTACTGGTGCAAGCAGCGGACTTGGCTGCCATACGGATCGCACACACCCACCCCTCGCTCCCCGTGGTTCGAATGGCAGCCAAGGCCGTTGCTGCACTGTTAACGCCGTGACAAATCGGACCTTGCCGTGATGGACGTCTAACAGCATATAGGACCCGCCCGACTTTCGTGGAGACAGAGTATGCGCGCCCGTATCTATCAGCCTGCCAGAACAGCGATGCAGTCCGGTTCGGCCAAGACCCGCGACTGGGTCCTGGAATTCGCGCAAAGTTCTGCGCGCGATGTGGATCCGTTGATGGGGTGGACCTCGTCGTCCGACACCCAAACACAGGTCAAACTGCACTTCCCAAGCCGGGAAGCGGCGCAGGATTATGCTAAATCCAAAGGAATCGACGCGCAGGTGATCGAGCCCAAGCGACGCAAGCCCAATATCCGTCCGGGCGGTTATGGCGATAACTTCGCGACAGGGCGTCGTGGGGCATGGACCCACTGACCCAAAGGTTCGTTGGTGCCGATCCGGTGACGGTATGACAGATCTTCCGATGCCGGTTCCGGCGCATCCCAGCGAAACGGACGTGGCCGCCCTGTTGCGGACGCATCTGGATCTGATGCGCGCGGCATCTCCTCCTGAGAGTTGCCATGTGATGGACCCAGTCAGCCTGGTCGATGCCAAAGCGCAGCTTTTTGCCCTGCGCGCGGACCAAGACCTGTTGGGGATATGCGCGTTGGTTATGATCTCTCCCGATCATGGAGAGATAAAGTCGATGCACACTGCCGCCGTTGCCCGTGGGCGTGGTGTTGCCCGCGCCTTGCTGCGACATGTGATCGGGGTGGCTCGGGACGCGGGGGTATCCCGGTTGAGTCTGGAGACCGGATCAGACGACGCTCTCGCCCCGGCGCGCGCGCTCTACCTGGCGGAAGGATTTGCAGAATGCCCGCCATTCGGATCCTATGTGGTGGACCCGCTGAGCGTCTACATGACGCGACTGCTCTGAGAACTTCGCTCAGATGCGCATGGCTTTTCGCACCTCCACGCTTTCTTGCCGAAAGAAACATGGCACCATCCCAGGTCTTCGGTATCCTGTCGGACTACGTACAAGGCGCCTGTGGATAGGTTAAGGCTCTGCCAGAGGGTTTCGGGATCAACATGAAGAGCGGTTTCGATCCGGCCAGAGACGTTTCTGTCCGCTTAAACGCAGAGCCTGCGTCTTAGGTCTGGATTGCCATCGCCGCCCTTGGTACATGCTGGGCAGCGGTCCCGTAGCTCAACTGGATAGAGCACCTGACTTCTAATCAGGGGGTTGAGGGTTCGAGTCCTTCCGGGATCGCCATTTCAGACTGACTGTCGTAAAAGGCGCCTTCGCCTTGAAGGGTAAGGTGTTTTTTGCGGTTCGATCACACTTATTTCAGACGTAGGCCAAACGGTCGGCAAAGACCAGTTCTAGGTTCAGAACTCATAGCCAATAGATGACGGTCGCAGCGAGGGCGATGGCTGAGAGGAAGACCTTTGGGCACCGATCGTATCGGGTTGCCACACGCCGCCAATCCTTGAGCCTGCCGAACATGATTTCGATGCGGTTGCGCCGCTTGTATCTCCGCTTGTCGTATTTGACCGTTTGCTTGCGTTGCTTCCGACCAGGGATGCAGGCGCGTAGGCCTCTTGAACTTCGGTTCTACCGCGCCTTCGCGCAGGGACTTCTTGATCGTATTGCGAGACAATCCCGTCCGACGGGCAATCTCTCGAATTGGCATTTTATCACGCAATACCCAGCGTCGAATGACACTCAAAAATCCCATGTCGATCACTCCAAATCTCCCCAACCAAAACCGTCGGGGCAATGTGTTCACATGGGTCAATTCTCAGTGACAATTTATGGGCATACCGGGTCAGTTCTCAGTGACATTCAACAATCACGCCACAAGAAGCAGAGGACGCGTACTACAGGAGCTTGAAAACTGACGACATTGCAGCTTGAAATACGAGCTTAACAGTCTCCGGTAAACAAGGGGCGGTTCAAATCGCGCTGACCGAAGACCGTCGCAAAGCCCAGCAAAAGGCGTTGAAGCGCGTTCAAGCGAGTATCTCTAAAGCAGCCGACCGCCTCACAGAGACCGACAGCACCGCTGCCGTCCGCGCGCTTGAGGCCAAACTGGACGAGTTGGAAGCAGAACAAGCCACGATTCAAGAGCAACTGTCAAAATCCAAGCCGAAGCCGCGAGACTTCGACGCAACTTTTCGAACCGCGCTCGGCTTTCTCGCAAGCCCTTGGAAATACTGGGATAAGGGCGATCAACATGATCGCCAGGCGGTCCTAAAACTCGTTTTCGCCGCCCCAACGCCATATGCCCGAGATAGAGGGTTTCGAACCGCCAAAACCACCTTACCTTTCAAGGCCTTAGGCGATCTCGATGGCGACGGAGGGCAAATGGCGGAGGGGACGGGACTGGCGTCGAACCTTCTCCAGCTACGCCTGCACGAGTGTAAATGCAGAGAGTGTCCTGACCACTAATGACCTTCCACAAATTTGATCGGTGTATCGAACTTAAAATGGGAGAACCAGGGTGTACAATCCCGAGCGCGGCACCAGCCCAATATCAAATTGCTTCTAACATTAAAGGATTGATTTCGCATACTCTCGAAGACTCTGGAACCTCCAATCGTCGTAGTAAGTGACGTTGGTGCGAAATGCATCAAACAGCCTGTCAATTTCCTCTACATTTCCAGGTCGCCAAATTCTCTCCATTTTTCCCACCATTGCTCCAACGACGGAGTAAAGAAGGATCAGTGGAGAACAAATAATACTAGGATCAGATGGCGCATCGTGTGAAAGGGGTTCTTTCTTAAAATACGAAAGTTGGGAGATTAGATCCGTATGCGTGACAAGATCATCGAGAGCCCTGTGTAACTCACTTTCATCAACCGAGTGAGTAACGGAACCAACGTAATTTTTTGAGCTTCGATATCCTTGAACAACACCGACTTGCAGCAAATTTGTGGCAATAGTAGTCTTAACTGCCGCCGTAACATTGATATACTGATCCCCTACAGTAACATTCTCCTCGGCGTCGTTTTGAACCATCATTTCTCGGACATCGAGAAGCCGTTGAGCAGATCGGGAGATTTCATCGGCCAGCGCATCGCAAGGATCATCCTTGTTCTCAGATCGAGCGTGATAGTAGTGGCCTAGTGAAATTGCGAGATCTTCGCAGTCAAATCTGATAAACGGAACGCCAGCCGCTGTTCCTTCTTCGCGGTCTGCCGCGAGCGAAGAACGTGCCTTCACTAGCCAATTTCGTGCGTCATCATAGCGTCGCCGTGTGCGCGCGCGTACACGACTCGAGACGGCCAGGAGATAGTATGCTTCGCGACCACTCATGTTCGTTGATTTGACATCGCAGGCGAAAGAACGCGTACGAATGGGATCTCGCAACCAGTTTGCTCGCTCCACGATTTTGACGGCACTTTCAGCGTGTTGTTCAGCGACAATCCATAGGTTCGCGCTTGCGAAAAGAGCACCCAACACCAAGTATTTCAAATAGCATTCCTGACGGTAGTCGTCGTCTAGCGGGTCCTCAGAATTGGGCCGGTAACAGTCCTCAACAATCTGCTCGAAGCGATTAGAAAAAGCTGCGGAGGTGACGAACACACGTTTCGGTAACGACAGATCTCTAAATATCTGATTTGTGACCTCGAGGCTGTCGAACATAAGGTCTGGCGGATTTCGTACACCGTTCTTGTGTGCATTAAGAACAGAGTTGGCGCCGATCTCAGAGAACTCGACATTTGTCCTGTCGCGAGCGCGCGCCATCGTTTCGACAGCCAAATTCCCCAGTCTCTCACCATCAATTCTTGAGTCAATAGCTTCAAATTTGGCTAAGAGAATCTTTGCTATTTCGTCGTATTTCACCGGATTAAAAAGAAAATGGCGATGAAGACCGACTGCGTCTTCGGAAAACTCATTCCATCTCTCATATGCGTGTTCAATTTCGTGCGGCAAAATCTGCCCAGTCAGATCTCGTTCCGGGGTCACCGCATTTCTGGCAAGTCGTTCAAGGTGCTTCGCCGGTTCGCTAACTTCGGCTGGAAACGCGAGCAGCCCAGAGAACAGCTCGGATCCCGACATTTGGGTTGCCGAGGCTTTCGGTTCTCCACGTGAAACTGCCTTCTGAATTTCTCCCGTTATGGAGTCGACGAATGACCAAATATGCAGCACATGGTCGAAAGCAAAGCCTCGAAGCTGCCGATCATCGCCAGCTTGAGAGGGTTGCCGGGAATCCGCAAGCGCGAGTACAAGTTTTCTGTCTCCGGTGATCAAAACAACGCGAACATCACTGGCCTGTAGTTGTGCGAGCCGCCGATTGGCATAAATTAATTCTGCAACTGCCAAGCCGTCGGTTGCCAACCGATCTTTCCCGAATCGATAGGATGACGGAGCAACGACATCCCGTAGCGACATCTCCAATTCAGCCAATTCCAATGCAACACTCGTATCGTTCTTACGAAGCTCTTCGGAAACGTTTTCCAACTTGCACTTCAGGTGACTAGAATAGTATTTATCACTTGGCGCGAAATCAGATAGTGAAAAGATACCATTGCTCAGCCGCACGATTGTGGCGAAGGCATCCCACTCTCGGACAAACCGGCTGGACCGCTGAAGGTTCCGCTGTTCTACGGTCCTGAGAACATCGGCTAGAAATCTTCCTGCCTTCTGTGGTACGAAAGACTCATCGGTATTGTTAAGCCTATTTGCAACAATGCGAAGGGATTGACCAAAAAACTGCTCTTCCCGGTCATCTACTGACGAGCGAGATACATCAGCCTCCGCTGCAGCATCAAACTTCACGCTTTCGAATACTCTAAAAGTCTCCAATGAATGCGCGGTCGTCTGCAGTATTGGCGTCCCGTACTGAAAAGCTGTCTGCGCCGCCTTGTTGGCTAATAGCCAGGCGATAGATTCCGCTTTGCGTCGCTCAATCCCAAGCAGCTTCTGCCTCTCATCGGGGTCAAAATCCAGCAGAGGCCGTTGCGGCAGGATCTGACCGTATCCATCGCCAAGATTTCGCTCATTTACTGGACCAGTTATCCATGGCGCGCAGAGCGTCTTAATGACGTCTGTGTCAAATAGAAAAACGACTCTGCGATCCTCGTTTTGCCGCTCCCACCGCATCAAGGCCTTAGCCTTTTGTCCTTCATAGGCCACAAAGGCCGCGTTTCTTACCAACTGAAAGCGCAAATCGCCGAAATCTAAAGGTCGTCCTTTGGGGATGTAGCGCATACTAGCCCCCGACAAGATCGTTAAGAAGCGAAGTTCGAACGCTCTCTCGCTGTGCCCGCCGATGACTAAGGGGAAAGGGCTCATTAGCTGTATCTGAGTCATCTACAAGAGGCAAACGTCGCAAGCGGTGCCACTCAAGTACATCTTGAATTGGAGCGATATAATAGAACTGCGAATCTTTGGAAATCGAAACAATAACGCCAACAAGTGCACCATTCTCCGCTGTCAACATAGCGCCATTCCGAATTCGGTCATTCGGACCCGCAAGGTCTCGCTCTGTTCGTTCAAGACGCAACAGAGGATAAACCCGCCGATCACACCAATTCATGTGTGTAAGCGGGTGTAGAAGTGTTCCAATATTATCACCACAAATATCAAACATTGCCTCCCCTGCGCACACGCTCAGGTCGGCAATCTGATTCCGAACCTGATCTCGGAACCTGTTGTCAAATTCGATATCTGTTGCAATCGTAAAGATACGCGTCAAAACGCCGGAACTCAGCGCCTCATGTTCAGAATCTTCTTCAGTTATTGTATCTGGCCGAAATTCTGGATCCAGGATCCCGACGACTTCTCCCGATGAGATCAAGATATTTTGTCTATTAATATATCTATCTGTCCATCTACCCGCTATAAGCGCCTGATTAGGTAATATCCCTCTAACAGTTAGCCCCTTACGACAGCCACCGTCGTCTTCAAAAATATAAGAAAGTCGTACGGAACGAGTTCCAGAAGTTGACCGGAGAGTTGTGGTTGGTCCAAGCATCAGAACTCCTCATCAGGTGGTAGGTCAGCCACAGGCGAAACCATCAGTCTTGCACCACAAAACACGCCGTCGAGACCTCCGATTGCTCTCAATCGTTCCCTTATCTCGTTATTGCTTTTCATTGTCATTAATGCCCAGTACGGCGGGTCAGACTCCTTGCTAAGCCTCACTTCCGCATCCAAATGCTTCTTAGCAAACGATTTCAAAACCTTTTCATTTGCTTCGCGAATAGCATTGGAACCTTCTGCGCTCATCTCACCATATCGCATGCGGATCGCTGGGTCCGGCATAGCGTCGAAATAAACGTACTCTCCACCAGTGACCCCGGACAACACGTCTATCAATTGGCCTTCTACAGTCGAGTCTACCACCTCCTCGGCAACCGTTGTTTGGTCGGGCTGAACAAATACTGAGATGGTTTTGCGCTGTGCAACTCCGACGCGCGCAGGAAAATTTTTCGAAGTACCAAGCCTGCATATGAAGATCCGTTTTCGCGCCTCGCTTATCGGCTCTCCGCTTCTGCTTTGAATCTCGGCAGTAGATTGATCTCTTGACATCTTTGAATACCTGATGCGACCAGTCCTTAATAGATAGGCGATAAGTAACTTATTAATAGGCGCTGAGGTGGGAGCAAACGGGCTATCCAAGTCCCCAGCAAGAACCGGCCGCAACCGATCTTCGGTTGCTGGCGGCTTTAAGCTGTGCTCAAGGAAATCGATGAGCACCGAGTTCTCCCTCTCAATCTCATCAAAAATTGATAGGTAGAAATCGCGTTCTTCAGATGTATATATCTTCAAAGTATCTACTGCATCCTTTTGCCTTTCCGAATCCCAGGCAACGGTGCGAATACTCTCTTCGTGGGATTGTATTAACTGCTCGATTCGACTGAACCTAGCGAGGCGCGGTGCATCGGATTTGTTAAGCGAAGTATCCGGTAAAACGGTAGCTGAATCGTCTCGCAAATGCCCGATCACACCAAGGGGAATCAACCAAGCCAGTTTCGGTTCCCTGGCACAACAGCGAATGGCATCTATTAGTCCTCCATCTCCGGGCCCGATGATCATTGCTGGCCTGATGTGAGAACCGGCATCCATGTCAAATGCCTCTTCAGTCCAATAGTCTTCGAGGCCATATTCAGTACAGTGTTCTTCCGCAAATCCGGCAGCCAAAATTACTATGTCGAATTCACTTTCGAATTCAGCAGACCGTTGCTCACCTTGAACCAGTATGTCACGTCCAGAATTTCGCCCCCTCTCGACAACTTTTTGCAAGTGACATTTTTCTTCACGTAATTTCTAATTATATCGTTGTAATCAGCTTGCGCATGCGCCCTAATCTCACCGATGACGTCTTCTGCGGAGTCAGAATGCCAATTGAAGTGCGGCAGGCTAGTAAAAGGATCCATCGAGCCGAGCATAGGCCAACGATTGTATGTTGGATGCAAGAGTCGGTGGTTGGCCTTGGATCCTAACTTCAGGATCTCGTCTTCTGACTCATAAAGGGTCAAACGCCGCGCCCCTTCACTATGCAGCGCAACCAACAACGTAAGGCCAGTCATCCCGCCACCGATGATGCAAATCCTTTTCGAAGAAATGCTATTATCTTCCGCCCGTCCTTTGAGTCCTGCAGCAAGTAAAGTGGCACGCCGTTGTTGAAAATAGAATCCCACCCGATGACCTCTTGGTGCGAGCGAATATATATTGCTGCATTTCCTAACTCTGGAAGTTCTCAATATAAGCTCGAGAATTTCTGGCGGTATGGAGGAATTTAACAATTACTCTCTCTTTATAAGATCAGTTCCATTGATAGATTGGCCGTCCTGAAAGCCATTATTTTTTAGGTGGTGATTGATTGGGTTGCGCCTATGGGTTCCATCTTGGACGGCCCGGCGCTTGCAAAACTCTCATGGAAAAGTTTCATACCAAATCCTACTCTCATCCGTCATTCAGCCTTGACGGCAGCCTACATGCGGCAGGAATATCCTCAAAGATATTTTTGGGGGTTGCGGGTTGCCGGATGGTCGCTGGGCGCGATTTAAGTGGTAGATTTCAAGCAACCTTTTTTCGTCTCGCACCAAGACTTCTGTTGGAAGAACCAGTACTGCCGCGACGATCGTCTTGGGCTCGGTAGAAGGTTGAACGACCTTTTTGCGTGATCTGGTTCATAGCTGTCAGAAGGTGAAATTGGCGTTTTTTAAGGTGATTTGGCAAGACATACCCGCGCCTGATCCCGCATCACAGCGTAGTCCGCCAGCATCTCTGCGATCGCCGACCCTTCCGGCAGCAGGGCTAGTTCGTCGGCCGCCCGCGCCTGGAACTCCCGGCGGTACTCGACGACGGGCGGACAAGCGGTCACGATGTCGGCCTCAGAACCGGCCGTCGCGCAGCCGCTCAGCAAGCTCGTTGCGATCGCGAGGGCGGCGCGCCGCAGCCTCCAGCATCTGGCGTTGGACATCATTGGCCTTCTCCATGGTCTCAAGGCGTTCGGCGAGGTGTCCCGCTCGCTCGCCGGAGCGCCGGAGTGCGAGCAGAAACAGAAGCACGGCGAGCACTGTGGCGGCGTAGCGCAACGCCACCCGCACCCACGGGCTGGCCGCGATCGCGGTGAAGCGCGGTGGGCGGAAGGAGATGCAGCTGCCCGAGGGCGTCAAGCAACCGCGTCGAACGGATAACACGCTAGTGAAGGCGCTGGCTCGCGCGTTCCGATGGAAGCAGCTGCTTGAGTCGGGCGAATTCATCACAGTCGCTGAACTGGCAGAGCACGAGGGGATCGCGCCTTCCTACATGACCCGAGTCTTACGCCTAACGCTACTTGCGCCTGACATCGTGGAGGCGATCTTGGGCGGGACACAGGGGCCAGAGATGACGCTGGCGCTGGTGCTAGATCCGTTTCCGGTGCAGTGGGAAATGCAAGTTGTGCTGTGTTGTGGAGTTCGAAGAGCCAAGTAGTTGTCCGACTACTGAATTGGGCAGCTTTGGACTAGTTTACCCTTGTCTGCCCTGCTAGTCTCGTCGAAAATCGGAGCGGCTTGAATGTCAGGAATACCTGAGGCGGCGATGACCGTACGTGACGTGGCAGGCTACCTGAACGTCGACGAGAAGACTGTATATAGGCTCGCCAAACGCGGGGATTTGCCAGGTTTCACCACAGATCTCGGCGCATGGCTGCAGAACGTCGCTCCACCGGATTCCGTGATCCACGTTCTTGTCATGGCGACGCATCGGTTGGGCGAGTGGCAAAGCGAGAAACGCATCAAGGAAGTCGCGAAAGCGGCCGGAAAGACAATCGAACTTCACATCTGGGCCGCAATTCGGCTCGAGAACCGCATGAAATACAGAAATTCATCCGATGTTCTGTGGCCAGCGTCAGTCCCTGACGACCCTGAAATCATGGCTTACATCGAACAGGAGGAGCGGTTCCCGCTTCAAACGCGTACTGCCGGTGTCGGAAAGTCAGACATGGAGTTTACGTCTGCAGAAGGGCGGCAACTGCTTGAGCAAGAGTTCCTACGCGCTGGGGTCAGGATAAGGGGCTTCTGTCAGAACCCAAGCCCGATTATGCGTCCGCTGGGGTTCGGCAGCTTTGGGGTCGGCTTCGGATCGACCATAGTGACCTACCGAAACTGCCCGAACAACGCGCCCCTGGCGCTGTGGTGGGGCGATCCGAACGCCCAGCCGATCCATGATCTCGCCCATGTAGGGCGTGCGCGCCGTGCGATACCGTCCGGGTTCAGCCGACGCGCGACCGGACAGCATGCGGTGCCGGTCCGCCCATTGCGAGACCGTCAGATCCGGGTCCGGCGTGAGGCCTTTCCACCAACCTGCGGCGCGGCCAAACCCTGTTCGCGTAGCGTTTCGCCAACTGCCGAGACCGCACCCGCAAACGCGACCGGCTGTATCGCTACTATGTCAGCCAGACCGTGCTGAAGCACGGCGCCGGATCGTGTCCCGTGGGCCGTGTCTCGGCTGGTGAGATCGAAACCGCCGTCATTGCTCAGCTTCGCGCAGTGTTCCACCAACCCGAGATCGTGGCCGGGACATGGAAGGCGGCACGCGCCAATGCCGACGATATCACCGAGGCCGATGCCCGCGCGGCTCTGCAGCAGCTCGACCCGCTGTGGGATGAACTCTTCCCCGCAGAGCAGGCCCGCATCGTGGCGCTGCTGATCGAGCGCGTCGACATCGGCACGGAAGGGCTCAATATCCGGCTGCGCGTCGACGGCCTACGTGGCCTTGCGAGCGAGATGTTTGCAGGCGGCATTGAGGCGGCGGCATGACCAGCAGGACGCCAATTCCCGACACAATGACGCTGCACGTGCCATTCCGCGTCGTGAAGCGCGGTGGGCGAAAGGAGATGCAGCTGCCAGAGGGCGTCAAGCAACCGCGCCGTACGGACAATACGCTAGTGAAGGCTCTGGCCCGCGCGTTTCGTTGGAAGCGAATGCTGGAATCGGCCGAGTTTGCCACCAATGCCGAACTGGCGGAGCGCGAGGGTATTGCACCGTCCTACATGACGCGCGTCCTGCGGCTCACATTGCTTGCGCCCGATATCGTCGAGGCAATCTTGGACGGCAGGCAAGGTTCAGACGCGACGCTGTCCAAGCTGCTTGAGCCGTTTCCTGGCAACTGGCGAGATCAGCGCCTCTAACAGCCCAAATTTCAAGGGATTCGGCTTGTGCCGCAGACCGCCCATCACCTACACTTGAGGAAAGAGAAGTGACGGGCCACGATCAAGTCGGCGCGCTCAAATCCAGAATAATCGTATTTCTTTGAGGGGCGCTCGAGCGAATGGAAGCTGCGGAAAGAACAATAAGCAAGATACTTACAGAACAAATACGCTATGAGATCCCTCCGTACCAACGACCATACTCATGGGAGAAAGGAAACGTCGAACAGCTTCTAGATGATGTGTGGGATGCTTTTGAAGCCGATGACGAAGAATACTTCATCGGGTCCCTCATCACCATCGAGCGAAGCAAGGACGAGCTTTATGATGTCGTCGATGGGCAGCAGCGGCTGACGACACTTAACCTGATTTTCGCACGCTTAAGAGATGCGGTTAGTGAGCCGGCAAAATCGACGCTTGGGAAACGGGTCTTACCCAAGAACGAACTAACCGGCGAAGAAGAGACGCCGCGCCTCACGCTCCGACAAAAAGATCAGAGCTTTTTCCGCCGCCACGTTTTAGCCAGTGAGGAAATCACCGACGCGATATCGCGCGAGATTCAAAATAAACAGGATGCCCCAAAAATAAGGCTCACTGAAAACCTTGGCGTCATCGACAATTTTTTGGCTCAGCGAGATGAGAAGTCTCTAAAGCTGTTTGCGAATTACCTTCTAACGAAGGTGTACGTGGTGTTTGTAACAACTGCGTCATGGCAGTCGGCATACCGGCTGTTCAACGTTTTGAACGCGCGCGGAATGCCGCTGTCGAACGCAGACTTGATCAAAAACATGCTATTTGCGCGTATGGGCGGTGCATCGTCAAAAAGCGAAGAGCTTGATGAACAGTGGCTACAACTCGAGGAAGCGATTGGCATCGAACGACTAGATCAGTTTCTGGCACACCATCGATCATCGGTTACAGCGATCAAAGCTCGGAAAACTCTCCATGAGGAGTACAAACCGCTTATTGAGGCAAGTGACAGCCCGTTCAGCTTCTTGGATGGCATAACCACATCTGCTCGAAATTATCTCCGCATCCAGCAAAACGGTTTTGAGGATGTCGCCGCGCGACGATCGTTGCGTTCCCTCCATCGCGTTGCGTTCGAGGAATGGGTGCCACCGTTGCTCGCCTATCTCAACAATCCAGTTGAAGGCATATCGGAAGCCGAATTCATCGATCTACTTGAGAAAGTCACCTACCAGAACTGGATCAGGCGGCTTGCGTTTACCGCTCGTCTTACAGCCTACTTCCAGCTGATTACAGCAATACGTTCGGGAAAGTCGGCCGATGAAATTAGGTCGATATTTCGGCAAAACGCGCAGAATGAAGAGTTTCATTCACTGCTCAACGGTGAAGTTTATGGGAAGCCTTTTGCGCAGGCTGTTCTACTTCGGCTGGAGGAAGCAGATCAAGATGAATCTGTCACGAAAGACTATGGCGGAAAAATAACTATTGAGCATGTGCTCCCTCAGGCCCTGAAAGAAGATTACTGGCGCGAGCGGTTTACGGATGATGCTCATCGTCAATGGTTGCACCGCCTCGGGAACCTTGCCCTTCTTGCTGGCATCAAGAATTACAAAGCCCAGTACTTCAGCTTCGACCGTAAAAAGAAAATCTATTCGGAAAGAAACAATAAGGTGTCATTTGATACCACTAAGCTCATCCTAGAGCAGGATGACTGGCGTCCAGAATTTATAGAGTTTCGGCAAGCTAAAATGGTTGAAGCTGCCGCAGATATTTGGACGATTGCATGAACGAGAAAGCCGCCAAGATTCAAAAGTATCGGTCTTCCTTGGGTGTTAGGGTCAGGACCCATTGATT
>NZ_JAAWWD010000043.1 GCF_021404545.1 Aestuariivita sp.
CTCAGGGTTGTGAGATGATCCTGGGGCCCGGAGCTGTTTAACCTGGATTTTGGTCTTTTATTCGTAGGACTGCTCATGTTTTCGAGCATATCATTTTTACGCCCGATAATGCAAGATTATCGGACATCATGGCAAAAGATAGAGCGAGGCGTTTTCTGTGCTATTTTCTGGAGCAAAGCGCCGCGATGGTTTAGGCTTCAGTCATGACATTTGCCCGACCGGAACACTCCATCGACACAGACACTCTACCCCGGATGCCCGCATGGGTCACCTCGGCACGTCCTGAAGCCTTTGAAGATGTGGCGTTTTTATCGGGCGCGGCGCTGAACCACCTGCATCTTGTGTTGGGACGCGAAGAGGTCCCCAAAGCCTTGTTGCGGGATCGGCTGGCGCTGCGAGCGGCCGAGGCATGTGTCGGGTTTTCTGGTCGTCCGGAAAGAGCCCCAGAGCTGCGCGACGCGATTCATCTTCTGCGCCATGGCGATCTACCTGGTCCCGCGGGGGGAACTTACCTTGCCTGGCGTCGCGCGGTGGAGCGGCCGGTGTCGATCAAGGCTCTGGGCCGAGCCTTGCCGATCTTGGAGTTGGGCCAGATTGCTACATGGCTCGATACGGGGAAGGGAGCGCCGGTGACCCGTGCCGCGATGGCGCTGGATGCTGTCCTGACGGAGGCACCCCGTGCCGAAGTCCCGGCGTTGATCCTCGCGGACGCCGCCCTCGCCCAGGCGCTTGGTTGGGATCATGTCGTGCCGCTGCTGGCCGCGGGTTTAAAACGCACAGACCTGCGCAAGCGGGGTGACGATTTGCGCCTAGCCTGTCATCGCGCAGTGACCGCATCCGCGGTCGAGGCCGCGCGTCTGGCTGTCGATCTCGCGCGTCGGGCTTCGCTTTTGAAAGGAGTTGCACCAAAGCTTCGGGCCAAGGGGGCAGGGGCGGCGGTGAAAATATTCCTGACGCAGGACGCCGTGGCGCCCAGTGCCCTGCCTTTGCCGGACCGCGCGGCGCGGCGGCTCTGTGACCGGCTTGTCGATCTCGGCGCGGTCCGTGAGCTAACCGGGCGCGACACATTCCGGCTCTACGGGGTGTAGCCATGAGCATGGACAGCGAAAGTGGGAACCGGTTTCGCGGTTCGGACATGCGACCGGAAAGGAAGTCGAAGGATCGACCAGAAGCTGAGCTTGATCGCGAGTTGCTCGACCTGCCACCGGAGTTGCGCTGGCGGGAATGGATGCGCCGGATCGAGGCGGTGCTGTTTGCCTCTGCCTCGCCTGTACCGCGCGAGGATCTGGCGCGCATAGTGGGGCAGGGGACTTCGGTTGATCTGCTGTTGGAAGACCTTGCCGCTGATCTGGAAGGGCGGGCGTTCGAGATTGCCATGGTCGCAGGGGGGTGGATGTTCCGGACGCGGCCTGTTTACGCGCCTGCGATCCGCGCCGCAGCGGATGTCGGAGACCAGTTGCTGGACCTGAACGAGTTCGACGTCGCGATTTTGGCGGCCATCGCCTACCACCAGCCGATCACCCGCGATGGGCTCAAAGACATCTTTGGCAAAGAGATCAGCCGGGACCTGATCGGAAGGCTGCATGCGCAGGGTCTGATTGGAACTGGGCCGCGCGCGCCGCGTCGTGGTGCCCCCTATACCTTCGTGACCACAGACGCGTTCCTCGCAGCTTTCGGGCTGGAGAGCTTGCGCGACCTGCCAGATGCTGAACAGCTGAATGATGCCGGGCTGGCCGCGCGCGCCTGAAACTCACCGGGAATTTTTACAGCGCTTGCCGCTGCTGATCGAGCCGCGCGGCCGCCTGAACGAGATCCGCCAAATGCGGGCCAGCGGTGGTAGAGCAAGGCCCAGCTTTGGGCCGAGGCAGGACGGCATCGCTGAAAGATGTGACCAGTCCGCTCCAAGCTGGCGCAGCCTGAACGACGCGTTTCCAATAGATAATCGCGGAACTTCTTCTCTTTTCGAACGGCGTCGACCGCCCTTCCGCCAATTTCTGAAACAGCTGATAGCGATCCCGATGGGGGAGGCGCACGATGGATACACTCTGTTTACCAAATTGAAAGCAAGCCGATCCAAGAAGGTCCGGCAGTGATCGTCCTTCTGCCATTCTATGCCCTGCTGCCTGCAGACGAAGCAGATCGTCGATCAGACGCTCAAGACGCCGAACCCCATTGGTGGCAGGACGGGTGCGTTTGCAGAGGGCCGCGCCGCACCGGGCGCAGATCTGATGCGGCACAAGACGCTTCTGGCTGAACGGAGCCAATCCGCCCCCGCAAGATGGGCACCTGTCCCGAAGCCGACAACCGTGGTGAAAGCAAGAAACGCGTGTCGCCAGGCTCCAGCCTCGGCGAAAATAGGGCGTTTCGTCTTCCGTCAGACAAGCGGGACAGAACTGCAGCCAGGTAACCTGCCTCCTGGGTGCGCAACTCTGCTGAGGCGATGCCCGCAGGGGCAAACGCAGCCGGGCCAAGGGGTCAGGGGCAATGGTCAGAGCCGCGATGTCTTCCACGGGTATGCCGGTATGCTCTCGCAGAAACTGCAGGATGCGATCGGGCAACGCCCGATCAAGCCGCGCCGACCAGTTCTCACCCGGCGCTCCGAGAAGCGTGCCAAAATAGTGCGGAGGTATGCCGTTCGCGTAGGCGAGGCGGTGCAGCCAACTCGACAGAAGTTCACCTGGTGCGGGCATAATGCTCACTGGCCAACGGCTTCCCGCCACACTTTCATACCGCTCTGCAGATGTGACGGATATCTCGGTCGGCCCAAACCTCATGTCATATCGTGACGCAAAGCGGAATTACGGCGCCTCGAGAGAGGCACATAGCCGAGGTCCCACAGGGTTGCGCCCGTGATCCGGCCCTCACCGCGCGAGATTGCCGCCACTGCGGCACGGGTGACGATCTCGACAACCTCGCCGATCAGCCCCTCTGACAGATCATGGATGATCTTCGCCAAGGGTTCGCGCGACAGATCGGAGGTGTCGGCGAGCGGCAGACTGGCTTCCAGGCTGTCGAGAAGCGTCGCGAATTCCTCGTCATACGGCCATCGTGGAATGGGGATCGTATCGAAACGTGAGCCCATTTCGTCGGTGTCATGCACCGCATCGTAGATCGCGATTTCGCCGACAAGGACTGGTGAGATGTCATGCACCCGTGCGATCCGCCGCAAGAACGAGAAGATAGCCTTCACATCCTGGCGCCGCCCGCGCAATGCGCTGTGGAACTCGTCGAAGATCAAAAGGCGCGGCTTCAGGCGCTCCAGAAGATGATCGACCTGATCGCCGGCGCGGGACAGGCTGCGCCAGCCCGCGGCTTGTGGCGCGCGCAATCCGGACAGGATGCTGGCATAGAAATGCGACAGGCCTGCACCTTCCCGGGTCTGGATCACCCACACCTTTTGCTGGTCGGCGGTACGCAGATGTTCGATGGCGAAGCGTTCGGCGATCATGGTCTTGCCGTTGTGGTAGGGACCGGCAAGCAGCAAACCGCGTGGGCGCAGCGATGGCGGTCGCTCGAGCAGCAGTCGCATCGCGTCATGCGCCGCGCCGGCGGCAGGATGGCTGATCCAGCGCGGCGCGCGAACATGGGCGATCCGCACTGCGTCATCGGCCTGCAAGAGCGGGATTATGGC
Organism: Aestuariivita sp.; assembly: GCF_021404545.1. GTDB lineage: Bacteria > Pseudomonadota > Alphaproteobacteria > Rhodobacterales > Rhodobacteraceae > Aestuariivita. The sequence continues at coordinate 3,632 of NZ_JAAWWD010000043.1, forward strand.
GGGCATGAGGTGATCCGGCACCCTACCAATCCTCGACAGGGAAGACCCGCCGAGGGCGATCCGGGTCGAGCTTTTCTTGGGTCGGGACGGAAGGCGCGGCGAAGTCGGCATAAGGCTTCTTTGCCTCGGTGGCATGCCGGGCGCGGGTCATCTCCTTCAACCGGCTTTTGGGGGTTTTGGCGGCGGCAGCAGTGGCTGCGATTTCGCGTCGGATGGCTGATGCCTCCTGCACAGGGCGCCGCTGGATTTCACGCCGCTGCTGTCGATCCGCCTGGTGCTGCCAAAGCGTGATCGGCTCGGCCAGTCCGTCCCGTCGCCTGACCGGCCGCCAGGCCTGCGTATCCGGATCCTTGACGTAGACATGGCTGATGTCGCGAGGATCATAGCACAGATCGAGCGGCTCCAGCCGGTCACGACGCGCAACCAGCGGGCCAAGCCAGGGCTCGAAATAGTCGATGGCGAAGAGACTGAAGCCCTGAGGTGAAATTTTCCGCGTCTTGCGTGGCAGGAAATTCAGCAGCACATCGACAGGCGCATCGATAGGCCGGTCCTTCGGCTGGAACCGATCTTCCCACTCTTTCGCCGGAACGGTCAGCCTGCGCGCATTCTGGCTCAGGTTGTGGTCGATGATCGCGAGCGCGATGCAGCGTTCAAGATCCGCGAAGCTGAGCCGTGCCCGCGCTTCCGAGGCATAGTCGCCCCGATCCGCGATGGAACGCCCCGTCTTGCCGGGCAAGGCGCGTAGCGCGGTGTTCACTTTCCCAAGCAGGCGTTCCACGACTCCGCCCCGATGCACGGTGCCCTTGTTCCGCATGCGTATGGCGATGCCATAGTCCGCGCATCCTCTGCTGAAGGTGCTGCTCTGGAACTCCTTGGCGGAATCGACGACGATTTGCTTCGGGCGACCGTGCATCGGCCAAGCATGATCGATACCGCGTTCTGCCAGCCAGTCAATCTTGCAGCACATCGCGTGCGCCAGACAAAGCGCGACAGACAGTCGTGACGGCCGCTCGAGGGTCAGGCAGAAGCCGATGATCGCGCTCGTGGCCACATCTGCAGCGATGGTCAGATAGGGACGACCAACGAAGACACCGTGGTCATCAATCACCTCAACAAATTGGATGTCTGCCGGCGTGTGATCGATCTGGACAACGTCGAGCGCGTGGTTAGCCCGGATGTAGCCCGGTCGCGGCTTCAGCCGGTGCAGGTGTTTACCATCCGACAGGCGGCGGCGGGCAATTTCTTCCGGGGCGAACAGAATGGGGATCCGCCGGGCGACAGTGACATAGGCGGGTGGAGTGTGCCCTTCCTCTGCGCAGCGGGTGCGGATCTCTTCAACGATCGGTGCAAGGTCCGGCTGCTCCGGGCGCAACCACATCTCCCGCAGGGTCACCGCGATGATGTTCTCGACTGCGGGGTTGATCCTTGGTTGTCTTGTTCCACTCCTTCGCGGCAGAAGGGACGATACCCTGCGCTCTTCCCGATACCGCGCCAGATAGTTGTAGACTTGGCGTGTCGAGAGCCGCAGCTCGGATGCCGCGCGCATCACGGCCTCACGCACCGGCGCCGCTCCGTCAAGAATCCGGTCCAACTCGCGCGCGGTACGCGTCGCCTTGGCCCACGCTTCATCCGAGGCATGCGCTTCGCCGGACGTCATCGATATGAAACTTCCGAGACCGGCTGGGTCATGCGCCAACAGGGCGGCCACTTGCTGAAATACGTAGCCAAAATTGAAGCCTTAAGCTGAAGAATGATGTGTGCTTACCCCGTATCATCCAGAAATCACGTAATAATCATGTGCTGAAATGGTGAAGAAAATGCGACACTGGTTCCTGCCTGGGCCACTCGAAGAAGAACCGGATGATTTGCCTCCCGGACCGCGTGCGGAACCGCCCGACACCGCTGTCGTCCATGACTGGGCAAAGGCAGAGGGGCTTCACGCTGCGCGGCTGGCACGCGTGGCTGGACGCCTGGGTGCTCTGGATGACCGGCTGCTGCGCGGCCCGGAAGGCTGGCCGCATCGCCTCGCTCTTATCGAGGCGGCGGATCTTAGCTGGTTCACAGGGGACCGGGTGAGTTCTGATCGTCTGGCGCTCTGGATATCGATGCGGCTCTCGGGCGCACAGGATGACCCACATGCCCTGGCAAGAGTTGGGTGGGCTGTTCGGCGGCTTATAGGAGGTCCAGGACCGGAGGCTGACTTGGCCGCCTTCCTGGATCGCCGCGATCCAGAGAACATTGAAGACAGCGATGAGCGTTTCGAAGATCGGGCAGGCGGATGGCTGGACGTAATGGCAGCCGCAGCCGATCTCCACCCGATCACGCGAGCTTGCATGGGCTTTCATCTCTGGAGCCTGGCCGGCCTCGGACAGCACGGTGACCAAATCGAAGCCGCAGTCACGGCCGCGCGGATCGCGGCCAGCGAGGGCAAGGGAGCAGTGTTTGCACCTCTGGCCATGGGTGGGGCAGGGGGGCTGCGCGCTGGCGGCCCACCCGCTGACCGTTTGGCGCGCTGGCTTGACGGGATGGAGACCGCATGTCTGACCGCGATGCGGCACCTCGACGATATTGAAGCGTGGTCAGTTCGGGCGGAAGCCGAGATGACCTCACTTTCGGGCAAGACCCCGCGCGCCTTGCGCGCTGTGCTGACCGAATGGCCCCTTGTCTCTGCCCCGATGGGTGAGGTCCTGACCAACGCTAGCCGCGCCGCGGTCCAGCGCAACCTCACCTGGATGGAAGCGCGAGGCCTGATCCGCGAGGTGACCGGCCAGGGGCGATTCAGGTTATGGGCAGCGGCACGATCTTGAAACTTACGGTTCAATGCGTGAAAGCTTCAAGAGTTCGGGAAGTTCATGTCATCGTTTTCAGCTTCCAGAAATCGCGTCGAGCACCGGACAGTCGGGAACTTCGGCGCCAGAACACCTCAATGCCGTCGCAGCGAGGACGGCCTCGATCCGCCGGAGATCCGCAATCTTGGCCCGCACCTCTGCAAGGTGACGCTCCGTCCGCTCCTTGACCTCCGCGCAGGTCGGCGCGGCGCCATCTTCGAGCCCCATCAACCCGCGAATGTCCTCCATCGAGAACCCGAGTTCGCGGGCGCGCAGGATGAAGCGAAGGCGCGTGGCGTGCGCGGCGGAATAGATGCGGTAGCCGGCGTCGGTCCGGGGCGGGTCGGGCAGAACGCCGGTCTTCTCGTAGTAGCGGATCGTCTCGATGTTGCAGCCGGTGGCCCGGGCCAGGTCTCCGCGTGTGAAGCCGCTCTCGCGCTCGTGATCGGTCATGGGCAGGTTTCCTCTTGAGCCTGTAGTTACTACAGACCTTACACCTTCCTTCAACCACGGACGAGAGGAGGTGCGCGACATGGCGCTGACAGACGACAGAGCTGACAACTCCGAAGCGGATCGCCCGGCCCGAAAGGGCTGGCTCGCAGCGGGCGGGGTGATGGGCGCGTTCTTCGCCTCGGCCTGCTGCATCGGGCCGCTAGTCCTGCTAACCCTCGGCATCTCGGGGGCCTGGATCGGCAACCTGACGGCGCTGGAGCCTTACAAGCCGATCTTCGCCGTGATCGCGCTCGGCTTCATCGGGGCGGGTTTCCGGCAGGTGTATTTCCGCAAGCCGAACGTCTGCGAGCCCGGTTCCTACTGTGCGCGCCCATCCTCGGCTTGGATCACCAAAACCGCGCTCTGGGCGTCCCTGATCCTCGTCGTCGCCGCGCTCACCATCGACTGGTGGGCCCCGCTTCTCTACTGATCCCGAAAGGAGACCCTTATGAAGAAGATCCTTGCCCTTGCCCTGTTCGGCCTGACCGCTGTTGCGCCCGTCACCGCCATCCCGGTCGCCGCGCAGACCGTCGCCGCCGAGCAGACCGTCACCTTCGCGGTCGACAACATGACCTGCGCGCTCTGCCCCGTGACGGTGAAGCGCGCGATGGAAAGCGTCGATGGCGTGCGCGCCGTCGAGATCGACTTCGAGGCGCGCACCGCCACGGTCGTCTTCGACACCGCCGCGACCAGCGCCGAGGCCATCGCGACCGCGTCGGCCAATGCAGGCTATCCGGCGCGCGTCTCGGGCTGACGGGATGACCGAGCAGACCGACCGCAAGCTGATCGCGACAGGTGTCGTCGGCACGTCATCGCGGCGCTCTGCTGCTTCACGCCGGTGCTCGTCGTGCTTTTGGGCGCCGTGGGCCTGTCGGCCTGGCTGGGTTGGCTCGACTATGTGCTGCTGCCCGCGCTGGCGTTCTTCATTGGGCTGACCGCCTATGCCGTCTGGCGCAGGCAGCGGCGGCAAACCACGCAAACGGATGGATGATTTCATGAGAGACGATTGCTGCGCGCTCAAGAGTGAGTTCGACGTTGCCGTGATCGGTGCCGGATCGGCCGGGTTCTCGGCCGCGATAACCGCCGCCGAGGGCGGCAAGCGCGTCGCGCTGATCGGGCACGGCACCATCGGCGGCACCTGCGTGAACGTGGGCTGCGTGCCCTCCAAGACGATGATCCGGGCCGCCGAGGCCCTGCACGGTGCGCGGGCGGCGTCCCGGTTTCCGGGCCTGCACGGTGAGGCGCGGGTCGCGGGCTGGGCTGCGCTGATTGCGGCCAAGGACGATCTCGTCTCGACGCTGCGGCAGAAGAAATATGCCGACCTGCTGCCCGACTACGACGGTGTCGCTTACATTGATGAGGGTCCGGCGCGGCTCATCCCCGGCGGGGTCGAGGTCGGCGGTCGCAAGATCACGGCTCCGAGGGTCATCGTCGCCACGGGCGACCGGCCCGCCGCGCCCGACATCCCCGGGATCCAGGACGCCCCGACGCTCGACAGCACGTCGCTGCTGGAGCTGGACCAGTTGCCCGAGAGCCTGATCTTTCTCGGCGGCGGCTATATCGGCGTCGAACTCGCCCAGATGATGGCGCGGATGGGCACCGAGGTGACCATCGTCTGCCGCTCGCGCCTGTTGCCGCGCACCGAGCCGAAGGTGTCCGAAGCGCTCACCGAGGTCTTGCGCGCCGAGAGTGTCACGGTCCTCGATGGCGCAACCTATCACGCCGCGCGGCGCGACGGTGACCTTGCGGCGCTGACCGTGTCGGTGGACGGCGCGGAGCTCGACCTGACGGCCGACCGCCTCGTCCTGACCACGGGACGCACACCCAACACCGAGGGGCTGGGCCTCGCCGAAATTGGCGTCGAGACCGATGCACGCGGTGCGATCCGGGTTGGCGACGACATGCAGACCACGAAGCCCGGGATCTTTGCCGCGGGTGATGTCACGGACCGCGACCAGTTCGTCTACATGGCCGCCTATGGCGCCAAGCTCGCAGCCCGCAACGCCGTGCTGGGCGGGGCGGAGCGTTACGACAACGCCGCGATGCCCTGGGTCGTGTTCACCGATCCGCAGGTGGCGGGCGTCGGGCCGACCGAGGCGCAGGCGCGTGATGCCGGATATGACGTCAAGACCAGCGTGCTCGCGCTCGAGAATGTCCCCCGTGCGCTCGCCGCCCGCGACACGCGCGGGCTGATCAAGCTGGTCGCGGACCGGGCGAGCGACCGGCTTCTCGGCGGCGTGATCATGGCGCCGGAGGGGGCAGACAGTGTCCAGACGCTCGTGATGGCAATCAAGTTCGGCATGACGACGAGGGCTTTAGGCGAGACAATCTTCCCCTACCTCACCACGGTCGAGGGCGTGAGGCTCGCCGCGCAGACATTCGAAATGGATGTCGCGAAGCTGTCGTGCTGCGCAGGGTGAAGCAGTGCTGTACGAGCGTTCAAATCACGAAGGGCGTAGAGTACTCTGAGACGAGTCATCTGTCACCCCAACCGTCTCGTTCAGGCATGTCGCTCGAAGATCTCGGTAGAGCTGTCTTTCAGCAGCAACAGTGTCTCGAACGCATCACGCTGGTTGCCCATCTCCATGCCAGGTGAGCCGATCGGCATACCGGGAACCGACAGGCCGATGGCTTCGGGACGTTCGGCGAGCAGTCGTTCGACATCTGCAGCCGGCACATGGCCCTCAATGACATACCCATCTACGAGCGCCGTATGGCACGAGGCCAGGTTGGGCGTGATCCCGGATTGCGCCTTGAACGCATACAGGGCGTCTTGGTCGACATTGCGTGCGTCCACGACGAAGCCGGCGCGCTCCATATGCTCGATCCAGGCCGAGCAGCATCCGCAGGTTGGCGATTTGTAGACCTCGACGCGCGGTGCGAGTGACTGAGTGTGGACCACACCGGGCAGCCCGGCGGCAGCGCCGCCCGCGACAATGAATTCTCGTCTGTTCATGCGTATTTCCAGCTCCAATCCTGTTCGGTTTTGACGGCTATTCGTTAAAGATTTCACATAGAGTTCATCAAGCCGGAGTTGCGGGGTAGTCGGCCTCCTTGAGGGCGACCTGTAATGCAGTGGCATCCTTGGCGGACGCAACCGTGACGGTCTTCGATGTCAGGTCTGTATCTACCGTGGCATTCGGGTCGATCGCCTTGAGCGCCTTTTCGATGGCCGCCGTGCAATGACCGCAACTCATGTCGGGCACGTAGAACTTCATCTCGATTTATCCTTCCATTTCAGGCACCAAATGCATTCATTCGCTCGCATTGGCAAGGGTGGACGGCGGCGGTTTCCTTGCCGCGGCTCATCTCGCGCGTCAGCCAGAAACCGGACAGGAGCAACAATCCGCCACCAAGGATCATGCCCTGCGTTGGAACTTCGCTAAAGACAAGGTATCCCAGAGTCGCCGCCACGATCGGCGAGACGATAATATCGACCAGCGAATAGATGTTCGCCGAGATCTTCTTGAGCACCAGCGAAATCCCGAAATAGGCGAACCCCGTCGAGACGACGCCGAGGCAGACCGGCCACAGCATCACCGGCAGCGAAAGGCTCAGGGCGGGATAGGCATTGAACCTGCCGATCTCGCCCGGCCCGGCGAGAACCAGCGCCGGCGACAGCAGGATCGCCCCGGCCGCCATCGACCAGAAGATATCGTTGCCCGCCTCCTCGCGTCCTTCATGGCGCATGTATGTGACCATTCCGGCATAGATCGCCCCGGTGCTGAGCGCGACGAGGTTGCCAAACCACTCGCCGCCCGCCAGCGGCCTGGCCAGCACGATGCCTGTCAGCGCGAGCCCGAAGATCAGCATATAGCTTTTCTTCGCGGGCTCGCCGAGGAACAGGGCCGAGAAGATGAACACGAAGAAGGGGGCCACGCTCCAGAACACCACGGCATTGGCGATCGGCACGAGCGTCATCGCATAGTTGAAGACGCTGATCTGCGCGGCGATGAGCGCCCCGATAATGACCGTGTCCTTCACGTTGCCACGGGGAAACCGCAGAGGGCGTCCGGTCGCGTGCGGGATGGCCATTGCCAGGAACGCGGCTGCAAAGCTCAGTGCGTAGAAATTCAACGTCTGGATCGGGATCGCATCCCCGGTCAGCTTGACGAAGACGCCGATCGTGGCTTCGGAGACGGTGATCAGGACGAGTAGAAGAACGATGCGCATGTTATTTCTTCGGAGCATGTGGCGCGGTCTCTTGCCGTTGCGACCGCGCTGCCCAACACATGTCGCAGACGTCATCCCCATGCGACAACGTCCGGCGCCTGCGATAATGACCGCGTACTCCGTCGCCCGCGATCAGATCAGCGCCCGGCCAATCATAGGTGCACCAACTTTGCCGGAATGCTTCGAGCGTATCGGGGTCGTCGTCGATCTCGGCCAGCCGACGCACGAGGCTCTGTGGCGGGCAGCAGGTGAAATGTGTGAGAATGTCGTCGCCGTCGCGCCGGGTCTCCACGGCATAACCGGGCGCACCCGGAGCATTGAACGGGAAATACAGCAGCGCGCGGATCGTCCAGCGCAGTCTCCGCCCCGGGTCGCGCGTGACCAGCCGCGCGGGCAGCGAACTCAGCCGCAGCATCCGGCGGTAGACGTCCCATCCGAGGTCGGCCACCACGCGGCGCGCGGTCTCGGGCGTCACGCCGAGATGGCGCAGGCTGCGGTCGGCGGCTGTGGTCCACACGGCGAATTCGACCATCACCCTGTTGCCAAGACCAGGGAGCGCGACGAAATCCGCCCGCGCCCGCAAGCGGAGCACCTCGCTGTCCATCGCCTCAAGGAACCGCGCGATCTCGGGATCGAGCCAACGGGTTTGCGTTCCGTCCACATATGTAAGAAGGTTGTCGGCCAGCCCTTTGCGCGCGGCTCGCCTGGTGACAAGCCGGATGATCCGGCGCGCCAGTCGAAGGCGAAGCGATGGGACGGATTGGGTCGCGGGGCCGGTCAAGTCGTGGTCCTTTCGGTGGTTGGCGCACGGGTGATGTCGATCATCTCGGCACCGCTTTCATCGAGGCACCGGTCCTCAACCTGAAGAGTCACGAAGAAGAAGCCGAAGCGGTCACGCAGCATGCCGTGCGCTGCCTTGAGTACCCCCTGTGGCTCGGCGCCCTCTTGCACCCGCAGGTGACCGGAAAAGACGTGCTTCCCGCTGGTCAGGGCCCAGGCGTGAACGTGGTGCGCGTCGGCCACCCCGTCGAGGGACTCGAGTGCCTGCGTGACCTCCGGAAGGCTGACATCGGCCGGCGTACCCTCCATCAGCAGGTGCATGGAGTCGCGCAGGATACCCCAGCTTGCCCAGAGCAGCACAAAGCCGAACGCCATGCCGAGGATCGGGTCGATAAGCAGGAAGCCCGTGAACTTGATCACCAATGCGGTGACGATGATCAGGAGGCTGCCGACGAAGGTCTGGATGATATGCCACAACGCACCCTTCACGTTGAGGTCGCTCTTGCTTTGCTTCCAGATCAGCCCCAGCGATATGAACTCGGTCACCAGCCCGCCGGCAGCGGCTAGCAACATCGGGCCGGTCGGCAACGCGATCGGATCCGACAGGCGCATGGCCGCCATAACGATCACCACCAGCGCCATGCCGAGCAGGAAGCCGCCGTTGACCAGCGCGCCGATGATCTCGGCGCGATACCAGCCGAAGCTGCGATCCGGATCGGCGGGACGCCGGGCCAGACGCGCGGCGACGATGGCCACCAGGACGCCGCCAACGGCGGAGAAGGTGTGGAACGCGTCGGAGATCACTGCGATCGACCCGGTCCAGAGCCCGATGCCCATCTCGATGACGAAATAGACCCCCGTCAGCCATGCGGAGATCGCCATTCCGCGCCCACTCGACGGCATGTGCCCGTGATGTGAACTGGACATCGCGGCTTCCTTTCTTTCAGAGCTTTACGCGCCGCAGCCGCAGCGCGTTCGAAATAACGGAGACCGACGACAGGCTCATCGCCGCCGCCGCGATCATGGGCGACAGAAGCAGGCCGATCACCGGATAAAGGATTCCGGCCGCGATCGGCACGCCCGCCGCGTTGTAGGCGAAGGCGAAGAACAGGTTCTGGCGGATGTTGCGCAGCGTTGCCTTCGCGAGTTTCCGCGCCCGCACCAGCCCCACCAGATCGCCGCGCATCAGCGTGATGCCAGCGCTCTCCACCGCCACGTCGGCGCCCGTGCTCATGGCGATGCCCACGTCCGCCGCCGCCAGCGCCGGGGCGTCGTTCACACCGTCGCCGGCCATCGCCACCGACGCGCCCTTCGCGCGCAATTCCTCGACCAGCTTCTGCTTGTCCTCGGGCAGAACGCCGGCGCGCACCTCGTCGATGCCCAGTTGACGCGCGACAGCCTCGGCCGTTCGCTGGTTGTCGCCGGTGGCCATGATGATCGTCAGACCGAGCGCGTGCAGATCGCGGATCGCCCCTTCGGTGCTTTGCTTGATCGGATCGGCCACGGCGACGATCCCCGCGAGCGCCCCATCGACGGCAACGAACATCGCCGTCTTGCCATCCGTGCGGAGCGTGTCGGCCCGCGCCTCGGCTTCGCCGGTCTCGAGCCCGAGATCCCGCATCATCGCCGGATTGCCGAGCGCCACGTTGCGTCCGTCGACGGTGCCGCGCACGCCCTTGCCGGTGACCGCTTCGAAATCGGCCGCGCTGCCGGGCGACAGACCGCGATCCCGCGCGCCCGCGACGATCGCCTCGGCCAGCGGATGTTCCGAGCCACGTTCCAAAGCGGCGGCGAGGCCCAACACCTCCGCCTCGTCGCCCTGCAGCGCCACGACATCCGTCAGCGTCGGCTTGCCCTCGGTCAGCGTGCCGGTCTTGTCCACGATCACCGTGTCCACACGCGCCATCCGTTCCAGCGCCTCGGCGTCCTTGATCAGCACGCCCGCTTGTGCGCCGCGCCCCGCGGCCGTGGTGATCGAGATCGGCGTCGCGAGGCCGAGGGCACAGGGACAGGCGATGATCAGGACGGAGACGGCCGAGGCGATGGCGAATGCCAGCACCGGCTCGGGACCGAAGGCAAGCCAGGCGAAGAACGCCGCGATGGCCACCGCGACGACCGTCGGTACGAAGATGGCCGAGACCCGGTCCGCCAGCCCTTGGATCGGCGCGCGCGAGCGTCGGGCACCGGCCACCATGTCCACGATCTGCGCCAGCACCGTGTCGGCGCCAACTTGCGTCGCCCGGATCGCGAGCGAACCGTTCTTGTTGATCGTGCCGCCCGTGACACGGTCGCCTTCTGCCTTTTCGACGGGCACGGGCTCGCCGGTGATCATGCTTTCGTCAACGGACGTGTGGCCCTCGACCACTTCGCCATCGACCGGCATGCTGTCGCCGGGGCGCACCCGCAGCAAGTCGCCCTCCACGATGTTCTCGAGCGGTGCATTATATTCGCTTCCGTCGGGAAGAATTCGCCGCGCGGTCTTGGGCGCGAGGTCCATCAGCGCCCGGATCGCGTCGCCGGTGCGTTCCCGTGCGCGCAACTCCAGCACCTGGCCGACGAAGATCAGCGCGATGATGACGACGGCGGCCTCGAAATACGTGCCGACGCCTTCGCCCATCCGATACTGCTCCGGGAACAACCCCGGCGCGAAGGTGGCGACCAGCGAATACGCATAGGCCGCGCCGACCCCGAGCGAGATCAGCGTCCACATGTTCGGGGACAGGCTCCGGAAGGAGTCGACGCCGCGCCGGAAGAACGGAAGCGCTGCCCAGAGGACAATGGGCGTGGCGAGGACGAATTCGATGTAAACCGCCAGCTGGTGGCCCAGCCAGTCGCGAACCGGCAGGCCGACCAGCTCGCCCATCGTCAGGATCACGAGGGGCACGGCCGCGGTCGCGCTGATCCACATCCGGCGGGTGAAGTCGGTCAGTTCCTCGCTGGGCTCGTCCGAGGGCACCATCGGCTCCAGCGCCATGCCGCAGATCGGACAGCTTCCGGGTTCGTCGCGGATAATCTCGGGGTGCATCGGGCAGGTGTATTGCGTGCCGGGCTGGGCTTTCTGCGATGTCTTCTGCGCGTTTCCCGACGCGTAGAAATAAGGATCCACACCGAATTTCGTCTCGCAGCCTTCCGAGCAGAACCAGTAGGTCTCGCCGCCATACTCGCGCGACCGCGCGTCCTCGCGCATCTCGACCTGCATGCCGCAGACGGGATCCGTCGCGGTTTTCGCGCCGGAGGCCGGAGCGTGGTGGCGGTGGTGATGGTCGTGGTCGGACATCTGTTATCTCTTTTCAGGTTTTGATCATCATTGTCGGGTTTCCAGTGGCGGGAGAGTCAAGCCGCGATGCACCGAAGCTCACGACGGCTCCCAGCGCCACGGCGTCGGGCAGGCTGGGGCTGTTTTTCTTGTCGTCGGAGCTCATGACCCTTCGGCCGCTGCGGTATCTTTCCTGGGGCTGTCTTTTCGCGAAGCCGCTCCGCGCCGAAGCGCAAGCAGCAGGAGGGGAAGCCCCGTCACCAGCCCCAGTCCGAGCGCGATCCATTCCGCGCCGCCGAAGGTGCCCGCCATCGCCGCGCTGCCGAAATGCGCGAGCTCGAAGCTCGCGGGCAAAATGCCGGCCATCGTGGCCAGGGCGAAGCGCCAGAACTGCAACCGGCTGACCCCCGCGGCATAGCTCATCGCGTCGAAAGACACGAAGGGCAGAAGGCGGCTTGCGAAAACCGTGAGCGTCAGCGCGTTCTGCGACCCCAACAGGCCGTGATCCGCCTTGTCGCCGAGAAGTCGCTCGACCGTCCCGCGCCCCAGCCCGCGGGCGATGAGGAAGGCGACGAGCGCGCCGGTCTCGGCCCCCACGGCGACATAGACGGTGCCCGCATAGTGGCCAAAAGCGGCCCCCGAGGCCAGCGCGACAGGCGCGCTTGGAATGGGGCTGGCAACGACCGCAGCCGTCATGAGGGCGACGATCGCGAGCGGCCCCCAAGGACCCGCGCGCGCGACCCATGCCTCGACCGCGGCGCGGTCCAGGTCGAACGACCACCACCCTGCGGCCCAGCCGAGGAGGCCCAGGCCAAGGATGGCTCCGACGACAAGGACCGTGCCCTTGCCGAGAGACAGGTAGTTATTTCTCGTTGAGGCGCTCTCTTCGGGCACGTCAGGCAAGGTCCTCCGGCATCGAGGCAAGCGCTGCGTCCAGCGGAACCACGGGCAGACCGGCAGCAAGCCAGCCGGGACCCCGGCGAGATCCCAGCATTCCCTCGGAGATGTCCACGTAGCCATCGTAGCGAGCCTGCCGGAGCGCACGGAGCAGGGACGCCGAACGCCCCCCGGTCGCGCAGATCAGGCCGACGTCTCGGGATCCGGCCAGCGCCTTCGCCGCAAAGAGGCGATCCGGAAATCGGTCCTCGTGCATGCTGATCGGCCAGACCCCGGCCCCGACGCCGGTTTCCAGCCACTCCTCGCGCGACCTCACATCGACGACGCGCGCGCTGTCTGCCAGAAGGGCGTCATAGGCCTCGTCCGCCGACCAGATTGTCCGGGCCTGTGCGGTCAGGGGAGACGTGATGAGGGTGACAGGCGCTGCCGCCAGCCCAAGAATGAAGAGGCGCCGACCGTGTGCCGTTGTCATCGGTTGTCTCCTTCAGGCCGCATCCACAGCGCGCACGAGCATGTCGCGGACCTGACCGGCGACCGCGTGCAGGTCGGGGTTTTCCACGGCCGACATGGAGGCAACCGGGTCGATGGCGCTCACCTCGGTGCCGCCCTCGACGCTGCGCAGGATCACGTTGCAGGGCAGCATCGCGCCGATCCGCGGCTCCAGCCCGATGGCCTGCCAGGCCATGTTCGGATTGCAGGCGCCAAGGATCTTGTAGCCCGCCATGTCCTTGTCGATCTTCTTCTTCATCGTCGCCTTGACGTCGATCTCGGTCAGAACGCCGAAACCAGCGTCGGCCAGCGCCGCGCGCACGCGGGTCTCTGCGTCGTCAATGCCGGTATTTGCCAGCAGGCGGTCATGAGTGTATGCCATTCTGTCTGTCCTTTCGTGGTCAAGGCCCGGCCCCGCAGTCTGCGGGACCGGGCGAGGGGTGGCGGAAAGGCGGGCTCAGTTGTTGCCCATGCGGCCCTGGCCGGGTGTCCCCATCATGCCGCCGTCGCGCTGCATGCCACCATTCGGTCCGGGCATCATGCCGTCGCGCATCGTCTGCATGCGCTCCATCATGTCGGCAGGCTTGACGATTTCTGCCACCGACACCGCGCCGTCGCCATCGTCGTCGAGGAACTGGAAGCGGTCCACCATGGTTTCGCGGATGAGCGCGCTGTGGAGCGTCTCGAATTCGGCGAGCGACAGGGTTTCGTCGCCATCGGCATCGTATTCCGCCAGCAGGGCTTGCAATCCTTCGTGGGCTTCTTCGGGCGTCACCGTGCCATCGCCATCGGCGTCGAACCGCTCCAGGCCCATGCCCATCAGCGACGCGCCGCCGCCCATCATGCCCTGGCCCATGCCGCCCATGGGCCCACCGGAGCCCATCATGCCCATGCCGCCCTGCATCATTTGCCCATGCATCCGCATCATGTCATGATTTCCGGCGGCCGGACCCTGCGCTCCCGGAGCACCCTGGCCACCATGCCCGTGATTGCCTGCGGCCAAGGCTGCACCGCCCAGAGCCATAAAGATGGCGGTCGCTGCCGCGAGTTTCGCTGTGGTTTTCATGTCTGTATCCTTTCTCGTGTGAAACGCCTCACCGACATGGGAAGACATGAAGGACCGCCAAGGCCGTGTCATTCCCGATCTTGTATCCGTTCGTCGCAATGCGCGTAGCTGATACAAAGCGTTACAATCCCGGTGCTGACCGCGCGCCGCCACACTGCCAAATGAGAAGTATGAACAGTTTGCCGCATATCCTCGTCGTCGACGATCACCGCCAGATCCGGGACTCGGTCACGCGATTTCTGGAACGCAATGGCATGCGGGCGACGGCGGCCAAGGATGCCCGGGAGATGGACGAAAAGCTCGCGAAAGGTCACTTCGACCTGATGGTGCTCGACGTCATGATGCCGGGCGAGGACGGGCTTTCGATCTGCAAGCGCCTGTCGGCCGAGAAACGGCTTCCGATCATCATGCTCACGGCCCTCGGGCAGGATCAGGACCGGATCGTGGGCCTCGAGATCGGCGCGGACGACTATCTGCCGAAACCGTTCAACCCCCGCGAGCTGTTGGCACGGATCAAGGCGGTCCTGCGCCGCGCGCCCGAGGAGAGACGCGAGGCCGGGCCGCTTTCGGGGCGCATCCTGCGGTTCGGCGGACTGACGCTCGATACCGACGCGCACATGCTGACCGACCGGGACGGCAATCGCGTGCAACTGACGACGGCGGATTTCCGGCTGTTGACGGTCCTTCTGGCGCGTCCGCGCACGGTTCTGAGCCGCGAGCAGCTTCTCGACCTCACGGCCGGGCGCGCGGCGGGGCCGCTCGATCGTACGATCGACAACCAGATCAGCCGGCTGCGGCGCAAGATCGAGATGGACCCGTTGCGCCCGACGCTCATCACCACCGTGCGAAGCCAGGGCTACAGTCTGAACGCCGATGTCGAGGTGGTCGAATGACCCGGCCGCGGATAGGCAGCCTGCGCGCGCAACTCGTGCTTCTCATCCTCGGGGCCCTGGGCCTAGCGCAGGTGGTGAGCCTGTGGCTCTTCGCGGACGAGCGCAGCCTTGCCGTCCGCGCCGCCCTGGGTTTCGAGGCGGCCGGGCGCGCCGCCAATGTTGTGCGGCTGCTGGAGGAAGCGCCGCCCGATCTGTCCGTGTCCATCGTGCGTGCGGCGAATTCGCCGCTTGTGCGGTTCGATCTTGCGCCCTCACCAAGCGTGACCGCGCCCGACCATCATCACGCAGACTATATCGAAACGCGGGTCCGGACCTTGCTTGGCGACAGGTTCAGTCGCGACATCAGGGTCAACCTGAGTGAAACGGCCGTTCCCCTGCACCCGATCCCTAACCTGTCTCCGGAAATGGCCCAGATGCATCAGGAAATGATGCGCGGCCGGATGCAGGCGGTCGAGATGACCCTGTCCATCGCGCTCTCCGGCGGCCAGTGGCTGAACGTCGACACCCTGTTCGAACGCCCGCCATTGCAATGGCCGCTATCGTCCTTTCTCGCCTTCGGGCTGACGGCCTCGTTGATCCTCGTCGCGGCGTTCTGGTTCGTGATGACCCGCCTGACCGGCCCATTGCGTAATCTGTCGCGCGCCGCCGAGGACCTGGGGCGCGGCGACGCGGGTGAGCCGTTGCCTGTCGCCGGTCCCGACGAGGTGCGCGATCTCACCCGCGCGTTCAATCGCATGCAGGATCGGCTGACGCGATTTGTCGCGGACCGCACCCGCATTCTCGCCGCGGTCAGCCATGACCTGCGCTCGCCGCTCACGGCGATGCGGTTCGATGCAGAACTCGTCGAAGACGAGGAGACCCGCGAGAGCCTGGTCGCGTCCATCGACGAGATGCAGGCCATGGCCGAGGCCACGCTCGACTTCGCCGAAGGGCTGGCCGGGCGCGAAGCCTCGGACGTCGTCGATGTGTCCGCCTGGCTCGAAACCCTGGCAGACGACAAGGCCACCCCGTTCGAAATGACCGGCGGCCCGGCGATGACGGTGCGCATTCGCCCGCTCGCCCTGCGCAGGGCCGTTCGCAACCTTGTCGAGAACGCCACCCGCTACGGGGGCGGCGCCACGGTCGGCTGGCACCGCGCGGGCGACGATCTGGTGATCGAGATCACCGATGATGGCCCTGGCATACCCGAGGAAGAGCTCGACGAGGTCTTTGCGCCGTTTCATCGGCTGGAGGCGTCCCGCTCGCTCGAAACCGGGGGGCACGGGCTGGGCCTTGCCATCGCGCGGGCGATCGTGCGCGGACACGGGGGCGACGTCCGGCTGAAAAATCGTGCCGAAGGCGGGCTGAAGGCATCCATCTTCATCCCGCTGGCGGAGGACGCACCCATCAACAACAGCAAACAACGGAAGGAGACCTGAAAATGACACGCACGGCAATCTGGACAACCATCGGGCTTGCGGCGCCGACACTGGCCGCCGCGAGCCCCGGGGAAAATTGGCAAGGAGGATATGGTCACATGATGTGGGATGGCGGGTACGGCATGTTCGGCGGGCTGATGATGATCCTGTTCTGGGGTGTCGTCATCGCCCTGATTGTTTTTGCCGTGAAATGGTTCACCGACAATCAGGGCGGCGGAAATCGCGGAAAGCGCGATGCGGTGGACATCCTGCGCGAACGCTTCGCTTCGGGCGAGATCGACGAGGAAGAGTTCGACCGGCGGCGAAAGGCGCTGGAAAAGTGAGGCCGGCACTCGGCCGTTCCCGCCGCGGCGGGAATGGTCGAAACCATTGCCACGAAAAGCAGCGCCTGCCGCACCCCGAAACAGGTGAGGCACGTGCGTTCAAGGCTGGCCGGCGATGTCCCGTTCTTCCCCAACGGCATCGTCGAGCGCCGCCATGACCACGTCCGGGGTCAGCAGTTCCGGCAGGACGATGCCGTGCGGGGCGGCCGGACCATAGACCGCATTGAACGGAATACCGTAACGGTCGAAGCTTTCCAGATAGCGCGAAATCGCCGGATCGGGCCGCGTCCAGTCGGCTTGCATGGGGGTGACGCCCTCGGCCGCAAGCGCCGAGACAACCGGTTCGCGGTCCAGCACGAGCGCCTTGTTTGCCTTGCACGTCAGGCACCAATCGGCCGTGACGTCCACGAACACGACCTCGCCCCTCGAGACACGGCGGGCGATCTCGGCCCTGTCGAAGCGCACCCACTCGGTCACCTGAGACGAAAGCGCGCGGGGCGTTGATGTGTCGGCCAGATCTCCCGCCGCGAAGAGTATGATCCCCACGAGGGGCAGCGCGAGCCCGGCACGAACTGTGCACCGCAGCCTCGACAACGACAGCAGCATCACGAGACCGGCGGTCATCCCGAGGACCGCGAGCATCGTGGTCGTGCCGGCCACGCCCCGCAGCACCCAGACCAGCCAAGCCGCGGTGACGGCCAGCAAAAGGCCCAGCATCACCCGAAGCGCGATCATCCACCGCCCCGGCCTGGGGAGGTGACGGACCAGACCGGGGCGGGCCGCGACCAGCAGGTAGGGGGCGGCGAGCCCCAGCCCGAGGAAGGTGAAGACCAGCGCGATATCCACGCCGCGCCCGGCCAGCGCGAAGGCAATCGCGGTCCCGAGAAAGGGTGCGGAGCAGGGCGTGGCCAGCACCGCGGCGAAGGCACCGGTCAGGAAATCGCCAACATGCCCCCCGGCGCCGCCGGCCCGCGCAAGCCGGGTCTGCAGGCTTGGAGGCAGGCTGATCTCGAAGGCGCCCGCGAGGTTCGCCGCGAAGATGGCGAGGATGGCCACCATCAGCGCAAGGAAGACCGGGTTCTGGAATTGTAGGCCCCAGCCAACGGTGACCCCCGCCTGCCGCAGCGCGAAAAGGACTGCGGCGAGGCCCCACATGAAGGCCATGACCCCCGCGGCCGAGGCGAGGAAGCCCCATCGCACGCGCGCGCGACCGGCACCTTCCAGCTTCATGGCAGAGGACAGCTTTATCGACAGCACCGGCAGTACGCAGGGCATGACGTTCAGGATCACCCCGCCCAGGAAGGCCGTCAGGGCGATCCAGACCATGCTGGAAAGCGGCGCGGTGGTGCGGGCTTCGGTGTAGGGCGGGGGCGGCGCGGTCGCGACCCTGTCCGGCGTCACGGTCACGGCCCAGCCATCGGTGTCGGTCGCGGTGAGCGATATCGCGGCCGTTGGATCGGCGGGCGGCGATATGATGGGCAGGCGCGCCCAGAGCAGATCGCCATCCTCACCCAGCCTGATGTCAGGGGTTCCGAGAGAGGCACCTTCGCCCAGTTCCGGGAACACATCCGGCGCCTCGAAGGGCGAGGAGCGCCGCAGCGTCACGGTCAGCGCGGTTACGTCGGCATCGACATGCGCGGTGGCGGACCGAATGCCCCCGTCTTCCGCCCCAACCGGGACGCGACCCGCGTAATCGGCGATGCGCGCCGCGCTGTCCGGGTCGATCGACGTGCCTTGGGGCAGGTCCAGCGACAGGCTGAAATCCTGCGGCACGCAAACATCGGAGCAGGTCAGCAGCGTCACCGAGGCGGAGAGATGGGCAGGCTGGCCCGGCTGTTCCAGCGCGATGCGCAGCGGAAAGACGACCTCGCCGTGATAGCCGTAATTCTCGATGCCGAAGGCAGTGAACCGCTCGGGCGCGGGCCATTGAAATTCGACCTCGGCCACGTTGCGCGACCCGGTCCAGTCGATTTCGGGTGGGAAGCCCACCTCGCCGGGTGTGCGCCAATAGGTTTTCCAGCCCTCGCCAAGCGCCAGCGCCAGCCCCGCCGAAACCGTCCCCGCGCCGGGCGCGATGCCGTTTTCGGCCGTGATGAGCTGCGCGCTGACCGCCGGTGTCGCCGCTCGTTCCGATGTCGCAGCCAGAATTGCCACCGACGAGGCGACAAGAGACAAGACGCTCAATGCGATCGTCGCGGCACACTGTCTGCTCGATCTGTTCAGCATATCCTTTGCCAGCCGTCGTCGAGTTCGATAGCGATCACGCTGCGCAACACGGCGTCCGTGATTTCGCCTTGGATGACAGTGCCGCCAACCACCATGGCCGGCGTGCCGATGAAGCCGAATATCCGGGAAAGCGCCTTGCTGACCATGAGGTCTTCGGCGACATCCTGGCTTTGCATGTCATTTATCAGGCGCTCACCATCAATTCCGACGGTCTCGGACAATCGCAGAAGATAGTCGCGTGTCGGCTGAAACGGCGTCGTCCACAGAGCTTGCTGAAATGCGAGATAAGCACCCTGGCGTTTTGCTGCCAAAGCCGCTCTCGCCGCACGGTCAGAGCCTTCGCCGAGAAGCGGTAGCTCGTGCCAGGAAATCGCAACGCCGCTATCAAGCTGTTCGGCAATATCTGCCAAGCGCCGCATCTGCACGCGACAGTAGGGGCAGTAATAGTCCGAAAACGACGCGATCGGTACGGTCGACGGATCTTCTGCCACATCCGCGTAAAGCGCATTGCAAAGATCGGCTTCTACGGCCGCGATGGTTTCCGCTCTCAACCCGTCGTCTTGGGCTTCAAGGCCGACAAATGGGTCGAATGCGCCGGACGAGGAACTTCCGCCCGTTATCCTCCGGAAGCCTTCTGGATTCGCCAAAGGCTCAAACTCAGGCAGACCCGAGAAACGATCCAACAGGGAAGGAAGCGCCTGAAAGCCGACAACAACGCCCGCAGCGACGCCGAGAAAGGCAAGTGTCGAACGCCTGGATGTCATGGCAATTCCTGCGATCCGATGGCGAGGGCGTCGAATCCATAGCCGACCCGCCCATCATCGCAAGCGAGGGTGACGACACCGTCCGGGCCGGTCCGGATCGCGCGGCATCCATCCGGAAGCGTGAACGCCGCGCCGCGCGTTGACAGCGTGGCGTCGGTATTCAGGCACTGCCGCACTCCCGCTCCGCAACCGGCCAGTGCAAGAAGGCCAACCAGCGCCAGTTTCGGGCGCGCGCCGTGGATCATTACCGTGCAATCAGCGCGGGGCATGGACCGGGACAACCGCCGGGCCTTGTTCGGGGTTCTCGTCCGGGGTCTTCTCCCGGGGATTTGCGGTGTTGTCGTGGCAGGATCTGCCCATCATCCGATGCATCACGACATGCGCCCCGAGGCACAGCGCCAGAGGCGCCAAAAGCCCAAGATTGCTCGCAAGCCCGCCAAGCGTTCCGCCCGCCACAAGCAAGGCGCCGAGCGGGACGAGCATCACGGCACAACAAGCCATCATGCCAAGCTTCATTCCGGCACCACCCGATAGCAGAGTCCGTGGGTTCCAGGCCATCATGTCCTCCAAATCCATTAACGGGCCGAACGATAGGTGCCTCTGCCGGGTAAAGGTCAAGGATACATTTGGATACAATAAACACGGGGCTATCCGGTTGTAACGTGACTGAGAGCCGGTAGAAAAATCCTCAAGTATCGAGCGGTCTGAAACCACAGTGCCCTGACCGGCGCCTAGTTGGAGTGGAACAGATCAAAGGCAAGAAAAGGGCAAGGAACGTGGACAAACTCGGGCTTCTCATCGGTGGTGTCTTTGCTGCCGGGCTTGGCGTGGCGATCTGGCAATTCATGCAACCGGTCGAGCAACCGGCAGGGACCATGGTCCACCCGGACCCAACAGCAATAAGCGAGTTGGCTCAGGGCGCGCCCATCGTCGAGGTTCGGCTTCCCGAACAGTTGTCGCCCGAGGCGGCGATCGGTCAACGCGCCTTCGAAACCGCGTGCGCGGCTTGTCATGGGGCAAACGCGGCTGGTCAGAACGGTGTCGCGCCGCCGCTGATCCACCGCACATACGAACCGAGCCATCATTCCGACGAGGCCTTTCAGATGGCGGTTCGGAACGGCGTACGCGCGCATCACTGGCCCTTTGGCAACATGCCCCCGGTCGAGGGCCTGACTCGCGCCGACGTTCAGTATATCGCCCGCTACATCCGCGAGGTGCAGCGCGAGAACGGGATCAATTGATGCGGGTGCTGTCGTTTTTTTCCGCGCGCGGGGGACTGGTTGCGGTGCTCATGATGGTGCTTGCAATCCTTGCCGCGCCGACGTCAGGACTTGCCGGCACGCCGGATGCGCATTCAGAGATCGTCGCGGACGGCGATGTCGCGAATGCCGGGCACGCTGCGCATGAGGACACGCTTGACCGCTCCTGCCATCCCGACCCGTCCTGTTCCCCGGCCGCCATTTTGATGACCCGACCCTTATTCGGGGCACACGGTTTCCGGGCCGTGCGTCAGCCGCTCGCGAAAACAGCAATAGGCGGGAGAAATGCGCCCGTGGATCTTCCACCCCCGCGCGCCTGGGCCTTGTCACGACAGCATTCCCTGAAAGACACCCAGACATGAGAGACCAAGACATGATCAAGACACTTCTGACCGGCACGGCGCTCGTGGCCAGCCTCACCGCTTCCGTGGCCCTGGCCGATGCAGGGCACGGCAGCGGTATCGGAGAACCCGGCGACGCCGCACAGGTCGACCGCACCATCACCATCGAAATGGACGAGATGAAATACAGCCCCGAAAGCATCGAGGTCGCACCCGGCGAGACGATCCGCTTCGAAGTCGTGAATGTCGGGCGCGCCGTGCACGAGTTCAACATCGGCACCAGCGAAACGTGGAACGGGCATCGCGGCGAAATGCGCACCATGATGCGGGAAGGCATGATGACGATGCGCAGCATCAATCATGACCGCATGATGGAAGCCGGGATGATGCATGACGATGCCAACAGCGTCCTGCTGGAGCCGGGCGATACGGGCGAAGTCATCTGGACCTTCCCCGAAGGTGGCGAGATCGGATTCGCCTGCAACGTGCCCGGTCACCGCGAGGCCGGCATGGTTGGCGATTTCCGGATGGGCCACGACTCCTGACGCTCAAACGACAAGGGGGTGGGCGAGACTCTCGCCCGCCTCGACACTGTTGAGGAGGTATTGGCCATGCTGACACGACGCGCCTTTATCGGACAGACCGCCGCCACTCTGGGCATGGTGATGAGCGGTCGGCAGGTGCTTGCCGCCTCTCATGCGCCCGCGATCCTGACAGCGCGCGAAGCCACGGTCCAGCTTGCCCCCGACGGTTATCCGGCGACACCCATCTGGGGGTATGAGGGCCGCGCGCCCGGCCCGGCCATCCGGGTGCGCCGGGGCGAACGGGTGCAGCGGCGGCTGGTCAACAACCTGCCGGAGCCGACCTCCATCCATTGGCACGGCATCCGCATCGACAACGCGATGGACGGTGTCTCGGGCCTGACGCAAGAGGCCGTCGCGCCGGGTCAGGCTTTCGACTATGATTTCGTGGCGCCCGATGCCGGAACCTACTGGTACCACGCGCATAACCGGTCCTGGGTGCAGGTCGCCCGCGGCCTGCATGGGCCGCTGATCGTGGAAGAGGCCGAGCCGCCGCAGGTGGATCGCGAGGAGACCCTCGTACTCGACGACTGGCTGCTCGACCCCGAAACGGCGCTGATTGACGAGAGTTTCGACAATCCCATGCGCATGAGCCATGGCGGCCGGATCGGAAACCTGATCACCACGAACGGTCAATTCGATCCTGCAATCCCGGTAGAGCGGCACACGCGTCTGCGTCTGCGGCTCATCAACGTATCGAACGCGCGGATCTTTCCATTGCAGCTCGCAGGGTTGCGGGGCTGGACGGTCGCGCTCGACGGCATGCCGCTTGCCACCCCCGAGCCGCTGGAGGGCGTGCTCGTCCTCGCCCCGGCGCAGCGCGCGGACCTGATCGTCGATGTGACGGCCGAGGCGGGCGAGACAGCCCATCTCGTGCGGCTCGGCAATGACGACCGCCCGGCCTCTCAGGTGGCATTCCCCGTCTCGGCCAGCGCCGCGCGGACCCCGCGAGCGGCACCCGCGGCGTTGCCGCCCAATTCCGTCAGCGGCCTCGGGTCGCTGGCCGATGCCCGTCCTTTGCGGCTGGTGATGTCGGGCGGCGCCATGGGGCGAATGAATAGTGCCGTGCTGGGCGGAGAGCGCCTGGGCTTTCGCGACCTCGCGGCGCGGGGGCGGTTCTGGGCCTTCAACGACATGGCAGAGATGACGCAGGCCCCGCTGGCCGATCTTTCCCTTGGCGAGCGGGTGCGGCTGGAGATCGTCAACGAAACCGTCTTTCCCCACGCCATGCATCTGCACGGGATGCATTTCCGCGAAATCCGCGACGGCAGACCCGCAGGCCCGATGCGCGACACGCTCCTCGTGGCCGCACAAGAGACGCGCGAGATCGGCTTCGTCGCCGACAATCCGGGCGACTGGCTGTTTCACTGCCACATGCTCAGCCATGCGGAAAGCGGCATGATGACATGGGTGCGCTTGACATGAAGGCCTGGGTGATGATCGCCGCGCCCGTGGCGCTTGGCCTTGCGGGGGCCGGGGCGTGGTTGGCGCTGCGTGACGCGCCGCAGGCCGCCATAGACCCTGCCGTGCCGGTGATGCCGGCGACGGTGGATATCGCGCAGGGCGAAGCGCTTTATGCCCAGAACTGCGCCGCCTGTCACGGCGCCAACCTCGAAGGACAGCCGGACTGGCGAACCCCCGATGCGGATGGGCGTCTGCCCGCGCCGCCTCACGATGAAACCGGGCACACATGGCACCATCCCGACCGGATGCTGTTTGAATACACGAAACTCGGCGGACGCGAGGCCCTGGCCCGGCAAGGCGTGGAATTCGACAGCGGCATGCCCGGTTTCGACGACGTCCTGACGGATCGCGAGATCTGGAACATCCTCGCCTACATCCAATCAACCTGGCCCGAGCGCGAACGCGCCGCGCAGGCCGAACGCACGGCCGCCGATCTGGCAAACGGAGGAAATTGACATGAAGAATTACATTTCAATGATGGCGATGGCGCTTTTCCTTGCGCTGCCCTTGCAGGCAGCGGCGCAGGACATCTCGGAGGACAGGGTGCGCGAGCTGGTGCTTGAGACGATCCGCGAAAACCCCGAGATCGTCATGGAGGCCGTCGCGATCCTCGAAGCCCGGCAGGCCGAGGCACAGGCGGCGTCGCAAGCCGAGGTCCTCTCCCGCGAACGTGACACGCTGGAACGCGACCCCAATGCGCCGGTCCTGGGCAATCCGGAGGGCGATGTCACGGTGGTGGAGTTCTTCGACTACAATTGTCCCTATTGCCGTCGTGCCAAGCCCGAGATCGAGGCCCTGCTGGCCGCCGATCCGGATGTTCGCCTTGTCTATCGTGAATGGCCGATCCTCGGCGAAGGGTCGGTGTTTGCTGCCCGTGCCGCGCTGGCCGCGCGCGAACAGGGGCTTTACGAAGACTTCCATTGGGCGCTGATGGGCATGAGCGGCCGCGCCGAGGAGTCGTCCGTCCTTCGGATCGCGGAAGACATCGGCCTGGACGTCGCGCAATTGCGCCGCGACATGGAAGCGCCGGAGATCGACGCACATATCGAAACTTCGATGCGCCTGGCGCAGGTCCTCGGCATCACGGGCACACCATCCTTCGTGATCGGCGACGCCCTTGTGCCCGGTGTCGTGGATGCCGAGCAGTTGCAAACGCTCGTCACCGATGCGCGAGAACCGGAACAATGAACGCGGCCGGAAAGACGGGCCTGACGCGCCGCCATTTCATCATCACCGCAACCGCCCTATTTTCGCCGCCCATCTCGGGGCCGCTTCTGGCGGATAGCTGGCCGAGCGAGGCGCAGAAAAGCGCATGGGATGCCGAGGTCACGCCGCCCTTCTTCAACCTTGAGATATCCAATCCCTGGGGGCTCGATCCGCGATTTCTTCCGCAACGGGTCGAGGCGCGGGCAGGCCTTGTTCCGGGGAACATTCACGTCGATGCCATCGCGCGCTACCTTTATCACATCGAGGAGGGCGGGACGGCCATGCGCTATGGCGTGGCCATCGCACGCGGCAATCTCTACGAACCCGGCACCTACACGATCCGGCGCAAGGTGCGCTGGCCGCACTGGACCCCGACGCGCTCGATGATCGAACGGGATCCGGAACTGTACGCAGATGTCGAAGACGGAATGGAGCCGGGTCCTGACAATCCGCTCGGCGCGCGTGCCCTGTATCTCTACGTGGGCGATCGCGACACCTATCTGCGCATTCACGGCTCGCCCCAGCCCCGCTCTATCGGGGGCCGCGCGAGTTCGGGCTGCGTGCGGATGGTCAATGCCCATGCCATTGCGCTCTACCCGCTGGTCGAAACCGGGGTGACGGCGTATCTGCATCCGCCTGAGGACTACGTCGGCGCACACAGTTGAGTACGAAATTCGAGGCGCCCGAGAGACGCTGGCGAAGCCACTGCGCGAAAGGACCGGATTTGGGACGAAAATTCATCAATAGCTTGGCATTGTCGGCCCTTCTGGGCGGATGCACCGCTGTCGTCGGCACCGAAGACTCGGCCCCCGATCCCGTCCCCGAGCAGGTTGTGGCCCTGGCAGCCCCTTACCAGGATGTCTCGACGGCGCGCCTTCTGCCACGTGACGGGTGCTACTGGTATCTCCACCAGGGGCCGGTCGAAGCCACCCTCTTGCCGCTCAGAACCATCGACGGGCGACCGATCTGCGCTGCGCGAGAGTAGAGGGCGGCGCCGCTATCGGCCTGGGTTATTCCGTCCTCGCTCGATCTCCAGAGCCTACGACCCGGCGCCACACCGATTCGCGACAGAGGGCGGACAAGAAGTCTTCCTTTGGCAAGCCTGCGAAGATGTTTGCCTCGGTGACAACAGCATCGCAGTGATACCGGCACTATGTTCTGGTCATGAATCCTGTAAATATTAAAATAAACATAAACTTCATTATGCGACTTTATACTTAGCGTTGCGATAGTATATTATTGTATGTATGCTGAACTCCTATCACGGAGGCTCCACAGCATGCGCCATTTACTCAAAAAGCTCCTCCCCTCGGTCGCAGTCGCTTTGACCGTGACAGGTTCTTCGCTGCCAATACCTGCCCGCGCGCAGACATACCCGATCGATTGCGCGATCCTCTTGTGCCTGTCTGGCGGCTGGCCTGCTTCCGTCCCTTGCGCCCGAGCCCGCGCCGAATTTATCCGGCGGATTACACCTTGGCCGGTCGAACCACCGCTGCAAATCTGGCGCTGTCCCATGGGCGCCTCCTACGAGAACGATCGGTTACAAAACAACGCTGGCGGCATCTTTGAAGCCTTGTACCGAACGGACAGCCGTCGACCGCTTCAATCCTTGCTAGTAGATAATCTCGTTCCCACCGACCTCGCCCTGCGGCTCGTTCAGGACCGCGCGGACATCGATATCAGCGGGCCAGAGTTCAATTTCGTGCGGTCCATCCGCGTCTTCGATGTACGGTATGCACGACAGCACGAGTCCGGGCGCGATGGGGATTGTAACCGAAGCGCGACCGTGGTCCTCGGCACCTACGGGACCCAAGGCGATTTCTCATGGCAGCGATCTTCGATAACTGCCATGCCCGAGGCCCATGTGGGACTTGAACGTTGGGGCGAGCATTGCCCTGGCATTTATCACCGATCCGTCTTCGTCGATTGGCGTGACTATGACGGCAACTACGGGTTCGAGCAGGTGAACTACTGACCTGCCGCCACGTAGATTTGTCATGGAAGACGGCTTCTTTGGCTTGCACGACCGCACCGCATACGCTTCGCGGTCCACATGCTGTTTGGCGTTTAGGCAAACACCGCGGGTTCGCTCTGTTCACCCGTCGTCGCTTCTTCCGATCCTCGTCAGCGCATCGAAGTCGATTTCTTGCTTCTGTTCGTCACTTATATCCGGCCGGGTTTCCGATACCGGCTGGGGCCCTTGGACGTCCCACATCACCGCATGTGAGCCTGTACTCCAGCGATAAACCCAACCAACAACACTGCACCCATCGGTACCGATCAGATTGGCGATCGCGACGCCCTCACCCCTATCATCGTTCACTGTTTACTGACTTCCTGCACTGTGGCGCTGCGAATTGCGGCGTGGGATTGCAGAGCGTTCACTACGACCGCGCGCCGGGCTTCTTTGATGTTGGCTACCTGGTCCTCGATGAGGAAATGATCATCAGACCGGGAAAGTGGGTTCCCGTGTTCTCAACAATTCATTGGCTTCAAATCCTGTGGTCGGGCTCCGTGGCGGCTTCAACGATCGCCAGAACCTCGAACGGGTCAAAGCCGATGGCGCGCGCCAAGACGACCAGCTCGACAACGTCGACCCGGCGCTGGCCGCTCTCAAGGCGGGCAATAAGGGACTGGTGGCATCTGAGCCTGTCTGCCAGGTCTTTCTGACCAAGGCCCGCTTTGACACGGGCGTCGACCAACGCCTGACAGAGTGCCACTTGTCCCTTGCTTCTGATTGTCTTTGCCACGCGTCACATACCTTTTGTGACGTCGCTAGCGGATGAAATCTGTTATCTAAAAAGTAGATATATGAGGGTGTTATCGGCGTCTGGTTTCCATGGGCTGCAAGTCTGATGCTCCCGAGGTTGCCCATCAATCCCCTACCAATTGTAGAAATCGGCCGTAGTCCTCACTGACCTCCCTCGCTTCCTCGAACGCGCGGGCGCGTTCGCCGTCGAGGCACCGGAAGTAGCTCTGGATATCCTGAATGTAATCTTCGAAGTCCCCGCGGATGATGTCCGCATAGTCCCGCGCCGCCTGCGAATCGCTTGGCAGGAAAGGACGGACCGGGGCGAAGCAGGATTCCGCCAAAACCGGCCCAGGAACGCAGATCAGAAGGGCCATAGCTTGCAATGGGAGCAGGCATGTCAACCTTGGGTTTCTCAAACCTGTTATCTCCTTGATCGCGGACACTGGCCGTGACTAGTGTTTGCGTGACCAAACTACAGCTGAAGCACGATATTACATCTTGCGGTTGATAGTATACTATCGTAACTCTGGGCTTCAAGTGGGAATGCCTGGGGTCGCGCCATTGGAGAAAGCGTGAGCCGGGCCATGAACTGGGACATCGAAGCACCAAATGTGGTTACGGAAGCCAGGTTCCGCGAACTCGTGGAAAGCGGCTATAGCGCTGAAATCCTATGCCAGGAGTCAGCACATAAGAAAGGCCCCAGCTATTACGGGGTCTGGATCATGCGCGTTGTCTCTGATGATAGCGTGGAAAAGCTCCTCGTCACCGCCCGCACGCGGACGACCTACAACGATATCAAGATCCGCGAGTTCAAGACGATCTCCGGCGTGGTGTCTTTCTTCATTGGCCTTGGCTTTGCGCATGTCGACCTGCCGCTTGAAGCGGGGACAAGCCGGACCCACAAACTCGCGCCGTCAGACAAAGCCCCATCAGACAAGGGCGCTGGCAGCTAACCTCGTCTGTCTCTGGCTGGTCGCAGCACCTGCCTCAGCGCAAATGGTCCTGGTCATGGAGAGCGACGGCTCTCTGACCCCGTCCCGCTCCCAAAGCAGCTTTGCTCGAAACTACAATGACGGCATCGGTCAGGGTTCGGCCTCCGATGGGATCGCGATCTTCGGCGAGGTAGAGGCCGAGCAAGAGGGCGTCCAAGTCGCGGCCCTTGCCCGCCCGACTCCCCTGCCCCGCGGAGATGTCCTCTCCGGGATTCAGACCACGGCCTTGCGCTATGCCGGCCATCCCGGCCTGCGTCGCGCAGGGCTTTCCGTGACGGATTGGCTGGCTCTCTATCGGGCCAATATCGAGGTTGAGAGCGCCTACCGGCAGGATGCGTTTTCAAGTGCAGGTGCCATTGGCCTTGGTCAATTGATGCCAGCGACGGCGCGTGATCTGGGCGTCGACCCGCGTGATCCGCTGCAGAACCTCGACGGCTCCGCCCGCTACCTCGCGATGATGCTGGAGACGTTCGGCGATCCGCATCTGGCGCTGGCGGCCTACAACGCGGGGCCGGACGCCGTGCGCCAACACGGTGGCATTCCCCCTTACCGAGAAACCCAGAACCACGTGGCCCGCGTCATGGCCGTCGTGGCCCGATTGGAAGGATCAAATTCATGAAACAGATCTCAAACCTCTTTGTCGCCTCGCTGGCGCTATTCCTGCTGATTGCCGAACCCGCCCTCGCCCAGAGCATTGATCTCTCCCCGATCCAGAGCCTGTTACAGGGCATTGTCGACGCGCTGACCGGCCCACTTGGCGTTGTCATCGCGACGCTTGCCGTTCTGGGGGTCTTTCTCAGCTGGTTCTTCAACATCATAGATCTGCGCCAGGCGCTCTGGGTCCTCGTGGGCATCGCTGGTGTTGCCGCCGCCCCCACCATCGTTGCCGCGGTCTTTGCCGGTGGCTGAGCGCGCGCCTCTCTTTCTCGGCCTCGTGCGCCCGCCGAAGCTTCTGGGCCTGCCCATCATGTACGCGATGGTCTGGCTCTTCGGTTCGGTGCTCTTGTTCGTCTGGGTCCAGCACATCGGGGTGCTGGGCGTGGCCGCCCTTCTTTATCCGGTGCTGTGGAAGGCCGCAGATTGGGACCCGCGTTTCATCGACGTGATGATGACGGCCCTGCAGGAGACACCGCCCACGCGCAACAGGTCCATCCATGGCGGGGACAGCTATGCCCCGTGATGACGCCCGTGATGCTGCGCTCGATGCCCGCACAATGACGCCAGACTGGTATGCGCGCGAGACCCGCCTCGCGCATATGCTGCCCTATGTGAGCCTCGTTGACGACCAGACCGTGCGGACCCGGGTGAACGAACTCTTCCGGTGCATCCGGCTCGAGGGGATCAACAGCTACACGACCGACGATGCCTATCTCGACAAGGTGACGGCGCTCTTTGCCCGCATCGTCGCGCAGCTCGGGCCGGAATTCAGCTATTACGTCCACAAGGTCTCCAAGGCCATCAAACCTGATCTCGACCCGATCCGTGAGGACAGCTTCGCAGGCGAGGTTGACCGGCGCTGGCGCGCGAAACTCGAGACCAGCGGACTCCGCGACAAGACCCTGACGCTCACCGTCATTCACCGCCCGCCCCCGAAAAGCCTCCTGCCGTTCCTCGGCCGCAGCGCGCCGGACCGGCTGAGAGAGGAGACCCGCAAGCGCCTGCAGCGCCTCGGTGAGGCAGTGAACGTCTTTCTGTCTGGCCTCGCCGAGCTGAAGCCGCGCTTGCTGTCGGCCGCATCGGGGGAATTGGTGGGGTTTCTGGGCGCGCTGAACACAGGCACCGAGCTGCCGCTCTACCCGGCAAACACCTACGGCTTTTTGTCCTTCAACGTCGCCAATACCCGCGTGACGTTTCAGGGGGACCATTTCGAGCTCTCGGAAGGCGTCGTGGGCCATCGCTACGGCAAGAGTTTCACCATCGGGGAATACGCCGAGGCCACCTCCTGCACCATGTTCGACATGCTGAACCTGCCGGTCGACATGATCGTGACGCACTCCTTCACGCCGATCAACTCAAACGTGATGGCGGGCCGCATCAAGCGGCAAAAGCGCCAGATGCAGGCCAGCCAGGACGCAGCCCTCTCACTCCTGGAAGCCCTCGACATCGCCGCCGATGATCTCGAGGCCAAGCGCCAAAGCTTCGGCGAGCATCACATGGTCGTGACGCTCTTTTGCGACACGCTCGAAGAACTGCAAACCCTCAGCGCCGAGATCGTGAACGCCGCCGCAACCGAAGGCGTGAAGATGATTGGCGAGCGGGTCGCGGCCAAGGCGCATTACCTCAGCCAGCACCCCGGCAACCAGCCCAAGCGCGTGCGCGCCAGCGCCGTCACCAATCGCAACTTCGCGGATTTTGCGGCCTTCCACCGGACACAGCTCGGCAAACCTGCAGCACTTACCCCCTGGGGCCGGGTCGTCACCTATCTGCCCACGCCGGAGCAGAGCGCCTACCGGTTTTCCTATCACGAGCAGGGATCGCCCGACAAAGAACCGACCAGCGGCCATACCCTGATCATGGGGCGGCCCGGGTCGGGCAAATCGGTGCTGTCGGCCTTCCTGATGACCCAAGCCCGTCGCGCAGGGGCGCGGATCTTCGTCTTCGATTACCGTCTTGGTATGGAGATGGCGGTCCGCGCCAATGGCGGGCGCTACGCGTCCCTGAACGCCGGCCAGCCCACAGGCCTCAATCCGCTCTGGACCGAGACCGATGCGCGGGGCACCGCCTGGCTCTCGGACTGGCTTGCCACCCTGCTCTACCGCGCCGACAAGCCCCTGACGCCCGCACAGACCAACCGCATCCAGGAAGTCGTGCGCCAGAATGCCCAGGCCTCCAATCCGGCCCTGCGGAACTGGCGGGATTTCGCATCGCTTTTTGTGTCTACGGATGACGGCGGCGATCTGCACCAGCGCCTGCTCGAGTGGACCGAAGACGGCCGCTACGGCTGGATCTTCGGGCAGAGCCTCGAGGACACGTTCTCGCTCAAGGGCGATGTCGTGGGCTTCGATCTGACCGGCATTCTCGACAGCGAGGCCGACAAGGAACGGATGGCGGTCCTTTCCTATCTCTTCCGTCGGGTCGAGCGCGAGATCGAGGACCGCCGCCCCACCATCATCGTGATCGACGAGGCCTGGAAGGCGCTCGACAACGCATATTTTGCCGAACGGTTGTCGAACTGGCTCGTGACCGCGCGCAAGCAGAACACGGTTGCCGTGATGATGACGCAATACGCAAGCCAGCTAGAGCGCACCCGGACCGGCAAGACCATCGTCGAAGCCGTTCCGACGCAAATCCTGCTTCCGAACATCCGCGCCCATGCGGCCGACTACGCGATGCTGAACCTCTATGAGAAGGAACTCGACGTGCTTCTCAACACTGGCAGCGACAGCCGCTTGGCCCTCATCCGCGACGACCAGGGCTCGATCGTCATTGATGCCGATCTGAGCGCCCTCGGGCCCAATCTCACCATCCTCGGCGGCATGGAAAAGGGCGAAGCGCTTGTCGGCGCCGATTACCGCGACCGCCCGGACTTCTGGAGGCTTTCATGATCCGTATTCTTATCGCTTTGGCTGCGCTCGGCGCGCTGGCCTCCTGCACCCAGTACCGGGAGCCGCAGGCGAACTGCTTCACATTCCTTGCGTCCACGGCACCCGTCGCGCCTGATTGCCACTTCACGCCCCTTGGCACCCCGGAGGGCGACGTTGAAGTCTAGCCTGCCTCATATCCTCGCATTTTGCTTGCTGCCCGGTCTCGGCTTCGCCCAAGGCGTGCCGACCAATGACAGTGGGCTGACCGCGCGTGACATCGTCGAGACCGGCGATCGCGAGGCTGACTTGGCCGTTCAGTCGGACAAGCTTGCCGTGCGCGAACTCATTGCCGAGATTGAACGGGAGCAGCTGGAAACCCTGCAACGCATCCTTGATGCCCAGACCAGCTTCGGCGGTCAGGGCCTACCCGCGATGGTTTCAGGGCTGGAAAACGGAAGCGGCGATCCAGCCCGTTCCGTCGAAGCGGTCTACGGCAATGCCGACATCGACCCCAATCCCGGCGGCGCACAGATGTTTGGCGATGCGGCGGAAAACATCGAGCAGCTCATCATCCGCGTCGCCCGGGAAACCAGCGGATTAGCGGGCGTGGGCCGCGCGGGCCTCTCCCCAGTCCAATGGCGAGCCCTGCTGCAGGCTCTCATCTGGCAGGAAAGCCGCTTCACCATCGGCGCCCGCTCGCCGGTCGGCGCATTTGGCCTCACCCAGATCATGCCCGGCACCGCCAGCGATCTTGGTATCAACCCGGAATATTATGACAGCCCCTACCTGCAGGTGCATGGCGGCGCGCGGTATCTGGCGGCCCAGCTCAACACCTTTGACGGCAATATCATCAACGCCCTCGCGGCCTACAACGCCGGACCCGGTCGCGTGTTCGAATATGGGGGCGTGCCACCCTTCCGCGAGACCCAGCACTACGTTCAGGTCATCCCCGAACGCTACAATCTCTACCTGGGCCGCATCGGCGGGATCGAAGCGCTCGGTACGATCGACCCCGCGCTTCTGGCAAATGCAAACCTCTCCCTCACGGGTCATGGGGCGGCCTTTTATGGCAACAACTCACCCGCTGCGATCAGGCAGGCCGCCCTGCGCATTGCGGATATCGTCGAGCGGATTTCCGAAACGGAAGACGTGCAGGAAAGCATCGCGCTCAACACCTATGCCCGCGCCGAACTCGTGCGCCTCGTCGCTGCCCGCGTCCGGCTGCAGGCCGCCCGCACGCGCGTGCTCTCCGCCGAAGAGCTGGCCCAGGCCAGCGCCCGCATGGCCGAAGGCGTGTTCATGGATTTTACGATCAGGGAGATTGAATAATGGGACATCTGCTCTTGAGGACAGCTTTGGCCACGACACTTGGCGTTGGCTTGCAGTTCAGCGCCCTACCCCCTGCCGCAGCACAAGGTGTACCGGTCGTCGACACCCAGAACATCGCGCAAAACATCCAGCAGCTACGGCAGATGATCGAAGACGAGATCCTGCAAAACGAGCAGCTGACGCAGCTCCGCGAACAGCTTGCCACACTCACGGATCAACTCGCGGAGCTGCAAAGAACCTATGAAGCGCTCACCCGCCTCGCCGAGCTTCCAGAAATCATCCGGACGGAAATGGAAGACGAGTTGAACGGTCTGCTCGACCAAGAGTTCGGGGACATCCTCGCCACGATTGAGGCGATCAAGACTGGGGATTTCTCGGGCCTCTCGGGCTCCGGCGCAGGCGAAATCGAAACCCAGATGGATCGGGTGCTGGCCGATCTCGGATTTGACGATGACACCCTCTCGGAAATGGCCACGAGCGGCAATCCCGGGGCCAACCGCGTGGCAACACAAGCCACGACCGGCGCGCTCGTCTCGGCGGCGGCCCAGAACAGCTATGAGGATGCCGGCCAATCGCTCGAGCGGGTAGACCGCCTTGTCGGGCTCATTGACGACATGGAAGAGCTCAAGCAAAGCGTCGATCTCAACACGCGCGTGACAGCTGAATTGGCCATCGCCCTCGTGGCGATGTGGCAGCTGGAAGCGATTCAAACGGTGGGCGATGGCACCGGCGGCGTGATCGATGCCGCCACCATCGCCGAAGAGCAGCGCTTCATGGATTTCACGCTACCGGACCTCCGGGCAGACTGATCGTGGGGGCATGAATGGTGGCGACTGAACAAGAAATCATCGAGGAAGAACTGGTCTATGGTGCCTTACGCCGCGAACGGCTCTGGCAACGCCTTGGCCTGATGGGCCTTGTCTTCGGTATCATCGGCTGTCTGAGTGCCGCGGCTGTCTCGATCCTCGATGTCGACCCGCCCCCCGTCGTTGTCCCCTATGATCCCGCCACCGGCTTTGCACTCCCCGAGGCCTCGGTGGGCGCTTCCTCGGTGACCGCCAACCAAGCGATCATCGAGGCGGAGGTCTTCCGCTATGTGACCGACCGGGAGGTCTATAACCAGCTCGACAACGATCTGCGCATCCGCAGCGTTCTGCGCCGCTCGGACGGGGCCGCCGAGAGCGGGTTGCGCCAGATCTGGAACAGCGCCAACGAGAATTACCCGCCGACCGTCTATGGCCCCAACGCCAGGCTCGACGTGGAAATCCTCAGCATCAACCGGATCGGATCCAACCGCGCCACCGTGCGCTTGCGTAAGCGGCTGACCTCCATCAACGGCACCCAGACCGGGCTCTTCACCGCCACGCTTCTCTTCGAGTTCCGCCCCGAAACCCGTCGCTCCATCGATGAGGTCTGGACCAATCCCTTCGGCTTCACCGTCCTCGAATATTCCATCCGCTCCGACAGATTGGAGAACTGACGTTGTTGTTTATAAGATCGCTTATTTTTGTCATTGCCCTGTTGCCCGGCGTCGCCTCTGCCGAAGCCATCCCGCGTGGCGGTCCCAACGACAGCCGGGTGCGCTTGGCCACCTACCAGGAGGGTCAGGTCTACCGTCTCAGCGTGTCGCTCACCCATGTGACCACCATCGAGTTCGGCGAGGGCGAAAGCATCCGCTCGATCATCGCGGGCGACACCGAGGGCTTCGAGATCGACGGCGTCCCGGGCGGTCAGGCATTTGCAATCAAGCCCGTTGCGCGCGGTGTCCATACCAACGTGACCGTCTACACGAACAGGCGCAGCTACTATTTCAACGTCGAGGAGGTCCGCAGCCCGACCTTCTACGTGGTGCAGTTCCGCTATCCGGACGACGCTGCGCGCCCGACCCGGGCCATCGCGGCCCAAGCGCCAAACTACAACTACGGCGCCAGCGCGCGGACCGAGTTCACGCCAACCCGCATCTGGGATGACGGGACGTTCACGTATTTCGCGTTTCCGCGGAACGCACCTGTGCCAGCGATCTTCCGCTACGCGGGCGGCCGCGAGCGCACGGTCAACACGCAAACCCCTGAAGACGGCGTGATCCGCGTCAGCGGCGTGAACCGCCAATGGGTCCTGCGACTGGGCGAAGAGGTGGTCTGCATCGAGGCGATCCCACCCGCGGAGGCCGCCTCATGAGCGATACCGGGAACACCGAGCTGGAAAAGCGCCTCGCCGCCCTGGAGAA
This sequence comes from Aestuariivita sp., assembly GCF_021404545.1. Taxonomy (GTDB): domain Bacteria; phylum Pseudomonadota; class Alphaproteobacteria; order Rhodobacterales; family Rhodobacteraceae; genus Aestuariivita. The sequence continues at coordinate 38,912 of NZ_JAAWWD010000043.1, forward strand.
AGGCAGTGCCCGCGCCCCCATAGCGGCGCAGCGCCGGTCGCCCCTTCTCGCGCTGATCGTGATCCTCGTCATCGGCGCGGGTGGTGCCCTGCTTTATCTCCTCTCACAGCCCGACGAAGAGGAAGCCTTGCCGACGGCCACCCCGGACGTCTTCCAAAACGAGGGGGACGGCTTTGGCGCCATCGAGACCTTGCCCCCGCCCGAGCCCGAGGTTGTGTTCGTCGGACCAGACCCCGTTGAGCCCAATGCCGAGCTTCTGGCGCAGATCACCGCCCTGCAGGCCCAGATCGAGGAGTTGCGCAACGCCCCTGAACCAGTCGTCGAGGAAGACACCGCCGCCGCAGAGGCGATCGACGCGCTGACCGCTCAGATTGCGGCGCTGCAAGCCGCCTCGGAAGCAGCACAGCAACGATTTCAGGACGAACTGACGGCGCGGGATCGAAGTCTTGAACAACTCCGCATGGATCTGGAATTGGCCCAACTCGAGGCCAGCCGACCCCAACCCGCTCCAGCGGGCCCCACGGAAGATGAGCTGCGCGCACGCGAGGAAGAAGCCCGGCGCATGGCCGAGCTGGAGCGCCGCGCCGCGGAGGAACGCGCCTTCCAGGAGCGGCGCATCGCCTCTCCCACCATCGCTTTTGGCGGTGCCTCCGGAGCGAATGAAACGGCTCTGACCGAACGCACTTTTGGCGAGGTGACGGATTTCGTGCTGAACGGGGCGCTGCCCTCTACCGTGACGCAGGCCGAGGTGATCGCCAATCCCTCAAACACCGTCATCCAGGGCACCATGATCCAGGCCGTCATGGAAACCGCCCTCGACAGCTCCCTTCCCGGCCAGACCCGTGCCGTGGTGTCCGAGGATGTTTACAGCGTCGATGGCGCACGCCTCCTGATCCCGCGCGGATCCCGTCTCATCGGGCGCTACCGCGCCGGCGTCGATATCGCGCAGCGCCGCGTTACGATCGCCTGGGACCGGATCATCCTGCCCGCGGGCCAGACCGTCCAAATCAGCTCCTTCGGGGGTGATGAACTGGGCCGCTCCGGTGTCACCGGATTCGTGGACACACGCTTCGCGGAGCGTTTCGGGTCGGCCGCCCTGATCTCGCTGATTTCCGCCGCACCAAGTGCCGCCGCATCCGAGGTCCAGGATGAGACTGCCGCCGACGTTCTCGAAGACGTGGGCGATGATCTGGCAGATGCGACGGACAGCGTCATCGGCGACTATCTCTCAATCGGCCCCGTCATCTATGTCGACCAGGGCGCCCGCGTCACGGTCATGGTCGACCGCGATCTGGAGATATTCTGAGCCCATGTCGCTGAGCTATCTCGAAACCTCGCTCGACCGGATCGACGCCGCCGCCCGCGACGATGTCATCGAGATCTGTATCAACCCCGACGGGACCTGTTGGGGCGAATTCCAGGGCGATCACTTCATGCGCGCGCTGGACCAGAGGCTGACGGGCGTTCAGGTCAGGGACCTCGGCAACCAGATCGCCTCCTCGGCCAATACCACGATGAGCAAGGACCGCCCCATCGTCTCGGTCTCGATCACCTACAAGGGTCGCCCGATCCGCGCACAGGTCATCACCCCGCCCGCCGTGCTCTCGGCCATGTCGATCAGCCTGCGGTTCTTCTCAAGCCTGCCACTCGAGGGCATTGCGCTCGATTTTCTCTATGGAGAAGAGCGCAAGCTCGAAGACCTGCGCGTCGAAAAAAAGCGCGCCTTGCGCGCCGTGGTGGCCGCGGGTTTGATCGATGATGCGCTCGCCTTCTGCGTCGAGAACAAACTCAACATGATCGTCTCGGGTGGCACCTCCACCGGCAAGACCGTAGCCGCACGCAAGATCCTCTCTCACGTACCGGCCGAGGAACGCATCGTGACCATCGAAGAAGCGGCCGAGCTTCTGCCGACCCAGCCAAATGCCGTGACGCTGATCGCAAATCGCGACGCGGAATTCCAGACCGCCGATGTGCTTCTCACTGCGACGCTGCGCATGCGCCCCGACCGGATCATCCTGGGCGAGGTGCGCGGCAAGGAGGCCATGACCTTTCTGGAAGCCATCAACACCGGCCATGGCGGGTCCATGACCACGCTCCATGCCGAAACCCCGCAATTGGCCGTGCAGCGGCTCGCGATCGCGGCGCTCAAAACCGAAATCCCGATGACCTATGCCGACATGATCCAGTACATCGAGAACTCCATTGACGTGATCATCCAGGCCGGCCGCCATGACGGCAAACGCGGCATCACCGAATTCTACCTGCCCGGAGCAACTGAGATTGGAACTTCCCCATGAAGACCTTTGAATACGATATCTTGTCCTTTCCCATGACTCGTAAGACCAGCCTCTCCGACATGCAGGCCAGCCTGAACGAGAAGGGCGCAGACGGGTGGGAGGTGGTGTCGATCAGCACTTCGGAATTCGCCAATATCGGGCACACCGTTTTCCTGAAGCGCGAAACCACACCCGGTGGAGCCACGGCATGAGGCAGGCGGGCTGTACCCTCGTACTGACTGCGCTGGTCCTGGGCCTGACGTCGGCACCCGGCTTCGCTGAGCGCAATCTCGTGCCGACCCTCGAGCGCAGTTTCGACGTCTGTCCAGACCGGCCCGCTGAACCCGTGTGGATGCAGGAGATCCCCCTGCGCCAAGCCTATCAGCGCGTATTGGTTCAAGACATCTACCGCGCCCAGAACCTCGAGCGGATTGTCGAGACCGGCAGCTGCCATTGCGAGACCCGGTTCCCGTCCTGGGACGCTGCCGAGGGCGTGTTTCGCGAGGTCCACGCGAGTGACGAACGATGGGAGATGCTGCAGGCCTCGGACGCCTACAACCGCCGCGCCAACGCCGCCCGCCCTGCCGCCAAGGCCATCTGCGAAGCCGCGGGCAATTGGTAAGGCTGATCCCCGATGAGCGTCGTCACCTATTTTGTTGAAACCTCCCAAGCCTATCTCGATACCGCTGCCGAAACCCAGTTTGGTGCGGTTGCGGCAACGGTCGGCACGCTCCTGGTTTTGGGGACAACGCTGGTGGTGATTCTCGTTGGTATCAACATGATCTATCAATATCGGGCCATGGATGGGCACACAGCCTTCTGGCTCGCGGTCAAGATCGGGCTCATCGGGATATTCGCGACCAATTGGATGCAGTTCAACGCCTTCTCGTCTGCCATTCTCTATGGGATCGACAGTATCGCGGGCGCGCTGGTAGCCTCCGTCGGCGGCGGCAGTCCGGGGCCCTCCGGCACGTTCGCGGAAGAGTTCGACCGGCTGATCGCGGAACTGGGCGACTACCTGAACGCCGCCGGATCCGAGCTGAACTGGATGGCCGGTGCCATGCTGGACATCGTCGGCGTACTCCTGCTTTCAATCCTCGGCGGGCTTGCCGCCTTCATCTTGGTGGCCTCTCGGCTGATGATCGCGCTCCTGATCGGGATCGCCCCGGTGATGATTTTCCTGACCCTCTTCGAGGTCACCAAGGATTATTTCGCGCGCTGGCTGTCGGCGCTGATCTCCTTCGCACTATACCCCATCGTCGTCGCAGGCGTGTTCGCAACGATCACAGGCGTTTCCTCCGCGCTCATCGGTGAACTAGGCGATCCCGAAGGGGCCTCAAACATCGGCGCGCTCATTCCCTTCTTCATGATGGTGCTCATGGCCAAGGGCTTCATTATCGCCACGCCCTTCATCGTCCGCGCGATCTCCGGCAACATCATGATGCCCGCCCTCTCCGGAGGTCTCGGCGGCGGCTACAGCTTTGCCCGCGCCGCCATGGGAAGCCAGCAGGCCTACAATCGCTACCTCATCGGCGGGGCCAGTGGCGCAGAATACGCAGCCCTCAGGGCGCGGCAGTTCTTTGGCGTACAGCAGATGCCTGCAAGGCAAGGCATGGGGCAGGCGGGTCAAGCAAGTGGCTCGGGGTCACCGGGGACCGGGTCTCAAATGCTGGCGCAACTAGCGAGATTAGGAAGGTTGGGGAAAAGGTAACAGCCCACGGTTTGCCATTCTTCATTATGGCGAGCCGCGCGTTCAGCGTCTTATTTGGTCATTAGCTCTTACGTTGCTATGTAATTGCAGCAGGACTCAGCTGCGGCAACCGACAACGATGTGGCTGCGAAAAGCATAAAACTTAAGCTTTGGCGACGTAACCGTCCGGCCTGACCGCTACCCGTTCCATCGCCAGGGCAGCAGGTCGTCGACCTTTGTGATCTTGTAGTCGGGGATGCGGGCCAGGGTGTCAGCGAGCCAGGCGAGTGGATCGACGGCGTTGAGCTTGGCCGTTTCGATCAGGGTGTAGGCGATGGCGGCTGCCTTGCCGCCCGCCTCTGAGCCGACGAAGAGGTAGTTCTTGCGACCCAAGGCGATGGCGCGCATTCCGCGTTCGGCCGGATTATTGTCGAGTTCCAAGTTGCCGTGGTCGAGATAGGGGCGCAGGCGTTCCATGCGGGTCAGGGCATAGCGGATGGCAGCCGCGAGCGGGGATTTGCCCGAGATCGTGGTGAGTTGCAGGGCCAGCCAAGCCTCCAGGTCGTCGAATACCGGTGCCGCATGTGCGTTGCGAAGCTCGGCCCGCACATCAGGTGGCGAACCTCGGGCCTCTCTCTCGACGGCATAGAGTTGGGCGATCCTGCCGATGGCCTCTTCGGCGATCGGGGAGCCCTGGGATCGGTGGATGTCGACGAACTTGCGCCGGACATGCGCCATGCAGGCAACCTCGCGGATCGCCCCGGAACGATAGAGGTCCTCGAAGCCAGCATAACCGTCGGCATGCATCCAGCCGCGATAGCGGGCGAGGTGATCCTTCGGGTGCAGACCCTTACGGTCACCGGAGAAGCGATACCAAGCAGCCGGTGGTGCGGTGCTGCCCCAAGGGCGTTCGTCGCGGGCATAGGTCCAGAGCCGAGCGGTCTGGGTCTTGCCGGTGCCGGGGGCCAGCATGCTGACGGGCGTGTCATCCGCGAAGATCGCCTCGGCCGATAGGACATGGCGACCGATGGCATCGGCCAGGGGCTCAAGCAGAGCCGCAGATTTGCCAACCCAATCGGCGAGGGTCGAACGATCCAGGTCGAGCCCTTCACGCTCGAAGATCTGGCTCTCGCGGTAGAGCGGCAAGTGGTCGGCGTATTTGCTGACCAGCACATGAGCGAGCAAGCCCGGCCCCGGACGGCCGCGCTCGATGGGGCGAGAGGGCAGCGGTGCCTGGACGAAGCGTTCGCAGCAGGCGCAGGTCAGGCGCGGCCGGACGATACGGTTCACAATGAAGCGGCCGGGGACATACTCCAACTCCTCGGTGACATCCTCCCCGATCCGGCGCAGACGGCCGCCGCAATCGGCGCAAGTGTCGGCGCCGGGCGTCAGTTCGACCTCCATCCGCGGGATGTGGTCCGGGATCGGGCGGCGCTTGGGACGGTCCTTCTCCTCGATGTCCGGCAGCTTCATGCGCGCCGTCATCGCAGCGGCGGCAATCTCGCTGGTCTCGAGGGCGAGTTGCAGTTGCTCCGCCGTCTCTGACGACGCTCCGAACCGGTGCGCCCGATGCCCCGCCAGCTGATGCCGGAGCTTCTCAATCAGGATCGCCTGCGCCTTTACCTCTTCCAGCAGCCGCGCGGTGAAGCTGCGCAGCTCCTCGGGGTCTTCCGGCAAGGTCAGCGTCCGATCGAGCATGCGGGAAGTTTATCCCGCTGTATTCCCTGTGGGAATCATTGATTGCGAGGTCCACAGATTATCCCGCCGCCAGAGGCCGCCACGTCCGTTCCGGCGCCCGCCAGTCGATGCCTTCCAGCAGCATCGACAGTTGTGCAGGCGTCAGCGCCACCTTCCCCTCCTTCGCCGAGGGCCAGACGAACCGACCTCGCTCGAGGCGCTTCAGGAACATGCAGGCACCCTGACCATCCCACCAGATGACCTTCACAAGGTCACCCCTTCGGCCCCGGAAGACGAAGAGATGTCCGGCAAACGGGTCCTGCTTCAGCACGGCCTCGGCCTGCGCCGCCAAGGCTGCAAAGCCCTTGCGCATGTCGGTAACGCCCGCCGCCAGCCAGACCCGCGTGTTGGCTGGAACCGGGATCACGCTGTCAGGCCCCGGATCAGCCGCGCCAGCGCCTCAGGATCATAGCTGCCGCTGATCCGCATCCGGTGACCGCCCGCCAGCTCGATCTCGATGTAGTTCTCGGCGGCAGGTGCCGCCGGGGTAGACTTGGACTCCGCGACGATCTCTACGGGCAGAAACCGCGCCTCCTCTGCTGGGGGCGCAACCGAGGCGGGGTCCGGCGCATAACGGGGATCGCGCAGCCACTTGAAGATCAGGTTCGCGTTCACCGCGTAGCGCCGGGCTACCTGGGCCACCGAAACACCCGGCGCAGCCGTCTGGAAGCAGATCAACCGCTTCTCCTCGTCCGTCCACAGCCGCTTCGTCCGACGCGCCACGACATCACCATAGTGTCCACTATCAATGGTGGACACTATCCCGCACTCTCAGAACGCGGCAGTGCGGTCAGACCGGACGGTTACTTGGCGACTGGGATACCCAAGTCAAGAGAGCGGTTTTCATGCGTATAGGCTGGGCCCACAACGTAGTCCTCGAGCTCTAACTCAGGGTTCATCATCGACGTTGTGAAAATAATCTGGAACGGTGCCTCAAAGGCTGTTGCATATTCAACGATCAGCTTTTGAAAGAGATGGCTGCGTTCCTCCTGCATCCCCTTGTCCTCGATGTTGTCAAATAAAAGGAACCTCGGATGGTAAAACGTATCATCCTTCATGGCGGCGAGAAACAAAGCAAAAATTGTCGCATTCTTGAGAAAGACATTGCTACTTTCCGCGAAATTATAAGTACCATCCACAGAGTTTGCATCATTTTTGAAGTTAACCGAAACGTCCTGCGCCGCAATAAATTCATCTTGTCTTGGAAGATCTGATCTCAGGATCGCCGCGGCGATCCTCGATACACTGGATAGCGCCACTGTCCGCCTTTTGCCTGCCGCCGTGCGCAACGCTGCCGCGCGCGCATTGTTGATGTCCAATTCCTTCTGTACAGACGCTTTCTCTGCACTCAGCGCTTCAATATCTTCAGCAACTTGCAAGTTTGACAGCAGATAGGCCTCTTCCGCATCGATGTGACCAATACGATTGGTGCGTGCTGCTAAAAACGCCTCCCGTGGCCCATTGGGACCGGAATATTTGACCTGGTACTGCGTAAGGTCGCGCTTGTGCTCGCTGCGCATTTTTCTAATTTCAGCCAGCTTTTCGCCCAGAGATCCACTTTTTTGGCTTAACAGTTGGTTCGTTTCGCGCGACTGAATTTCTAGATCAAGTCTGATCTGATTGTAACGCGCCTTTTCAATGTCTGGGTCCAGATTCTCCTTGCAGACATGACATTGACCTTCGACGTCCGGAGCCAGAATTTCTTTGCCGCAGGCCGGACAGTGGCTGAAAGCGATTGCGCCTACAACGTCAAAAGACAGCTGCGCGGCAGCCAGCTTCGCTGTTTGCTCTTCGAGAAAACCTTGAAACTGGACAATTTCCCTGAGCTCAAATTCTGCTTCGCTAATGTCGCCCTCGAGGGCGGTGATAGCATCGCGTTGTCTTGACAAACGAGTCCGAGCTGTCTTCCGATCGGACAAGAAAACGCCGACTTCTCCCGTATCGACATAACTATCAACGTCCCGAATCTCAGCGTGCAAACGTGCTTTCTCATCTGTCAGTTCTTGAAGCTTGGCATTGATTGAGGCCGGAGTTGCGAGCGCATTTTCCAGCTTAAGGGCACCCAAAAGGCTAGAGAGCTTGGCATCGATCTTTGAGAACGCTTTCTCTTTGTTGCGAATTTCCAATCCAAGTTCGTAGAGCTCGTATCCACTGATACCGCAGATCAAATCGCCAACAGCCTCACGAATGCTTTGGGTATCGAATGACTCGTATCTGAATATTCGCATTGCTGGGGTGCGTTGATCAGAATAACAGAGCCGCAAGAGCTGATGCATCGTAATGTTGGACGCGCCATCACTCTGGGCCTCGGGGATTCCGAGCGACCGGAACATAACCTGGGAAAAGCTTTCCTTGCTTCCAGAGCGCCGGAGCGGGAAGGTCTCCCATCTGTCCAAAGCACTTTTTGAGGCATCTTCGAAGCCCCCAAAAAAGACTGCAACCGGCTGTTGGGCAGACGAGGTGGCCCGTTTCAGAACCAGTTTGCCCTTTGGCGTCTCAATCTCAGCTTGAACCTCGTCACATCGACTGGCCACGTCCTTCCAATCATCAAACTCTCCGCCCAGAACGAAGAAGATGAAGTCGGCGATCGTAGATTTACCAGAACCATTCTCACCGCGGATAATATTGACGCCGACATGGAATTTCTGGTCGTAGGCAGCGTGGCCCCGTCGCATGATGCGGAGTCGGTTGATCTGGAGATAACGATCGGCCATGTCAGACACTCCTGCGCAATCCGCAGCTCGAACGCAGGCTGCCCATACCGTTGTCATGGCTAGCTGAATAATGATTAACGAGAAAGCGAGCCAAAGCGATCTCTTGCGCACTATCGATGCGGTTCGTGATGTCTCCAAATAGAGACGATCCAAGTGTGCTTAGCTCGGCAGATTTGTCTGCAAAGCTCTCAATGTTCAGAAGGCCTTTGCCAGCAAGGGCGCGCAGAGCTGATGTTTGCGCGCTCTCCATCTGATGAAAGAGAAGAGGTGAGGCGGGGTAGGACAAAAAGACCTTATCTGGTTTTGGAATTGCCAGATCGCGGAACGCACTTCTGACATCAGCCGTCATGGTGACTCGGTGGAGCAAGGGCGCGTTGGCAAAAAAGAAGTCCAGAATATAGAGCCGCTCAAGATGAACCGGTCGCCGCCATTCCAACAGCAATCCACCCACACGTCGGATACAATCATAGACATCAAATTGAGAGTACCAAAGCCGCGCACTCATACCGGTTTATCCCACCGAATATGGCATTGTTCAGTCAAAAAATACAAACCGGACAGGACCGCAGAGGCCGGAAACTTCGTCTCGCCAAAACACTTGGCAGTCAGGGGATCGAGAACGTTGTCCTGAAGGGCTGTTCGCACCACATCTTCGGTCGCACCTTTGCAGATATGGGGATGGAAAACGTGAGTCACAAACCGTGTCTCGATTTCAGCCAACAGCGCATCGTGGTCTTCTTTCGCGGCAGTATACAATCCCGTCTTTGCGTAGCCACGCGCGAACTTGTTCTGGGCATCATTGGCATAGTCGTATTCCGCCTCTCGGTCAGCATCAATCAGCTTCTGCAGTAGATCACGACGGTCTCGGTCAGATTTTGAGCCATAGTCAACAAAGGCCATCGTGCCTTTTGCTGGCGTCACGTTGCTTTGGGTCCTTTCGATATGACGTTTGATTCCACGATACACGACATCGTCGCGATCTTTGGGCTTGCAAATCGAAATGTGATCTCGATCGACGGCCACAGGATTGGCACCGGGGATCCCGGGGTCGGCGGACTCTCTTGAGACGACGAGGACCGCTTTGTAGGTGGTGTGTTTCTCGTAGTAGACCTTTGTCACGTGATCGCCGTTCGCGGCGCAGAACTTGCGATAAGCCTTGTTGAGATCCTCCAGCATACCGGTCTCATTGCCCAAGAGTTTGATGTGCTTTGAGGCACCTGGTACAGCATCCACGATATTGGCAATGGACGCACCAATGTGCGGTGTTGATAGGAAAATCACGAGTTTGGTTGCAATTGATACGGATACCCAATCCGCGTCGTCAGCGTCCACGGACGCTCGCAGGATCATCTTGGCAAGAATTCCCCCAAGACTGTGAGTAACGAACACCAGTGGGCGTTTCCCTAGCCCTTGACCGGCAAATTGTTCGAGAACGTTGTCAGCACGCTCGAACATATCCATCTCTTTCTTGGCCCACTTTTCGAAAACAGCCGCGCCATAGCCTAAGCAATAGGCGTTGCATGGGCCGATATCCTCAGTGAGCCATTTAGGCCAAAAACCGTTGTCCCCGCCACAGTCCCATGTCGAATGGGCATCACCGGACAATCCGTGGACAAACACGATGTCGATGATCGCATCAGTAGCACTATGGATTTGTTTGAATACCGTTTCGCCCAATCGTTACTGCCTCGTCGCTTCTTTTTGAGGGCAGCCGGTACCCCAAATTGATTTTATTGGAATATGCCGCATCGCGGATATGTGGTCCACACCTTTAAGCTGACTGGCGGCACCGCGACCAACGATCCCAAAATCAAGACACCACTCCGCACAATTGGTACGGTAAATTTTCGCGCAGCACTTTTATTGGTATGCCGGCCATTCACGTGCCAATGCGATGAGCAAAAACACCGGCGCATAAGAGAGATACTTTTCTTGCAAAGAACTGGAATGTAGCCGCGACGGATATGAAGGACTGCTTTTCATCATTTGATACGATCACCCTATATCTAGAGCGAAGGTCACCATCTCGACTGCCCAAAAGACATGCCATCCTTGCCACCCTATCGAGCAACCAACTTTTCGCCATCCTCCTCTCGCAGCATCGCTTCCATGTCGTCTAAGCCATCGACAGCAGAGCGCATCTGCGCCTCATCAACAACGCTTTCAGCCTCGGCATACGCGATCTGGCTTTCGAAATCCATCTCCATCTGGCGCTGTTCCTGGGCGATCACAGCTTGAACGATGGGCGCGGTCTTCTTTGGAATGCCGTCGTTTTGTCCTGAGAATGGACCGCTGCTCGCAGCTTGGCGTGCGGTCGCCACAACGGCGTCACGTCCACCTGGTCCACTCGCAGGCGGCGTCATCGGCATGGCGCGCACACTCAGCGGCAGCGTGCCCTGCGATCCCCCTCCCCCCGGCTTCGGAAACGGCAACTCGCCTGATTGCGCCGCGTGGATCGCCTTGAAGAGCCGGTCGTCAAAATACTGGATCCGTTTGGCTCGGACCGGCATTTGCGCGTCGATCACCATGACGATCTCATCGAGCGGTAGGCGGCGCGCTTCATCTTCAGGCAACAACGAGCTCTCTTCAGTCCGAGTGGACTGGCTACGGCCCTCGAAGGGGTTCTTGCCGATGGACTGGGATCGCGTGATGACGGTCTTCGTGGTCTTACCGACCGCCTTGCTCAGCTCCTCGACAGTCTTTTCATCGGAGGGCGTCAGATAGAGCTTCACACCGGCATTGCCTTGCAGGGCGCGGCGGGTGTTCTCGCCGTAGATTTCATCGAGGGCGGGGATGGTTTGGGTGACCACGGCCAAATGCCCGCGATAGGTGCGCAGGGTCTCGATGCTCTCGACCACGATGGGCATCTTGCCGAGACGGTTGAACTCGTCGAGCATGATCATCACCGGCCAGGGTTCATCCGGCCCGGGATCCTTTTCCTGCATGGCCGAGAGCAGGTCGGAGAAAAACAGCCGGATCAGCGGCGCGAGCGGCTTCACCATCAGCGGCTGGACCACGAGATAGACCGAAAAGGGTTTCTTGCGGATCGTCCGGAAATCGAAGTCCGACACCGCCGTTGCCTCGTCTATGGCCGGGTTCTGCCATTGGTCGAGCCCCGAGGTCATCAGGAGCGAGACGTAGGAGGTCAGCGTGTCGTTGTTGGTGGACGCGAGCCGCGTAAAGATCAGCTTGGCCGCCCTGTTGTCGACTTCATGGCCCCGCGCGAAATACTCCTTCTGCTTGTTCCCTCCGGAGGCCGCGATGCGGTAAATCTCGCCCAAGGTGGGGCGCTTGCGCTGGAAGGCCAGCAGGCCTGCCGCCACGAAGAGATCGATCCCGCCCTTAAGGAGGCCCTGCACCCGGTCGTTGTCGCTCTGCAGGAAGAGCGTCGCGAGGAGCTGCAATTCCATCTGCTGGCGGGCGGGGTCTTTCAGCTCAAAGATGCGCAAGAGCGGGTTGTAGCGATGCGTGCGCTTGCCCTCCCAATCGGTGGGGGCAAAGCGATAGACCTTGTCGCCTTGGGTTGCGCGGTGCCGGGCCGTGGCCTCGAAACATTCGCCCTTCACATCGAGCGTCACGGCAGAGCCTTGCCAGGTCAGCAGGTTCGGAATGACAAAGCCCGTGGTCTTGCCGCGGCCCGTGGGGGCCACGATCAGCGCATGGGGGAAAACCTTCGAGCAAATGTAATTGGCGCGGGAGCCCGGCGTCCCCAGCTTGCCGAGGATGAACCCGGTCCCTGGCGCCCCGAAGAACCCATTGGCCTTCATCTCGCGCGCGGTCTGCCAATGGGTCTGGCCAAAGCGTGTCAGGGCGGACCCCGAGAGGGCGAGGCTCAGCATCAGCCCGGCGGCGGCGAAGCTGCCGATGATCAGGTGAATAAGTTGCGCGTCCTCTGGGCGGCGATCGAGGATCGCCAGATAGTTCTGCGCGATATAGGCAAAATCGATCTCGGCCCCGAAGCCGAGATCCTGGTAGGTCAGCACCGCCGAGGCGATAGTATAGCCCATGGCCCCGGTCACCAGCGTCACAAGCAGGACGCCGGTCGCGATCCGCGCTTTTCCCATGGAGGCGCTCAATGGACCTGACCCCGCTCGGTCTCGCCATCCACGTCTGTCGCGCGGTGTTTTTCATATTCGGTGTCGGCCAGATCATCGACCACCTGGCGCAAGGCCTCCGTGTTGGCCGTCGCGGCATCCGATTGCAGGTAGACCTTGGCGACATAGAGCCGGTCGAGGCGGTCCTCGAGAACCTTGTCCAGCGCATCGGCATCGCCGGATGTGAGCCGCTCGAGTTGGCGAATGTCCAGCACCCGCGCGATCTCGCCACGGAAGGCGTCCCGCTCCACCTCGGTCTCGAAGGGCGCGGACAACTCCCCCGCCCGCTCATGGTCCAGAACACGCGCAATCTCGTCTGCAAGGCGGTCGGCACGGTCAGACTGCGGCGCAGTTTCACCGCGGGCTGCGAGGAGTGCGTCGCGCGTGCCAGACCCAAGCCCGTCGCGCATCTCGGTTTCGCGGCGGACCTGATTGATGACCTCCGTGTCCCGTGTCTCGACGACGGCGGCATAGGTCGCTCCAAGCCCACGGGCGAGGTGGGACGGCATGTCCGGATAGCGCGCGCGCAAGTCATCCGCGACAGCATCTGCAACGGGCATGCGGTGGTCGCGTGCCTCCATGATCCGGTCGACCTCGCGGACAATCTCACTGGCGCGGGCCGCATCGGTGATGGTCTCCCTATAGGGCTCAGACCGGTCGATCACATCGCCCGGGCGTGCAAGCAGGTCCGGGTGTGCTGCGAGATACGCGCGCTGCTCGGTCTCGATCCGGCGCTCCGCCCGCGAGACAACCTCCCAGTCCCGGTCCTCGATCTGCTGCGCTGTCTGGCCGTCTGCGCGCATCTCCTGACGGATTGTCCCTTCCATCGCCCGGACCGCGCCCTCATGATAATGGAACCGCTCGCTGACCGGTTCCGCTTCCACGACACCATCCCGGCGCAGCACGTTCTCCCGTTCCAACAGAGTGCCAAGTTCGACATGCACGTCATTCAGGATGTCGCGCGCCTGTTCAAGATCAGCGCGGCGCTCAAGATTCAGATCGCGAGCCTCGGCCACCTTGGAGAGATCATTGGCGATCCATTGATGCTCGAGCGCTGCATTTGAGGCGCCCGTCTCGATCCGGGCCACCACTTCCGTTGTGCTGATCCCGGTGCCCCGTAGTGCCGCGTCAATGCGCGATCTCAGGTCGGGCTCGGCCAGTCGCTCGCGCTGGCTGGCGTCGATATTGGCTTCGGAATAGATCCCGCCCTCCGAGGGGGTCTCTGACAGCGTGGATGATCGCAGCCCCAAGGGCTGCATGTGCTGGACGTGCGCCTGGATGGCGGTGAGGCTTTTCTCCAGCGCGGGCCGCTCGGCATCGGGCTTCTCGGCGATCATGCCCTGCACTCGCGCGAGCTTTTCCGCATAGAGGCTTCTCAGATCCTCGAAGCTTTGATCCTCGGCCATATACACATCTCCTGTTCGGTCCATCTGTCCGCCATGCGCCAGCACCTCGCCCGCGCGGAAGAGTGCTGCGGCAATATCCTCGCGGGCCTCCCGGGAGGCCTCCGCAGCAAGCGAATGGTAAACGGTTCTGGTGTTGGCGATCTCCGCCAGCGTCCGGGTCAGGTCCTGCCCCACGCGTTCGCGCTCGCGGGGCGCGCGACCCTCTTCTTTCGCGGCGTAGACCTCGCTGGTCCGGGCTGGGTAATGTACAGCCCCGCGATCCACCCGGCGCGTGGCTTCCAGCCGCACGCCGTACTTCTCCGCCTCCTCGGCCATGGCGAGGCGGAAATCGTCATAGTTGAAACGGTGGTTGCGCCCCAGAAAGAAGAACTCGCCTTCCTGCGAGCGGCGGTTCAGCACCAGATGCGCATGCGGGTGATCGCGGTCCTCATGCACCGCGATGATGTAGTCGAAATGCCCCGCGTCGGTCTGGAAGAACCGCTCGGCCACATCCGTCGCGATGTCGCGCACATCCTCCCCACGCGTGCCGATGGGGAACGACATGAGCATGTGGGTGGTCTGGCCCAGCTTGGGCTTGAAGCCCGCATCCCACCGCTTGGCAAAGCGCTCGGTGAGGTCCTTGATGTCACCCGCCTCGAGCTTCGCCTTGCCATCGAGGAACCCGCTACTGTCGACGATATGGGTAGACTTGGTGGTGAGGTAATCGAGCTGGTTTGCGAGCTGCGATTTGGTATGCGTACCCCCGCCCCGGATCGCCTTGAAGACCGCTGGCCGATGCCCCGCAGCCGCGCGCATGAGCTGGGTCTGCTTGGCGACATGTAGCCCCTGCATTGAGCCCCGAACGCGGCTCCAGCCATCCCGGAAGACCTCGCCCGTGACGGCATGGACGGCATCATTCAGCCGCATGCGCAAACTCCCTCAGCGCGGCCGTGGCCTGCAGCTGCATCACGTCACGACGGCGGCGCAGAAGCAGATCGATCTCGTCAGCAGAATCCAGGATGAACCGCGCCAGCCCGCGCATCTGCGCAAGGCGCAATTCGGTAAACTCCGGGCCAGCCCCCTGCCCCTGCCGGTTGGCCTGCGCCATCTGCTTGGCGATCTGCGCGACCCCATTGCCGACCTCGTGCAGCGAGGCGCGATAGCGCGCCATCTCTGCTGCCATCTGCGCGTCCGGAACGAACACCCCGCCTGCCGTCTGAATGAGCCGCCGCAGCCCCTCGGCCCGGCTCTCGATCCCGGCTTCGGCCAACACCTCGTCGAGCGCCGCAAGCTCCGCAGCCGTAACCTTCACACTGACCGCTAAGACCGGGATCGCGGCATCCGTCTGGCGCTCGGCATCAGCTTTGAGCGTGTACTGAATCGCCCGCACCGACACGCCAAACCGTTCCGCCAGCACTGAAGTGGAAATGCCTTCCGCAGCTTCGCGAACGATCTCCATGCGGTCCGCATCTGTGAGACGTTTTGAGCGCGACATGCGAAGAAAGACCCCCTATTTCCTGCCACCTTCCACCAAGGCTGCCCCTACCTTACGATAATATACCTAGCTGTCAATTATATACTTACGTCGCATTCAGGCTCAGGCAGCCTTGGTGTCCGCTTCCCCCGCGGCCCGCAGGGACGCGGCTCTGCCGCCCTCACCACCGGGCGACCCACCTGTCCTAGGGGTCCCGTCCGCCAGCCCCGCCCGAGGGTCTGGCCGAACGCCAAGTGTTCGGACGGAACCGCGGGCGGGCGCAAACCCCACCGACAGGGCGGACAGGCAGGGTCAAGGAGGGCCAGATTTGGGTGCCCAAATCTCTGCCGCAAAAACCGGGAGGCCCTGGCCGATAGGTTTTTGTGGATGGCCCCCTTGAGGCTGACTGGCCGGTCTGTCGCTACCTGATCATTCCGGGGGGAGGTGCGTCTGATGAATGCGCAGCGACCGGCAACTTCGTGAAGTCGCCTCGGGCGATCTGACCGCCGGACACGGCATCCCTGGAACAGGGATCGGGCCGCCCCAAGATCATCCTGGGGCGGCCCATCCTCGTCAGAGGATTTAGTCCTGGGGATCTTTCGAACTCGGCGGGAACATCACCAGCTCCGAGACCGCGACCGGGAAGTCGAGCTTGAGGCTGAAGAACTCCGAGCCGTCCCCGTTGCGAGTGTTGCGGAACATCGCACCCACGCGTTGGAAGCGGGTGCGCTCCTGGCCATCGGTGTCGGTGAACTTGACGGGGACGGTGGCGACGTAGTGGTTGGTCATTTGGGTTACTCCTTGTTGCGATGGGGATCACCCGGCACGGGGGCAAGAGGCCCGGTCGCAAGCGAAAATGCGGAGGGTCCGCGGCCCGCCGTGGAAGCCGTATTTGTGCTTGCAGGAGCGAAGCGCAGGGCACGATTGGGCCGACCCCGTGCGATCCACATCTATGAGCAAAAAGGAGAGACCCGAATTTGTGCCACCACTTTGAAGCCGCCATCGAACTCGTCGATCATGACCGAAGATGGCCTGGTTCGTTCTGATCCAATGCATCTGGATAACGATCCGTCACGCTCGCGATACGGCGGCTCAGCGTTCCGCCGCGCGCGAAGATCCATCGTCTGTGTCGGTTGGGCGCGTTTGCTATCGGCACCAGGGTTGAGGGCGTGGGGGACAGCTGGTGCGGCCACATCGGTACGGCACGGCCAGACCTTCCGCAATGAGCGTGCTACCCACGTCCCGACCGTCAACGAACAACGAGCCGCAGAACCGCCCGAAATTGCATTGATCCGTGCCCTCTGTCCCGGGCCGACAGGAACAGGCAACGCGTTCGAATTCAATTGACGCCGCACCCCGCACCAATTGACCTAGACGCGCGGTCGCGCGCTCCCCAACCTCACGCTCTGCGGTGCAGGAGGGTCTCCATGTCTCAGGCGCGTTAAACCCGACGAGACGCACGTTCGCTGTCATGCCTCGAACATCGATCGTATCACCATCAATGATCCGCACATCGCTGGCGCGAGGCGACCGATCCTGCGAGGCGAGTTGCTCTGTAGGCGGCGCGACCGACGACAGGAAACTGGTAGCCATCCAGCCCGTACCAAAGTTGAATCGAATTTGCGTCCACTGCCCTTCTTCGCGAAGCTTTGCGACGCGGGCACCCTCGCTCAATACACCCACAACGGCATTGGAAGTAGACGGCCCAGCACGTTGATTGACACGTGTCCGTGTCACATAGACGTAAGCGGTGTCGGCAGTTTGCGATGAGGGAATTGCTGGCGGACTGTAGGGTGTGGATCGCGAGTTTGATGATTCAAACAATGATCCAACCAATGCGAAGAATCCGACAGCGACCACCAACGGCACCATGATTTGGCGTTGAGCCTTGCGCACGGCACGCCGAGGTGCATTGATCGCGCGCGTCACGGAGATCGGACGAGGTCTCGCCTGAACGTTTCTGGCACTGCGCTTTGGTGCTGGCTGAGTGACTCTGTCGTCGGCAGATGACCTTGTCTGGGACGGTTTTTCCCGTTCCAGTTTCAGGACTTTGTGAAGGCTGGCATACTGCGCTTTGCTCAAGCGCGTCTGCGTCCCATACCGCTGAAACCGTTCAGCCATGTTCGTGAGAAAAGACATCTCCCAATCGTTTGCCTGCCCGGATCGCAAGCGCGCATCAATGCGTGATTGAATCTCTTTGGTGCGTTCCGGGGAAAAAGGCATCGAGGAAAAACCTGGGCGGTTGTTGAGTTGCGCAACAGATGTCTTCTGCCGCACGGCCACATTAAGCTGTGATTGCATCGAGATACCATCCAGCCATTCCCGAAACTAGATTGGCCGGATTGCGATCACCAAGCCTGTCGGAGCCCATTGCTGGAGCACACTGCGACACCGCCGAGGTCCACACACATCTGTGAAAACAACGAAAGGGCCGCCCGAAGGCGACCCTCAAATCTCACTTCTCCGCAGTCTTCTTCGCCGGGTCCGCGACCCGCATGACCGTCAGGCCTTTCGCTTCCGCCTTCTGCCCGAGGTTCAGCGCGACCCCGTTGCCACCGAAGAGAACAACCCCCGTCGCCGCGAACTTGTCGTCCAGCATTTCGTCATTGCACTTGAACGGTGCCGCCCGCCCGTGCGCGGACCAGCGCGGATCAAAGCGCGCCTGTGCTATCCCGCGTGCCCGGGCCCACCGAGCCGCAATCATCTCCGCCCCATGCTTGCCACCCTTGTGGCAGAGGAAGATCTCCTGATTGCGGTTCTGCTTGATCCGCTCGCGAACCTTGTCGAGCGTGTTGAAGACCACATCAACATCGGTCCAGTCGGTGGCGCCTGAGACGATCAGGGGAACCCCCTCGACTTTTGACTTCTCGGCGGTTTCACGGTCGTGCTGCTCGAGGAGCTGCCGCGCCTCGAAGACCGCTCCGGTCTCCTGCGCCCGGACGCTTGCGCGCGAGCCGGCGGCCGGGATGAAGGCGTGGCCCGTCTCGATCTCGTAGCATTCCGCCGCCGCCTCGCTCATCACCTCGATGGCGCTGACAACCTCGCGCAGCTGCAGAAAGCGCGCCTGCGCCTCTTCGAGCGCGGTCTCGGCGATCTCCGATCCGTCGTGGGATTTTGCCAGCGCACCGATCTTGTCGGCGGTGCGGTCGACCTCCTTGCCAAGCGCCACCTTGCGGCGCTGCAGGATCGTGGCGAGCCCATGGGCCAGCGGTTCGATTTCGGCTTCAAGCCCAGTCCCGCGCAGCTGACCGAGCAAAGCCTCGAAGCATTCGCGGATAATGCGGTCGGTCAGGATGTGATCCTCGGGGATCGGCAGCTGCGCGTCCTTCTCGGTCAGCCCGAAAAGTTCGATGGTCTCGTAGGTGTTTGCGGTGTCGTAAGCCATGTCTGGTCTCCAGTGTTCGGTTCCAAGGCCACCACGTGAGTGTGGGGGCATGGCCGAATGCCTGGTTTCCGAATCTGCCCGGGTCAGGGACGGCGCAGCCGCCGGCTTGCCGGGCGCAAAAGTTTTCCGAGCGCTGCACCCGACACATGCGCGGTCTCACCCACAGGACCGCCCAGCACCACTGGCGCCGCCCTCGCCGAAAAGTTTTGCGATCCTTGACGCGGGCTGATTTGGGGGCCATCCGGAGGATATGCTTCCGCGCTCATGTGTGTGTGTTTTGACGGTAGGTTTGCCCGACCCGAGCAGGCAAACGGCCTGACCGGACGCGGGAGACGGATGGAGCGGCGGGATCGTTTTGGCCTCGGGCCAAAACAGACCAGAGCGCAATCCGGCGGAGCGGCCGGGGACGGACGTGCTCGCGAGGCGGGCAAACCGGGGGCCTGGGTGCGACGCCGCGGTGAGGCCGCATGGCCGAATGCGCGACGGACCGAAGGGCCGTTCTCCCCTGCGACACGCGAAGCCGAGCTGGGGAGGCCGCAAGGCTTAGCCCAAGGTTGATGTGCTGACGACGCCGCTGCCGACTATAAGGATTACTTTTCCAAGCATTCGACGTGATGGGCGAATTGTGGTCATTCGTTGCGATCTGCGCGAGTCTGTTTAACGCAAGTACCTGGCAACCTCCTCTCACACGGCGCACGCTCGAGGATTTGGATCCGCTGAATCAGACCTAGCCGCCGAGACATTGGCGTGAGATATAGGGGCAATAGAGGGTAGGTGGTAAGCCACGCATTGTTAGTTGGTCGGCTACCATTCGCACTATGTCAGTTCTCTCTACGTGCGTTCGGCCAGTAGGATGAATTGGTCTCAAGAATCGACTCAAGATGCCGCATGTAAATAGAAAGTAACGTAGTATCATGGAAGTTCTGTTCTCAACAAATCTCAAGCCAATGGCCGACTTGGAAGTGGGAGAAATCGGTCTCTGTAACTTTGGCAGAGGGGCAGAACTCGCCATGCTTGTTGTAAAACTCGATGAAGACCTTGGCTTCGCGACACTGAATGGCCAAGGCGACGACCTATTCAGTATTCACTATGTAGATCACAGACCTGACCTCTGCCTCTCGTATGGCCAAGACTGGAAACTGGTGCTCGACCCCGCTGGAGATATCCAAGTGGGAAGCTACGCCTCACCTGAAATTGGCGACATCGTCATGTGGAACGGTGCCTTTGGCTTATGCGCATTTCAGTCCCGAGGGCCTATGAGGAACAAGATCAACTGTCCACTGGCAGGTACTAAACCCGACAGATCACCCATCGAAGCAGTATTTAGGTCCTGGAAAATTGTCCTCAACGAAAATGATCCCGAGACTGGTCTCGCGCCCGTGATCTTCCGCCATTCTGCCAAGAAGGTTTCGCAACCTTGATGGAAGCATCGTCAAACAAAACCAGACACCCGTAAAGTTGCTGATGCGGTTACTGAAGTGGCTTCACAAACATCTGCCAATAAGTTTCTGCCGCACCCTCGAACGTCAGCTTCTGGTCTCTGTTTTGGCCAAAGTGTGCCATCCCCATACTCCGCAGATACAGGGTTTGCTCATCGGCCTCGACGGTTAGGTTCTCATTGAACCCGTTGGTGTCTGCATTTTCGGTCGCAGTGTAAGCAATGCCCCCCATATGCCGCCCCCCCATGAACACGGTGCAGCGGCTAGCAGACTGACCGTTATGGTAGGCAACAGCGCTGAAGCGATTTGCGTCAAGCCTGCGGAACGACCCGTCAATCTCGGGATTGCGAGCCGACAATTCAGAAAGCGAGTTCTCGAAATATTTTGCCATGAACTCAAACGCCTCGGTCTGGAAAGCATCACGATCACGGTCTGTGAACGTTTTGGCCACCCGCAGATTACTTGACCGGATCACTTGAGCCGGTGTCGATCTGTTGACTGACCGCGTGTTTTGGATGATGGCAGGTGCCGCTGACTGCTTGGTGACCGATTGTGGACTACCGATGCGCTTTGCTGCCGCCTGAACGGCTTCGGCGACGAGACGGAACGCATGGTCGATGTCCGGCCATTGCGTGACCGGACGACCGTCCGTTGGCGTGGCCATCAGCTTGCCGAAGGGTGCGCCATGCCAGAGGCAATCGCGCAGAATGACCGGGATCACGATGGCCTCTCCCACCTTATGCCGTTCCAGCGCACGAGTCATCTCGATCTCATAACAATAGTCAGAGTTTAGAAAATCCGGGCTTACCAGCAGCAGGATGATCTCATCGGCTTCAATGTGCGCGTCGATCTCACCGGCGAAGTCCTGCCCCGCCTCAATCCGGCGGTCGTGCCAGGTCTCTATCAGGCCTTGACGCTGAAGGATTCTGAGCTGGCGTTCCAGCTGGTCTCGTAGTGCCTCGTCAGCGTGGCAGTAGGAAAAGAAAACCGTCGTCATGTTAACCCATCATTGAAAATCAGTGAGCCTGGTTGCGCGCCAGGATTTGCTGCTCGGTGCCTTCACGCCCCATGAGAGAGGCCATCTTCTTAGCCTTCTCGTATCCCTCGGGAATTTTCGCGATCTCTGCCCTAAGTTTATGACGTTCTAGGTGCTGAACGTTTGGCATGAGAAGCGTTTGATCTCGCACCACCACGCCCGTTACGACTACCGGCGCATTAATCTGACCGATTTCCTTTGACGCTTTGAAGCTGTGACCATGGTGAGCAAGCCGCTCCTTGATCGCATGAACCAGCACCCCGGGAACGTTTTGCCCAGAAACTGTTATGTCATCGACATACACGCTAACCTGACATCCGGCATCACGGGTCAGCTGATCAATCTCGTCCCACATGTCAGCGTAGGCCCAAAAGGCCAGCGATGGGCTGGCAGGGCTTCCGGCTGGCAGAACCCCGTTCAGCGTTGTAAGATCAAGGAGGACCTTCACTACGTCGGGAGGGCACCCAAGATATTTTCCAAAGAACCATGCTACCTTGCTGGCTGTGCAGCTCGGATAGAAATCTTCGATGTCGAGAAGATGGAACGCTGCTGCACCGCGATGCCGTGCGGCATTGTCGATGTTCGAGCGACCGCGCACTGGCGACATCAGGTAGTCCGGAGTTTTCACCCGCAGCAGCAACTCTCCGATCCGCCGTTGAATACGCTTTAGATCGCCTCGTGGTGCAAGGACAGGACGGAATGTTCCGTCTTTTTTCTTCTTGCGCAGAGGCTTGTAGAGATCGGGTGCGGCCTTCAACTCAGCAAACTTCTCGGAACTGGTCTGTAATAGTTTGAACAACTTTTTGCGTGTGCTGCACCGATAGAGGGCACATTGATCGAGGGCGTAGGACTTGTCGCGGCGCTTCGTCATGATGACGCTCGCTTCCGCTCGATCATCCTCAGAAAATCAAGTATCTTGTCAGCGACAACCCCACGCGCTTTCTCGATAGCGCCCGGCGTCGTGCCTTCTGTCAGCTTCTCGTCAAAAAACCAGATCGAACTGACTGGCAGATCAAACTCTTCGGCGTATCGTGCAACGATTTCCTGACTTGGCACTTTCCGGCATCGTTCGATATCAGAAAGGTGCGATTGGGAAATATCGAGGCGTTCCGCCAACTCGTTCTGTTTCAGGTCATGGAAGACCCGGATCAATCTCAGTGCTTCACCTAGCATTCTCGGTCCTCCTTTCGCCAAATGCGAACATTAAGGGTCGCGCGGTTAGTCGCCGGCCAACCGGGACAGCCATTCGATGAGGTCAAAGAGTTTCCCCATCCCCCAGGCTACCCAGAATGCGCCCTTTAACAGGCGAGACTTCCACGTCGGCTTGCGCTTCCGTTTTGTCTCGCGTGTCCCACGCTGGCTGATCTCGTCGGTGTCGTAAGCCATGTTATGGCCTCCTCTGCTGGCCCTGCCGCAGGATTGCGGAAGGCTGTCGCCACCAGCGCGAGGAACGGAGAGACCGTCCTTATCCCTTATGCTGGCCCCCCGGGGTCGCCCGGGGGGCCGCCGCCCCGCCGCCGCCACAGGGGCCGCTTGGGGGGTAGGCGTCAGAGGGAACTAGCCCCTCCACGGATCGGTGAACCGACCCTAAGTACAGCGATTTTATTCCGAACCGAACCGAAGCCCGGCATACCGATAAGACATAGATAGGATCTTCCTTGCGCGATACAAGATCGCTGTAGGCGATTTTTTTTGCAACTTCCCTAAGGGACACCGTTACGAACGAAGACGCCGTGATCGAGGCCCTGAAAGTCCAAGAAGGTCGCTTCCGGACCTTCGCTGTATCCGTCACCGATGTCCGGTTTTGGCCGAGTGCATTGCTTCAGTCCAGATCGACGCCGCCGAGGCGCGGCGCATGTACATGCGTTCGGACCAGTAACGCCGCGGCCGCGCCCGCGATGGCGCCGAAGAGATGCGCCTCCCACGAGACGCCAGGTTGGCCCGGAAGAACGCCCCAGAGAATGGAGCCGTAGAGCAAACCGACCACCAGTGCCGCGCCCAGCGTGATCAGTGAGCGATCCACGAGGCCGCGCGCGACGAGGAAGCCAAACCAGCCGAAGACGAGCCCTGACGCGCCGATATGGATGGCCGAGCTTCCGAACAGCCAGACAAGACCGCCGCCGAGGCCGATTGTCAACGCCGTCTAAATTTTCCCCAAAAGTGCCGAAGTAAAATTCCCCACTACGGCGGTTGCGGCGATCAGCCGGCTTCAGTGATCGGCGCCTCCGTTCTGATACTTCGGTGGGCGTCCTCGGCGCTTTGGAGGCGGCGGCGGCGCGATAGGCGCGTTCGCACGGACGTGCTCGGGAATGAGATCGGCATGAGCGCGTAGCCGATAGCTGGCGCCCTCGATCTGGATGACGACGGCATGGTGCAGGAGCCGATCGAGCAGGGCAGTGGCGACGACGGGATCGCCGAACACCTCGCCCCACTCCGCGAAGCCGCGGTTCGAGGTCAGGATCATGGCCCCCTTTTCGTAGCGGGCGTTGACCAGTTGGAAGAACAGGTTGGCACCGCCGGTGGTGATCGGCAGGTAGCCGATCTCGTCGACGATGAGCAGCGCGGCTCGGGCGTAGAAGCGGATCTTATCGGCCAGCCGGCCCTCGCGTTCGGCTTGGTTCAGCGCCGTAATCAGTTCCGCAAGCGTGGCGCGGTAGACGCTTCGCCCGGCCTTGACGGCCGCGACGCCGAGCGCCGTTGCCAGGTGGCTCTTGCCGGTGCCGGGCGGCCCGAGGAAGTGGACAACCTCGGCGCGCCGGATGAAGTCGAGCTGGGCCAGCGCCGCGATCCGCTCCCGGTCGAGCGAAGGCTGGAAGCGGAAGTCGAAGCCTTCGAGCGTTTTGACCGGCAGCAGCTTCGCCGTGCGCAGGGCGACGTCGATCCGGCGCGTCTCGCGGGTCGCATATTCTTCGCTGAGCAGCCCGTCGATGGCTTCGATGGCGGTGATCTCGCCCTTTTCGAGCTGTTGCACCGTGTGGTCGAGCGCCTCCAGAGCCCGCGGCATCCTCAGGCCGACCAGGGCGCCGCGAATGCGGTCGAGAAGATCGCTCATGACCGCGCTCCCTCGGCTGCCAGGCGTCGGCCGACCGCACCATAGAAGTCGAGCGGGCGGCGCAGCCCCTGCGGCGAAGATGCCGGGGATGGCCTTCTCGGCGGAGCCTTGCGATGAGCGGGATCGACACGGCGGCAGGCCTTGCCTTCCAGAACCGGATGGCGCGCGATCAACTGCCCGTCCTCGAAGATCCGAAGCTCCTCGGCGTGATGCTGGACCTCAAGTGTCCGGCGGCGGGTGGTGTCGGGCACGGAATAGAAGTTCCCGCCGACCGAGATCATCCCCTCCTTGCTCACCCGACGCTCGACCGTCAGCACGGCGCTGTAAG
This sequence comes from Aestuariivita sp., assembly GCF_021404545.1. Taxonomy (GTDB): domain Bacteria; phylum Pseudomonadota; class Alphaproteobacteria; order Rhodobacterales; family Rhodobacteraceae; genus Aestuariivita. The sequence goes on from NZ_JAAWWD010000043.1 coordinate 63,522, forward strand.
GGATCGCCGGGAGCGGCTTCAGGCTGGGCTGCTCGTCGGCGAAGGCCGCGTCCACCACGCGTCGGGTCGTGGCATGGACCCGGGGATTGGCGACCTTCATCCGCCAAGCCTCGAACTGAGCATTGAGGTCGTCGATGTTGCGGAATGTGCGGGCCAGGAAGAAGTCCTGACGGATATAGCGGAAGGGACGCTCGACCTTGCCCTTGGTCTTGGCTCGATACGGCAGGCAAGCCCGCGGCACCGCGCCGTAGTGGTTCAACAACGCAACCAGCGCGGCGTTGTAGGTGACCACTCCGGCCTCGTCTTCGCCGATCACCGCAGTCTTCATCCGGTCATAGAGGATCTCCTCCGGCACGCCGCCGAGCGCTGCGAAGGCCGCGATATGGCAGCGCAGCACCGATTGCAGGTTCTGGCTGGCGACGAAGCGGCCCCAGAGCCAGCGGCTGTGACCCAGCACCAGTGAGAACAGCCAGACCTTGCGAACCACACCGGGCTCATCTGCAAACTCCACCGTGAACTCCGCGAAGTCGACCTGCGCCTGCTTGCCGGGTGGGGTCTCGAACCGCCGCTCGAACCGGACCTGCCGCGCCGGGCGCACCTCACGCAGGAAGTCCGTCACCGCCGTATAGCCGCCCTCATAGCCCAGCTCCCGGATCTCGCGCAGAAGCCGCGCGCCGCTGAGATCGGGAAAGGCCAGAACCCGATCGTGCAGGTAGCGTTCATAGGGCTCAATCACACGCGCACGCGGCTGGCGCGGGCCATAAATCGGCGCCTCCAACCCTCGCTCGAGATACTTCCGCACCGTCTTCCGGTCACAGCCAACCTTCCGCGCGATCGCGGTGATGCTGAGACCCTGGTTCTTCAAATTCTGGATCAAGACGATCTCCCTCAGTCTCTTCACCTGCCTGCCCCTGTCGCTCTCCGTTCGGAGCATCAGGCCTATGTCCCGCGCCAGCACCAATTCCGAATACATGAAGTTCGGAATTGGCCCTGACGCTCACGTCCGGGGAAAATTCAAACGGCGGTTTCGGGGAGATTACGTCCGGCGGTTACAGCCGATCACCACGGCGTTCACCGGCAGCAAGGCCCGCGTGGTCGTAGCCACCAGCAGCCCACCCATCACCAGGAGCGGCGGCGTATTGGCCATCAGGTGCGAGAAGCTCCCATGCAGGAGGGGCATGGCGATGACACCATCCAATCCGCTTACGTGCCGGGGGATCAGGCCGAAGGCCGGGTTCAGGCCGTAGCCGGTGATCCAATTGACAACCTGAACCGCCCAGAGCAGCGCGAAAAAAGCTGCAAGCGTTGCGCCGCGCCGCAAGAAAGCGCGCATGTGATCCCGGTTCATCATGTTGGCGACAGTAGACGTCACCACAGCGCCTTCAATGGTTTTCGCGCGCTGCACTGGATGCCGCCGCCTGCAACTGAGTTCGGGGCGGCCAACTTGGTCACAGCCCAAGCCAAAAAAATGGCCGCGATCTTACACGGTGTTCCCCGGGCGAAAGGGCTGCGGTTCACGCTCGGGGCGCTTCAGGGCTTCCGCATATTTGCGGGCATTGTCGTCAATCGTGCCGTGCCAAAGCTTCGAGACGAAGGCCCGGGCGTCTTGGACCGTCATGTCTTTCAGCGAAGAGGACAGCGCCATGAACAACTCATCCTCGCTAATCGCGGCGGCGTTATGCATGGCGTCCGCGTAAAATGACGGATCGTTGAGAACCTGCTCGCTCAGCGGCATCCGCGCGAGGTTCTCTTCCGGGATCGCCATGAAGATCGTGTCCTGCAGGTCGGTCAGATACGCACGCCGCGATGTGGACACCGGCTTTCCTGCCGCCTTGGCCTCCAGAAATGCCTGCCTTGTCCTGTCGAGCTTTGCCCTTGCATGGGACATGATGACGGCGCGCTGTCGGGCGGGTAGCGCAAATCCGGTGCAGCGCTCGATATGGGCGAGGAGATCTGCAACCTCTGCCTCAACATCAAAGCTGTCAAACCATGGAACCGTCCCTGATCTAGCCGCCACGCGCCCGCCCTCGACATTACGTTAATATATTATCGTATCACACTTACACCTGATCGCAAGCGGGTGGCGTCCTTCACGCCAACGGACACAGCAAAAGGGGAACCGTGATCCCACGGTTCCCCTTTGGGTTCAGATCGTCTCCCCCTCGCGCGCCGATTAGGCGACCAAGGAGAGCCCCGCGCCCGCGTCCTGCGGCTGCTCACCGCTGTCGATGAACGGGATGATCGAGAAGGTCTGCCCACCGCGCTGTTCTTCGTTCTGCACGGCGTTGACGCGCAGGTCGCCATCGGGCGTGTTGATCAGCAGCGACAGGTAGTCATTGCCCGTGCGGCTGCTTTTCGCCATCCAGGCCGAACCGACGCGGATCGGTGTGCCCCGGGGCGAGCTGACCTCGATCCGGTAATCGGGGTGGGTCTCCTCGGATTTATAGCTGTTCTCGATCAGCATGAACTCCAGATCGAACATCATGTTGGCGATGTAGCCGGTGAAGGCGTTGTCCGCGTCCATGGCGGTGAGCTCGCCCGAGATCGAGCCGGACTTCATCAGGCCGTTCGAGACCAGCGGGATGATCTCGAATTCGCCGCTCTGGGCCGCGCGCGCCTCTTTCGTCTGCACCGCGTTGACCCGGAAGGGGCCCAAGCCGACATCGATCTGCATCGAGATGTAGGGGTTGCCGCTTGTATTGCCGGTCTCGTTCCAGGCCGTGCCAATGCGCACCTTGCGGCCTGATTTGTTGACTGCCGTCACGTCGTAATCCGGGCTGCGTTCGGACATCTTCGGGCGGTTTTCAAGCTGGATGGCGATATCGAAACGTGTCGAATGGATCATGCCGGTGTATTCGGCGGCTGCGGTCTCGACATTGCGGGTGAGGGTTCCTGCGAACATGGGATGGTTCCTTTTGGATTGGCCGGTGCCTGACGTTCTTGCCAGCGCATCCGGGATTGCTTTCTCGACCCCTTGAGGGATCACAAATCAGAAAGCTCGCTTTCCTTTCAGCCCCGCCCACGGGTCAGAGCTGCCGTCCGAGTGGGAATGCCCCCGCGCCTCCGGGTGCAACGCCCCTCCCCTGCCCGTCTGGTCTTGATTGGCTGCCCGAATTTTCTGCGGCGTCCTTCGATTGCGCGACGAAGAACTCCGTTTCTTTTCCGTTCAACCGTTGCCCGCTCCGGTCTGTCAGGCCGATGCAGCTACCATTCGGCACATAGGTGATCAGGTACTGACCGAGCCTGTCCTTGTGGACAATGTAGCCGGTATTGGCCCAATGCACGGTCTGCCCGGCATCGACGGCCGCCTTGATGTCATCGAGTGTCATGCGATCCTCCTCAAGAAAAATGGTGGGGAAACGGCGCAAGAAGCCCGCTCTTCTAACCGGGCTTCCGTGCGGCATTCATTTGGCAAAAAGCCGGGTCCTGTCAGGCACTCTGCGCCGCTTGCATCGCGCGCGCGGCCATCCAATCCTTCAGGCCAAGAACCGTTCTGCCGGCGGCGACCTCGGAGGCCCAGGCGACCCTTGGGTCGCCGCAGGGCTCATCGCCGGCATGCCGGTCAATATGGCCATTGGCCATCCATGGCTCGGGCTGGATCCGTCGCAGCCAGTCCGCCAAGCTCGGAATACGGCCCTGGCAGTCTTCGCGGATATGCTGCTCGCCGATCCAGCGCACGGGGATCTCACGACCTGCGCTGTTGGTCAGCGTCAGGCCGAAGACACGTTCGGCCTCAAACAGGCCTTGGGCATGATGGCGCATGGCTCGGTGCGTGAAGAGCGCGAGGTGCTCTTTCGAGGCATCGAACCAGTCATGTATGGACTGATAGTCAGACGGCACCCCGCCGAATTTCCGGGCAGAGCTTTCGGCATGATGAAGCGGATGGGCCATCTCAAAGACCCTCGTCATAGCTGTGCGAGCATTCGACATAGCGGTCCGCGTGATCGAGGGTGATGCTGTCGTTGCGCAAGTCCCAGGTCAGCGTGCCGTAGCCGCCCTCGTTGTTTTCGAACCCCGGGTGATGGTGATAGGCGAGCGACCAGGCGAAATCGCCCACCTCTGTGGCAAGCGCCTCCGGCAGCTGGACCTCTGCAGGTTGCACCGTCACATCCTCGACATTGCCGGAGTCGCCATAGCCCTCGTATTCGGCAGTGACCTCGCTGATGCCTAGCGCACGTAGTTGCGCGAGCAGCTCCGTTCGGGTTGCCTTCAAGGTGGTTTCGCGCTCCGCGCGCCACTGAGCCGCCATTGCGGCATAGTCCGTTTGGGGATTGGTCATGAGTCTGTCCTCTTGTCTGCAATTGGGGGGCCGGGCGTGGCATTGGCCCGCGCGCGCCCGGAACGCGCAGACCGGACAAATCCCGATCTGCGACGCCCCACCCAAAGCCTGCTTTGGCTTTTTAGGCGGCTTGGTCCGCCGTGATAGCAGGCCCCTGCCCCACGATCCGGGCCAGAATTCTCCTCGTGTCGATCCCATCCCCATGCGGCAGGAACACCCGTAGGTGGAAGGCGATGATCTCCGTGAAGCACCCGAGGGCCTTGAGGCCATCAATCATGCCCCTGTCCACGCCGCACAACTCAAGGCGCATCTCGCCTGCGACGCGGCGACGGGTCAGGGTGAGACCCCGGCCCAGATCGACCGGCGCAGTGGTGCCGAGGGCGGCGGTCAGCATCTCCTGCGGTGTTTGCGGGTTGGAGACGAGGAAGCGGGCGCGCAGCGCAGCCGCCCCTTCCTCGCTCAGCGTGCGCCCGATCATCGCGGTCGCCCCGTCGGGCGTGACCCGGTAGATGCGCTCATTGGTGGTCGGAATGTCCTTCCAGATCGGCAACAAGAGCCCGGTCAGCAGGTAGAGCTTGGTCGTGGTGGTTTTTGGCAGGGACGCAGCCTCGGCATCCCAAAGTCTTGCAAACTCGGGCCTTTCGATGTCTTCCCAGGCCGAAGACGTGAACCGTGCCTCTTCGAGATAGCTCGACCCGTTTGGCCGCACCGCCTTGCGCATCAGCGTGACAATGTCCTCGTCATACATCTGCATAGGGCGCGACGAGATGAGCGCCGCGCGGCCGGAGGCGCGATTGACCATCGGTAGCTTGTCGGGATTGCGCGATATGGCCTCTTCGGCCCCAAGGACGTGGACCGGGTCGGTCACCTCCAGCCCGATGATCCGCGTCACGGCGCCGGATTTCGGGCAGGTCCAGAGATCCTCTGTGGAGACCTGTTCGATCTTTTCGCCACGCAGGGTTTCCACGCCGAGATCGAGCGTGCCTGCCGCGCGCGCCCTTTCGGTCTGATCAGCGATCCGGCGCATGAACTCGGCAAAGAGCGCATTCTGCATGTGGATGGGCAGGGCCAGAACCCGGTTGAGAAACCGCTGGATCGGGGGAAGCTCCTCGAGAAGCACACCGTCCTTGTCGATCAGCCGCAGGGCTGTCCAGTCGGTGAAGCTCTCGTAGCTCATCGCCTCGGCGCGCCCGGCGGCAAGATCGGCGAAATACCCACGCAGGGCCGCCCGCGCGATCGGGCTTTCGAGATTGTCCTCCTCGCGGAACATGCCTTGCGAGCCGGTTTCGCGCTGGCCCTTGGTCAGGGCCCCCAGCTGGTCGAGACGTTTGGCAATCGTCGAGGTGAAGCGCTTTTCGCCATGCACATCGGAGGTGCAGACCCGAAAGAAGGGCGCGCTGACCTGGGCAGAGCGATGCGTGCGGCCCAGCCCCTGGATGGCCGCATCCGCGCGCCAGCCGGGCTCCAGAAGATAGTGCCGCCGCCGTTTCTGGTTCTTCGCCGTTTGCGCCGCGTGATAGGACCGGCCCGTCCCGCCCGCATCGGAAAAGATCAGGATATCCTTCTCGCCATCCATAAAGGCTTGGGTCTCCGACGAATTGCTGCTGGCGGAGCGCTTCTCGATGAAGAGATGGCCATCCTCGGCCTTGAGGGGCCGGATGGACCGCCCCGTGACTTCTGCCACGGCCTCGTCGCCAAAGGCCCAGAGGATCTGGTCGAGCGCCGAGGGGATCGGGGCGAGCGTCATCAACTCCATCATGGCCGCGTCACGCAAAGCGAGCGCCTCGCGCGAGACAACCAGCGCCCCGGTCTCATCCCGCAAAGGTTCTGCCACCATATTGCCGTCAATCTCCACGAGCTTTTGCGCATGAATCGGGAAGGCCTGTTCGAGGTATCCCAGGACGTAATATGCCGCGTCACCGTTATGCGGAGTTCTGGGTTTCAAGCTGTTGTTCTTCTGATTCATTTTCGGGTTTCCGCTTTGGATAATCATGATGCCTCTGCTCTCAACCGCAGAAGGACATCCCCCGTGAACTCCATCTCTAACTATCCGTTCGGTGGTCGGGCCGACGATCAGGCAGACCAGCTTACGTCGGACGCTTTCCCGAATTATGCTGGACGGGACAGAGAGGTTTGGGTGGTAATTGCGGGTGGCAGATGAGAGCGACATCGAAGTGGACTTGGCGCGGGTTCGAGCACGCCTGGCCGATCTAGACGCCAAGCGGCGTGAGCTTCAGCGCGAGATGGAGGCACTTGAGGCTCGTCTGGCTGCAGAGCCCGCGCCAACTGTGAAACAGCCCTCTTTCGAGAATGCCCCCGTCACGAATGTCTCGCCGTCGCACGAAAAAGTAGCTCTGTTCCGCCGCCTGTTCGCCGGTCGGCCTGACGTGTTCCCAGTGCGATGGGAAAACAGAAAAACTGGCCGCTCGGGATATTCTCCCGCCTGCGCCAACGAATGGGTGAAGGGCATCTGTGGCAAACCGAAGGTCAAGTGTGGCGAATGCCCCCATCAGAGGTTCATCCCGCCGGACACAAGCGTCATGGAAAAACACTTGCGCGGTGATGATGGCCGAAACGGTGATTTTGTCGCTGGTGTTTATCCGCTGCTGCCCGGTGATAATTGCTGGTTCCTGGCGGCGGATTTTGACAAGGCGTCCTGGGCAGAAGACGCCAACGCACTGCTGGAAACCTGCCGAATAAAGGGCGTACCCGCAGGGCTTGAACGGTCGAGATCCGGGAACGGCGGCCATGTCTGGATCTTCTTCTCCGAACCGGTATCGGCCCGTCTGGCGCGCCAGCTTGGATCCGTCCTGATCACGGAAACGATGGAGCGACGGCCTGAAATCGGATTCGCCTCCTATGACCGGCTGTTTCCGAACCAGGACACAATGCCGCTCGGCGGCTTTGGCAACCTGATCGCCCTGCCGCTCCAGAACACAGCACGCAAGGTGGGCAACAGCGTCTTTGTCGATGCGAGCCTGCGGCCATATGACGATCAGTGGGCCTATTTGTCTTCCTGGCCGCGATTGTCGGCGGCAGCAGTGACCCAGCTGGTCGAAGCCGCCGAGCTTTCCGGGCGGGTGCTGGGTGTGCGCATGCCGGTAGAAGACGAGCAGGCGGACGAACCGTGGAAAATGCCTCCATCACGCCGCAGTACGCCGCGACGCCTCGATGTACCTGTTCCGACAACCATCAAGGTGACGGTCGCAGACCAAATCTATATCGACCGTTCGGACCTACCTTCGGCCATGATTGCGCAATTGGTGCGGTTGGCGGCGTTCCAGAATCCCGAATTCTATCGCGCGCAGGCGATGCGACTGCCAACATTCGGCAAGCCACGCATCGTGTCCTGCGCCGAACTGCATCCCCGACACGTTGCCCTGCCGCGCGGTAGCTTCGACGAAGCGATTAGATTCCTGTCCGATCACGGTGCGACAGCCGATCTGGACGATTTGCGTGAAGACGGAGCTCGTTTGCCGGAGACGGTCTGCTTCTGTGGCCAACTTCGCCAGCAGCAATCACGAGCGTTTGACGCATTGGCCGAACACGATACCGGCGTGCTTGCCGCCACGACCGCATTCGGCAAGACAGTGGTAGCCTCGGCACTGATTGCGCACCGCGCTCGAAATACGCTGGTCTTGGTTCACCGCCGGGAATTGCTGAACCAATGGGTTGAACGGCTTGGCTCATTTTTGCAGATCGATCCCAAGCTGATAGGCACCATCGGCGCCGGAAAACGCAAACCCACCGGTGTGATCGATGTAGCGTTGATTCAGAGTCTGGTTCGGAAGGGCGAAGTTGACGATATCGTTGCCGACTATGGCCATCTCATCGTCGATGAATGCCATCACCTGTCCGCCGCGAGCTTTGAGCTTGTCGCCCGCAGGTCGAAGGCGCGCTATGTCGCCGGGTTGTCGGCGACGGTCGCTCGAAAGGACGGGCATCATCCGATTATCTTCATGCAATGTGGCCCGGTGCGCCATCAGGTGAGCGCCAAATCGCAGGCCGCCGAAAGCGGACTGCGCCATCGAGCGCGGGAACGTCACACGAGATTCCGGCTGCCAGAGGCCCTCGCCATGGCCGAGCGTCCGTCAATGCCCGCGATCTATGCCGCTCTGGCGGAGGACGAGGCCCGAAACGATCTGATCTTCGACGACGTGCTGAAATCATTGGAGGCCAAACGCTCACCGATCATACTAACCGAGCGGAAGGATCACCTCGATCATCTTCATCAGCGGTTCTCCCGATTTGCGAAGAACATCGTCGTGCTCCGTGGCGGCATGTCCGCAAAGGACCAGAAGGCCGCGCATGCGGCGCTGAATGTGGATGACGATGAGGAACGGCTGATCCTCGCGACAGGGCGCTATATCGGCGAAGGCTTCGATGACGCGCGGCTCGACACCCTGTTCCTGACGATGCCGATCGCATGGAAGGGAACGTTGGCGCAATATGTCGGCAGGTTGCACCGCCGACATGACGACAAGAAGGACGTGTTGGTGGTCGACTATGTAGACAGTTCGGTCCCGGTCCTCGCCAGAATGGCGGCCAAAAGAAGAACCGGTTACCGGGCTCTCGGCTATGTGATGGAATAGCGCCCCGCAGAAGCGCGGGACGCCATTTTACCGCAAAGGTCAAGCACGTTGCGCGGCGACGGCCAGGATCTGCATCAGCTTGTCCGAGGGCTCCCGGAACTTGCCTGGTTGGATCAGAGGTGCGTGGTGCGCCTCCAGAAGCGCTAGCTTCTCGGTCGGGTCCGCGCGCAGATACATCTCGGTCGTCTGGATGCTGGCATGGCCAAGCCAGAGCGCGACCTTGCGGATATCACCGGTGGCCTGAAGCGTGTGCATGGCGCAGCTGTGACGTAGCACATGCGGAGTGACGTGTTTTGCGGCAATCGACGGCGTCGAGCGTTCGGCCGTCGCCACATGCTGCCTTAGCCGATATGCAAATCCGTCCCGCGTCATTCGGCGCCCATCACGGTTCAGGAACAGCTCTGGACCTAATTGACCGGGCCGGACCGCCAGCCACGCGCGAATGGCGCCCTGGGTCTCTTTCCAGAGCGGCAGCACACGCTCCCGCCGCCCCTTGCCCAATATCCGCACGCTGGAAAACGACCCGTCGGGAAAATCGTCCATCCGCACAGCCAGAAGTTCGGACGCTCTCAACCCTGCGGCATAGGCCAGATGCAGCATGGCGCGGTCCCGCAATCCGCCTGGCGTGTGGCGGTTCGGCGCGGCAAGCAAGGCGCGGACTTCTTCCTTGGTAAGATAATCGATCAGCTTGGCGTCTGTTCGCTTGGTCGGCATGGCCCGGATCATCATCGCCTGCTCAAGGCAGGCCGGTTGGCGATGTTCGACGAAACGGAAAAACGATTTGATCGCCGCAAGTCGCGCATTGCGGGACCGGACGGAATTGGCACGTCCTTCTTCGATATGTTCGAGGAACGCCCTGATCGTCTGAATGTCGAGGTCTTCGATGAAAAGTTCCGATGGGGTTCGCTTGACCCGCCCGGCGACAAACCGCAGCAAGAGGATGAACGCACGGGCATAGGCTGCGATGGTATGTCGGCTTGCGCCGCATTCATCGGGAAGATGGGTTTGCAGGAAGGCTGAAAGGTCGGGGGCGAGCGGGGTCATGCCGCACCTCCGATCCAGGTCTCCTCGGCGGTCGCCGCAATCATCTTCAGAAGAACCGGCGTAGCCTCAAGGTACCAGTAGGTGTTGGCAATATCGACATGGCCGAGGTAGGTGCTCAGAGCCTTCATGTGCCGCAACACTGCCTGCGGGTTGTTCCCACAGGCCTCAAGGGATCGCACGGCGAAGGTGTGGCGCAGATCGTGAAGCCGGGGGCCGGGCCCTGTCGGATTGCGGTACCCAAGCTTCCGGACGATCCGAACGAAGACCACATGGGCCCGTGTTTTTGTCGGGGCATGACCATGACCGAGAACGAAGAGATCGTCGTTCGCGTTACGCACGGCCGCGCGGGCTTCGAGATAACGTTCCAGCGCGGCGCGGGTCGAAATATGTATTGGCACGAGACGACTCTTACCAAATTTACCGCTCCGGACCATGAGGCCCTCCGTCGTAACGTCGTCGCACTGAAGGGACAATGCCTCCGAAATCCGCAAGCCCGTCGAAGCGAGCAGCCCGAACAGGTTATGGTAAGTCAACGGGCTGATCGGTGTCAGGCCGGGCACCAGAAGCGCTTCCTGCATGATCCGACTGATTTGGTCCCGCGTCAGAATATGCGGAGCGGGCCGCCTCCGTCGTGACCGACCCAGCAGCCCCATCGCAGGTATCTCGTGCCGTGAATCTTCCGCGTGCAGGAACACCGCCAGTGCGCGGGCGCGATCAAACCGCGCCTGCGCAGCATAAGGCGTCGCGGCGCCGCCGGCCCATTCCAGTATCAGCGCTGCCGTCAGATGCGTGATGGATCGTTTTGCAGCGAAATCCGCGAAGGCGCGCAAGGATGTCTCCTGTGCGGCGAACTTCTTTCCGAGTGTGCGGTTGAGTTGGACGAAGCGGTCTACATGGTGATGTATCATGACGCGTCTCCCGGCCACGGCTGAGCCACTTCTGCCAGCATCCCAACATCGACTTTGGCGTAGATCGCGGTCGTATCGCGCGAACTGTGGCGCAGCGCTGCACCGATCAGGTCAAGGTCCGCACCGCCGCGAAGCCAGGCGGAGGCCAGTGAATGACGAAAGACATGCGAACCAGTCGGCAAGTCGGTAAAACCTCCCCGGCTCAGGACGCGGGAAACGATCCCGGCGATCTCGGCAGAGGATCGCAGCGGGGTGAAAGGAGCCTGGACTCGGAGAAAGACCCTGTCCGACGCGACCACCGGACGTTCATCTTCGATATAGGCGAGCAACGCATCGCCTACATCTTGCGGCAAAGGCATCATCACGTCACGTCTGCCCTTGCCGTGCAATCGTAACCGGCTCGCGCGCCAGTCAATATCGGCCAGCCGCAGCTGCCAGATGTCGCCCGCACGCAGAGCCAGTCGGGCGAGGAGGAGAAGTATCGCGCGGTCCCGGATCTCGACCGGCGTATCGGTGCGACAGGAGGCAATGATCTCTTCGATCTTCGCCGTGGGGATCGTGCGCGGGACTGTAGAAAGCTTGCGCCGAACAGCAGATGGCACCGCATGCAGGAGCGACGGGGCGCATGCGCCCTGGACGATCGTAAAGCGCAGGAAGGCGCGCAACACGGTGACCGTCTTGCGCACAGATGATTGGGACCGTTCTTTAGCTTGATCCAATACGATCGAACGGATGGCCGCCGCATCGTAATCCTCCGGCGTTGCCCCCAGGCTGTCCAGCCAGCGACCCACTTCGTTCAAATAGCGCCGTACGGTCTCGGGCGTCACTCCACGCTCACTTCGCAGCCATTCCGAAAACCCGATCAGACGTGGGTCTTTTGCGGAGACGCCGTCAGTTGCGTTGGGCGGGATCAGGCCTTCGTCAATCAGGTGTCGAACAAGCGCACGGGCACCTCGCTTACGGTTCTTATAGTGAGACGCCAGCACCGTTTTGCCATGTTTGGTCATCTCCCCGCATCGGCATTCGTGCCACGCGAACTGATCGATGGTTCCTTCACCGATTGCGGTCACCGGGACTCGCTGTTGTAGGACCCATTCAGCAAAATGGGCGGCATGGCTGAGCAATGATGCGCGCGACACCTCGCTGTAGCCAGCGGTGTCGAGCTTCTTGGCAAAAGCCTCCAGGTGCTGTCCTAGCCGGGCCGTGTTGTTTGGGATATCAACCATGCCGGTCTCTTCGAGATATCGAAGAAACCGGCGGGTATAGGTCGCGTACATCGGGCTTCGCAACTGATTGGGGCTGTAGCGACCGCAGCGGCAGCGGTGACGAAGAAACCTGCCGACATCCGACGCATTGAGGTCGCGGACAGAGACTTTCCGTGCCTGCGCCCACTTCAGAAAGTGACGGGTTGCGCTCAGCGCACCCGGGGAAAGCCCGGGATTGTCGGCGAGGTACGCGTCGGCCAGAGCGAGGTGGTCGGCGCCGTCGTGCGCACGGCACGGAGAGTTCGAGGATGTGTTCACGGGGGATGTCCTTCTGCGGTTGAGAGCAGAGGCATCATGATTATCCAAAGCGGAAACCCGAAAATGAATCAGAAGAACAACAGCTTGAAAACCAGAACTCCGCATAACGGTGACGCGGCATATTATGTTTTATCCGGAGCTCCGGATAAAACATAGTCGCGCGGCGTTAGCGCGCCCTCGACCAGCTCGTCCTCCGGGGCCCGTCTCCAGCCGGCGTTTGAGCAGGCCTCGCCCGCCGGAACCCCCCGGAGACC
>NZ_JAAWWD010000004.1 GCF_021404545.1 Aestuariivita sp.
TTCGGTGCGATGTTGAACTTGTGGTCCCTGTCGCCCTCTCGGCAGATTGCTTTGCAATCGCCTGCCCGGCAATGGTCGTGACCGTGTGTTTGCGCGTTCGCACGACCGATAGGCCGGTCTGGCGCATCAAACCGCGACAGGTCCAGAACTCCAACTCCAAGTCGGCCTGCAGCAGCATGGCTGACCGCTGGGCAGCCTTGCTTCTTGATCGGTCACGGGCCGTCGCTCTTACATTTGGAGCACCCCATCCTGGATATAGACCCTGGTGATCCCATCCTGATCTGTGTCGATTAAGGTCTCGCGCGGCGCTTGAGATGTCGTATTCCTTGTTGCATCCGAGAAATGGTTTTGGCATATCGTCGCAAAGCGGGTGTGCCGGAGCGGCCCGCGTGCAAAAGGCCAACGGTCTTAGCCCCTATAGCTCAGCTGGTAGAGCAACTGATTTGTAATCAGTAGGTCCGCGGTTCGAGTCCGTGTGGGGGCACCATTTCACAAATCGACCTCTGAAACCCCTCTAACACCTTGCAGGGCAAGGTGGTTTTTGGGAGTTCTATACCCCTCATTTCGAGTGTACGGCAGACGCTCCGCAAAGGCCAGTTTCAGCACCAAACGGCGGTGCTCCATGACATTGGAAGTCCAGAGCTTCCAAGGGTTTGTTAGAAATTTCAGAGCGAGTTCTATCTTTTCCGGCTTGCCCTTGCCCATGGTGCCTGCCTGAGCCAGTTTTTGCTCCGCCATCATCTTCTCCGTTTCCAGTTTTGCGATCTTACGCTCATAGGCGCGAGCGACGTGATCACTGGAGGCATCGGCGATCTTGTCGAGAAAGCTGTCTATCTGACGCTCCAGCTTGGTGATGTCCTTGCCCAAGGGGCACAAGATCTACCCCTACCTGCTGCGTGGCTTGCGGGTGACGCGACCCAACCAGGTTTGGGCGGCCGACATCACCTACCTGCCAATGCGCAAGGGGTTCGTGTATTTGGTCGCCATCATGGACTGGCACACCCGCAAGGTTTTGGCCTGGCGCATATCGAACACGCTGGAGGCCGGGTTCTGCGTAGACCCGCGCACCCAGGCCTACGTCGCCAGACGCATCGCATCTGGAAACTCAAAGCTTGAAGCCATTCGCAGCCTCAAACACTACATCGCGCGCGAAGTCTTTGGCATTATCATGAGATCATGAGGCGCCAGAAACAGATCAATCGGTCTCAGATCGTCGCTTGACCCTCAGAAAGGCGTCCAGGGCAGCCAGTTTACATCCTTCGCCTGGACAGGCTTCCTGCGGCGTTCAAACGTGCGTGTCTCCCCTCTCGGCCGATTTTGCTTAACAAAATCGCCTGCCGGGCAATGGATGGATGGCAAGGCCGGTTGCTGGACAATATCTTTGTTGAACGGCTTTGGCGGTCCCTGAAATACGAATGCGTTTATCTGCATGCTTGGGAAACCGGATCAGAGGCCAAGGCCGGTGTCACCAAGTGGATGGACTTCTACAGTCACAAACGTCCCCATTCCGCTCTTGGCGCCAAACCACCCGTTGTGATCTACTGGCAGCGAACCGAAGCAACTCAACCCGATCAGCAGGTCCAAAAAGTAGCTCACTCTACGCCAGAACCTGTCCAACTATTGCGGAGCAGCTCACTCCCACCCAGGGCGCCTCACGCTTGCACCTTGCCGCAATCTTTGTCATTGGCTCTGCCGATACCGCATGCAGAGGCCAAGCCGATGAAATTCACCCTCTCCTGGCTCAAGGACCATCTCGAAACCACCGCATCGGTGGCCGAGATCGCCGAGACATTGACCGATTTGGGGCTGGAGGTCGAAGAGATCTCGAACCCGGCGGACCGGCTATCTGACTTTACCATCGGCCGCGTGCTGAGCGCCGAGAAACACCCCCATGCCGACCGGCTGCGCGTTTGTCAGGTCGAGACCGATGAAGGCGTCAAGCAGATCATCTGCGGCGCGCCCAATGCGCGTGAGGGCATCACAGTCGTCGTGGCCAAACCGGGTGTTTACGTGCCGGGGATCGATACCACCATTGGCGTGGGCAAGATCCGTGGCATCGAAAGCTTTGGCATGATGGCGTCCGAGCGCGAGATGGAACTGTCGGACGAGCATGACGGTATCATTGAGCTGCCTTCGGGTGCTGTCGGAGATCGGTTTGTCGATTGGCTGGCCGAGAATGATCCGGCCAAGGTCGACCCGGTGATCGAGATCGCGATCACGCCCAACCGCCCCGATGCGCTGGGCGTGGCGGGGATTGCCCGCGATCTGGCGGCGCGCGGTCTGGGCACGCTGAAACCGGTGGAGATCCTGCCCGTCCCGGGCGCATTCGATTGTCCGATCCCGGTCCGCATCGAGGATGACACGCTGGATGGATGCCCATTGTTCACGGGCCGGCTGATCCGGGGCGTCAAGAACGGGCATTCGCCACAATGGTTGCAGGACCAGCTGCGCGCCATCGGGCTGCGTCCGATCTCGGCCCTGGTCGATATCACCAATTTCTTCACCTATGACCGGAACCGCCCGTTGCACGTCTTTGACGCCGACAAGGTCACCGGCGGCCTGCGTATTCACCGCGCCAAGGGCGGCGAGACGCTGATGGCGCTTGATGACAAGGAATACACGTTTCAGCCGGGCATGATGGTGATTTCGGACAATGAGGGGCCCGAGAGCATCGCGGGTATCATGGGTGGCGCGCCCACCGGCGTCACCGAAGAGACCGTCAATGTCTTTCTCGAGAGCGCTTATTGGGATCATATCCAAATTGCACTGGCCGGTCGGTCGCTTCGGATCAACTCGGACGCGCGCTATCGTTTTGAGCGGGGGGTGGACCCGGAATTCACCCTGCCGGGCCTAGAGGCGGCAACGCAGATGATCCTCGATCTTTGCGGCGGGGAGCCCTCCGATGTGGTCGTGGCGGGCGCCGTACCGGATCATGCGCGGGCCTACACGCTGAATGCCGCGCGGGTGCAGTCACTCGTCGGCCTCGATATCCCGGAAAGCGAGCAGCGCCAGACACTGACGGCGCTTGGCTTTCGGCTGGAGGGCAATCAGGCCCATGTGCCCAGCTGGCGCCCCGATGTGCAGGGCGAGGCCGACCTGGTCGAGGAAGTGGCGCGCATCGCCTCTCTCACCAAGTTAGAAGGGCGCCCGTTGAGGCGGCTGACCCCGGGCGTGCCCAAACCGGTCATGACACCGAAACAACGGCGTGAAACCGCAGCCCGGCGCACCTGTGCGGCACTTGGGTACAACGAATGCGTGACCTATTCGTTCATCGACCAATCCTCCGCTGCACTTTTTGGCGGGGGCACCGATCACACGATGCTCGACAATCCGATCTCGTCCGAGATGAGCCATATGCGCCCAGCGCTGCTGCCTGGCCTCTTGCAGGCGGCCGCACGCAATCAGGCGCGCGGGATCATGGATCTCGCGCTTTTCGAAGTTGGTCCGGCCTTTCATGGCGGAGAGCCGGGCGAACAGCATAGCCTGGTGAGTGGTCTGCTGGTCGGTCGGACCGGCCCGAAGGATGTGCATGGCGCCTCGCGCCCCGTCGATCTGTATGATGTGAAGGCGGATGCGGAGGCCGTGCTGGACGCCATTGGTGCGCCCGCCAAGGTGCAGATTCTGCGCGGTGCGGCGGACTGGTGGCATCCCGGTCGGCACGGCATGATCTGCCTGGGCCCCAAGAAGGTGTTGGGTGTATTTGGAGAGCTGCATCCCAAAGTGCTGAATGCGATGGACGTCAAGGGTCCCGCAATGGCGTTTACGCTGTGGCCCGATGAAGTGCCGATGCCGCGTAGATCCGGTGCCACCCGTGCTGCCCTCGACATCAGCGATCTGCAAGCGGTGGAGCGGGACTTTGCCTTTGTGGTGGATGCCCAGGTCGAGGCACTGACGCTGGTCAATGCCGCCGCTGGCGCCGACAAGGCGCTGATCGAGGATGTGCATGTCTTTGACGAGTTCGTGGGCGACTCATTGGGTGAGGGCAAGAAGTCCATCGCCATGACGGTGCGCCTGCAACCGCGCAACGCGACGCTGAAAGAGGCCGATATCGAGGCCGTGAGCGCCAGGATCGTCGAGAAAGTGACCAAGGCAACAGGTGGGACCCTGCGCGGGTAACGCGACCTTGTGCCCACCCGTTGGGTGCGCGAGTGTCACAAGGATCCAGGCGAACAGAAAGGCAGGGCCAATGACGTTGAATGTTTATCTTTCGGGCGAAATCCACACCGATTGGCGCGAACAGATTATCGAGGGTGCCAAAGGGCTGGATGTTGTGTTCACCAGCCCCGTCACCGATCACGCCGCCTCGGACGATTGCGGGGTGGCGATCCTGGGGGCGGAGCCTGACAAGTACTGGCACGATCACAAAGGTGCCATGGTCAACGCGATCCGCACCCGCAAGGGGCTTACCGATGCCGATATCGTCGTTGTCCGCTTTGGCGAGAAGTATCGTCAGTGGAATGCAGCCTTCGACGCGGGTTATGCTGCGGCGCTGGGCAAATCCCTGATCGTGCTGAACCTGCCGGAGCATCAGCATGCGCTAAAGGAAGTTCATGCCGCAGCCCTTGCCGTGGCCGAGGAGCCGGTGCAGGTCGTGCAGGTCTTGCGCTATGTCCTGACCGGGCAGCTTCCCGCCTGAGCGGTATCGCCGTCACGCAGGCCTTGCCTCAGCACCCAAGCTCGCCTTAGCCTTTTGGGAAGCCAAGAGGGAGGCAGGGCTCATGACATTCGACTACGTCATTGTCGGCGGAGGGTCGGCAGGATCTGTGATGGCCGCCAGGCTCAGCGAGGATCCCAGACTCAGCGTCTGTCTGATCGAGGCGGGAGGGGGCGGACGGGACCTGCTCATCCGTGCGCCGGCGCTGGTGGCGGGCATGATCTCGGGCAGGCCCAAGCTGAACAACTGGGCCTTTCAAACCGAGCCCCAGCCCGAGCTGAACGGGCGGCGCGGGTTTCAGCCGCGCGGCAAGGCGTTGGGCGGATCGAGCGCGATCAACGCGATGCTCTATGTGCGCGGGCACCCGGCGGATTACGATGAATGGGCCAATCTGGGTTGTGACGGCTGGGACTGGCAAAGCGTTCTTCCCTATTTCAAACGCGCGGAGGGCAATGCGCGCGGGCCTGACGCGCTGCACGGCGGTGAAGGCCCGTTGAAAGTGGCGGATCAGTCTGAACCACGCGCGATCACCCATGCCTTTGTAAAGGCCGCAACACAGCGTCAGATCCGCGCCAACGACGATTTCAACGGGGACCGGCAGGAGGGTGTTGGCTTGTATCAGGTGACCCAGTTTCACGATGGTGCGCAAAAGGGTGCGCGATGTTCGGCTGCTGCTGCCTACCTTTTTGGTGTAATGGAACGGCCCAACCTAACGGTCATGACCCATACGCAAGCACGCCGCGTTGTTCTGGACGGGACCCGTGCCACAGGGGTCGAGGTTCAAAGCAGGGGTAAACGGTTCATTCTGGAGGCCACGCGCGAGGTGATCCTCTGCGGCGGTGCGTTCGGCTCGCCGCAGATGCTGCTCTTGTCAGGCATCGGGCCACGCGATGAACTGGCCCAGCATGGGATCGATGTCGCCCATGACCTGCCGGGCGTGGGCCAAAACCTTCAGGATCATCTCGATTACATCCTGACCTACCATTCAAAACGTGACGATGTGGTGGGCCTATCGCCCAAAGGCTTGGGCAAGCTTGCGCGTGCCGGGCTGCGCTGGCGCAAGGACGGGACCGGCCTTTTTGCGACACCCTTTGCCGAAGGGGGTGCATTCCTGCGCTCAGATCCCGGCGTGGACCGGCCCGACCTGCAACTCCATTTCGTGATCGGGATCGTGGATGATCACATGCGCAAGATCCATCTGAAGTTCGGATATTCCTGCCATGTCTGTGTGCTGAGACCGCATAGCCGGGGGCATGTTGGTCTGCAGTCAGCGCGCGCGGCCGACCCGCCCCGGATCGATCCTGCGTTTCTGAGCGATCCGCGCGATCTGGCGCTTCTCAAGAAGGGGGCACGCCAGATGGAGGCAATTCTGGAGGCTGAGCCTCTGGCGCCTTGGCGGGGCAAGCGGCTTTATCCGCATGATGGCAGCGACGCTGGGCTGGAGGCCGATATCCGCGCGCGCGCCGACACGATTTATCACCCCGTCGGGACTTGCGCGATGGGGCGCGGAGAGATGGCGGTGACAGATCCCCAGGGCTGTGTGCACGGTACCGAGGGGTTGCGTGTGGTTGATGCTTCGCTGATGCCAAGGTTGATCGGCGGCAACACGAACGCGCCGACAATCATGATGGCCGAAAAGATCGCTGCAGAGATGCGTTCCGCCCTCGCCATCGGTAAGGCGGCGTAAGATCTGATTTGCCGGAGCGGCTTCGCCGCACATGATTTTTTTGTGCTGGGCCGCACGGGCCTTGGGACACTGTCCCAAACCCTGGGAATATTTAAGGCCAGAAGAAGCATCCAGATGTGCCCAATGCTTCTTCTGGCTTCAAGTATTCCCGGGGGAGCGCGTAGCGTGGGGCAGAGCCCCTTAACTGCCTTGATGCAAGGTACGATAGGTGGCGCTTGTCAGGCCCGGACAAGCTTTTCGTATCCTTCCGCGATGTCGCGCGTGAGGGTTCCGACCTGGAAATTGAACTCACCGATCTGGCCCACTGGTGTCACCTCCGCAGCGGTCCCGGTGAGCCAGCATTGCTCAAAACCCTCTAGCTCTTCGGGCATGATGTGACGTTCATGCACCTTGATTTGGCGGTCTTTGAGCATGCCGATCACCGTCTGACGGGTCAGCCCATTGAGAAAGCAATCGGGATCTGGCGTGTGCACCTCACCCTCTTTCACAAAAAAGATGTTGGCGCCCGTCGCCTCCGCCACATAGCC
This sequence comes from Aestuariivita sp., assembly GCF_021404545.1. GTDB lineage: Bacteria > Pseudomonadota > Alphaproteobacteria > Rhodobacterales > Rhodobacteraceae > Aestuariivita. The sequence goes on from NZ_JAAWWD010000004.1 coordinate 6,869, forward strand.
GCGGTAATCCATGAACAGGGCATCCGAACAGCCTTTGGCTTCGGCCGCGTGTTTCGAGGTCGTACAGATCATATAGAGCCCTGCGGCCTTGGCATGGACGGGAATCGTTTCGGGGCTGGGGCGTTTCCATTTCGCGATATCGAGCTTGGCACCCTTGAATTTCGCGTCGCCGTAATAGCTGCCCCATTCCCAGGCCGCGATCGCCAGATGAACGGGGTTGCGTGCTGATGCAACACCCATGTCTTCGCCCGCCCCGCGCCAGGCAACCGCCCGGACATAGGCATCTGTTAGCCCGTTCACGGTAAGCACTTCTTGCTTGGCCGCCTCAATCTCATCCACGGTGAAGGGGATCTGGAAATCCAACTCTCCGGCAGAGAAATGCAAACGCTCGGAATGCTCCCGGCTTTTGAAGATCTTGCCGTTATAGGCGCGCTCTCCCTCAAAGACGGAACTGGCGTAATGCATCGCATGGGTCAGGACATGGACTTGGGCCTTGCGCCAGTCGGTCAGCTTGCCATCCATCCAGATCAGGCCGTCACGATCATCATAACCTGCCATTTTCATATCCTCCTGCACATCCTTGTGCGTTTGCATTTATTGCGTGTTTGCGTCCGATGTGGACATAATATTTCGCCAAAACTGCGATTCGATACCTTTTCACTGTTGGAATGTCAACAAGGCTGACGTAAGCTCCGAAAAAATGAGCATGAGATTGAGTTGGTCGGTGATGTCTGAGGGACGCAAGCTGCAAGCGTATTCGGGAGAGAGCCTTCTTTTTTTGACCGATGAGCAGTTGAGGCAGGGGATTGAGGCGATGTTCTTCGCTTATCGCGGGTTTACGGCTGATCCTGACCGGATCCTGTCGGACAAGGGCTATGGCCGGGCGCATCACCGAGCCATCCATTTTATCAATCGCGCGCCTGGCACGACGGTGAACAACCTGTTGTCGATCCTCGGTGTGACCAAACAGTCGCTCAATCGGGTGCTGCGGACCCTGATCGAGGACGGTCTGGTCGAAAGCCGCGTGGGCACTGCCGACAAACGCGAACGCCATCTGTTTCTGACCGACGCGGGCGCCGATCTGGAGGGACAGCTTTCGGATGCGCAGCGCGCGCGCATGCGGGCGGCCTTTCGCAATGCGGGCCCGGAGGCGGTGGCGGGATTTCGCAAGGTGTTGGAGGCGATGATCGAACCGGATCTGAAGCGAACCTATGTGCGGCTGCGGGATTCCGGCCAATGACGGATCTCGATGCGCATTTGCTGATCGTGGACGACGACGAGCGTATTCGGGAGCTTCTCAAGAAGTTCCTGATGCGCAACGGATTTCTTGTCAGTGCCGCGCGCGATGCTGCCCATGCACGGCGGGTTTTGTCGGGCCTGGATTTTGACATGATCATCCTTGATGTGATGATGCCGGGCGAGGACGGCGTGTCGCTGACCCGCAGTCTGCGCGAGACGCATGAGACGCCTATTCTCCTGCTCACGGCCAAGGGCGAGACCGAGCATCGGATCGCGGGGCTGGAGGCTGGCGCGGACGATTATCTGACCAAACCGTTCGAGCCCAAGGAACTCCTGTTGCGGATCAACGCGATCCTGAGACGCATGCCCGAGACACCATCGCAGGAAACCGTGCCCAAAATCCTGCATCTGGGGCCGATCCGCTATGACCTGGAACGGGGCGAGATGTGGCGCGGAGATGAGCTCGTGCGGCTGACAGCGACGGAAAGCCAGTTGATGAAGATCTTTTCCGCATGCCCGGGAGAGGCGGTGAGCCGCACCAAACTCGTTGAAGATCTGGGCCGTGATCGCGGCCAGGCCCAGGAGCGCGCGGTAGACGTGCAGATCACCCGGCTGCGGCGCAAGATCGAAGAGACCCCCAAACAGCCGCGCTACCTGCAAACGGTGCGGGGGGCGGGATATATGCTGTCGCCCGATTGAGGGTGCGGGGAGCGGTCTGCAACGGAGCGACAAAAGAGGAGCCCGGCCATGAAAACAGCCATGATCACGCATCCGGACTGCTTGGGGCATATCACGCCTGAGGGTCATCCTGAGCGCGCGGCGCGGCTGGAGCATGTGCTGCACGCGCTGGATGGTGCAGACGTGGCCTACATTTCGGCCCCGCTGGCCCGAGACGTGGACCTGACCCGGGGGCATCCTCAAAGCCATATTGCGGATATTCGGGGGTGGGAACCTGTAGAGGGTCATCATCAGATCGACGCGGATACCTGGATGTCGAACGGCACGGTTGCGGCCGCCTTGCGCGCGGCGGGGGCTGCGATCAAGGCTGTGGATTTGGTGCTGGACGGTGAGGCACCCAATGCCTTTGCCGCCGTGCGCCCGCCCGGGCATCACGCCGAACGCCACACCGCGATGGGGTTTTGTTTCTTTGGCAATGCAGCACTTGCTGCCAAACACGCATTGGACGTGCATGGGTTGAGCCGCGTCGCGATTGTCGATTTCGACGTGCATCACGGCAATGGCACGCAGGACCTTCTGTGGGACGAGGCCCGCGCATTGGTGATCACCAGCCAGCAGATGCCGCTTTGGCCGGGCACCGGCAACCCGTCCGAGACCGGCGCGCATGGCAATGTGCTCAACCTGCCGCTCGATCCCGGCACGGGCGGGGCCGAGATGCGCGCGCTCTATAAGGCCAAGGTCTTTCCGCGCCTTCGGTCTTTTCGGCCCGAGTTGTTGATCCTCTCGGCAGGGTTTGATGCCCATGCCGATGATCCGCTTGCCAATCTGAATTGGCAGACGGAGGATTTCTCCTGGCTCACGGCAGAGCTTTGCGCACTGGCGCATGAACTCTGCGAAGGGCGGGTGGTCTCGACACTTGAGGGCGGCTATGATCTGAACGCCCTGTCCGAAAGTGCGCGGGCCCATGTAGACGAACTAATAAAGGCCGCAAGATGAGCGATACCCCTGTATCCGAAATGACATTCGAAGATGCCATGCGAGAGCTGGAGGCCGTGGTCGATCAGTTGGAGCAGGGCGATGTGGCGCTGGATGCCTCGATCGCGCTTTACGAGCGAGGTGCGGCCCTGAAGAAGCGCTGTGAGGAAGAACTGAAACGCGCCGAGGAAAAGGTTGCCGCGATCACGCTGGATGCGGAGGGAAACCCGACCGGGACCAAGCCTGCCGAAGGACTCTGAGCCATGCTCGAGGCGCGGTTGAGCGCGGTGGCTGCGCGCATTCAGGCGCAGTTCGATCACGTGCTGTCGGGGCTGGACGATCTGCCTGTTGTTCACGGCATGGCCTATGCGACCCAGGGCGGCAAACGGCTGCGCGGGTTTCTGGTGCTCGAAGCGGCACGGCTGCATGGGGTCGCACCGGCCCGTGCGATCTGGCCCGCTACCGGGATCGAGGCACTGCATGCCTATAGCCTCGTGCATGACGATCTGCCCTGCATGGATGATGACGACCTGCGCCGGGGACGGCCCACGGTTCATATTCAATGGGACGAGGCAACGGCCGTTTTGGTGGGTGACGCGCTTCAGACTTTGGCGTTTGAATTGGCGTCCCATCCCGAGGTCGGCTTGGGGGAGGTCCGCGCGGATCTGGCCCGCAGCCTCGCACGGGCCAGCGGCGCCAAGGGCATGGTCCTGGGTCAGGCCCTCGACATCGCGGCAGAGACGGCGGCGCGGCCTCTGACGTTGGAGGAGATCACCCAGTTGCAAGCAGGCAAGACCGGGGCCCTGATCCGATGGTCGGCGGAAGCCGGCGCACGGCTGGCCGGTGACGATCCGGCGGATCTGGGCCGCTATGCCACCGCCCTGGGTCAGGCCTTTCAGATTGCCGACGACATTCTGGATGTCGAGGGGGATGCGGGCGAGGTTGGCAAGGCCGTGGGCAAGGATGCACAAGCCGGGAAAGCGACATTCGTGTCGCTGCTGGGTCTCGACGGGGCGAAACGCCGCGCAGAGGATCTGGTGACGCAAGCCTGCGACGCGCTATCTTGTTATGGCAAAGAAGCCGAATGCTTGCGGGACGCCGCGCGTTTCGCTATCTCGCGCCGCAGCTAACCCCAGCGCCCCAAAAGGAGGCGTCATGTCAGACCGCCCTCATACACCGCTCCTCGACACCGTATCCAAGCCCGCCGATCTCAAGCCGTTCAGCGATGCCCAGTTGCGACAACTGGCCGATGAGCTGCGCAGCGAGACGATTTCCGCTGTGTCGGTTACCGGAGGTCATCTGGGTGCTGGCCTGGGCGTGGTGGAACTGACCGTCGCGCTGCATGCGATTTTCGACACCCCACGGGACAAGCTGATCTGGGATGTGGGTCATCAGTGTTATCCGCACAAGATCCTGACCGGCAGGCGCGACCGCATTCGCACCTTGCGGATGAAGGACGGGCTGAGCGGGTTCACCAAGCGCTTGGAATCGCCTTATGATCCCTTTGGCGCCGCGCATAGCTCTACGTCGATCTCGGCAGCGCTGGGTTTTACCGTCGCGCGCGATCTGGGCGGGGTAACGCCCGAGGGGCTGGGCGATGCGATTGCCGTGATCGGTGACGGTGCGATGAGCGCGGGCATGGCGTTCGAGGCGATGAACAATGCAGGCCATCTGAAAAAGCGCCTGATCGTCATTCTGAACGACAACGAGATGTCGATTGCGCCTCCGGTCGGTGCGCTGTCGTCCTATCTCTCGCGTCTTTACGCCGAAGAGCCGTTCCAGGAGTTCAAGGCGGCGGCCAAGGGGGCGGTGTCGCTCTTGCCCGAACCGTTCCGCGAGGGCGCAAAACGCGCCAAGGAGATGCTGAAAGGCATGGCCGTGGGCGGGACGCTTTTTGAAGAGCTGGGTTTCTCCTATCTCGGCCCCATCGACGGGCATGACATGGACCAGCTTTTGCCGGTGCTGCGCACGGTCAAGGCCCGCGCCACCGGGCCAATCCTGATCCATGTCCTGACGAAGAAAGGGAAGGGCTATGGCCCGGCCGAAAGCGCCCGTGACGGTGGCCATGCGACGGCGAAATTCGACATTGTCACGGGAGAACAGAAGAAGGCGCCTTCAAACGCGCCCTCCTATACGCGTGTCTATGCCGATAGCCTGATCCGTGAGGCTGCGGAGGATGACAAGATCTGTGCTGTGACCGCCGCGATGCCGGACGGCACCGGGCTGAACCTTTTTGCCGAACGTTATCCCAGCCGGTGTTTCGATGTGGGCATCGCCGAACAGCACGGTGTGACCTTTTGCGCAGCACTGGCTGCGGGTGGGATGAAGCCCTTTTGCACGATGTATTCGACCTTCCTGCAGCGCGGATACGATCAGGTCGTTCATGACGTGGCGATCCAGCGGCTGCCGGTGCGGTTCGCGATCGACCGGGCTGGGCTGGTCGGTGCGGATGGCGCCACCCATGCGGGCAGTTTCGACATCGCGTATCTGGCGAACTTGCCCGGATTTACCGTAATGGCCGCGGCGGATGAGGCTGAACTGGTGCATATGGTGGCCACAGCCGCGGCGCATGATGCAGGGCCGATCGCCTTCCGCTTCCCGCGAGGCGAAGGGACGGGCGTCGACATGCCGGAACGGGGGAAGCCGCTGGTGATCGGCAAAGGCCGGGTCATCCGGGAAGGAAGCCGAGTGGCAATCTTGTCCTTTGGCGCCCGTTTGTCGGAGGTTTTGAAGGCCTGCGAAGGGTTGGAGGCCAAGGGGATCAATCCCACTGTCACCGATGCCCGATTTGCCAAGCCGCTGGACCGCGACCTGATTCTGAGCCTTGCGGCCGATCATGAGGCGCTCATTACCATAGAAGAAGGTGCAGTGGGTGGGTTCGGCAGCCACGTGGCCCAGCTCCTGGGTGATGAAGGCGTCTTCGATCACGGCCTGAAATTCAGATCCATGGTGCTGCCGGACATATTCATCGATCAGGCGGGTCCGGCGGATATGTACCGGGTCGCCGGCATGAATGCAGATAATATCGAGGCCAAGGTGCTCGATGTGCTTGGAGTTGCGCAGATCGGTGAGAAACGCGCGTGACCAAAGAGGGTTTTCGACGAAGATCCTCCCACCTGGGGTAGTTGGCGCCTGTTACCCGACCAAGGGCGGTGCCCGGGAATTTTGGTCAAAAGTGTTGTCTCTTTGGCCGAGGTTCAGTTGTCGCCCATCAGCGCGGGATCAAATGGATACGTGGTCAGGCGCTCGTACCCATCCTCGGTGATCAATACCTGATCTTCGAGCTTGATCGTGAAATCTCCTCCGACTTCTCCCACGGCGGCTTCGACGCAGAGCGTCATGCCTGGCTCGAGCGGATAGTCAAAAGCGCCCTCCACCGCCATGTCGGGATAGGCCACCAGAGGCCATTCATCGCACAGCCCCACTCCGTGCATCAGGCAGCCATATTTCTGTTCTTGATACTTGTCGTCCAGCACATGGGTATTGGCCGTCAGCTCTGGGATCATGACACCCGGTTTCAGCATCGCCATGTTGGTCATGATATGTTCATGGGCATGCTGCATGGCATAGATCATGTCGGCGCGCGGCTTGCCGGGCCCGATCCACCAACTGCGCGAGATGTCGATGCAAATACCGTAGGACCCGATCAGGTCCGTGTCGAACGAGATAATCTCATCGGGTTGGCAAATCCGCGGCCCACATTCCTGGAACCACGGATTGGTACGCGGACCCGACGACAGCAGCCGCGTTTCGATCCATTCTCCACCACGGTGGATGTTTTGCGCATGCAACACGGCCCAGATGTCATCTTCGCAAGTCTTGCCGTCACCCACATGGGCGCGGGCAAAGTCCTCCATCGCCCGCACCGAGGTCTCGCACGCATGGTTGGCACAGCGCATCGCCAGGATCTCATCCGGCCCTTTGACAGCGCGCGACTTCTCTGTAACTTCCTCGCCATCCATGATCTCGAACCCCTGGGCTTCCAGCGCGCGTGCGCCGTGCAGCATGATCTTGTCGACCGCCAGGCGTCTGTCGCCACGGGCATGCCCCTCAAGCAGCACGCGCACCTCATTGGCGAACAGGTCTGCGGCGGGATCGATCCGGTCCCCATTGGCGAAATAGAACATCGAGGCGCCAGACCGTTGTTCGCGGACCAATGGGTTGAACTGGGACAGGAAAGGCGAATTCTTGTAATCCCAGATCACCATATACCCATCGGCACACAGCAGAACCGCGCGAAACGGGTTGTGGGTGTTCCAAAGCTGCATATTTGTTGAATCTGTGGCGTAACGGATGTTGAGCGGGTCGAGCATCAAAAGCCCCGCATAACCCCGATCCACGATATGCCGCGTCAGACGGGCCCAGCGATAGCGCCGCATCGCATCCAGATTGGGCGGTGTCAGCCCCGCCGCCTCCCATTCGCCAAACGCCAACTGGGTCGGTCCGATTTCGATCCGGTCGCTGTCATTTGGGCTGCCATCGCCCAGAACCGCGCCCTTGTTTGGATCGATTTTGCGGGCATCGCGATAGTGGGTGTTCATCAGAAAATCTCCTGTCTGTGTTCCAAGGCTATTGCCGCAGAAACATGGACGACCGCAAAAAAGCGACGTCGCTTCGCGTCGTATTCAGACGGCGAAACCAGTTCTTAAGGGCTGGTGGGATATCCCGATCACAGCAAACGAAAGGAATCCGGATTATGCTGTTTGGCAAAGACCGAGCGGGCTCTGGCGATCAACCTTGGCATCCGGCCAACGGGGCCCTGATCGATGCGATGAACAAGGTGCACGCGATCATCTGGCTTGACCTGGACGGCACCATTCTGGACGCCAATCAGCTTTTCTGCAACGCCCTGGGATACCGCCGGGACGAGATTGTCGGCAAAAACCATCGGATGTTTGTGATGTCCGAGTATGCCAACAGCCCCGACTATGCGCAGTTTTGGCAAACGCTCCGATCTGGCAAGTTTCATCAAGGTGAATACCTCCGCCGGACCAAATCCGGTTCTGATCTGTGGCTTCAAGCCAGCTATAGCCCGGTCTTCGGCGACCGCGGGCAGATCGAAAAAATCGTGAAACTCGCGTCGGATGTCACGGAGCGTCGAAAAACGATGGATGCCGTTCTGGCGGCGTTTCGCAACAATGCGGCAGGCAATGTCTCGGTGCGTGTTCCTCCTGGTGCAACCGGCGCCTTGGGGAATTTGGTCAGCGCAATCAATGCCGATCTCACTGAGCGTGCGAAACTGATCCGCAATATCACGGATCTGGCGGGCCGGATCGGACATGCCAGCAGCGACCTCGCCCAACATGCGCAGACGTCATCTCAGGCGGAGGCCGCTCAATCCGAAGGGTTGGCGCAAGCTCTTGAGGCTGTGCGCTCGGTTGAAACTCTGGTGACGGAAACAGTGGCCAAGCTGAAATCGAATCGTCGGATGGCGGATGCCACTGACAGCAAGAGCGGCGAAGGTCACCAGGTTGTCAGAGAGGCGACCGAAGTCATGGCGCGGATCAAGGAGGGATCGGCGCGCATCGAGAATATCGTTGGGGTCATTGATTCGATCGCGTTCCAGACGAATCTGCTGTCGCTGAACGCATCGGTCGAGGCCGCCCGCGCTGGCGAAGCGGGGCGCGGATTTGCCGTTGTTGCCCAAGAGGTGCGAACGCTGGCGCAGGACACAGCGCGTGAAGCCTCTGAAATCCGCGAACTGGTCCGGCAAAGCGTCGAGGACATCGGCGAAGGGGTAACGGTCGTGGAACGTGTCGGCACTGTGCTGAGCAACATCAAGGAAGGTGTGGGGGAAATCGTCGCGCACACAGCCGAAATCAACCAGAAATGCGACGCTCAGGTGGCGGGCATTGCCCGGGCATCCGACGCGCTTTCCAACCTCGAAGATGCGGGACGTCATGCCATCCATCGTGCCCAAGACAGCACTTCCAGCGTGCGGGAGTTGACCCAGCAGGCAGAGGCGCTCGATCAACTGGTGCGGTCCTTCGGTCCTGCGCGTCCCGCCACCTTTGAGCGCAACACCCGGATGCGCGCCGCTGGATGACGGCGTTGGTTTGGCGGCTCGAACCTCGCAGCGAATTGTCTATGATGCTGTCCCAGTGGTCAGGGGAATGCACTCGATATGATAGACGATCCGCCGTCGCGCAGCACCGGTCAGGTGCCCGTTCTGCAACGGCAGATCCCCTATGACGTAACTCCCCGCCCAATGCCGGGGGTGAGTCCATTGCCGCCTGATGACTGGTTGGTGGTAGATGACGCGTTCGCGCTTCAGATGGAGCAGCGCGTGCAGCTCTTGTCAAACAAACGCGCGGATGTTCTGGCCCTGGACGCCCATGCAACCGCTGCAGCCGACGAACTGCTCGATCTCACGGTCGATCTGCTCCGGAGGTTGCCAGAGCGTGGCTATGTCGTAGACGCTGATCGGGTACGGCGGCCAGATGGCATTGCGATAAGGCTGGATCGCGCGGATCCGCTCGGCACTTTGGGTCGCCTTGTGCAGGAGGATTTGTGCATTCTTCAGAAGCGCGGTTCAGAACATCGGCTGACCGGCGCGATCCTGTGCTTTCCGGCAAGTTGGCGCCTTGATGAGAAGTTCATGCGGCCGCTGAGCGATATCCATCGGCCGGTCCCCTCCTATGACACGCCGATTGCTGCCCGGGTGCAGCGCCTGTTCGATGGCGTTCAGGTAGGCCGCCCGATGTGGCGGTTCAATTTCTTGCCCTATGCCGATGCCAGCTTGCATCAACCCCGCTCGGTCCAGTCTTCTCGGGCACAGGTCGACGCGGCAACCGCCCCGTATCTGCGCAGTGAAAAGCAATCCATCCTCCGCTTGCCACGGACCAAAGCAGTCATCTTCAGCATCCACACATTCGTCATCCAAAATCCCGGTGCAGCCGTTTTGGCAGACTAGTCGTCGATCTGTCCGGCCATGATCGCAATCGCCTTTTGATAGACCGTGGCGGCGTTCCATTCCTCGATTACTGCGAAATTCGGCTCGCCGGGTTGGTATCCGCGCCCGGGCCTCCAACCCTTGCGCCGCAGATAATTCGCGGTCGATGCCATAGCGTCCGTCAGGTTGTAGAAATCCACCGTGCCGTCGCCATTTCCATCCACGCCATAGGTAATCGCGTTGCCCGGCAAGAACTGGGTATGGCCCAGCTCCCCATGTTTGGCCCCCTTGGTTTGACCAGAGATGGACCCCTTATCGACCAGCTTGAGCGCCCCGATGGCATGGGGCCGAAAGAAGTCCGACCGGCGGCAATCGAAGGTCAGCGTCACGATCGCCGAAACGACCGAGCTGTCGCCCATAAAGCCGCCAAAGGCGGTTTCCATACCATGGATGGCAATCAAAACACCGGCGGGCACCCCGTATTGCCGTTCCAGCGCCCGATAGAATTCCGGATTGCGGGCCTTGCGCTTGCGTCCTTGTGCGACAATCGTGGCCGCGCCACGGACCTCCATGAACCGCTCCAGGCTATAGCGGAACGAGCGCTGATTGCGATCTGCCGAAATCGTGCGCGAGGCATATTGCGCCCGGGCCAGCGCTTCCAAGCCACGGTCGCCAACACCCTGATCTCTTGCATAGGCGGCAAATTCCGATTTCCATGCCTCGAACCCGGCGCTGGTATTGCCGCATGTCAATGCCGCCGCCGCACTCGACGCTCCCATAAGGGCCAGAACTGACGCAAAAAGACATCCACGCATTCCGTCAACCTCCAAAATCAAACACTAAAATACGTGTTGAGAATGGCCTGCGATGATGCCGCACGCAATCTTTTTGCCCGCGCACGCCGCTGTCTGGGACATTGCAGGGCTGTCAGCCGGTCGTATCATCCGCCAAAAGCGCCGCCAAACCCGCGCGATAATCGGGATAGATCAGCCGGACGCCAAGCTCATCCTTGATCCGCTCGTTCCGCACCCGCTTGCTCTCGGCGTAAAAGCTGCGCGCCATCGGCGTCATTTCCGCCTCTTCAAAAGGGATTGCGGGCGGCACAGCCAGCCCAAGAAGTTCAGCCGCATGGGCGATTACATCCTCTGGCGGAGCCGGATCGTCGTCGCAGAGATTGTAGACCGCGCCGGGATTGGGGTGGCGGATCGAAGCTTCCAGAACTTGGGCGATGTCATCCACATGGATGCGGCTGAACACCTGGCCTTCTTTCACGATCCGTCGGGCGGTGCCGCTGCGCACCTTGGCAAATGGCCCACGCCCGGGTCCGTAGATACCGGCCAGACGAAAGATATGTAACGGCAGAGCAGGGATCGCTTGCCAGGCGGCCTCGGCCTCTTTGCGCCAAACTCCCCGTCGGGTTGATGGGGTCAGGGGCGTGGCTTCATCCACCCATCCGCCGCGATGATCGCCGTAGACACCGGTGGTGGAGAGGTATCCGGCCCATTTCAGTCTGGGTGCCGCCTCTGTTATCTGATCCGCCAGATCCGTCAGAACGGGGTCGCCCGCCTCAGTGGGGCCGGCCGAGATCAGCAGATGCGTTGCCTCGGACAGGGCCTCCTCCATCCCCTCACCGGGAAAGATCAAGGGCGTCACCCCCGTCGCACGGATCGCATCGGCCCGCTCTGCAGTACGGGTCGTGCCGAAAACCCGCCAGCCCTGCGGCACGAGCAACCGGGTCAATGCCGCCGCCGAAAAGCCATGACCGAATGAAAGTAATGTCTTGTTCATAAACCCTAGATGCGGTGTGCGCGCGCGCTCTGCAAGCCCCGCCAGTCAACGCGGTTGATCCGAATCGCTGACCATGGATTTGATAGCGGATGGATGACGACACGCCTAATCTCGACAGCGCCTATGCCCTGAAAACGCCTCAGGAGTCACGCGCGCTCTATGCCGGTTGGGCCGAAACCTATGATACCGGCTTTGCCCAAGAGACCGGGTATGAGTTGCACCTGCACGCCGCGCAAGCCTTTGCCACCATGGGGGGCACAGGCCCTGTTCTGGATGTGGGCGCGGGCACCGGCCTGTGCGGGCAGGCTCTGGCAGCGCTTGGGGTTCACCCGATCGAGGCGACCGACATCAGTCCCGAAATGCTGCACCAGGCCATGCAAAAAGGGGTCTATGCGCGCGCGATCGAGGCTGATCTGACCCAAGGCCTGCCGATACCGAATGACACCTATTCGGGCATCGTCTCATCGGGGACCTTCACCACCGGCCATGTGGGCCCCACGGCTTTTGATGAGCTTTTGCGTGTCGCGCGCCCTGGCGCGCGTTTTGCTCTTTCCATCAACGTCCAGCATTTTCAAAGCGCTGGGTTTGGCGCCGCGTTCGACAGGCTTGGCCCGACGCTGTCGGATCTCATCCTGACCGAAACGCGTATCTATGGCGAGCGCGCTTTGGGATCCCACAGGGATGACACGGCTCTCATCGCCAGTTTCCGCAAAAGGTAAGGCGTTGCGTCTGCCTCCGGGCGCCAATCGGCCCGAAGGGCCAGCATGGCGTGCGCCGCAGGCGCTCAGTCGGGTTACCTGCCTTTCCAGACAGGATCGCGTTTCTCGGCAAAGGCGCGGGCGCCTTCCAACTGATCCTCGCTGGAATAGAGCACATCGACACTGCGCAGCTGCCGCTTGGTGATCCGGTTCATCGCGTCCTGAAACCTGGCGTCCTCGGCATCGCGCACGATTTCCTTGATCGCTGCATAGACCAAAGGCGGCCCGCTCGCCAAAAGCCGCGCCAGCTCCCAGGCACGGTTCATCAGTTGATCGCGCGGCAGGATCTCGTTGACCAGACCCCAATGCTTGGCCTCTTCTGCATCGAACCAGCGCCCGGTCAGCAGCAGCTCCATCGCGATGTGATAGGGGATGCGCTTGGGCAGCTTGACGCTGGCCGCATCGGCCACCGTGCCAGATCTGATCTCGGGCAGGGCAAAGCTTGCGTGATCGGCCGCAAGGATCATGTCCGCGGACAGGGCAAGCTCCAGACCGCCGCCGCAGGCAATGCCATTGACCGCGGCAATCACCGGTTTGTTGAGATCGCGCAGCTCCTGCAACCCGCCAAATCCGCCAACCCCGTAGTCGCCGTCCACCGCGTCGCCATCGGCGGCGGCCTTCAGGTCCCATCCTGGGCAAAAGAATTTCTCACCCCCGCCGGTCAGGATCGCCACCCGCAGATCGGGATCGTCCCGGAACCGGGCAAATACGTCCCCCATGAGCCGTGAGGTTTGCAGATCAATCGCATTGGCTTTGGGCCGGTCCAGGGTCACCTCCAAAACAGCGCCCTCCGACCGCGTTTTCACCGGCTCCATATCATCATCCTTTCCTGATCACTGCATCCACCGCGACCACCATGTCGGGTGTCGCAATCAATGGGTTTATCTCCAACTCATCCAATAGGTCGGCGTGATCCGCCACATAAAGTTGCACGGCCATGATCGCATCCAGCACCGCGTGCAGGTTGACGGCTGGCGTGCCGCGATAGCCTTGCAACAGGACAAAGACCTTCAAACCGCGCAAACCATCTTCCAGCCGCCTGCGCGTGGTTGGCACAAGAAATGAGACGGTATCGCGCACAAGTTCTGTCAAGACACCGCCCGCGCCCAGGGTCAGCACAAATCCATGCGCCGGATCCCGGGTCACTCCAATCAGCAGCTCTGCCACACCGCCAGTCACCATTTCTTCGATCAGAACCTTCTTGCCCGGCATCTCGGTAACGGCCCTGGCAAGCTCCGCGTGACCCACACCCAGACGAACGGCACCCATCTCGGATTTATGCGCCAGCCCCATCCCCTTGACGACCAGCGGTGCGGAGAGTTCGCGCGCCGCCGCAAGGTCGCCGGTCTTTTGCAAGACCACCGACCGGGGTACGTCGAGGCCGTAATCCAACAATTCTGCCTTCGCGCGCGCCTCATCGACAAGGGCGACCGGGCCACCCAGTTCCGGAGCCTTCAGCGGTATCTCAGGCTCCAACCTGACAGGCCGGCTCGCGATCTCTGCGGCTATCAGCAACTCACGCAGCCCGCAGGCAGGCAGGACACCGCCTGCCATCAAATGATGCGCCACATCCTGTGGCATCAACTCTGGCAGTGTCGCGGCCATCGCAAAGGGCCTGTCCGATGCGGCGCGGACTGACAAGGCGGTTTGCGTCGCGCAGTCCCAATCGTCCGCGTCGGTGTAAGGGTAATCGACAATGGCAAAGGTCAGGCCGACATGGTCTGCGGCCATGGGTGTCCACGCGGCGATCATCGCCTCGGTGTCGCGCCAGATATAGGTGTGATAGTCCAACGGGTTGGCGAGGGCCACCATCGGTCCAAGTGCGGCCCGCAGATCGCGCTTTTGCGCATCGGTGAGTGGCGGAAACTCTAACGCGCGGCCTTCGATACTGTCGGCGACCAGACTGGCTTCGCCCCCCGAACAGCTGATACTGCTCAGCTGTCCGTTCTGGAGCCGCCCAAAGACATGAAGGAGTTTCAGGGTCTCCAGAAAGGCGGGCAGATCATCGACACGGGCGATCCCCAGCCGGTCCAGCAAAGCCTGCGCGCCCGCATCGCTGCCCGCAAGCGACGCAGTATGGGAAATGGTTGCCTGCTGCGCCTGCACGGATCGCCCGGATTTGATCGCAACGAGCGGGATGCCTCTGTCCGCAGCCTTTTGTGCCAGAGCGACCCAAGGCGCCGTCTCTCCGAACCCTTCGATATGCAGGCCAATCGCACTGACCCGGTCATCATCAAGCAGCGCCTCTGCAATCTCGGCCTGCGAGACCTGCGCCTGATTCCCGCAGGTGATCATATAGGCAATCGGCAGGGCGCGGCGCTGCATGGTCAGGTTGATCGCAATGTTCGAGCTTTGGGTCAGGATCGCCACGCCGCGCTCCACCGACGCCATTCCATGCTGGTCCGGCCAGATCGCCACCTTGTCCAGCGCATTGATAAAGCCGTAACAGTTCGGCCCCAGAATGGGCATCACTCCTGCGGCTTCCACCAGCCGCGCTTGCAGATCGGTCGCACTGCCATCCTCGGCGACCGCCTCGGAGAAACCGGAGGCAAAGCACACAGCCCCCCCGGCCTGGCTGGCGGCAAGGTCTGCGACAACCCCCACTGTGGTGTGCCGGTTCACGGCGATGAAGGCGGCATCGATCGGACTCTCGATCGCGGCCAGCGACCGCGCGGAGGTACACCCGGCCAAGGTCTTGGCATTGGGATGAACTAGATAAATCCGCCCATCAAAGCCGACCCGCCGCGCCGCGCCGACAATCGACGCCCCCCAGGCGCCGCCACCGATAATGGCGATTGTTCGGGGTGCCAACAGGCGGCGCAGGTCACGTGTCATTTGGTCACCTGCGCCGGTAGCCCATGTCGGAGCCTCCGGCGGGGAATATTTTTGGCCAGAAGAAGCAACAAACTATTAACCATTAATGTGCACCCTGTTCAGGCGGTACAGGCGGGGACGCCGATGACCGCGCCAGGAGAAGCATCGTCAGATGTTTCTTTGGACAGGGGAGGGTTACAGGCTCTCCCCTGCTTCTTCTGGCCAGAAATATTCCCGGGGAGTGTGAGGGGCTGGCCCCTCACATCGGTCAGATGGGCGCAGCCCATTCGAAACCGGTTCATGCCCCCAGCGCCCGAAGCAGATCGCGCGAGATGATGTGGCGCTGGATTTCACTTGTTCCGTCCCAGATCCGTTCGACCCGTGCATCCCGCCAGAATCGCTCCAGCGGGTAATCATCCATCAGTCCCATCCCGCCATGGATTTGGATCGCCGCATCGGTCACCCGCGCCAGCATCTCCGAGGCGTAAAGCTTGGCCGACGCGATTTCGCGATTGGCAGGCAGCCCCTTGTCCAGCCGGTCCGCCGCCGCCAGCGTCAAAAGATCGCCCGCATCGATCTCGGTGATCATGTCGGCGATCTGAAAGCTCACGCCCTGGAACTTGCCGATCTTCTGGCCGAACTGTTCGCGCTCGGCGGCGTAACGTAGCGCATAGTCAAAGACCCGCCGCGCGCGACCCACGCTCATCGTGGCCACCGTGACTCGGGTGGCGTAGAGCCAGGTGTTCATCACCTCGAATCCGCCATCGACCTCGCCCAGAACCTGCGCATCGGGCACCCGGCAGTCATCGAACTCGAGGATCATGTTCCTGTAGCCGCGATGGCTGACCGATTGATAGCCGTCGCGGATCGTGAAGCCGGGATGGCCGCGATCCACCAGGAAACAGGTGATGCGTTTTTTCGGACCGCGCGGTGTCTGATCCTCGCCCGTTGCGACAAACACGATCAGGAAATCGGCGTGATCCGCGCCGCTGATGAAATGCTTGGTCCCGTTGATCATCCAATCGCCACCATCGCGTATGGCGGCGCATTTCATCCCCCGCACGTCCGAACCCGCGCCCGGTTCGGTCATGGCCAGCGCGTCCATCCGCTCGCCCCGCACGGCGGGCATCAGATACCTTTCGATCTGCTCGCCCTCACATGCCATCAGGATATTCTGCGGCCGCCCAAAGAAGTGATTGAGCGCCATCGACCCGCGCCCCAGCTCTCGCTCGACCAACGCGAACGCGATATGGTTCAGCCCGGCGCAGCCGACGCTTTGAGGGAAGTTGCAGGCGTAAAACCCCAGATCGATCGTCTTTTGTTTGATCTCCCGCGCGATCTCCTGCGGAACCTCGCCGGTGCGCTCTACGATCTCTTCATGCGGATAGATCTCGTTTTCTACGAAACTCCGCACTGTGGCCGCGATCATCTCCTGCTCATCGGTCAGACCGTATTGCATCATCTTCTCCGCTTAAATGGCCGCTGCGACGGGCCTGACACCTATTTATGCTCCACCCTCAAGCGCGCAATTTCACCGGGTATACATCTGTGTCTTGCGCGCCCGCGTTTCGTCCGTCGCCCGGGCCGTGCCATCGTGATAGCTGCCGAACCAGCGATCCCAGGGCATCTCGACCGTGCCGTAGTTGCACTCGAAATACCGGTGATGGAGCTGGTGGAAGAACACGCCCATCTTGAGCTGCGGTTGATCCTTGACCATCAGATTCTCGAACCCCGAGTGGGAAAAGACCGGGTGCGTAGACTGGACATAGCCGTGAAACATCACGTGCAGCGGATGGCTGGGCACCACCAGATGGATCAGGAAATTGGTGTAAAAGAGCAGGTGTTCGATGGGGTGCATCGAAATACCCGACCACGGTCCGACATTGACGTTGCGGTGATGCAGCGCATGCGCCGCACGGTAGAGCGGCGGCCAATGCAGCAACCGATGCACCCAGTAAAAGTGAAAGCTCGACCAGATCGGCAGCAGAACGAACAGCGCCACGAACCAGACAGGGTTGTCGGGAAAGAGCAGACCGGGCGCAAAGCCGTTTGCCATCGCCCAGAAGACGCCGATCTGGGCCAGCGTCCACAGCGTGATGCCGCTGGCGATATGCCAGAACATGTTGTCCCAGACCTGATTGCCAAAGGTGAAACTGCCGTTCGAACGGTTCTGGTCACGCGGGTCGAACTTCCTCTGATCGTTTTGCCCTTTGCGCATGATCAGCCAGTAATGGAGCAGCCCTGCGCACAGGCATTGCGGCACCAGATTGGCCAGCCAGACGCGGATCATCCACCCGGCCTCAAGGCGTTGCATCGCCTCAAGCGGTGGCAGGATCATGAAATAGGCGACAAAGGCCAGCACCAGACACAGCGTGGTGGTTGACACCTCGAACCAATAGGCGCCGTACCAGCGCAGGATCTTTCCTATGCGCGGCGGCCATTGAAACAGCGGATTTTGCGCGATGGGCACCGGTGGGCGGTGGTTCCAACGGGCGGCCTCGCGGGCTTCGGGATCGTCGGGCAGGCTCATTGCGCGTAGTCCGATCCTTCATCGTCCAGAATGGCCTTGAGCTCGTCCAGATGGCGGGCGTCCTGTTCGGGATAGGCCTCCAGCTCGCGCGCGGTCTTTTCGGCGATCTCATCGGGCAGCACGCGCAGCGGCTGGCCGGTTTGCAAGGCACGGATATAGGTCTCGCAGGCGCGCTCAAAGTAATAGAGCCGGTTGAACGTCTCTGCCACGCTGTCGCCGATCACCATGATACCGTGATTGCCCATCACCATGACCTTTTTGCGGGGATCGTGAAACAGTTGGGCACAGCGTTCGCCCTCCTCCTCAAACGCCAGCCCGCCATAGGCCTCGTCGATCACCACACGGTCGTAAAACGTGGCGCAGTTCTGGTCGATGGGCGGCAGGCGGCTGTCCTGAAGGCTGGCCAGCACCGTGGCAAAGATCGAATGCACATGCATCGCACAGCGGGCATGCGCACAATGGCGATGCAATCCGCCATGCAGCCCCCAGGCGGTGGGGTCGGGCGCGTCCGGCCCTTCCAGCGTCTCGGGATCGTTGGCATCGACCACGATCAGATCGCTGGCCTTGATCCGGCTGAAATGACGCTGGTTGGGGTTCATCAGGAACCGCGTGCCATCCTCGTTGATCGACAGGCTGAAATGGTTGGCCACGGCCTCGTGCATGTTCAGCCGCGCGGTCCAGCGGAACGCGGCGGCCAGATCCACACGCTCGGCCCAATAATCCATGTTGGGGCGCAGTTCGGTGACGGTCATGGCATCCTCCGGTTTTGGCCAAGGGTGCCCTGGGGGGTCTTGCCTTGACCAACGAAAAAAACGCAGTCTCGGCATTAGCAAAACTTATGATAGGTTTATGTCATGCACCGCGATCTGCCGCCGCTGGGCTGGCTGCGCACATTCGAGGCCGCAGCCAGACAGCTCAGCTTCACCGGCGCCGCGCGCGATCTGAACATGACGCAGAGTGCCGTCAGCCAGCAGATCAAATCGCTGGAAGGTCATCTGGGCCGCGCGCTGTTTCATCGCCGCCCCCGTGCGCTGGAACTGACGCAGGCCGGGCGCACCTATCTGCCGATCGTGCGCGACGCCTTCGCCACGCTCAGGCAAGGCACCCGCATCGTGGTGGGCGAGACGCAACGCACGCTCAACATCCATTGCAACATGACCTTTGCGGTGCGGTGGCTGGCGCCGCGCCTGCCTCGGTTTCGCGCGATGCATCCCGGTCTGAGGCTCAATTTCATGGCCGAGATCTGGGAGCCGGACCGCCCCTCGGACGCAATCGACATCGAAATTCGGTTCGCTCTGCGCAAACCGCAGGGCATCCGGGCCGAACTGTTGCGCCGGGATGCGGTCTATCCGATCTGCGCGCCGGGCTATGAGGTGACGCTGGAGAGCCTGACCGATCAGCCGCTTTACGATTGCGCGAACCTGTTGTCGACCTGGGGGTACTGGGCGGAACAGCAGGCGCTGCGGTGGGAGGCGGTGCCGGTCACCTATGCCTCGACCTATACGTTCTGCCTGTCGGTGGTGGAGGCGGGGGGCGGTCTGATGCTGGGCCATGACGCGATTTGCAGCGATCTTCTGGCAAGGGGTCGCGTGGTCCGCCCCATTGACCACTCTGCGCCGATGGCGGAGGCCTATTACCTCATCCTCTCGCCGCAGGCCGATGAGATCCCCGGCGCGGCTGAGTTCGCAGCCTGGCTGCGGTCCGAGACGGCGGCGGATCTTCAGTCCTTGGGCCGAGAGGGCACCCAGGCATAGCCGTTTTCGCACAGGATATAGGCCTCGCGCAGGCCGTGCGGCTTGTCGGTGGGCTCTTGCAGCACCATTGCTCCGGCAGCGTGCGCCTTGGCCGTCGCGGTGTCGGGATCGGTGTCGTATAGCCGGATCTCCAGGCCTGCGCCGCGGGGCGGCTGTTCGGGCAGCAGCCCCAAAAGCGGGTTGGAATGATAGGTGCCGTCGCTGTGGATTTGGAACACATGATCCCCATAGGTGATTATGGCGAAATCCTCGGTCATCTGATGGGCGGTCAGGCCAAAGACCGCCTTTAGAAAGGCGCATTCGCCCCTGACGTCCCGCACCAGCAGGTTCAGCCCGATCCCCCGCAGGGACCGGCCAAAGCTGTCGGCATCAATCGAATCGTACTCCATGATGGCACCCTGCCCGCGCGGCAACCCCTTGCGCAATCCCAATTGGGGTGTTGCACCTGCCGCCAATCTCTGGAAAGTCGGATCATGGAGCATCGCACAGTCCCGTCCTGGCCCGATGTGGCCCCGAAACTCATCGCCACCGCCGCCGGGCGTGCGCCCGCCGATCTGGTGTTTCGTGGCGGGACTTGGGTCAATGTCCACTCGCGTGAGGTGCTGCGGGATCACGATATCGCGGTTGTCGCCGGGCGCATCGCCTATGTCGGCCCCGATGCCGGCCATTGTATCGGCGCGGGCACCGAGGTGGTCGAGGTGCGGGGCCGCTACATGGTCCCCGGTCTGTGCGACGGGCATATGCATATCGAAAGCGGCATGCTGACCCCTGCCGAATTTGCCCGCGCGGTGATCCCGCACGGCACCACCACGATGTTCACCGATCCTCATGAGATCGCCAATGTGCTGGGGCTGGACGGCGTGCGGATGATGCATGACGAGGCGCTGATGCAGCCCGTCAATATTTTTACCCAGATGCCCTCCTGCGCGCCCTCGGCCCCGGGGCTGGAGACGACAGGGTATGAGATCACGCCCGATGACGTGGCCGAGGCGATGTCCTGGCCCGGCATCATCGGGCTTGGCGAGATGATGAATTTCCCCGGTGTCGCCAATGCCGACCCCAAGATGCTGGCTGAGATCGCCGCGACCCAGCGGGCGGGCAAGACGGTGGGCGGGCATTATGCTTCCCCCGATCTGGGACCGGATTTCGCCGCCTATGTGGCCGGTGGCCCGGCGGATGATCACGAAGGCACCTGCGAGGCCGATGCCATCGCACGCGTGCGCCAGGGCATGCGCTCGATGATGCGGCTGGGCAGTGCCTGGTACGATGTCGAGCGCCAGATCACCGCGATCACGGAAAAAGGTCTCGACCCGCGCAACTTCATTCTTTGTACCGATGATTGTCATTCCGGCACGCTGGTGAATGACGGCCACATGAACCGCGTGGTGCGCCACGCGATTGCCTGCGGCTGCGACCCGCTGGTGGCGCTGCAAATGGCCACGATCAACACGGCCACCCATTTCGGGCTGGAGCGGGAGCTGGGATCGCTTGCGCCGGGGCGCCGGGCGGATGTGATCCTGACCTCGGATCTGACCGAATTGCCCATCGAACAGGTCTGGGCGCGGGGGGCTCTGGTTGCGCAAAACGGTACCTGTCTGGCAACGTGCCCGCATTACGACTGGCCCGATGCGGCGCGGCGCACCGTACGGGTCAAACAGGCGCTGACACGGGACGATTTTGCAGTCTCCGCACCGCAGGGGGCGAATGCCGTGCGCGCAAATGTCATCGGGGTGGTTGAAAACCAGGCGCCCACCAAAGCGCTGCAAAAGGAGCTGACCGTCAATGACGGGCTGGTCGAAAGCCAGGGGGACACCTGTCAGATCGCACTTGTCGAACGGCACCGCGCGACGGGCGGGGTGACCAATGCGTTTGTCTCAGGCTTCACCTACCAGGGGCGCATGGCCATGGCCTCCACCGTGGCCCATGACAGTCACCATATGATCGTCGTTGGCACGGATCGGGATCAGATGGCCTTGGCCGCCAACCGTCTGGCGCAGGTCGGTGGCGGGATCACGATCTTCCGGGACGGCGCGGAGCTGGCGCTGGTCGAGCTGCCCATTGCGGGTCTGATGTCCGACAGCCCGGCTGCGGATGTCGCGGCCAAGGCGGACCGAATGGTGCAGGCGATGATCGACTGCGGATGCACCCTCAACAATGCGTATATGCAACATTCGTTGTTGGCGCTCGTCGTGATCCCGGAACTGCGCATCTCGGACAAAGGGCTGATCGATGTGCGCCTGTTTCGGGAAATCCCCGTGTTCGAGCCGCTGTCATGACCATCAAATCCCCTGACATTCCCGGTTCTGAGACCTTCGCCTCGGCCGAGGCTGCCGTCGCCCGGCTGGAAGAGCTCTATCAGACTGCAACCGAGTTCCTGTGCCGGGAGTTCGTGACCGTGATCGAGAACGGTGCACCTGGCCATCGCATCCGCGCCTTTTACCCTGAGGTGCGCCTGACCACCTCGACTTTTGCGCAGGTCGATACACGGCTCAGCTTTGGCCACGTGGCCGAGCCCGGGACCTATACTGCAACAATCACGCGGCCCGATCTTTTCCGTCATTATCTGACGCAACAGATTGGTCTGCTGATCCGCAACCACGCCCAACCGGTAACCATCGGCGCTTCGACCACGCCGATCCCGGTGCATTTCGCGGTGGCCAATGATACCAGCATCAGCGTTCCGCAGGAAGGGGCGACCGAGTTTACACTGCGCGATATCTTTGACGTGCCGGACCTGTCGACCACCAATGACGATATCGTCAACGGCACCTATGCCGCGCCCGACGGCACCGGCGCGCTGGCCCCGTTCACTGCCCAGCGGATCGATTACTCGCTGGCGCGGCTGACCCATTACACCGCAACCGACCCCGGGTATTTCCAGAACCATGTCCTGTTCACCAACTACCAGTTCTATGTGGAGGAGTTCGAGGCCTATGCCCGCGCGCAGCTTGCGAATCCAGACAGCGGCTATGACGCCTTTGTCAGCACCGGCAATGCCCGCATCACCGATCCCGAAACACCGATCAGCCAGCCGCTGAAACTGCCGCAAATGCCGTCCTATCACCTGACGCGGCCCGACGGGAACGGGATCACGCTGGTCAATATCGGGGTGGGGCCGTCGAACGCCAAGACGGCGACGGACCATATCGCGGTGCTGCGTCCGCATGCCTGGCTGATGGTGGGCCATTGCGCGGGGCTGCGCAATTCGCAGGCCTTGGGCGATTTCGTACTGGCCCATGCCTATCTGCGCGAAGATCACGTTCTGGATGACGACCTGCCGGTCTGGACCCCGATCCCCGCCCTGGCCGAGATCCAGATCGCGTTGGAGCAGGCCGTGGCCGAGGTGACCCAACTCGAAGGATATGACCTCAAACGGGTGATGCGCACCGGCACCGTGGCCACCATCGACAATCGCAACTGGGAACTGCGCGATCAATCCGGCCCGGTGAAACGGCTGAGCCAATCGCGTGCCATCGCGCTGGATATGGAAAGTGCCACGATTGCGGCAAACGGATATCGGTTCCGGGTGCCCTATGGCACGCTTTTGTGCGTCTCCGACAAGCCGCTGCATGGGGAGCTGAAACTGCCCGGAATGGCCTCGGATTTCTACAAGACGCAAGTGGCACGGCATCTGATGATCGGGATCCGCGCGATGGAAACGCTACGGGGCATGCCGCTGGAGCGGGTTCACAGTCGGAAATTGCGGTCTTTCGACGAAACGGCCTTCCTTTGACGGCAAGATTCCCCCACGAAACGGCGTTTTTCCCTTGCAAACGCCCACTATTCGTTGTGTTGATCTACCATATACCGTTATGATCACGGAACGAGGCCCCATATTCGGGCAGACGAAGGAGACCAGAAAAATGGCAAAACCAATGACCAAAACCCAACTCGTCGCCGCACTGGCCGAAGAAATGGGCACCGACAAGAAATCCGCGGGCGCAGCCCTGGATGCAATCACCGGCATCATCACCAAGGAAGTGTCCGGCGGCGGCGCGGTGACCCTTCCAGGTGTCGGCAAGATCTATTGCCGAGAGCGCCCAGAGCGCATGGTGCGCAACCCCGCCACCGGCGAACAGTTCAAGAAGGAAGCTGACAAGGTGGTCAAGATGACCATCGCCAAGGCTCTGAAAGACAGCGTGAACGGCTGATCGCAGCCACGCACTGCGTCTATGGAGGGTCGTCCCAAAGGGCGGCCCTTTTTTTTGCCGTATAATCGGAATGGGGATGGCACTTTGAGACCGTTCCAACGGATCCTTGGCGCCACCACTGGTCCGCAAAGTCGCACCGATGGTGGCACCGCCGATCTATAAGGCGTGGCTAGGAGCCTAAGAAGATCTGCGCGTTACCCAAATTCGCTTGCTGTGTTCGGATCACGCTCCATCAGGTGGGCCAACCTGGGGTACATGCAAGAGCCGGGTGAACACTGCGAGGGGTGAGAGGCTGGACAACGACCCAAGCGAGGCTCGTTACGGCTGCTTCCTTCCGGATCTGACCGGGTTGGCGAGGTGCCTGCCCGCGCCAACCTCTCAGAACTGCATATAGATACCCGCCGTCGGCTTGGCAAGCGTCCGGTTGTCAAAGCCGCAGGCGCAGCCGCTCGAACCCGTTTGCGTCCAGGCCATCGCTGCCGCAGTTGATGTCCGATATCTCGCCCAGATAGGGCGCGGCCCCTGGTCCGGTGGCGACAATCACTTCCGCACCCGGGATCGGATTGAACTGACAGGGGGACCGAAAGGCCCGGTCCGCAAACCGGTTCTGGTCGAGATACTCCAGCAGGCATTGCCGGACCAACAGGTTGGGAATCGCGAACCGTGTGGCGCGTTCCAGGGCGCGGACATTGCCACCGCCATTGGCCCGGTAACTGCTCAGCGCCACGGCAAACCGATGCTCCGGCCTCACGTCCCGTCCTCGATAGCGCAGAGAGGTCAACCTGCGATGCCCGGGATCCACCAGGACACCATCCTCGCCGAACCGGGACGGCCGGGTCAGATCCAGCGTGTACTCAACTCCGTAGAAAAGATCGCTGCCATGGGCGGGACGATCGGGGTTCAGCAGGATCTGCCCGCCCCGCCCAGGTGCGATGGTGTTAAAGAGCCCCGCCGACATCTCGATCCAATCTGCCAGGTCGGTGCCGGTGACGATCACCGCGGCCAGACGGTTGGGAAAAATGCACAGGTCAAAGACATGGCGCAGGTTCAGCGGGCCAGCGGGTATGTCGACATAGTTCTCGGGTCCGCCGCGTCCGCCCATCTTGGCCGGGGCAACCGCGCTGAGCAGTGGCAGGTCGTCGGGCACGCAGCCAAGGGCACGCAGGGCATGTGCTTTGGCTCCTGCAACCAACTCAAGGGCAGGCGAGGGGGCAAGAAATCCGAAATAGCTGTGCAACGGTACGGGGGTGTATCCCACCCTCCGCGAGAGCCAGACGCGCGTGGCGCGATGCAGCGGATCGGTGATGCGGGTGACATCCGCGTCTTCGCCCGCATGGGTTGGATCCAGCCTTGCCTGCCCTGACGCCACCGCCCAGCCGCCGGTCGCGGTTCGGGCCAGATCAAGATCGATCACTCCCAGATGCGCTCCGCCTACGCCGGGCATCACCACCGGTGTGCCGTTCAGCAGACCGCGCGCTGTATCGGACCCGACGGGCGCTCCCGGGTCGGGCAGGCGCAGATGGGTATGGCCTCCGACGATGGCATCAAGACCGTCCAGCGTGGACAGCGGCCAGAGTGCGTTTTCCTGTCCAGGCTTTTCGTGGCGTTCCCCCAAGCCGGTATGGGCCAATGCGACAATCACGTCGCAGCCGCATTCTTGCAGTGCGGCGATGGCGGTCCGAGCGGTCTGGGTGATGTCGTCGATCGCGACCCGGCCTGCCAGATGGTCGGCATCCCAGATCAGGGTCTGGGGTGGCAGAACGGAAAACACACCAACCCGCAGGGGCGATCCTTGCAATACCCGGTCGAACACTGTCCAGCGTTCGACCGGCAGGCTGCCGCCATCCAGGCGCCGCGCATTCGCACACAAGATCGGTAACGGCGCGCCCTCAAGACTGGCGCTGAGGTGGTCGAGGTCGAAATTGAAATCGTGATTGCCAAGGCCCGCCGCGTCATAGGTCATCAGATCGAGAGCGCGATAGAAGATATGCGGCCCGTCATCGGCGGCGATGGCCTGTTCGTCCAAAGGCGTGCCTTGCAGGCTGTCGCCGTTATCCAAGGTCAAAACGATATGTCCCTGGGCCTCGGCCTTGGCGCGCTTTCTGCGGATCAATGTTGCCAGACGCGCCATCCCGGCGCCCTCGGTCTTGCGGTCGGTATAGTAGTCAAAGCTGCGCAGCTGCATGTGCAGATCCGAACTGGCGAGGATGCGCAACCGCCCGCCGTTCCTGGCCGTGAGCGGCGGGCCATGGTCCGCGCGCGCATCTGCTATGTGGCGATCATGTTGCAGCTAGATGTCCTCTTCAGCTGGCTGTCGCTCTGTCTTCCACAACACAGCAACTTTGAGTTGTTTTCAAGTGCCGTCATGCCGCATGGGGTATTGGTCGTTGCGATGGCCGCCCTGGGGCCATTGAATCGTCGGACGGCCCGTGCCAATGCTGCCCGACACGCAGGAGAGAGATCGTGAAACTGGCGGAAACCGTGACATTCGGAGGCAGCGGACTGGACCGCGCGGCCCATTTGCGCAGCGATGCCGAGGCGTTGCTGCGCATGCAGTCGGATACTGGGGCCCGATGTTTGCCGGTCTGGCGCGGCAAGCCGCTGCTGCGCGGCACGGCGCTGGCGGATCTGGCGCTTCTGCCCATCGATCATCCGGTTCTGGTGGCGGAGGTGGGCACGCGCGATGCGCTCCTGTTTCTGGGACTCGATGAAACAGGCGGGCCGTTATTCGCCGCCGACTTTTCCACATGGGAACCGGAGTACCTGGATGCCGAGGCGCTGGGTCTTTTTCTGGACCCCAGCGAACAGCGGCACCCTGATCTGCCCCAAGATCATGCCTTTGCCGAGCTGCGCCGTATGATGACCCGTCTGAGCCCACGCGCAGCCGAGATCGCGGCAACGGCCAAGGCGATCATCGGTTGGCACCAGACGCACGGTTTCTGCGCCCGCTGCGGCACCCGCAGCGATCTCGCGCAGGCGGGATGGCAACGCATCTGCCCGGCCTGCAAGAGCCATCACTTCCCGCGCACAGACCCGGTAGTGATCATGTTGATCACCCATGGCGCGTCGGTGTTGATGGGCCGCTCGCCCGGCTGGCCCGAAGGCATGTACTCCCTG
This sequence comes from Aestuariivita sp., assembly GCF_021404545.1. GTDB lineage: Bacteria > Pseudomonadota > Alphaproteobacteria > Rhodobacterales > Rhodobacteraceae > Aestuariivita. Next base: position 33,565 of record NZ_JAAWWD010000004.1, read on the forward strand.
CTGGCGGGGTTTGTCGAACCCGGAGAGACGCTGGAAGCTGCGGTCCGGCGGGAGGTATTCGAAGAAACCGCCGTCACAGTCGGTCCCGTCGGCTATCTGGCAAGCCAGCCATGGCCCTTTCCGGCGTCGCTGATGTTTGGATGCGCGGGCGAGGCGACAAGCCGCGAGATCACCATTGACCCGCGGGAAATCGACGATGCGATCTGGGTCACCCGCGACGAGATGATGACCGCATTCGCAGGCCAGCACCCCATTATCAAACCTGCCAGAAAAGGCTCGATTGCGCATTTTTTGCTGAGGAACTGGCTTGCGGACAGGCTGGATTGACGGCAAGCTTTCCCATTCCTAAAAAAACCCGGGGCACGCAGTATGAAGTTGTCTACCAAGGAAGATGTCGAAGCACCGATTGCGACCGTCTTTGGGATGCTGTCGGATTTCGAGATGTTCGAACGCTCAGCGATCCGGCGTGGAGCGGAGGTGCATCGCGTGGGCGAACATGAGGCCCCCGAGGTTGGCCTAGCCTGGGAGGCCAGCTTTTCCATGCGCGGCAAAGAGCGGTCTGCCCGGGTGGAACTGACCCAATACACACCGCCCAGCGACATGGTCTTCGAAAGCAGATCCAGCGGTCTGATCACGCTTCTCGAGATCGAGTTGATGCCCCTGTCCCCCAGACGGACACGGGTCGCGGTGTCGGCGCAGTTCAAACCCAGCACCTTGCCTGCCAGGCTTTTCGTGCAGTCGATGAAACTGGCCAAGTCCAACCTGAGCAAGCGCTTCAAGCTGCGTGTGGCCGATTACGCCAAGGATATCGAGGATCGGGCAAGCCGCATCGCGTGACCACGAAACGGCCAGTTGTCCGGTGGTCAATCGCCGACAAGAATGGAGCTGGGTGCAGTTCCGGTTTCCATCCAGCGTTCCAGGGCCGTCATGGGATCAATCCCTGCCTGCGATATTCCGCCCGGCCCGGGCAGGATCCCGCAATGATCGACCCCCGGGAGCATGAAAAGGGCGACATTTTCCTGTAAAATCGCCTCACCGCCTGCCATGTCAGCCGCCCGGTCATACCAATCGACCGTCTTGAAAGGTGTGACGATCGAATCGCCCCACCCATGCCAGACGATCATCTTGCCGCCTGCCGCGCGGAAGGCCGAAATATCGGGATTGTCCGCGTTATAGACCCGGCCCATCGGTTCCAGCAGCGCGGGATCGGTCTCAAAATCGAACTGCTGGGGGGTCCAACTGGCTCCGGGATCGTCCGCAAAGGCCATGTAGGCCCCGAAATTGGTGGTAAAGGCGTTCACCAGTTTGCCACCGCCATCGGCATTGCCGGTCAGCCACAGCCACCAGAACGGTTCGGATCCAGCGGGAACTCCGCCGGGATACAACTGCTCGCCCGCCGCGTTCACCGGGCCGTGGCGCCATTTGGCGATCACCTCCAGTTCGGCATCGGTCAGGCAATCCGCGCCTGCCGCACCGCTGCATTGCAGGGCGGTGAGGTCCGCGTTGCAACTGCGCGGGTCCGAGATCAGGCCGTCCTCTGCTCCGTCGAGCCCATCGCAGGCCGCCATCACTGCGTCGCCAATCAGCAGCTCCTTGCCGGGTTTCAGGATCGGCTGACCATCCGCCCCGGTATTGGCCTGCATCAGATAGCTCATCTTGGTGCCTACCAGCCCGGTGTAATCCATCGCGGGCGCGCCCGAGATAATGCCCTGGAACATCTCAGGGTATCTCAGAGCGGCCATATGCGCCATGCGCCCGCCGGTAGAGCAGCCCTGAAAGATCGCCTCTTCAGTCGTGCTGCCGTAAAACGCCGTGATCATCGATTGCGCGACCCGGTGGGTTTCGCCAATCGACCGCCAGCCCCAATCTCGTTCGGCATGCGGATTATCCGCCGCCCAGCCCGCATCCAGCACCGACAGGCCATGATGACCGCTATCTGAAGTTGCCGTGGCATAGCCGCGTTCCAGCCCCGGCCGCATAGCGTTCACCCAACCCGCGGCCGCATCCGCACGCCCCAGGATGCCACAAAACCCGCCGCACCCGGCCTGATAGTATTTGCCGTTCCACCCTTCCATCGGCAGGCGCACCTCGATCGAGATGGCAGGCAAGGCCGTGGCACGTACCTCGCAATACGCGGGCAGAGCGTCGGTTGCCTCGACCACGCGGGCCGAGGTGACAAACCCCGACGCCAGGGCGGTGTTGTGCAGCGCTGCGCAGCTCTCGTCGCCCTGTGCCCAGGATGGGCTGGCAACACCGCTGAGGGCAAGAGCGACTGGTAGGAACAGGACGGATCTGGCGGAACGCATCGGTTTTCTCCCTAAGATTGTGACGCCAGGATCAAAGAAAACGCGGCTTGCGTAAACCCCTCACGGCGTCTGGTTGCATCCGCGCGCCTCATCGGATTTTTCTCTAAGCAGCTGATTGGGCGCCGCCACCGATGTCGGAATGCCGGACTGCTCCACTTTGAAGCTCGAGACAGATCCCCGTGCAGTGCCGACCGCCGACCAAACCAACTGTCCACGGTTTGCCCGACGCTTGGTCGGTTTTGCAAGGACATGCGGATCGTCGACAGACGAAGCGCGCGCCGTTCAGGCTCAGGTATCGTGATCCAGGCGCGGATCTAATGGCGCCCCGGATCTGCCGGATAGACGCCGAGGATCTTTACGTTGGTGGTAAAGTAATCCAGTTCGTCCAGCGCACGTTTCACGGCCGGATCGTCGGGGTGCCCTTCGATATCGGCATAGAACTGCGTGGCGGTAAAGGTTCCGCCCACCATATAGCTTTCCAGCTTTGTCATGTTCACGCCATTGGTGGCAAACCCGCCCATCGCTTTGTACAGCGCCGCGGGAATGTTGCGCACCTGAAAGACAAACGAGGTGATCATGCCATCGGTGCCGCGCCGGGACCGGTCTGCGTCGCGCGACATAATCAGAAACCGTGTGGTGTTGTTGCCGTGATCCTCGATATGGCGCGCCAGGACGTCCAACCCATAGATCTCGCCGGCCAGTTCGCTGGCCAGCGCCGCGATCTTGGGATTGGCCAGCTCGGCCACATGGCGGGCCGATCCGGCAGTATCGGCGCCAATGATCCGGTGAATGCCATGGTCCGCCAGGAATTCCTTGCACTGACCCAACAGCACCGTGTGGCTCATCGCCTGTTCAATAGCATGCAGCTTTGTCCCAGGCACGGCCAGCAGGTTGATATGCACGCGCACGAACGCTTCATCGATGATGTGCAGACCACTTGCGGGCAACAGGGAATGGATGTCGGCCACCCGGCCATAGGTCGAGTTCTCGACCGGCAGCATGCCCAGGTCCGCCTGACCGCTGCGCACGGCTTCGATCGCATCTTCGAACGTCCGGCAGGGCATGGCCTCCATCTCGGGGCGGGCCTCGTGGCAGGCCTGATGGCTATAGGCGCCAGGTTCCCCCTGAAAGGCGATGCGGGCGATTTTGCCGGAGGTCATTTGATGTCCTTCAGGGTATTTAAACGAAATGGGCGTTTGGTCGCGGTGTCTATTACTTGCGACTCCCCTAGGGAATCAATAGATACCCGCGCAAACGGATCATAGGGAACGTGCGAACGATGCTGGATACGATGACCTTCACCAAAGCCGCCGCTGGCTTGTTCGGGGCACTTTTGGTGTTTTTGCTGGGCAGCTGGGCAGCGGAGGAGCTTTACTCCGTCGAATCGCACGGCCAACAAGCCTATGTGATCGAAGTCGATGATGGCAGCGCCGAAACCGCCGAGGTTGAAGAGGTTGATTTTGCGACCGTCCTGGCATCCGCCGAAGTGGACAAAGGCGCGCGTCTGTTCCGCCAATGCAGCGCCTGCCACAAGCTTGAGCAGGGCGCGAACGGCACGGGTCCTTATCTCTATGCCATCGTGGGCCGCCCCAAAGCATCGTCTGAAGGGTTCGGGTATTCCGACGCGCTGGCCTCGCTCGACGGTGTTTGGACACCGGAAAACCTCAGCGATTTCCTTGAAAGCCCGCGCAACTATGCGCCGGGCACCTCGATGAGCTATTCCGGCATGCGCAAGATCGAAGATCGCGCCAATCTGATCGCCTATCTCGACAGTCTCGACGACTGAGCACGGGAAGATTGATACAAGAAGGGCCGTTGCAACCCGCAGCGGCCTTTTTCATGTGCAGATAGGCCTGAGCCGATCGTCCTGACCGGCGCGGCGACGGTTTGCTCAGGCGCCGTCCGGCCAAGGTCTGGTCCGGCCTCCTGCTTCTTCTGGCTCAAAATATTCCCGGAGCGCGAGGCAGAGCCTCGCATCGCGCGTAGCGCGAGAAAAAGCGCAGGATGCTGTCGATCACCTGCCGCTCGCGCCATATCACGTATTCTCAACTTGAAGCTTGGCTTGGCTGCCGATTACCATACATCCTTCAGCAGAAAGGCCGGTAAAGGCCCCCGACACAACAGGAAGAGCCATATGACCCGATCCCGTGCCCTCGCGCGCCGCACGTCTCAAAACCCTTTGCTCAGTTTCGGATTTGTCTGTCTGTCATTCGTGTTGATGTCAGCGATCATGGTCCGGGCAGAGGATGCAGCGCCAGACGAGGTGATCGTCAGCCACGGCTATTCCTTCTATGGCGATCTGACCTACCCGGCGGATTTTCCGCATTTCGCCTATGTGAACCCGGATGCACCGAAAGGGGGAGAGGTCTCGATGCCCTTCGTGGGCTCTCTCGATTCCCTCAACCCCTATAACGGGCGCGGACGCGCGCATCTCTTCTCGATTATGCATTACGAAAGCCTGCTGGGCGAAGCGCCGAGCCAGGTCGCGGTGCCGGCCGATGTCTATGCCGAGCTTTACTGCCTGCTTTGTGAACGACTCGAGTACCCGGTCAGCAAGGAGTGGGTGATCTTTTACATGCGCCCCGAGGCCCGGTTTTCGGATGGCAGCCCGGTGACCGCGCATGATGTCGCGTTCAGCTTTGAGCTGATCACCACCCAAGGGTTGCCCAGCTATGCCCAAGCCGTCAGCCAGCGCGTGCCCGAGATAGAGGTGATCGACGATTATACTATTAAGTTCTACTTCCAGGAGGGGATTTCCCGCCGCAGCCTGGTCGAGGTGGTCGGCGGCGTCCCTGTCTGGTCCAAGGCCTGGTTTGAAGAAACCGGAATCCAACTCTCCGAGACATGGACACAGCCTCCTCTGGGGTCGGGTCCCTACATCATAACAGAGCATGACTTGTCACGGCGGATCGTGCTGGAGCGGCGCGACGATTACTGGGGCAAGGATCTGGCCTTCAATGTCGGGCGCAACAATTTCGACCGCATTCGGCTGGAGATCTTTTCGGACAACGCGGCCGCGTTCGAGGCGTTCAAGGCCGGCGAGTACACCATGCGTGTCGAAGGCGACAGCCGCAGATGGGCCACAGGGTACGATTTCCCCAAGCTGCGTGATGGCCATGTGATCAAGGCGGAACTGCCTGATGGGGCGCCTCCCGGGGCCACGGGGATCGTCTTCAACCTGGGCAGAACGGTGTTTCAGGACAAGCGTGTTCGCGACGCAATCGCACTGGCCTATAACTTTGAGTGGACCAATGAGAGCCTGCAATACGGTCTTTTCAGACAACGGACCTCGTTTTCAGAGAACTCCCCGGTCATGGCGGTCGGTGTGCCCGAGGGGACGGAACTGGAATTTCTCAAATCGCTTGGTGATCTGGTGCCATCAGACATGCTGACGTCGCAGGTGCGCATGCCGCACACCTCCGATCCCGACCGGCTCTTTGATCGCCGCAACGCGCGCGAAGCGATGCGTTTGCTGGATGAGGCCGGGTACAAGGTCGGGGCCGATGGCATGCGCACCACGCCGGATGGCCAACCGTTCCAGTTGTCATTTCTGTTCAGCGCAGCCTCCTCGGCCACGGGCAAGGCCATTATGGAGAACTTCATCTCCAACGTCCAAAAGCTCGGCGTGGGCATCCGCCTGGATGAGGTCGACACCGCCCAATACACCAAGCGCGAACGCGATCGCGACTATGATCTGGTCTTTGACAGCTACTCGCCTTTTCTGGGCACCGGCACCGGTCTGCCCCAGCAATTCGGGTCCGAGGCGGCCGAGTTTTCCTTGTTCAACCCCGCAGGCCTGGCCAGCCCGTTGATTGACGAGATCATGGACCGGTCTTTGAACGCGACCAGATTGGAAGAAGAGCAGGCCGCGCTACGCGCGCTGGATCGTGCCCTGCGCCATGAGTTCTTTATGATCCCGCTGTGGTACAAACAGGATCACTGGGTGGCGTATTACAACCAATACGAGCACCCCGAGACAATTCCGCCTTATGCCTTGGGTCATCTGGATTTCTGGTGGTACAACGCAGACAAGGCAGCAGCGCTAAGATCCGCCGGTGCACTGAGGTAAGAGCTGAGGACGGCCTTCATGGGCGCGTATATTCTGCGGCGGATGCTGCTGATTATCCCCACGTTATTCGGGATTATGCTGGTCAACTTTGCGTTGGCGCAGTTCGTGCCCGGTGGGCCGATCGAACAGGCGATTGCCCGGGCCCAGGGTCAGGGGGATGTGTTTGCAGGTTTTGCCGGTGGCGCCAATGATACCGGCCAGACCGAGGGCCTTGTCGAAAGCGAGTATGTCGGCGCGCGCGGCCTGCCGCCCGAATTCATCGAACAGCTCGAGCGGGAGTTCGGTTTCGACAAACCGCCAGTTGAGCGGTTCTTTAACATGATCTGGAACTATATGCGCCTCGACTTCGGCGAGAGTTACTTTCGGTCCGTCAGTGTGATCGACCTGATCATCGAAAAGTTGCCGGTGTCGATCTCTCTGGGGCTTTGGTCGACGCTGATCGCTTATCTAATCTCAATCCCGCTGGGCATCCGAAAAGCGGTGAACGATGGCAGCAGCTTCGACACCTGGACCAGTGGAGCGATCATCGTGGCCTATGCGATCCCGGGATTTCTTTTCGCGATTCTGCTGTTGGTTCTCTTCGCGGGCGGCTCGTACTGGCAAGTGTTTCCCTTGCGGGGCCTGACGTCTGAAAACTGGGAGGATCTGAGCCTTTTGGGCAAGATCGGCGATTATTTCTGGCATATTACCTTGCCGGTTCTGGCCTCGACCATCTCGGCCTTTGCGACACTGACGCTACTGACCAAAAACAGCTTTCTCGACGAGATCAAGAAACACTATGTGATGACCGCCCGCGCCAAGGGCCTCAGCGAGGGCCGCGTGCTTTATGGGCATGTATTCCGCAATGCGATGCTGATCGTGATTGCGGGATTTCCGGCGGTGTTCATCGGTGTGTTCTTTACCGGATCGCTGATCATCGAGACGATCTTTTCGCTGGACGGTCTGGGCCGCTTGGCATTTGAGTCCGCCGTTGCGCGTGACTATCCGGTGGTCTTTGGAACACTCTTTATCTTCGGCCTGATCGGTCTTGTGGTCGGAATTCTGTCGGATCTGATGTATGTGCTCGTGGATCCACGCATTGATTTCGAGCGGAGGGAGGGATAGCGCATGGCCCTCTCTGCCCTCAACGAACGCCGCTGGCGGAACTTCAAACGCAACAAGCGTGCACATTGGTCGCTGTGGATTTTTTCGGTGCTGTTCGGGCTGAGCCTTTTTGCTGAGTTCCTGGCCTACGACAAACCGATCCTCATCCGCTATCAGAACAGTTTTTACACGCCGATCTGGAGCTTTTATCCAGAGACCGCCTTTGGTGGCGATTTCCAGACCGAGGCCGTCTATCGCGACCCTGAGGTGCAATGCCTGATCATAACCGGTGGCCTGGATCAGTGCTTTGACGATCCCGACGGGTATATCCAAGACGCCCAGGACGGGATCGTAGAGGGTGAGGAGATCACGCGCGGCTGGATGATCTGGCCGGTGATCCCGTATTCTTATGATACACCCGTCGATCGTCCGGGTGCGGCGCCGTTGCCGCCAAACGGAGAAAACTGGCTGGGCACCGATGACACCAAGCGCGATGTGATGGCGCGTGTAATCCATGGTTTCCGGCTGTCGGTGGCGTTTACGCTGATGGTAACGGCCGCGGCCTCGATCATCGGGATCATAGCGGGCGCGGTGCAGGGGTATTTCGGCGGCTGGCTCGATCTGATCTTCCAGCGCATCATCGAGATCTGGACCGCGACACCCTTCCTGTATGTGATCATCATCATGTTTGCGATTCTGGGGCGAAGTTTCTGGCTCTTGGTCTTTCTCCTGGTCATCTTCAGTTGGACCGCCCTTGTGGGTGTGGTCCGGGCGGAGTTTCTGCGCGCGCGCAACCTGGAATATGTCCGCGCGGCCAAGGCGCTGGGCGTGGGCAATATGACGATCATGTTCCGTCACATGCTGCCCAATGCGATGGTGGCGACCCTGACCATGCTGCCCTTTATCGTCACAGGCACCATCGGCACGCTGGCCAGCTTGGATTTTCTGGGATTCGGCCTGCCCTCTTCAGCTCCGTCGCTGGGAGAGTTGACCTTGCAAGCCAAGGAAAACCTTCAGGCGCCCTGGCTGGCCTTCACCGCGTTTTTTGCATTTGCGATCATGCTGTCACTTTTGGTGTTTATCTTTGAGGGCATCCGTGACGCATTCGACCCAAGAAAGACCTTCACATGACCGCGCTTTTGACCGTCAAAGACCTCACTGTGGCGTTCCGCCAGGATGGGCAAATGACCCAAGCCGTGCGCGGGGTCAGCTTCAGCCTCGACCGAGGCGAGACCGTGGCGCTGGTGGGAGAAAGCGGGTCGGGCAAGTCGGTGACGGCTCTGTCGACCGTATCGCTGCTGGGCGACAGTGCCCAGGTTGCAGGCTCGGTCACCTATGACGGGCAGGAGATGATCGGTGCTGATGATCGCCAGTTGCGCCGCGTGCGTGGCAACGACATCAGCTTTATCTTTCAAGAGCCGATGACATCGCTCAACCCGCTGCACACCATCGAAAAGCAGCTGCGAGAATCGTTGGCGCTGCATCAGGGGCTGGTCGACGCAGAGGCACGGCTGCGTATTATCGAACTTCTGGAGAAGGTCGGCATTCGCGATGCCGAAAGTCGCCTGGGCGCATATCCGCACCAGTTGTCAGGCGGCCAACGCCAACGCGTTATGATTGCGATGGCACTGGCCAACCAGCCCGATATTCTGATTGCCGATGAACCGACCACCGCGCTGGATGTGACGATCCAGGCGCAGATTCTTGACTTGTTGGCCGATCTCAAGGCTGAGGAAGGAATGGGCCTGCTGTTCATCACCCATGATCTGGGCGTGGTGCGCCGGATCGCCGATCGGGTTTGTGTGATGAAAGACGGCGAGATTGTGGAAAGCGGCCCTACGGCAGAGATCTTCGCCAGCCCGCAACACCCCTACACACAAAAGCTGTTGGCGGCTGAGCCCTCCGGCGCCCCCCAACCGGTGCCCGAGGGCGCGGCCGAGATCATCACGACACAAAATCTCAGGGTCTGGTTTCCCATCCAGCGTGGATTTCTCAAGCGTACCGTGGGCCATGTGAAAGCGGTCAACGACACGTCCTTGTCGGTCCGCGCGGGCGAGACGCTGGGCATCGTCGGCGAGAGCGGATCGGGCAAGACGACGCTCGCGCTGGCCATTATGCGCCTGATCAGTTCTGATGGCGGCATCCATTTTCTGGAGCGCGACATCCGCCAATGGTCCACCCGGGATCTGCGCCGGTTGCGCAAGGATATGCAGATCGTCTTTCAGGACCCTTTTGGTTCCCTCAGCCCAAGGATGACCTGTTTTCAGATCATCGCCGAAGGGTTGAGCATCCACAAAGTCGACCCCGATCGCGATACGCGCGAGTTGGTGGCCGAGGCGATGGTGGAAACCGGGCTGGATCCTGCAGCGATGGACCGCTATCCGCATGAATTCTCGGGCGGGCAGCGCCAGCGCATCGCAATTGCTCGCGCCATGGTGCTCAGACCCAAGCTGCTGGTCCTGGATGAACCCACGTCGGCGCTGGATATGACCGTGCAGGTGCAGATCGTCACGCTCTTGCGGGATCTGCAGGAGAAATACGGGCTGGCCTATCTCTTTATCAGCCACGATCTAAAGGTCGTACGCGCCATGAGCCACAAGATGATCGTGATGAAACAGGGCGATGTTGTGGAATATGGTGACGCCGAAGCGCTTTTTTCCGCGCCGCAGATGGAGTATACTCAGACCTTGCTCAAAGCGGCCGGGTGAGGATCCCTGGGGGGCTCTGCCCCCGCGCTACGCGCTCCCCCGGGAATATTTAGGGCCAGAAGAAGCTGGGCAGTCTTACACTTCTTCTGGCCCTAAATATTCCCGGAGCGCGAGGCAGAGCCTCGCACAAGAATGCACTGCGCCGCAGGCGCTCATTTGGATCAGATGGCCGAGGAGTGTCCGGCTTTGCTGAGATCGTAGGCGTCAAAGACGCGGGCGATCATTCGGGTCAAGGGTCGCGCGTCATGAGGCAGATACAGGCCATCCTGTGTCAACTCCACCACACCTGGAAACGCGCGCATAACCTTGTCAAAGAGATCCTGCAGGTCGTGCGCGGACAGCCCGAAATCACGATGGATCTCCTCCGCGTCGATCCGGAAGTCGCACATCAGCGCCTCGATCAGGCGGGCCCTGAGTTTGTCATCACCCTTGAACGCATGGCCCCGCGACACCGAGAACCGACCATCGCGAATGGCGGCCACATGCAGACCGGTCGATGGCGCGTTCTGGGTATACCCTTGCGGGAATTTCGAGATTGACGAAGCGCCGACACCGATCAGCACGTCGGAGGTATCGTCGGTGTAGCCCTGGAAGTTCCGGCGCAGCCTGCCTGCGTCCAATGCAACCGTCAGCCCGTCATCGGGCCGGGCAAAATGATCAATCCCGATCTCGCGGTACCCGTCCCACATAAACAGGCGGCGCGCGGTATCGAAAAGCTCCAGCCGCTCCTCGGGCGTGGGCAGGGTATCGGAAGGAATCATCGTTTGCCGCCGCGCCATCCAAGGCACATGGGCGTATCCATAAAGCGCGACACGATCCGGGTTCAGCGACAGCAATTTCTGAACGCTTTCCGTCATCCGTTTTTTCGACTGGTTTGGCAGGCCGAAGAGGATATCGGCATTCAGGCTCTGGATCCCGCTGGCGCGCAGCATTTCCGCTGCATCCCTCGTTACGTCGAAGCTCTGGATCCGACCGATGATCTGCTGAATCTCGTCGTCGAAATCCTGCACCCCGATAGAAGCGCGGTTCATCCCCGCCGCCGCCAGGGCGTCGACACGCGCCTGATCCAGTTCATTGGGGTCAATCTCGACCGAGAACTCGTAGCCATCGGCCAATGGCGCGACCTCGGCGATCGTCCCGGCAAGGTCGGTCATCATCTCTGGTGTCAGGAGTGTCGGGGTCCCGCCCCCCCAATGGAGCCGCGACAGACTGACGCCCTCGGGCAGGGTTTGCGCAACCAGGGCAAGTTCCTGTTTGAGGGTCTTGAGGTACTCCGCCACCGGTTTGGCCGATTGCGTTCCCTGCGTCCGACATGCGCAAAACCAACACAATCGCCTGCAAAACGGGACGTGGATATAAAGTGAGACCTGTCCCCCAGCGGGAACTTGCGACAGCCAGTTGGTAAACTGGTTGGCCCCGACCTGATCATTGAAGTGCGGCGCCGTCGGATAACTGGTATACCGGGGCACCCGCGCGTCAAATAGCCCAAGCTTGGCCAATTGCGATTTTGTCCTCATGTGCTTAGTCTTAGACCAAGCGGAGGGGACTGTTCCTTGACGCAGATCAAGTTGGAAGCGCGCATGAATCTGAACCAGTCATTCTCTCAGGAGTGCTCGGATTGTCCAATCCGGCACCGGGCCGTTTGTGCGAGATGCGAGACTGATGAGCTCGCGCGGCTGGAGGAGATCAAGTACTATAGAACCTTCGAGGCCGGTCAGTCCGTTATGTGGTCGGGCGACAAAATGGATTTTGTCGGATCGGTGGTTTCGGGGATCGCCACGCTGAGCCAGACGATGGAGGATGGGCGCACCCAGATGGTGGGTTTGCTGTTGCCCTCGGACTTTGTGGGCAGGCCAGGCCGGGATGGGGCGGCCTATGATGTCGTGGCGACCACGGATGTGGTGATGTGTTGTTTCCGCAGAAAACCCTTTGAGGACCTGATGAACGATACGCCACATGTGGCGCACCGTTTGCTGGAAATGACGCTGGACGAACTGGATGCCGCGCGCGAATGGATGCTGGTCCTGGGCCGCAAGACCGCGCGAGAAAAGATCGCCAGCCTGTTGACCATTATCGCCCGTCGGGACGTGACGCTGAACATGAAAACCGGAACCGGCCAAGTGGTGTTCGATCTGCCGCTGACGCGGGAGGCGATGGCGGATTATCTGGGTCTCACGCTGGAGACGGTCAGCCGCCAGATCTCGGCTTTGAAGAAAGACAAGGTCATCGTGCTTGAGGGCAAGCGGCACGTGACCGTACCCGATATGGATCGGTTGCTGGAAGAGGCGGGCGATGACAGCGATGGTGGTGTATTGGGCTGAGGCATATCGCTGGAGATCGCCGGTCGGGTCTCTCTGTCTTTTTTCGCTGTGACGGGGCGTGTGCCCGGAACCTTGCGGGCGATGGGTACGTGTGACACCTAATCCAAGACAAAAACGCCAGTAGGATCAGTGCTTGAGCGCGGTCGGGCTGCGGGATGCGCAGTGATACTCGACCTGATCCGTAGATGGCCCGTGGGGCCTGACCAGAGGGCGCGGCAGAGCGAACCCATGCCGCGCCCAAGGGTCAATGGGCCATAAAGACAGGCACGGTGGCCTGCTCCAACATATTGCGGGTGGCCCCGCCGAGAATGGCCTCGCGGAACCGCGAATGCCCATAAGCACCCATCACAATCATATCGGCACCTTTGTCGACCACATGCCGGTTCAGTACGTCCGACACCCGTGGCATGGTCTTGGAGACGACATCGATCTCGCAAGAGACGCCGTGGCGCGCCAACATCTGGCTAAGCAGACCGCCCGGGTCGGAACGTTCGGGCCCATGTTGGGGCGGGTCAATCACCACAATGCGCACCAGCTTGGCCTGTTTCAGCAGCGGGAGTGCCGCACGGATCGCGGCCAATGCTTCGCGGGACTGGTTCCAGGCGACCAGCACCTGCGACGGGGCCGGGCAGGGCGCAACCCCATCCGGCACGACCAGAACCGGAGCATCTGCGTCAAAAAGCGCCGCCTCCACCAGCGGCTCCAATTCGGCACCCCGCTCGTCGCCATAGGGCTTTGGCAGAACGACGAGATCGGAAAACCGCGCATGCAGCGCCACATGCCGGGCGATATCTGCGAATGGTGTGACGCCGTCATCCGCCGACCAGCGGATATCGGATTTCGACAGCGTCTCTTTGGCCATTGCCAGCAAATCCGCGGCCTCTGCATGGGCGCGCGTCAGAGTTTCCTGCAAAATCAGAGCATTGGCTCCGGCATAGTAGTATCCTGTCTGGGTGCGATCAACGCCGAGGCACAATGCCTCGACATGCGCATCCTGGGCCGCGGCCAGCGCTGTGATGTGGTCCAGCGGCGCTTTGGCGGTGGCGGCGTCGGTGATCACTGTTAGCAGTGATTTGTAGGCCATGTCAGTAGTCTCCCCTGTTTGGAGCAATCTTAATGAACCGACATTAGGCACGCCTGCCGCGGACCATCGTTGATGCGCGTCAAAAGCTGCCATTGAAATGCTTGATTCAGATCAAGGCATTTGAGCTCGTATCGGGCGATCAAGCACCCAGTCTAATCCGTCCGGCGGCATTGATGAATCGCGCGGACATGACGAAGGGACGAAATATGTTGAACTATCTCAAGCTGATCGCGCTTGGCCTTATCACGCTGTTTGCGATGATTGGCGCCTCTTATGCGCGTGATCTGGCTTACCAGGTCCACATGATCCTGATCATGTTGGTGGCCGGTGGGCTGTTTCTATGGACACTGCGGCGCACGGATGAGCCTGTGTCCGCCACTGACCTGTCGTTGGAGTACAATGATGGCGTGATCCGCGCAGGCGTGATCGCGACGGCGTTCTGGGGGGTTATCGGCTTCCTGGTTGGCGTCGTCATCGCGTTTCAGTTGGCGTTTCCGGTGCTCAATTTCGAATGGGCGCAGGGCTTTCTGAACTTCGGGCGGTTGCGCCCGCTTCATACCTCGGCGGTGATTTTCGCCTTTGGCGGCAACGCTCTGATCTGCTCATCGCTTTATATCGTGCAGCGAACGTCTGCGGCACGGCTTTGGGGCGGCAACCTGGTCTGGTTCGTTTTCTGGGGCTATCAGTTGTTTATCGTTCTGGCGGCGACCGGTTACGTGCTGGGTGGAACGCAGTCCAAGGAATATGCCGAGCCTGAGTGGTATGTCGATCTGTGGCTGACCGTTGTCTGGGTGGCTTATCTGGCCGTGTTCCTGGGAACGCTGGTCAAGCGGAAAGAGCCGCATATTTACGTCGCCAACTGGTTCCTTTTGTCGTTCATCGTCACAGTCGCGATGCTGCACGTGGTCAACAACCTGACCATCCCGGTCAGCATCTGGGGATCGAAATCGATCATCCTGTGGCCTGGCGTACAGGATGCCATGGTGCAGTGGTGGTATGGCCATAACGCAGTGGGCTTCTTCCTGACTGCCGGCTTCCTGGGCATGATGTACTATTTCATCCCCAAGCAGGCCGAACGTCCGGTGTTCAGCTATAAGCTGTCGATCATCCACTTCTGGGCGCTGATCTTCCTCTATATCTGGGCGGGTCCGCACCATCTGCACTATACCGCGTTGCCTGACTGGGCCTCGACCTTGGGCATGGTGTTCTCGATCGTGCTGTGGATGCCCTCCTGGGGTGGTATGATCAACGGGCTGATGACGCTCTCGGGCGCGTGGGACAAGCTGAGGACCGACCCGGTGATCCGGATGATGGTGATCTCGGTGGGCTTTTACGGTATGTCGACCTTTGAGGGTCCGATGATGTCGATCCGCGCGGTCAACTCGCTCAGCCACTATACAGACTGGACCATCGGTCACGTGCATTCCGGCGCCTTGGGCTGGAACGGCATGATCACCTTCGGTGCGCTCTACTTCCTGGTGCCAGTCTTGTGGAAACGCGAGCGTCTCTATTCGCTTGGTCTCGTCTCCTGGCACTTCTGGCTCGCCACGATCGGCATCGTGCTCTACGCCGCGTCGATGTGGGTGACGGGCATCATGGAAGGCCTGATGTGGCGTGAAGTGGACGCGAACGGCTTCTTGGTGAACAGCTTTGCCGACACTGTGGCCGCCAAGTTCCCGATGTATGTGGTGCGCGGTCTGGGCGGGGTTCTCTACCTCACCGGTGCGATCATCATGTGCTATAATCTGTGGATGACTGTCAGACGGAGTCCGGCCAAAGAGGCCAGCCTGTCAACAGCCGTCCCGGCCGAATAAGGAGGGCCCGGACACATGGCACTTTTGGACAAACACAAGATCCTTGAGACCAACGCGACCCTCCTTCTGGTGTTCAGCTTTCTGGTTGTCACCATCGGGGGCATCGTTCAGATCACGCCGCTGTTCTATCTTGAGAACACGATCGAGGAAGTAGACGGCATGCGCCCCTACTCCCCGCTCGAACTGACCGGTCGGAACATCTATATCCGCGAAGGCTGTTATGTCTGCCACAGCCAGATGATCCGGCCGATGCGGGACGAGGTCGAGCGGTATGGCCACTACTCTCTGGCTGCGGAGTCGATGTATGACCATCCGTTCCAGTGGGGTTCCAAGCGGACCGGGCCCGATCTGGCCCGGGTCGGTGGCCGGTACTCAGACGATTGGCACATCGTTCACCTGCGGGATCCGCAATCGGTGGTGCCGGAATCGATCATGCCGAAATACGGCTTTCTGGAGCGGACAATGATCGAGCCGGATTACATCGAGGATCTGTTGCGGGCCAACCGGTTCGTGGGCGTGCCCTATACCGATGAGATGATCGCCAACGCGGCGGCGGACTTCCGGGCGCAGGCTGATGCCGACAGTGACTTTGACGATTTGCTGGAACGCTATCCGGGTGCGCAGGTGCGCAACTTCGATAGCCAACCTGGCATCTCCGAAGCGGACGCACTGGTCGCTTATCTGCAAATGCTGGGTACGCTGGTCGACTTTTCGACCTTCACCCCAGATGCAAGCCGCTAAGGGAGGGTCTGAAACATGGAAACCTACACGTTCCTTCGGCAACTGGCGGATAGCTGGTTCCTGTTGGCGATGTTCATCTTCTTCATCGGCGTCGTCATCTGGGTTTTCCGCCCTGGCAGCAGCAAAACGTATCGGGACACGGCAAATGTCGTGTTCCGGAATGAAGACAAACCGGCTGCGTCCAAGGAGGCAGATTCATGAGTAAGAAACCAGTACAGCAAAACAAGGACCCCGAAACCACCGGCCATTCCTGGGACGGGATTGAAGAGTTCAACAATCCACTGCCCAAATGGTGGGTCTGGGTCTTTTATGCGACGATCGTCTGGGGCATCGGATATACCATCGCCTATCCGGCGTGGCCTCTGGTCAACCAGGCAACAGCGGGTCTGCTGGGCTATTCCACCCGTGGTGAGGTGGCCGAGGATATTGCCGAGTTCGAGGCACAGAATGCCGAGATCAACGCACGCCTTGAAGGTGTCGAGCTGGCGTCGATTGGCGACGATCCCGAGATCTACAGCTTTGCGGTGTCCTCGGGTGAGGCTGTGTTCCGTACCTGGTGTGCGCAGTGTCACGGATCGGGTGCAGCCGGTGCGGTGGGTTATCCCAACCTTTTGGACGATGACTGGCTGTGGGGCGGCGACATGGAAGCCATCCACTATACCATCAGCCACGGTATCCGGAACGAGGAAGACTTCGACGCTCATTACTCGGAGATGCCGGCTTTTGGTGAATTGCTGGAACCTGAAGAGATCGTTCAGGTCGTGAACTATGTGCAGGTCCTGTCAGGGGGTCAAGCGGCCGATCCCAGCCAGGTGGAAGCCGGAGAGGTTGTGTATCTCGACCAATGCTCGGCCTGTCATGGTGAAGCGGGCGAAGGCGATATCTTCCAGGGGGCGCCGAACCTGTCGGACGCGATCTGGCTCTACGGCGGTGACTATGAGACGCTGATGGAGACAGTGACCTATTCGCGCTTTGGTGTGATGCCGCCTTGGCAAACCCGCCTGACCGAGGCGCAGATCCGCGCCGTGACCGCTTATGTCCACCAGTTGGGCGGCGGTGAGTAGCCAGGTCCGAACCAGATACTCCGGGCCGTGCAAATGGCCCGGAGGTGCAGCGCCGGTCTTCTGTTCTGTTCGCGCGTTTCCTAGAAGACCGGCGCTTTTCTATGCCATGGCCGTGATAATCTCACCCGTCGGCAGAACCCGCGCATAAGACATCTTCAATGCCGACAGAATGGTCGCCTGAACCTGGGATGCGGGCACGGTGACACCGTTCCAGTTGATCGCGCGGGCCGCGCAGGCATCCTGTGCAACCGTCACACCAAAGCCGAAATCCCGCGCGGCGCGGGCGGTGGCATCAATGCACATCTGGGTCATGGCCCCAGCAAGGATCACATGGGTGACTTCGGCGTCGTGCAGGCGTGTTTTTAGATCGGTTTCATGAAAACTGTTGGGTCGGTGTTTGTGGATCACCGGCTCATCCGCGCGAGGGCTAAGGTCAGCCACGATGTCGGCGCCCTTGGTGCCCGGGCGAAAGAACGGCGCCGTCGGCGAGGTGGCTTCATGCCGAATGTGAAAAACCGGCAAGCCCGTGTCACGGGCACGGGTCAGGAGGCCGCGGGCGCTCTGCACCGCGGCCTCCATCCCGTCGACCGGCCAATCACCATCGGGGAGATAGTCGTTTTGCAGGTCGACCAGGATCAGGGCGGACCGCGCCATCAAAGCCGGTCCAGGTCGATCCAGAAGGTGCGCCTCCGCAAGGGGCGCGTACGCCACCAGGCGGGCGCATCCCATTTCGGCACGTCGCGCACGCGGGTCAGGTGACCGGCCCGACAGTCGTTCTGCCGCGTGGTCATTAAAGTATGGGCGATAGCGTCAAGCATGTTCCTCATCCTCTGGTATGGTTCATATGGCTATATACTTGACGAAAAGACGCAAAGCTGCGACTCAATTAGAAATTCCGTATTTAAGCAAAGCTTACATATGAACTGGCACAGCCTGCCACCGCTACCTGCGTTGCGCGCCTTTGCGGCCTTTGTTGACACCGGATCCCTGACCGGCGCGGGGGCCGCGTTGAACGTCAGTCATGCGGCCATCAGCCAGCAATTGCGCGGGTTGGAGCGGCATCTGGATATCGCCTTGTTTGACCGGAGCGGACGGGCTCTGGACCTGACCGATGCCGGGCGGCTGTTGGCGGCGGCCACGACCGCCGGGTTTCAGCGTATGATCGAAACCATCGAAACGCTGACCGGAGCGGACGCGGATCGTCCGCTGCACGTGTCGACCACGCCCACATTCGCGGCGTCGTGGCTGATGCCGCGCCTGCCGGAGTTTCGCGCCGATCATCCCGATATCGATATCATGATCGATCCCTCGCCGCAGATTGTCACGCTTGAGCCCGGTGG
Organism: Aestuariivita sp.; assembly: GCF_021404545.1. Classification (GTDB taxonomy): domain Bacteria; phylum Pseudomonadota; class Alphaproteobacteria; order Rhodobacterales; family Rhodobacteraceae; genus Aestuariivita. The sequence continues at coordinate 52,095 of NZ_JAAWWD010000004.1, forward strand.
GATCGACATCGCCATCCGCTATGGCCCCGGTGACTGGCCGGGGCTGGAGAGCGAGCGGCTTCTGACCTCGCCGATGATCGTCATCGCGGCCCCCTCGCTGATGGGGGATCGCAAGGTCGACAGCCCCGCCGATCTGACTGCCGCACCCTGGCTTGAGGAGCTGGGCACCTCCGAGGCGTCGCACTGGCTGGCCCGGCACGGGGTCGGTCCCGATCCTGAACGGCGCACCATCGCGCTGCCGGGCAACATGATGCTGGATGCCGCGCGCAACGGGCAGGGTTTGGCCGTCACCGTACGCAGCTTTGTTGAGGCTGATCTTGAGGCGGGGCGTCTTGTCGCACTCTTCACCGCGCAGGAGGGGGCGGGGTACCACATCGTCACCCGATCCGGCCTGCAACGCCCGCCTTTGCGCGCTTTTGTGCGATGGTTGCGCCGTCGGAAGGCAACCGACTAGGCGCGCCCAAAAGGTATCTGCACGATGCGCTTTTTGACCCATGTCAATGTTGGGCAGGGCATGGAATGAGACAACCGCACCCAACATCATACCCTCATCTGGAGTGAGTCTCTTGTCCGAAAGTTCGGAGCAGCCACAAAGTCTTTATGCAGCTCGAGAGCCCATCTTCCCCAAACGCGTCTCGGGGCAGTTTCGCAATCTCAAATGGATCATTCTTCTTGTCACTCTGGGGATTTACTATGTAACGCCCTGGATCCGCTGGGATCGAGGGCCAAGCCTGCCGGATCAGGCGGTATTGCTCGATCTGGCGCATCGCCGCTTCTATTTCTTCTGGATCGAGATCTGGCCGCATGAGTTCTACTTTGTCGCGGGCCTGTTGATCATGGCGGGGCTGGGGCTGTTCTTGTTCACCTCGGCCCTGGGACGGGTCTGGTGCGGCTATGCCTGCCCTCAGACGGTGTGGACCGATCTTTACATCCTTGTCGAACGCTGGATCGAAGGCGACCGCAACGCGCGGCTGCGTCTGCACCGTCAGGAAAAGATGGATTTCCGGAAGTTCCGGCTACGCGTCAGCAAATGGGCGGTCTGGCTGCTGATCGGTCTCGCCACGGGCGGGGCCTGGGTGTTTTATTTCGCCGATGCGCCGACCTTGCTGGTCGATCTGGTGACGCTGAACGCCCATCCGATTGCCTATACAACGATCGCCATCCTGACCGGGACCACGTTCTTTTTCGGTGGTTTCGCGCGTGAGCAGATCTGTATCTATGCTTGCCCCTGGCCGCGCATCCAGGCGGCCATGATGGACGAAGACACCATCACTGTGGCTTACCGCGAATGGCGAGGGGAGCCGCGCAAGCATTCCGAAGAAGTGGCCGACGGGGCCGAGCAGGGCGATTGCATCGACTGTATGGCCTGCGTGAATGTGTGCCCGGTGGGCATCGACATCCGCGATGGCCAACAGCTCGAATGCATTACCTGCGCGCTCTGTATCGATGCCTGCGACGAGATCATGGACAAGATCGGCAAGCCGCGCGGTCTGATCGACTATATGGCCCTGTCGGATGAGGATCTGGAACGCACAGGGGAGACGCCCCGTAACATCTGGAAACACATCCTGCGGCCACGCACGATCTTGTACACCGCGCTCTGGGCGGTGGTGGGCTTTGCTTTGATCTTTGCGCTGTTCATCCGTTCCGAAATCGAACTGACTGTCGCGCCGGTGCGCAATCCAACATTCGTGACCATGTCGGATGGATCCATTCGCAACACCTACGATGTCCGCTTGCGCAACAAGAACAACGACGAACGCACGTTCCGCATCTTTGTCAAAGGGCACCCGCAGTTGCGCCTGCAACTGGAAGGAACGCCCTATGAGGTGATCGACATCCCCGCCGAAGGCATGAGGTTGCAACGCGTGTACGTCGTGGCCCCTCCGGGATCGGATCCTTCGCTGGGCGAGCGGACAGATCTGCGGTTCTGGGTCGAGGATCTGACCAATGGCGAACGCGCCTTTAAAGACAGCACATTCTTTGGGAAAGGGAACTAAACCATGGCAACGCGCGAATTCACCGGACGACATGCGGTAATGGTTTTTGTCGGCGCATTCGGGATCATCTTTATCGTCAATTTCAGCATGGCCTATAATGCGGTCAGCACCTTTCCGGGGCTTGAGGTCAAGAATTCCTACGTGGCATCGCAGCAATTCGATGCCAAGCGCGATGCGCAGCTGGCGCTGGGATGGTCGGTGCGGGCCTATGCACGGGACGGCCAGGTTTTTCTGTCGATTACCGATGCAGACGGCGCGCCGGTTGAGGCAGCCGACCTTCAGGCGACTCTGGGCCGCGCCACCCACACAAGGGACGACATGACGCCCGATTTTGTCTTTGACGGCAAAACCTATGTTGCGCCCGCCACATTGGGAGAAGGCAATTGGAACATCCGCATGGTGGCCTTGGCCGATGACGGCACGGAGTTTACCCAGCGCGTTATCCTGCACGTGCGGAGTTAGGGGGCCGTGACCGCGCAATTGCCTCAGTCAGCGGCGGCCTGCCCGGGCTGCCTGGCTGCCCCTGCGCAGGCGGTCGAACTGCCGCCTGAGCCTGCTCGACTGGCGCTGTCGCTGCCCGGCATTCACTGTCAGGGATGCATCGCCGGAGTGGAGCGGGTCCTGAACGGTTATCCCGGCATCACATCCGCCCGGGTGAACTTGACGCTGAAACGCGCGATGATCGAGGCGGAGGCGGATGTAAACGCCGTCGATCTGCTGCCGGTTCTGGCCGATGCCGGGTACGAGGCGTATGAGCTGGACCCGGGCGCATTACGGGCCACCCAGACGGATCGCGCGGGCCGCGATCTGTTGATGCGATTGGCGGTGGCGGGCTTTGCGTCGATGAACGTGATGCTCCTGTCGGTCTCGGTCTGGTCCGGGGCGGCAGATGCGACACGCGATATGTTCCACTGGATCTCAGCGGCCATCACACTGCCGGCGATTGCCTTTTCAGCCCAGCCGTTCTTTCGCAACGCGTGGTCCGCGCTGAGGGCGCGCAAGCTGAACATGGATGTGCCCATCGTGCTGGCGATCGTGCTGGCCCTGGTGACATCGCTGTGGGAGACCGCCCTTTCGGGTAAGCACGCATATTTCGATGCGGCCATCGCGCTCACCTTCTTTCTGTTGGCAGGCCGCTATCTGGACTACCGGACACGGGCGGCGGCGCGATCGGCGGCCGAGGAGTTGGCCGCGCTTGAAGTGCCGCGCGCTTGGCGGCTGGTCAATGGCGTTGAGGCCGAGGTTTCCGTTGCCGATCTGGCCGTTGGCGATCTGATCCGGGTGCGTCCCGGCGGGCGCATGCCGATTGACGGTGTGGTTGAGGAGGGACAATCCGAGCTTGACCGGTCGCTCCTGACCGGAGAGACGCTGCCGGTCTTTGCCGAACCCGGGCAAGCGGTCAGCGCGGGCGAGGTCAACCTGACGGGCCCCCTGACGATCCGCGCGACAGCGGTCGGCCAGGAAACATCGCTGCATCGCATGGCGGATCTGGTGGCCATCGCGGAATCTGGGCGGTCGAACTATACGTCGCTGGCCGATAGGGCCGCCAAGCTCTATGCGCCAGGTGTGCATATCCTGTCGGCGCTCAGCTTTCTGGGCTGGTATCTTTATACATGGGACATGCGCACCGCGCTCAATATCGCCGCGGCGGTGTTGATCATCACCTGCCCGTGCGCGCTGGGGCTGGCCGTGCCTGCGGTGACCACGGCGGCTTCGGGCCGTCTGTTCCGCAAGGGGATGCTGATCAAGGACGCCACCGCACTGGAACGTTTGGCGGCGGTCGATACGGTGGTCTTTGACAAGACCGGCACCCTGACCGCCGGAGCGCCTGATCTGACCAATCTGGGCGATCACGGGCGCCGCGAACTGGAGGTGGCGCTGGCCTTGGCCGAGATTTCCGCGCACCCGCTGTCCCGTGCTCTGACGCAGGCCGCGCGCGAAGCCGGGATCAAACCGGCTGCGCTGACCGATATCACCGAGGTGCCAGGTTATGGCACGCAGGCCCTCTGGCAAGGACGCCGCGTGCGTCTGGGTCGAGGCGCCTGGGTCGGCGCCAAAGAGGCGACCGGTACCGTGGCTTGGTTGGGCATCGAAGGGGACGCGCCGCGTGCCTTTACCTTTACCGATGCCCTGCGGGCCGGTGCGGAGGAGGCTGTGGCCGCCCTGATTGCCGACGGCAAGGACGTTCTGCTGATGTCGGGCGATACGACCCATGCGGTCGAAGCGCTGGCCAAGCGTTTGTGTATCACCAAATGGGTGGCCGAGGCCCTGCCGGAAGACAAGGCCGCGCGTATCACCATGCTGTCCGAAGAGGGGCGGCATGTCCTGATGGTTGGCGACGGGTTGAATGACACGACGGCGCTTTCAGCGGCGCATGTCTCGATCTCTCCGGCCTCGGCCCTGGATGCAGCGCGTGTCGCCTCAGACATCGTGTTGCTGGGCACCGATCTCAAACCCATTCCCGAAGCATTGGGGGTTGCTGATCGCGCCGTGCGCCGGATCCGCGAGAACTTCCAGATCGCGACGGTCTATAACGTGATTGCCGTACCGCTGGCGGTCGCGGGCCTTGCCACACCGCTGATTGCGGCCTTGGCGATGTCGGCCTCTTCGATTACAGTGTCGCTGAACGCTTTGAGGTTGAGGTGATCTGAATGGAAGTGCTGGCCTATCTGATTCCGATCTCCCTGACCCTGGGCGCCGTCGGCCTGATCGGGTTTCTCTATACCGTCAGGTCGAACCAATATGATGATCCCGATGGGGACAGTCGGCGCATCCTCAGCGATGAATGGGATGACAGACCCAAACCCTGACGGGCAGAGCCGACGCGGTGGCGCCCAGCTGGCGCATCGCGGCCGCGTCTGATCTGCCAAGCCCGATGGATCAGCCTGGCCCGACCATGAAACAGCTGACGTTCCGCGCCTGAAGGCGGCGGCAGGCAAGATCGGCGCTTTCGCGTGTCATGCCATGGAAATTGGCATCGAACCCGCGCGGACCGCGAACCACCTTGCGCAGCGATCCATCCAGTGCCGACATCTCGGCAAGCGCGGTGCGCAGCAGCACCTTTTCGGCCTGATACCGGCTGGTATAGCGGCCCACATTGATGCCCCAGTGTTTGCCCCCGGATGTGGAGAGCCGGGTGACGACCTCGCGCTGGCTGTCATCCTGCGGGTCGACCTGCCCTGCCGCTGCTGCCACACGTGTCGTGGGCCGGGCCGCCGGGCGTGGCACAACAGCCGGAGAAGGCGCCGAGAGGCTGGCTGTCGATACCTGAGGTGTCTTGGCCTCTGCGATCGCTTCTGCGATCTCCTCACGCAGTATCGTTTCCTCGGCCTTGGCCGTCTCAACGATGGCTTGCGCCACAACAACCGGTTGCCCCGAGCCGGGGCGCAGGTGCGGCCGCAAGCTTTTCTGCACCGCGCCGCTGACGCGGATGGTCTTGCCCGCCGCCCCGTCCGCGCCGCCCGGTGTGCCTGCATAGACCGGAGGGGAGGGTTTGCGCAGCGGCGCGCGCGACGGTGCCCGACGGAACCCCAGATCGAGAAGTTCGGCCACCCGCGCATTGCGCGAGGTTGTGGATTTGCCGCCGAATACCGTGGCGATCACCCGCTCGTTTCCGCGCTGGGCCGAGGCAACGAGGTTAAACCCCGCAGCCCGTGTATAACCCGTCTTGATCCCGTCCGCCCCACGATAAGCGTCAAGCAGGCGGCGATTGGTGTTGCGCACTTCCTTGACCCCCGCATGGGTCGAGCGGCGCGAGAAAAGGTTGTAGTATTGCGGATAGTCATAGAGCATGCGGCGTCCCATGATTGTCATGTCGCGCGCGGTCGACAAATGCCCGGCTTCGGTCAGACCGTGGGCGTTCTTGAACGTGGTCCGGGTCATGCCCAGCGCCTTGGCCGTAGCGGTCATCCGGCGTGCGAACGCCGCTTCGCTCCCCGAAATGGCTTCTGCGATCGCGGTGGCCGCGTCATTGGCGGATCTGACCGCCGAGGCGCGGATGAGATAGCGGAGGGCGATTCGTTGGCCCGCTTTCAGACCGAGTTTGGAGGGCTGCTCGGCGGCGGCCTTCTTGGAGACACGGACTTTGGTGTCCAACGTGATCTCGCCATTCTTGACCGCCTCAAACGCGATATAGAGTGTCATCATCTTAGTAAGGGAGGCCGGATGCAATCGGGTGTCAGCATTGCGTGAATGCAAAACCTCGCCGGTGCGCGCATCCATGACCATGGCGGCATAGGGCGCTGCGGCCACACTGAGCGGCACGACGATACACATCCAAACCGCTGCGAGAAAAAATAGCCCCAGACGGGCCGACTTGATGGGTCGAACCTGCACGATGATTGCCTCTGTCTGCCTCATGCCGTCGGTTTTCCGACTGGCTTTTTTGCCTGCTGATCGGAAACCTAGCATAGGATGATGGCAAAAGAAAGTTACAAGTTGCAATGAGTTAGCAGGTTGCCGCCAGGTCCGAAGTCCAGATTTAGTAGCGGCGGATTATCTGCCCCCAAAACCGGCAATTGTGGCAATACGGTGGCGAGCGGCGCCTGTGGGCGCGGACTCACCCGATGTCGCGGATCAGGTCGGGCAGGGCACCCAGATCCGCCAGTTCGCGAAACCGGGGCGCGTTCATGGGGGCGGGCGCGGCTTCGATTTCCCATTCCAGACCATGCGGGACATGCACCCCCCAGCCGCCGATTTCGACCACCGGAACCACATCTGATCGCATGGAGTTGCCAACCATCATCGCCTGAGCAGCCCCATTGGCGTGGTTGGAGAAAATCCGGGCGTAGATGTCCGGTGTCTTTTCGGACACGATTTCTACCCCGTCAAACAGATCGCCCAGACCTGACTGCGCCAGTTTATGCTCCTGATGCAGCAGATCGCCCTTGGTAATCAGCAATACCTGGTGAGTGGCCGCTGCCGCCTCAACCGCCTCTCTTGCATGAGGCAGGATCTCGATCGGGTGACGCAGCATGTCCTGCCCGGCCTCCAGCAGTTCCGCGATCACCGAGGCAGGCACGCGTTTCTCCGTCACCTCAATCGCGGTTTCGATCATCGACAGGACGAACCCTTTGATCCCGTTGCCATAATGGCCCAAGTTGCGCCGTTCTGCCTCCAGCAACCGCGCCATCAGGTGATCGCTTTCGCTGTAGTCACGCAGCAGATCGGCGAACCGGTCCTGCGTCAGACGGTAAAAGCGTTCGTTGTGCCAGAGCGTATCGTCGGCATCAAAGGCGATGCAGGTCAGGTAGGTCATATTCGATTCTGTGCTGCGACGTCTTTTCTAATTCTTCACACGCGTTATATAGAGCACTCACAGAACCGACAGCACATTGGCGTGAATTTCCACGATGACAATGCGACCTTGGATCATGGCCGACGATAATGGCACCGACGATGACGCGTCGGTGATCACCGATGTGCGGCCCAAGACCAAGCGGCCGCCGCTCTATAAGGTTCTCCTGCTGAATGACGATTACACCCCGATGGAGTTCGTGGTGCATGTGTTGGAGCGGTTCTTTGGAATGACCCACGCACAGGCGTTCGAGGTGATGCTGACCGTGCACAAGAAAGGCGTGGCCGTGGTCGGCGTGTTCAGCCATGAGATCGCCGAGACCAAGGTCGGTCAGGTGATGGATTTTGCCCGCCGCCATCAACATCCGCTGCAATGCACGATGGAGAAAGAGGACTGATCCTCCCCAATGTCGCTCCGGTTATCGCTGGCACTTGATGCAGGCGGGCTGCGCCTGCCGGACGGGCCTGTCGCGGTGCTGCACCCCGCAGCCGAGGCGGATCTGTCCGCGCTGCCTTCGGATCGGCTGACGATTGTGCAGCCGTTTTATCCCGACTACGCAGTCTGGCAGGCGCGCGGATTCAGCTGTGCGCCGTCGCTGTCGGGACGCTTTGCTTCGATTGTGGTGTTTTTGCCGCGTGCCAAGGCGCGGGCGCGGGCGCTGTTGGCTGCTGCGGTGGCTGCGACCGATGGGATCGTGGTCGTCGACGGGGCCAAGACCGACGGAGTCGACAGTATCTTGAAAGACCTTCGGCAGCGGGTGACCGTATCTGCACCGATCTCCAAAGCCCATGGCAAGATTTTCTGGTTTACTTCTCCTGCGGATGGATTCGCGGATTGGGATGCCCGGCCCGGCTCCGTCGGGGAGTATGTGACCGCGCCTGGTGTGTTTTCGGCGGATGGGATCGATCCCGCATCGCGCCTGCTGGCAGCGGTACTGCCGGATGACCTGGGCCGGACTGTCGCCGATCTTGGCGCGGGCTGGGGGTTTCTGTCGGCAGAGGTGTTGCGCCGCCCGACGGTCGAAACCCTGCATGTGGTCGAGGCCGATCATGCCGCGCTGGCTTGCGCGCGGCTCAACCTCCCCGACCCGCGCGCGCAGTTTCATTGGGCGGATGCCCGGTCCTGGGTGTCCCCGGAGCCAGTGGACAGTGTTGTGATGAACCCACCCTTTCACACGTCGCGCTCTGCCGATACCGCCCTGGGGCAGGCGTTTATCGCGGCGGCGGCGCGGATGCTGGCACCGTCCGGCACGCTTTGGATGGTGGCAAACCGCCATCTGCCTTACGAAGCCGCCCTGCGGTCTGCATTCCGGGAGGGCGATGAGTTGGCTGGCGACAATCGGTTCAAGCTTTTTCGTGCGGCACGCCCCTCTCGCCCAGGCCGGTGAAACCCGCTAGGTTTGGATCTTAGACAAGGAGAGACTGCTCATGTCCTTTTCCATCGCCGGTAAGACCGCCATTGTGACCGGGGCCGCCAACGGAATTGGCCTCGCCATAGGGCGTCATTTCGCGGAGAAAGGCGCCAATGTCATGTTCGCGGATATAGATGAAAAAGGGCTCACTAAACAGTTGGGTGAGCAGGCCGAGGATGGTCATGTCCGGTACTTCGCCGGAGATTTGCGGGAAAAGCTGACGGTCGCCAATCTGCTGTCGGCGACCATCGACGCGTTCGATCAGGTGGATATTCTGGTGAATGGATCGCGCCAGGTGATGCCGTCGGACCCGCTGTCGCCGGACGATGATTCGGTGATTGAGCTGTTGAATCAGAATCTGGTGCCCGCGCTTCGGCTGACCCAGCTTGTCGCCAAGCGCATGATCAAACAGGCCGAAGGGCAGGACGAAGGGCAGGTTGGTGCGATCATCAACCTCAGCTCGATCGCCGCACGCCGTACGCATCCCGATCTCTTGGCGTATTCGGTCAGCTCGGCGGCGTTGGATCAGTTGACGCGGTCGATGGCCGTTGCCTTGGCTCCGCAGCGTATCCGGGTGAACGCGGTTGCCTTCGGTTCGGTAATGAGCGCGTCGCTGCGCGGGACGTTGAAAGACAATTCCAACTATCGTGACGATATCGAGAAGCACACCCCGCTGTCGCGCATCGCGGCTCCGGGTGAGCTGGCGGATGCTGTCCAATACCTTGCGTCGGAAGCATCCGGCTTCATGACGGGTCAGATCCTCACACTGGATGGCGGGCGCACCCTGCTTGACCCTGTCGCCGCACCTGCGCATTAACCGCTTTCGCCCATGGTTTGCGATGCGGTAGGCTGCACCGCATCTAGGGGAGACAGCCATATGACCGCACATTTTGACACTGAAAAGGCCACTGCCGCGGCGTGGTTCCGCCGCCTGCGCGATGAAATCGTTGCCGCGTTTGAGGGTCTGGAGAACAGTCATGACGTGGGTCCCCTGTCGGACCAGGCACCTGGTCGTTTCGAAGTGAGCGAAACGACGCGATCCGCTCCCGATGGGGGGGATGCCGGCGGTGGTCTGATGAGCGTGATGCGCGGCGGGCGTGTCTTTGAGAAGGTGGGCGTCAATGTTTCGACGGTCTATGGGACCTTGGGCGAGCGTGCACAGGCGGCAATGATGGCGCGCAAGGGGCTGCCGGGGATGAAGGACGATCCGCGGTTCTGGGCATCTGGCATCTCACTGGTGGCGCATATGCAAAACCCGCATGTACCGGCTGTTCACATGAACACGCGGATGTTCTGGACGCCCCACGCGTGGTGGTTTGGCGGCGGGTCCGATCTGAACCCATGCATCGAATATGACGCGGATACGGCGCACTTTCATGCCACCCAAAAGGCCCATCTGGATCCTCATGATGTAGCCCATTATCCGCGTCTCAAGGAGTGGGCGGATGAGTATTTCTTTGTGCCCCACCGGGGCCGCGCGCGGGGGGTCGGTGGTATCTTCATGGATGATTACTGCACCGAAGACTGGCAGGCCGATTTCGCTTTGACACAGGATATCGGGCGCGCGTTCTTGCCCGCATTCGTGCCGCTGGTGGAAACGCGGCGGGTGCAGGAGTGGAGCGAGGCCGACAAGGAGGCACAACTCGTCCACAGGGGGCTTTATGCGGAGTATAACCTCGTCTACGATCGCGGCACCAAGTTCGGACTGGAAACCGGGCATGACGCGAATGCCGTGCTGATGAGCCTGCCGCCCTTGGCCAAGTGGATCTGACGCGGCTCAGAAAATGACACATTTTCTGGCCAGTTTCTGTGTCAGAAACTGGTGCGCGGGATGGGTCGTGCGCCTTACACCGACCGCCAGCCCGCCGCGGCCAGCGCCTCGCCATAAGACCGCGCAACACGCATCCGGGATCCCAGCCCCTTTTCAACCAACGTCTTATGCATCTTCTTGAGGTTCCAGCAGGGCACGTGCATCACCATATGATGCTCAAGATGATAGTTCACCCAATAGGGCGCGACGAGCGCCCGTGCCACCGGCCCGGCCATCGTCGTGCGCACATTCCGCAGTGGATCGTCCGAGACCTCGGTGGCGCCATGTTCGGCGATATTGCGGATACGCAGCACCAGCTGAAACCAGGTGAGAAACGGCAACAGCCATAATGCCAGGCCCCACCACCACTCGCCCAAGATCCCGATCAGAACAACGATCCCCAAAAATACCGGCAGCGATTTCCACAGATCGCGCGCCTTGAACGCTTGGGCAAAATCCGAATTGGCGGCTTCGACCGCTTCGTCATCGCCCGCCAGCCGGATCGACATCATGATCTGGCCGACAAGCTGTTTGACGCCTGTCTGTCCGGTGAGATCCCGCAGGAACTTGCGCCTGAGCGAGGCATGGGTTGTCGGGAACTTCGATGACAGGGCCAGGTCCGGGTCCTTATCTGTCTGCGTGAACCGATGATGGGTCAGATGGTAATGACGATAGGCCGCCAACTCGGCCAGGATCGGGCGCCCACACAGCCACTCACCGACAAACTCATTGAGGCGGCGTGTCTTAAAGAGCGCGTTATGCGCCGCTTCATGCATCAGGATCGCCAGCCCCAGTTGGCGGGATCCGATCAGAACCACCGCCAAAACAAAGGTCAACGGATTGGGGAACCATGCAAAAATCGCGATGGACAGGGCGATCACGCCCCAGCAATGCAGGACAAGCCAGGCGCCCATCAGATCGGACCGCTCGGCCAGCGGGCGGATCTCATCGGTGGTCAGATAGGCCTTTCCAGGTGTCATCGCAGCCTCCCATCGAATGCGATGCACCAATGATTCCGTCCAGACCCATAGCTGTCAACAAAACCGCTGCGTCACGAAATCCGATTCAGGAATGCCAATCGAAGAAATCCGGCCCCGCCTGATCCAAGAGTTTCGAGGCCATTTCGCGGCCCAACTCAGCCCCATCCTCAATCGGAGCGTCGCCATCATCGCCGATCGCCTCCGATCCGTCGGGGCGCAGCACTTCGCCACGCAGACGCAGCGTGCCGCCGCTCAACTCGGCGAGCCCCGCGATGGGTGTCTCGCAGGATCCATCGAGTCGTGCCAGAAACGCCCGTTCCGCCGCCAGCCGTCGGCCCGTTGGAGCGTCGTGAATGGCCTCAAGCAAGGTCGCAACCCATGTGTCATCTGCGCGCCGCTCAATCCCGATCGCACCTTGAGCGATTGCGGGCAGCATGTCATCGGGCGCAATCGCATATTTGGGCACCTCATCCATTTCCAGCCGGTTGAGGCCCGCCATCGCCAGGAACGTACATTCCGCCACGCCTTCGCTGAGCTTGCGCAGACGGGTCTGCACATTCCCGCGAAACTCCACCACCTGCAAATCCGGCCGCCGGTTCAGCAATTGGGCCCGGCGTCGCAGACTGGAGGTGCCAACAACCGCGCCCTTGTCCAGTTCGGCAATCCCTGTCTTGTCAGCAGAGATGAACGCATCGCGCACATCTTCTCGGGGCAAATAGGTGTCGAGCAGCAGACCTGCGGGCTGGTCAACCGGCATGTCCTTCATGGAATGCACGGCGATGTCAATCTTTCCTGACAACAGATCCTCTTCGATCTCGCGGGTAAAAAGACCTTTGCCACCGATCTCTTTTAAGGGGCGGTCCTGGATCGCGTCGCCGGTTACCTTGATCACCACGATGCGAAAGGCTTCTTCTGGAAGATCAAAGGCTTGGATCAGCCTATGGCGCGTTTCCTGGGCCTGCGCCAATGCCAGAGGCGATCCGCGCGTGCCGATTTTGAGCGGGTGATCGGGGGAGGGGAGAGAAACTGTCATGGGGCTATCATTAGTCGCGTCAATTTGCCCTGACAACCGCCGCCTCCTTGACAAAATGCCGCTGAGACCGGACCAAAAGCGCAGCAAGAAAAAGAGGATAGACATGGCGGAAGCAAAGAAACTGCTGCGGGCCCTGGCGGGCGAGACACTGGATACGCCGCCGATCTGGATGATGCGGCAGGCCGGACGTTATCTGCCGGAGTATCGCGCAACCCGTGCGCAGGCCGGGGATTTCCTGTCGCTGTGTTATAACAGTGAACTGGCCGCCGAAGTGACCTTGCAGCCGATCCGCCGCTATGGGTTCGATGCCGCGATCCTGTTTGCCGATATCCTCTTGGTGCCGCAGGCGCTGGGTGCTGATCTGTGGTTCGTGACCGGTGAGGGGCCGCGCCTGTCCACGATCACCGGTCAGGCAGATTTCGACAGGCTAGGTCCCGCCTCCGATATCCACGAAACGCTGAACCCGATCTATGAGACGGTGCGCATCCTGCGCCGCGAACTCCCGCCGGAGACCGCGCTGATCGGATTTGCAGGTGCGCCCTGGACGGTCGCCACCTATATGATAGCCGGTCGCGGTACGCCGGATCAGGCCCCGGCTCATAAGCTGAGAACCGAGAATGAAGCGGTCTTTGCTGCGCTGATTGATCGTATTACCGAGGCTACGATTTCCTACCTTTCCGCCCAAATCGAGGCTGGCGCGGAATGCGTCAAGATCTTTGACAGCTGGGCAGGATCGCTTAAGGGCGATGCATTCGAGACATATGCGCTGGAACCCTGCCGCGTGATCACCCAGGCGCTGAAGAAAAAGCATCCCGGCATTCCGGTTATCGGTTTCCCGCGTGAGGCGGGCGAGAAATACGTGGGCTTTGCCAAGGCGACGGGGGTCGATTGCGTGGCATTGGACAGCGCCGTCGATCCTGTTTGGGCCGCGCAAAACGTGCAGGTTGATGGTTGCGTGCAGGGCAATCTGACCTCCTCGCACATGGTCAGCGGCGGCCAGGCTCTGATCGACGAGACGCGCGCGATCGTCGAGGCGTTTTCGAACGGTCCGCATGTCTTTAACCTGGGCCATGGCATCACTCCGGATGCCGATCCCGAGAATGTGCAATTGATGATCGACTCCGTGCGCAGCGCGTGAGCGCGATTTTGCGTCTTGACGTGGCCAGACGGCTGGCTTAGGTCGGCCCTCGCTTGTGGCGGAGTAGCTCAGCTGGTTAGAGCAGCGGAATCATAATCCGCGTGTCGGGGGTTCAAGTCCCTCCTCCGCTACCAAGAATTTCAGTCACCAGGCCTTCCCAACTGCCTGGGCGTCGCATTCTGGACGCACGCGTGGGGCATCAAACGGTCCAAAGTTGGTTGTGATCCAGGGCAAGGCTAGTTCTGTGAGAGTTGTCCCGACCCGATACGGCAGAAGGTAAGCTCTTGCAAACACACTTGCACAAGCTCCTGCAGGAAAGCGTTTACGGGTCTTGGGGCACCTCAGGCTTTCGCGATCCGGGAGACAATTCCTGGCAGGCCCTGATGCGGGGCGTTCAATCGGATCGCCGCGATACAGGAGCGCTCGCCCGATCCGACGAGGTCAGATGAGCTGAGGGATCGCCAGCGTCACCGGTCCTGCGCTGTGTCAGACGGGTCTGAGGAAGGTCGCTTTTTTGATCGAGACGAGATCCCTGCCGCTGCTATGCCTCGCTTCTGTATTGTGAGGGCGTCATTCCAAGCTCGCGTTTGAAGGCCGTGTAAAACGACGAGCGGGAATTGAACCCCACATCATAGGCAATCGCCAGGATCGTGGCGTCGGTCGTGCGCAGCCGGTCCGCCGCGTCGCGGATGCGCCAGCGGTTCACATAATCAAAGAACCGCTCGCCGATCTTGTCGTTTAGCGCTTGTGATGCGTAATGCGTTGTCACGCCGATCCGGCCTGCTAGATCCCAAAGCGAAAGATCCGGGTCAAGATAGAGACGTTCGTCGGTCATCAGGGCTTCGATCTTTCCCGCGATCCGGTCCAGACGGGTGTCGCTGAGCCCGGACTTGCCGTATTTGCGCATGGGCGGCGTGTCATTCACAACGACCGGAAGCTGGCTCGCAGGCGGCTCAAGTCCTGGTTTTTGACGGGCGGCCCATAACGCGATGCTCCATGTCAGCACATAGTGGATGAGGATCGCGGCCAGAAGCGAGTCGAACACCGCAACCCCCGGAAAGGCCAATCCCAACACGGATGCGGCAATAGCGATGATATTGAATGTCCAGAACATGAAAACGGCCGCCGTCAGCCACCAGGTCCAGGCCAGCTCCCTGCCTTCGGTGCTGGCAAAGAGGTCTTTCAGGCGGCTCCGATATCGCTTCAACCGGCGCAGTATCAGTGTCGCATAGACCGGCACCAAGGCGTAGAACACCAGCGTTGCGAGATAAAGACCGATTATCGCAACGGTCTGCAGCGCACCCAGGTCTTCCGCGCCAGAACCGAGACCCGCCTGCAACGGCGCGGGCAATAGAAGGATGTAGAGGTAGAGTGCGCAGGCAAAGACAATGGGCAACGCATGCCAGATCCAGCGGATGCCGGACGCCTCTTTGCCCGGGTCGGCGGTCAGGCGATACACATAGAGCCAAAGGAGAAACGGCTGAACCATGGTCAACGGCACCTCGGCCAGTTCAAGTGCCAAATTCAAAAGGCCCAGCTCATCACTTGGGTTCAGGTAAAAGACGGGCAGTGCCAGCAACTCAAGCGCGTTTGCCCAAAAAAACAAGGCCAGCGGCAGGCGGATAGGACGGTGCCGGTCTTGCAACAACAGTAAGTGCCCGCAAAAAACCGATAGGACCAGCAGCCCCGACCCAGCGGCAAGGCGCAAATCTTCGATATCAACAGTGAGCGTTGTGGGATCCATGAAATGATGGCCATCGTACTAAAGAGGTGAGGGGGCGCAGATCCGCGCGCCCCCTAGAGTTTGTTCTATGCGGATGTTCAGAAGACAAAACTGTCTTCCGTCAAGGGGTCGCATGATGTCCCAAAGATCATGATTTCGGCATCGCCATAGCTGATCTGCGTAAACGAGCCGTGGCTTTCGATCTCCAGCTGGTCGAAACTCAGCCCGGTTTGCGAGAAATCCAGCAGATCCTCTTCGGCGTCAAAGCCAAAAACGCGGTCCCGTCCGGCATCGGTCTGAAACACAAAGACATCGGCCCCGTCGCCGCCCCACATGTAATCGCGCCCCGCGCCGCCGTCGATAATGTCGTCGCCCGCGCCGCCGCGTATGATGTCGGTGCCTTCGCCGCCGGACAGCACGTCGTCACCAGTCCCGCCGCGCAGATGATCGCGCCCGGCGCCGCCGTCCAGAACGTCATCGCCCTGATCGCCATTCAGGATGTCGTTTCCCGCACCACCCTTCAGGTTGTCGTCGCCCGCGCGCCCTTGCAGGTGATCGCGCCCCGCACCGCCATCGATTTTGTCGTCGCCATGGCCGCCGCGCAGATGATCATTACCGTCCAGCCCGATGATCTGGTTGTCGCTTTGCCCTGCATCGGGCGCGTTGCGAAGCACGTCGAACCGGTCCCCGCCCTGGTCGCCGATCCAGAGTGTCGACCCATCCGAGAAGGTGAACCGCCCGGTGTCCAGATCCACCAGCGCCCCGTCGAAAGTCAGGCTTGCACCGTCCAGTTCCAACGTCGTCTCCGGGCCGCCGGGCGCGTCGGTATCTTCGCTCAGCTCGATCTCGGCCGCGGTGCCTTCAATAGAAAAACTTTCATCCGATGGATCGAATTCGGCCCAAGCCTCGTCATTGAAAATCGCCGCAAATGCGTTGACCAGCAACTCGGTCGGTTCGGCACTCGAATGGGTCGTGGCAATCGAAAAGATCGTTCCAGATTCGACATGGATAAAGGTGGCGGTGTTGGTCCCCAGCGTGCCGCCCTGAAAGCCGATGAACTGCTGGCCAAAGATCGTTCCCGAAGACAGACCAAGGCTTTCGCCATCCGTCCCCGATGTGCCATCCGGGGCGCGGAAGTCCAGCATCTCGTCCAGTTGTTCTGGCGGCAACAGTGTCTTTGAGACCAACAGCGCATCGAAGAAGCGGATCATATCGGCGGTGGTCGACACCACCCCGCCCGCAGCTCCAAAATCCAAAGGCACGTTGGTCACATCCAGGACCTGCCCTGGGATCAGCTCCGCATAGGAGTGCAGCACATCCTCGATCCCGCCATCCGATTTAAGCGCGCTGTCATCCATCCCGGCTTTGGAAAAGATCCGGTCTGACAACAGGTCTCCGAATGATTTTTCTGTCACCTGCTCGACCAGTTTCTGCAAAAGCAGATAGTTGGTGTTGGAGTACTCATAGGCCGCCCCCGGTGCGAAAGAGGCCGATTGGCCCGACGCAATGGCAAGCAGTCCGTCAGGACCCAAAGGTTGGCCGGGATTGGCCATCAGTTGCTCGATAAAGGCCGGAAGTCCGGTCTGACCGGGGACGGAATCAAAATCCGGAATGCCCGATCGGTTGGCAAGCAACTCGCGCACCGTGACCTCTTCGATGTTGGCAATGCCTTCCAGGCCGGACAGGTCCATCTGATCGGCCAGAGGCGCATCAAAGTCGATTAGCCCTTCCACGACCAGTTGCTGCACCACGACCGAGGTCATCATCTTGGTCTGGGACCCGATTTCGAACCGGTTGTCGGTGGTGGCGGCCTCGGCGCCGCCGATCTCGACGGTGCCGGAAGCATCGCGGACCGAAAGCCCCTCGCGGGCAATCTCGATCAGAACGGCGGGCGCGGGGCTGCCGTCGGCAAAGTCATCCAGCGCGTTGGATGGCCCCTCTTTCAGGGCCTGGGGGTCAAAGTGGGACATGTTGAAGAACCTCATGGAGTTAAGAAAACGGTGCGGACCGCTGGTCCACTGCGGGCGTTCTGACAGAGCGGGACCGTCATGGCGTCCGGATCGGTCGGGCCGGACAGGAAACACGCATTTAAGGGGTTCAGTGGCCAGGTCGCGGGCCAAAACCGGTGGGTCGGGCCGCAGGGCGTCTGTCTGGGCCGCCCGGGGCGGACGGACCGTTGCAAAAAAGGGGCGGGTTCTCGGCGCTTTGGTGCCTGAGAGAAGAAGGATGCGCCCACATTCTGAGGTGCATCACCATGCCTGGCGCCGCTTTGCCGCCAGGTGATGACCCAACGTCCCCTTGATCCGCTGCGCAAAGCCGCGGCGCTGATTGATCTAGGTCAGCCCGAACCTGGCGAGGACCGACTATCACTGCAAAGATGTGCGAATCCGACGGGGGACAACCATGTCAGCGAAGGCTGAAGACATCGAGCAGAAGCTGGGCATCGGACAGCAGAGCGGACGGATTGCCATATGGGTCAAATACCTGGCCGTCGCTGTGGTGCTTGGCGCCATCGGCGGCTATGTGCTGTTCGCGACCGCGCCCTCCCAGAAGGTGCAATACATCACCGAGCCAGCGGTCATTGCAGACTTCGATGTTGTCGTCACCGCAACCGGATCCATTGAACCCACCAACCTGGTGGAAATCTCAAGCGAGCTTTCGGGCACGCTCAAGACGGTCTACGCCGACTTCAATGACAGGGTCAGCAAGGGCACCGTGCTGGCCGAACTGGACACCACCAAGTTCGAAGCACGGGTCGCGGTCAGCAAGGCCTCGCTGGACAGTGCGATTGCGCGGGTCGCGATGGCCCAGGCGACGGTGGAGGATGCCAGGGAGAAACACGAGAACGCCGTGCGTTTGGAAGAACGCGGCGTCACCGCGCACCAGACTTTCGTGTCTTTGCGGGCCGCGTATATTCGGGCGCAAGCGGAGTTACAGTCTGCCATTGCAGATCGCGCGCTGGCCGAGGCGAATCTCGATCTCAATCAGGCCGATCTGGATCAGGCCTGCATCTGCTCTCCGATTGATGGTGTTGTGCTCGACCGGGCGGTGGATGCCGGGCAGATCGTCGCTGCGGCCCTCTCGGCCCCGGTGCTGTTTACAGTGGCGGAGGATCTAACGAAAATGGAACTTCAGGTCGATATCGACGAGGCGGATATCGGACGGACAAAGGTCGGAAACAAGGCTCAGTTCACGGTCGACGCCTATGACGAACGGATCTTTCCGGCCGAAATCTCCGAGATCAGGTTTGCTCCCAAGACCATCGACGGGGTTGTCACCTACAAGGCCATCCTGACGATTGACAACTCGGACCTCTCGCTGCGGCCGGGCATGACCGCGACCGCCGATATCACGGTTGCCGAGGTCAAGGGCGCGCTGACCGTCCCGAACGCGGCGCTGCGATATGCACCACCGGTGGAGCAGGAAAAGGACGACGCGCGCAGCGGGCTTCTTGGCATGCTGATCCCGGATGACGCGTCCCAGCCCCAGCGCATCAACGACAAGAGCGTGTGGGTGTTGCAGAACGGTGAGCCCGTTGAAACGGCCATCCGGGCCGGGGCGAATGACGGGCGCATCACCGAGATTGTCGGCGGCGATCTCGCGGCGGGCGACAGCGTGATCGTGGATCAGCGCAATGACTGACCCTGCCCGCCTGTCCCAGGGGCTGATCCGGCTGCGGGACATTCATCGCATCTATGGTTCGGGCGAGGCCGAAGTGCGCGCTCTGGACGGCATCGATCTGGACATTGACGAGGGCGAGTTCGTCGCGATCATGGGCCCAAGCGGGTCCGGCAAATCCACCGCCATGAATGTCATCGGGTGTCTCGACACGCCAACACGGGGGACCTACCACTTTAATGGGGTTGAGGTCGCTCATCTCAGCCGGGATCAAAGGGCGCTTTTGCGGCGCCACTATCTGGGCTTTGTCTTTCAGGGTTATAATCTCTTGGCCCGCACCAGTGCGCTGCAAAATGTCGAACTGCCGCTTATCTACAAGGGCATGGGCCGTACGGAGCGTCATGCCGCGGCCACCGCGGCGCTTGACAAGGTCGGTCTCGCGTCACGGGCGCATCACGATCCGTCCGAGCTTTCTGGTGGTCAGCAACAGCGTGTGGCCATTGCTCGGGCGCTGGCGGGAAGCCCTCAGGTCATCCTGGCGGACGAGCCCACGGGTAACCTCGATACCAAGCTGTCGGCGGACATCATGCGCGTGTTGCAAGAACTGAACGAAAAGGATGGCCTGACCATCGTAATGGTCACGCACGAGGCCGACATGGCCGCGTTCGCCAAGCGCCTGATCTGGATGGTCGACGGCAAGATCGAACGCGACGGCCCGACACAGAGGGCGGCCTGAGATGCTTTGGGAAACCATCAGGCTGGCGGTTCAGGCGATTTTTCGCAATGCGTTGCGGTCATTCCTGACGGTTTTGGGGATTGTGATCGGCGTCGGCGCGGTGATCGCGATGGTGACCGTTGGCCAAGGCTCGGCCGAGCAGGTGACCGCAGATGTCGAAAAGCTGGGCAGTAACATGCTGATGATCATGCCGGGCCAGGACGCCATGGAACGCGGTCCAAGCGGCACGGTTGATCAGATGTTCACCATCCGCCTCAACGACCTGATCGACGAGCAGCTGAGTGTCATCGAGGTTGCCGCGCCGGTGAGCATGTCGCGGGCGCGGGCTGTTTTCGGTAACGAAAACCTCCGCACCGACATCGTCGGCACCGACAACCGCTATTTTGATGTCGCACGCTGGGAGATTGCCAGCGGTCGCCTGTTTGAACGGGCCGAGTTGCATGCCGGCAGGCCGGTCTGCGTCATCGGGGAGACCGTCCGTCGCGAGCTTTTTGGCGCCGCCGATCCGGTGGGTGAGGTCATCCGCATCAAGACCCTTTCCTGCGATATCATCGGGTTGCTGGACTCAAAGGGCGCCTCGACCTTTGGCAGCGATCAGGACGATTTTGTGGTGATGCCGATCCGGACCTATCAGCGCAGGATCGCGGGCAATACAGACGTCAACCTGATCATGGTAGGCGCGCGCGACGGCGTCTCGACCGAACGCGCCAAGGAAGAGATCGAAGGGGTCATGCGCGACCTTCGGCGGATCGGGCGCGGCGAGGAGGACGATTTCACCGTTCTCGACATGAAACAGATCGCGACGATGCTGTCGGGCATTACCAGTGTGCTGACCGGGCTTTTGTCGGCTGTTGCGGCGGTGAGCCTCTTGGTCGGGGGGATCGGGATCATGAACATCATGCTGGTCTCTGTCACCGAACGGACGCGTGAAATCGGCATTCGGCTGGCAATCGGAGCGCAGGCCCGGCAGGTCCTGATGCAGTTTCTGGTCGAGGCGATCATCCTGTCGCTTTTTGGCGGGCTGATTGGTATCGGCCTTGGACTGGGCTTGGGGTTCATCGGCGCGAATATGCTGGCGATCCCGTTCCGGCCGGACCCGAATATCGTCCTGCTCGCATTTGCGTTTTCCGCCGCGGTTGGAGTGGTCTTTGGATACTTCCCCGCGCGGCGGGCCGCCCGCATGAACCCCATTGACGCATTGCGCCACGAATAGAGCCTGGCGCTGACCCGCTCCGGGACCGTCCCGGCAAAGCAACGGGAAGACATAGATCGCACGCGGATGCAGTCCGGCGTTGATCCAAGGTTCGACTGGCCTGAGGCGCGGCCCAGCAATGGATCAATAGCCGCCAGGCTTGTGGCCGAAAAAGACCTTTGTGACCTCCTCCGTCACGTCCCAGATCACGCGGCTTTGATCCTGGATGAACAGCGTGTCCCCGGCCTCCAGCCGCCGTTGCGCGCCGGTGCCGGTCCAGGTGATGCAGCAGCGACCTGCCAGAACCGTCATCAGCTCATCGCCCTGTTCGGTGCACTCAAACGCGCCTTGGGTGCAGCGCCAGATGCCATAGCGGGTCGTATGACCCGGCCCTCCTTTGTCGATTCTGCCGGACGTTACCGGCGCGCCGCTGAGAATGCGGTATGCGCTCAGCGGATTGTCGAAGGGCCAATGGTCCAGCGCGCCCACGTCATCGCCCGGCGTGTATCGATCCTGCATACCCATCATGTCAGATCACCGGCAGCTCGGGGCTGGCCCGTTGGGTCAAGAGGTGTCCCCCCTCTGGCGTGACCACGATATTCTCCTCATGTACCATCATAAGGCCAGAGCCGTATGACAGCGACGGTTCAAGCGTGATCACCATGTTTTCTGTCAGCACCGTCGTATCAAAGGCCGCATGCGAAGGCTGCTCGGTCAGTTGCATGCCCAGCCCATGCCCCAACCTGCCGATATCGCCGCCGCTTTCGTCGATCTCTGCGATCACGCGCGCCATCGCCTGGAACAGGTCCCGACACGTCGTACCGGGCCGCGCGGCCGCGATCCCGGCCTCGGTCGCGCGCCAAAGCACGTCATAGGCGCGTCGCGCCGGATCTTCTGCCTGTCCGATGGCCCAATTCCGGTCAAAGTCGCAGAAATACCCATCCCAGGTCAGCCCCGTGTCCAGCATCAGAATATCGCCCGCACGGAGCGGTGTGCGTGACGGCGGGGAAATCACGTCGGCATAACCGCCTTGATCGGCGGCACCAACCACATAGGGCGCGCCATCTGCGCCCTGGGCCAACGCCTCGCGGCGAAACGCGCGAAAGACCTCCTCCAGCGGCATCCCCTCGGCCACCAGATCGGGCACGCGTGCAAAGGTGGCCGAACCGATCGTACAGATAAAAGAGAGTTTTTCGATCTCCGCCTCGGATTTGACCATGCGCAGCCCCTGAACAAGGCCCGTTGCATCGCCGATCCTCAGGCCGGGCAACGCCGCCAACAGCCGTTCCCAATCGCCCAGCGGCATGCGCAGATGGGTCTCGTGCCCTTTCATCACTCCGACCACTCCACCGGCCTGTGATATGGGTGTCAAAAGCTCGGTGAGCAAGCTGATGCCGTCATCGTCGGGGGTCGGCGCGCGCCACGTACGGATGTCGTCCAGCCAGCTGCGCCGCATCAGGGCCGCTCCGATTTCCGGGATCACCGCGATGGGTTTGCCTTGGACCGGGACGAACAGGAACCAAGGCCGCGTTGGGCTTTGCCAAAAAAGTGTGTCGAAGCCAGAAAAGTAGCGCAGCTCGGGCTCGGTCATCAGCAAAAGGCCCGCCAGATTGTCTTGGGCCATCCGTCTTTGTGCGCGGGCTGTGCGCGCCTCGAACTCGGTTGTGGAAAATCCCCGTTCGGGCCGGTCAGGGTGCATGTTTGTCTCCTGGGTCTGAGGCGTCGTTGATCCTTGGGTGCAAAATAGCAAACGAGGCGGCAGACGGGCGTCGATTGCGCGGCGCGGTCTGACTTTTTCCTAGTCTTCCGGCACGGGATCGCGATTTTTGCCCGATCTGTGCGGCTGATCGTCCAGCGCTCGGGCATTCACCATGGCGCGGGCGGTGAATTCAGCCAGTTCGCCGCGCCAGATCTGCCGTCCCAGACAAAAGGGTGCCCCTGCGCTGTCGCGGATCACCTGTTCCAGCTCAAGGCCGGCCCGGTTCGGTGCAAGGCCCATCAGATGAGCCTCGTCATCGCTCATTGCCCGCATGCGAATAGAGATATCGCCCGTGGCTGCCACGGTGCCAAAGTCCCGTTCGATCAGCTGCGTCGTCGATTGCCCAAGATCGCACTGCAACAGTCCCGGAAACCGATTGGCACTCACATATTCCGTTTCGACGAACAGGGCATGACCACCGGTCCGAAAGAGCCGTTGATAGGCATAAAGTGCGTCACCCTCCGCGACTGCCAGGATCCGCGAGAGAACGGCATCGGCCGGTATCGTCACTGCCTCGATCAGCACGATCTCGAGTTCCCGTCCGGCGGTCTGCGCATCGGCCACGAAACTGACCATCTCGCTGATGTTGTAACGCACCCTGCGCGGAGAGACGAACCGCCCGCGCCGCCCTTCGCTATAGGCCAGGCCCTCGGTCTCCAACGCTTCGAGGGCGCGCCGCGCTGTCATCCTGCTGACACCGTGTTGCTCTGCCACGGTCCGCTCGGACGGCAGGGCTGCCTTTTCCGGCAACGTACCGTCCACGATTGGATGCCTGAGTGCATCCACGATCTGCTGGAAGCGCGATTGGCTGTGATCTGTGTGCGACGAGGCCCCGGTCATTCGTGGCATGCTCCTGCATTTTGGCTTTCAAGTATCATGGTTTCTGGTCTATACCAAGGTGGATTGTCTGGTATATACCAGAAGAGAGCCGATTGGCGAAACAGGAGATCGAAAATGCAAGAGCCGCTTCCACAGCATGCGCAGGTTGTCATTATCGGCGGAGGTATTCACGGTTGTTCGGTGGCCTATCATCTGGCCAAGGCCGGTTGGACGGATATCCTCCTGCTGGAGCGCAAACAGCTCACCTCGGGCACCACATGGCATGCCGCGGGCCTTGTCGGCCAGCTTCAGGGGAGCCATGCGACGACCGCCTTTGCCTCTTACGGGGTCGAGCTTTTGCAGGAGATCGAGGCCGAGACAGGACAAAACCCCGGTTTCCGGCAATCGGGATCTATTTCCATCGCCGTGAATCACGACCGGCTGGCGGAACTCAGGCGCAAGGCCGATTTCGCTGCGCTGCACGGTATCGAGGCGCGGTATATGCCAACCGCCGAAATTGCCGAACGCTGGCCGCTCATGAATGCGGACGGGGTGCTGGGCGGCATTTACATGCCTTCGGACGGCTCGGCCAACCCGATTGATCTGACCAATGCGCTGGCCCGGGGGGCGCGTATGCATGGCGCGACGATCCGTGAACATGTGATGGTCAAGGACGTCCTGACGGCCGAGGGTACAATCACCGGCGTGCGCACCGACCAGGGCACGATCACCGCCGATGTGGTGGTCAATTGCGCGGGCATGTGGGCCCGAGAACTGGGTCGGCAGAACGGTGTCGGCGTTCCGCTGCATGCGTGTGAGCATTACTATCTGGTGACAGAACCGATCAAGGATCTGCCCAGCGACCTGCCGGTTCTGCGATCCTATTGCGACGGCACCTATTGGAAGGAGGATGCAGGCAAGCTGCTTTTTGGTTTTGCCCATTTCCACGCGAAACCCTGGGCCACGGACGGCATTCCGGAGGATTTCTGTTTCGACAGCCTGCCATTTGTCGAGGATGACGTGATCGAGGTGCTCGAGCTTGCTATGAATCGTGTGCCCGTCCTGCAGGAGACCGGCATTCGCACGTTCTTTAACGGGCCGGAAAGCTATTCCCACGATGGTCGGTTCACCTTGGGCGAAGCGCCGGATCTGCGGAACTACTACGTCCTGGCCGGCGTCAATTCGACCGGCATTCAATCCGGTCCGGGCGCGGGCAAGGCCCTGGCAGAGTGGATCATGGCAGGCCGCCCGACGATGGATCTGAGCGAAATGGACCCGGCCCGGTTGGAGGCGTTTCAGGCCCGTGACCCCTATCTGCGCGAACGCTGCCCCGAGACCCTGGTCAATACCTATGCCATGCATTGGCCAAACCGGCAGCGCGAGACCACGCGAGGGCTGCGGCGGACGCCGTTCTATCATGCGATGAAAGCTCGCGGTGCCTGTTTCGGAGAGGTTCAGGGTTGGGAGCGGCCGCTGTTTTTTGCGCCTCAGGGGGATGCACCGGATATCGCGTATAGTTTCGGACGTCAGAATTGGTTTGCCTATGCGCAGGACGAACAGAAGGCGGTGCGCGAAGGGGTCGGCATGATCGATTACACCATGCTGGGCAAGCTGATGGTCGAGGGAGCGGATGCCGAACGCTTTTTGCAGCGGCTTTGTACGAACGATATGAGCCTGCCGGTCGGCCGCGTTGCCTATTCGCTGATGCTGAATACGCAAGGTGGAATAGAAAGTGACGTGACCGTGGCGCGGCACGCCGAGGATGCGTTCATGGTCATGTCGTCGATCTCGCATACTCGCCGGGACCGGGATTATCTGCGCCGCCACATACAGAAGGGAGAGGATGTCCGCCTGCGCGACGCCACATCCGCCTATGGCGTCTTAGCGGTCTGCGGGCCGAACGCGCGGGCGTTGCTGACTGCGGCCTGCGATTGCGACCTGTCGAATACCGCCTTTCCGTTCAACAGCCTTCAGCACTTCCATATCGGCCACGCCCCGGTATTCGCTCAGCGGCTATCGTACTCAGGTGAGTTGGGGTGGGAGATCTTCGTCACCCCCGATTTCGCCGAACATGTGTTCGATCTGCTGTTGAGCCTGGGGCAAGACTTGGATCTGCGCCTGGTCGGCGGTGAGGCACTCAATGCACTCAGGATCGAAAAAGGGTTCCTGCACTGGGGGCATGACATGGCCTATACCGATGCCCCGCACCAGGTGGGGCTGGGCTTTGTCTGTAAGTCGGAGAAGGCCATTCCGTTTATCGGGCGCGAGGCCTATCTGGACCGCACGGCGGATGGGCAGGGGCCGTTCCTGTGTTCGGTCAAGTTGCGGGATCCCGAACCGCTGATCTATCATAACGAGCCTGTTTTGCAGGGCGACCGGATCGCGGGCTATGTCACATCGGGGGCCTATGGATATGCGACCGGCGCGGCAGTCGGCCTGTGCATGGTGTCCGGGCCGGACGGTGGCGCCGACAGGGCCGCGTTGCAGGAAGGCGACTGGTATGTCCTGGTCGAGGGGCAGAAGATCCCCGTCGATCTGAGTCTCAAGGCCCTCTACGATCCATCCGCCAAGCGTATGCGGCAGTAACGCGGCACCTCACCTCTCGCATGTGACCGGATCGTGCGGTGCCGGATGTGGGTTCGGCACGCGCGATCCTGAATTGGTTGTCATTCGCCCGATATCCGACAGATTTCGTTCCTGTTTCAAGAATCTTTGATCGTTGCCGTTCGCGCTCTGGGCTAGTTTTGACGCATCAACGCCGTCGGGAGGGGACATGGACGGATCGACGCTGAACCTTATCGAATTTCGTCGCGACTTGCATCGCAACCCCGAGCTCGGGTTTCAGGAGACGCGCACCAAGGCCAAGGTGGCATATGTCCTGCGGGCCCTCGGGCTTGAGGTGCACGAGGGCAGGGGCGTCATCGGGATCCTTCGGAGTGGCGTTGGCAACAGGGCCATCGGCCTGCGGGCCGACCTGGATGCGTTGCCGATCCAGGAGCGCAGCGGTCTGGACTATGCCTCCCAACGCACGGGCGTGATGCATGCTTGCGGCCATGACGGTCACACCGCGATGCTGTTGGGTGCAGCGCACAATCTGGCACAGGAGCGCGATTTCGACGGCACAATCGTATTTTTGTTCCAACCCAATGAGGAACATGGCCTGGGCGCGCGCGCGATGATCGACGATGACGGCGTGTTGGACCGATTCCCGATCGACGAGGTCTATGCCATCCACAACCTGCCTGGCGCGCCTCTGGGGCAGGTCTCAACCCGCGTCGGTCAGATCTGCGCCTCCGAAAGCCTGTTTGACATCACGATCGAAGGGCAGGGGGGGCATGCTTCGATGCCGCATGTGGGGGTTGATGCGCTCACCGTGGGCGCCGAGATGGTGCTGGCACTTCAGACCATCGTTTCGCGCAAACTGCCGCCGGATGCCGGGGCCGTTGTCTCGGTGACCGAGTTCCAGACCAACGGTCAGCGCAATGTGTTGCCCGGGCGCGCGGCGCTGAAGGGGGACGTGCGCGCGCGCCGACCCGAGGACCGGCTCGAGATTGAACGCCTGATGCGCCAGATTGTGGCGGGCGTGGCCGCGACCCATGGGTTGAGCGCGTCCATGACCTTCGAGACTGAGTTCATCGAAACCTTCAACGCCCAGGCCCCGACCGATGCGGTCATCCGCGCGGCGCAGACTGCGGGCCTTGAAGCGGACGGAGCCCGGGCGCCAATGAGTTTTTCGGAGGATTTCGCCCATTTCTCGGCCGCTGTGCCGGGCTGTTTGCTGTTGATGGGGAACGGCATCCAGGGTGCCCACGGCCAACCGCTCCATTCTGACGATTACGATTTTAATGATGCGCTCCTGCCCTATGGTGTGGCCTTTTGGTCCGCGCTGGTGCGGGATCGTCTTCCCAAACGGTAGGACAACCCATGAACGATCTTTTGCCTCCAGCCCATATCGGACATATCCCGGCAACCTGTGCGCCCGGCGACGCCGCTCACACGGTTCTGACCAAGGAGGATTTTGACACTGCCGAAGCGGAGATCACCGCATGGGATGAGTATGCGCCCACGCCGCTGGTCAGCTTGGGCGTTCTGGCCGACCGCATCGGCGTCGCCGAGGTACTCTACAAGCACGAAGGTCCGCGGTTCGGCCTGGCCAGCTTCAAGGCGTTGGGCGGTGCCTATGCCGCGCAGCGCGTTCTGCAACGCGAAGTTGCGCGCCGCACCGGTCAAGAAGTCAGCCTGAAGGATATTCGCTCGGGCACCTATCGCGACCACTGCGCCGAGATCACTCTGGTTTCGGCCACCGACGGCAATCACGGGCGGTCTTTGGCCTGGGGGTGTCAGCGTTTTGGTGCGCCCTGCCGGATCTATATCCATGCCGAGGTCAGCGAAGGCCGCGCGGAAGTCATGCGCGATTTCGGAGCCGAGGTGATCCGGATCGACGGCGACTATGACGCCTCTGTCGCTTTGGCGAAGTCAGAGGCCGAGGCACAGGGCTGGTTTGTCGTATCTGACACGTCATGGCCCGGATATTCCCAGCCGCCGCGCGATGTGATGGCAGGCTATGGGGTGATGACCCGCGAGATCTGCCATGCCAGCGCGCAGATCCCCACCCATGTTTTTTTGCAGGGCGGTGTCGGCGGGATGGCCGCCGGTGTGATCGCGGCTCTCGTCCAGCATTGGGGGCCAAAATCGCCCCGCGCGATCATCGTTGAACCGGACCGGGCCGCTTGCCTGTTTGAGAGCGCCCGCAAGGGCAAGGCGACTTCGGTGGCGATTGCCGAGGAGACGATCATGGCCGGGCTGTCCTGTGGTGAGCCGTCCGAACTGGCCTGGGCTATTCTCGCCGAGGAGGCGTCTGACTACCTCACCATTCCCGACACGCTGGTCGCACCGACGGTTCGGCTGCTGGCGCGCCCGTTGGAGGGCGACACCGCGCTGGAGGCCGGAGAAAGCGCGGTCGCCGGGCTCGCTGCCTTGATTGCGGTGCGCCGCGATGTCGACATGTCCCAGGCACTGGGCCTCGATGAGGCGTCCCGCGTGCTGCTGATCGGGTCCGAAGGGGTAACGGATCCAGTGATCTTTCAACAGATCATGGAGGGGCGCGAAGCCGCCTGAGCCCTGGATCGAGACGAACAGACGCAAGACCGGTCGTCTTGAGATACCGGTCTTGGTTTTGGCTGGCTCAGCCCGAAGTCGCTTTGGCTGTGCGGTCTTTGCAAAGCTGCCGCGCGAGGTATTTCTGGAAGGACCAGACGGTGCGCTCTTTCGGTGAGAGCCTGCCGGGGACCGCTGCCAAAGCCTTGGCGTTCTGCGCAATGGTGCCGATGATCGGTTTGTCCTCCTCATTGATCCGATCAAACCCGGCTTTCAGCTCGGCCGCATAGGCGGCGCGTGCGTCCGGATCCTCCGGCACAGCGCCGGGATAGGTATCAACGCCCCAGAAGACCTTGACCTTGCCGGTTCCATAAGGTTGCAGCGACAGCCAGAACATCCGTTCGGCCACAACCGAGAACACATGCGCAGGAAAGACCGCTGAAAGCACCGCCTTTGCGCGCTCGTCATCGGTCAGCAACGGATTGTCGACCTGCATATCCGACGCCCGCTCATAGGATTGGCCGGGCACCCGCCCCTGTTCATAAAGGCTGTATGCCGCGCCGCCATGCATCGCATGGGCCAGTCTGGTGGGCATCGCCGGTTCGATGGTCTGCGCATGAGCCACAAACAGGTGATACCCTTCGGTGAAATTCTGCACGAGGATCTTCCAATTGGTGTCCCAGATCTCTTCGACCCGGAACAAGGTGCGGTATCTGGCAAGCTGATAGTTCTCCAATCGCTTGGAAAGCGCGGTCAGCCGTGGGCCCAGAGGGGGCGCCTCAGGATCCAGCGAGACGTAGACCCAGCCTTGCCAGATCTCGACCTGGAACTGAGGCAGACACACGCTCCATTTATTGAAATTGTCACGCATATGGGCCGCGCCGATCAGCTGGCCGTCCAGATCATAGGTCCAGGCGTGATAGGGGCAGCTGATGCGCCCCTTGATCCGCCCGGTCCCGGCCACCAGCGTCGCCATCCGGTGACGGCACACATTGGACATTGCCCTCAGCACACCTGCCCGATCGCGCAGGACCAGAACCGGATCACGGCCAATGGTCGTTGCCCGGTAATCGCCCGGGGCCTCGAACTCGTCCGCGCGGCCGACGCAGACCCATTCATGGTTGAAGATCTCGTCAAGCTCCAGCTCAAGAAAAGCAGCCGAGCTATAGACCTGCGGCGGCGTCGCCTCGGCCAGTTCATCGGGCAGAGCGGCATTGCGCGCGACGGCATCCAGCAACTCATCGACAGACATATGCGGTATCACCTCGGTCCTCCCGGTTAGGTCCTCGTCATGGTCAGGCGCGGAGCGGGGTCGGATCCTCCGCTACATCATGTTGTGGGTCGAAAGATCCGCTTGGCCTGACGCCGCAGATCCCGCCCTTTGCTGGCAACCCGGTGTCTGCGCGCGTCATGCGGCCGCCCCCGAATGGCAATCACGCCGAACCGGCGCCAGGGGGCGAGACCGCGCCAACGGCAGTCCCGGCCTGTCTGTCCGATCAATCCCCGCCACAAAAGCACCCGCTGCGGACGTTGGGCCTGTCAGGCTATCTGTCGGTGTCCGCGTCGGTTTTGGACAGCACCCGGCCCGGATGCTGGAAAATCCGGCCGAAGCCTGTCAGTTCATCCATGATGCCCGCGCGCCGCAGACAGCTCCAGAACTGGGCCTGATTAGAGGTGATGACCGGTTTGCCTGCCGCCTGCTCGATCTCGTCGACGACTTCAAGCGACCGCACGCCGCCGCAGGACAGAAAGATCACATCTGCTTCGGGTTGGTCGATTTCCAGCGCGAACTTTCTCCAATAGGCCGGAGTAACCTGGCCCATCTGCGTTCCAGTGCTGAGGTTCAGCCCCTGTATGTCGAGCACGTCAAAGCCCTTTTCCAACAGGAACTCGGCCTCTGCTGTGTTGACATCGTCCAGATAGGGAGTGCCAACGACGATCCTTTTCGCCCTCAACTCGTGCAGCGCGTCAATCACCCCTGTGACCAGACACATCGGCTGGGCCCAGGGCGCGCCCTTGCGGATCTCGCGAAAGACATTTTCCTCGCCGCATACGATCGAACCCGAGGTGCAGCTATAGCTGATCACATCGGGTTTCAGGTCGGGTTGGATACGGGAGGCCGCATCTGCCATATCGTCAATATGCCGCGCGAGCGTTTCGGTGGTGGTGTAGTCTTGGGTCTTCAGCCGGGTAAAGTGTATACCCACGCCTTCGGGCGCCATATCTGCGAAATCCGCCTCACCTGCCAGATCCGTGGACATCATGATGAATCCCAATCGGGCGCGGTGGTGACGCCCGGCGCCCATTTCGGGGGTGCGGGGTTTGGACTGGATCGTTTGGCCGGATTGGAACATCACAGAATGACCTCCTCGATAGATTTGGGATGATGGGTGAGCGGCTCCCAGCCGTCCTGGGTGATGATAAAACTGTCGCCAACCTGGGCGCGGAACGTGTCGACCGAGACCGAGCCATCGACCGCCAGCACCATGCCGGGCTGGATGATGGTTGTATCGCCAGTCACAAGCTGAGGCGCTTCGAGAAAGCTAAAGCCCGTCGCGCGCCCGCAGCGGAACGGATAATCGTAGCCCGCGCCCTGAATGACCTGTGCATAGGCCGCGTGAACCGACTCTGCCGTCACGCCGGGGCGCAGCGCATCCAACGCGGCTTTCTGGCTGGCCACCGCGACGTCATAGACCGCAGTCTGGTGTTTGGGCGCGTCGCCGATCCAGAACGTGCGATCAAAGCCCAGCTTGAAGCGGTGGAAATTCGTCATGCCGCAGAAACACAAAAAGACCGGCTCGCCATGACGCATCACGCGGGTGGAGGCGCGATGATGGGTTTTCACGATATCGTCGCCCGACGCCATGATTTGCAGAAAATGCGTATTTGGGGACATGTCGACATCGTTGTAATGCGCCGCCAGAAGGGCCGCGGCCGTGCGGGTTCCAGCTTCGCTGGCAGCAATGGCGACCTCGAATTCTGGCACGCCGTCGCCGATGGCCGCGCGCCCCGCTTGCATCATCGCGTCGGCCACCTGTCCCGCGTGCCGCGCCAGCTGTAGTTCGGGTGCGGATTTGATCATGCGCATTTGCGCCAGGATCGGGGTGACGTTGGCGATACGGGACGGGTCAACCAGATCACCCAGACTGGCCCGCACGGGCGCGGGCATGTGATCTGGCTCGATCGCAACTCTGGACGCTTTTGCGACCGCAGCGGGCAGCTCCGTGCGCCACTCATCGCCCATCCCGTCATTCCATGGGGCGATCCTGCCCACCTGCGCGGCGGCTTTTGCGCTCATCAGGTCGATGGTGGGTGTGATCAATAGCGCCTCGTTGTCCCGGGGCACCACGAGGATGGTCGGCCTGCCGAATTCCATGTGCAGATAGTCATAGTACCCGGTCAGGTAATAGACATTGTCGTCATCGGTGATGAGCGCGACATCTATTCCAGCTTCGCTCAGCCGTTTTTGAAACTCGGTCAATCGTCTTGCGAACATGGTGTCTCTCCGGTCCCGGACAGAGGTTCGGGCCCACCGCCTGCCTTGAAACCTTACGAGCGGGCAGGCCCTTTCCAAAGTGACATCTCATCCCGCATTATGATAACCTCAGATTATGAAAAGCTATCGTCGCACCCTGCCGCCTCTGGACTATCTTCTGTTCTTTGAAGCGGTCGCGCGATCAGAGAGTTTCACCCGTGCCGCAACCGAGCTGAATGTCAGTCAAGCCGCTGTGAGCAAAAGGGTTAAGGTGCTTGAAAGCTGGTTGGGCATGACCCTTGTTCAGCGGCACGGGCGCACCATAACCCTGACCCGGGACGGCAAGGCGCTGGCGTCCGATACGGGGGAGGCTCTGGATTACCTGACTTCATGCGTGCAGAGGCTGCATCGGCTTGGCGACCGGGGCCGCCTGTCGCTGGCGGCGAACGTCGCTGTGTCCCAATACTGGCTGACCCCAAGGATCAACGAATACCTGCTGAGCCGGGATGCGGCCCCGGTCACGCTGACGGCGTCGGACAAGGATGCGGACCTTTTCGCACTTGAGGTTGACGCGGTCATTTACTACGGCGCCGAGATTCCGCCCGGATGGGAAGGCACCCGGATTTTCGAGGAGATCTGGCTGCCCGTTGCGGCGCCGGAACTTGCGCGTCCTGGCCTGGATCTGACCAGATCCACCTTGCTCGACTTTGAAAAGCGCACCCCAAAATGGGTCAATTGGGGCAGTTTTGCAGAGCTCAGTGGCCTGGGGGATCTGACCCAGGCCGCGCGCGTCGACCTCGGCTCGTATGGGAGCACCCTTGATACCGCGATCCGGGGGAAGGGCATCGCGCTGGGTTGCCCCGATGTTCTGGAGATCGAGATCGGATCAGGGCGCCTGGTTGCGTTGCGCGATTACCAGATCCTTACCGGTCGCAGCTATTTCGTGATCTGGCGGCCCGGGACGCTTACACCCCAGACCGTTGACCTTCTGGCCAAGGTTGGGCTGCCGTTCTGACGCCTAGACGGCTTCCTTAACGGCGCTGAGGAACTGCTGTGTGCGCTCTTTTTGCGGGTTTCCGAACAGGTCGGCAGGTGTGCCCTGCTCTTCGATCCGGCCTGCGTAGAAGAAACAGACCCGGTCCGAGATATCGCGGGCAAACCCCATCTGGTGTGTGACCATCAGCATGGTAAGATTGTGCTCGTCAACCAGGCCGCGAATGACATTTGTCACCTCGCCGATTACTTCAGGGTCAAGCGCCGAGGTCACCTCGTCAAACAGCATCACCTTGGGCCGCATGGCCAATGCACGCGCGATGGCTACGCGCTGCTGCTGTCCACCGGACAGACGAGAGGGATGCTGATCCTTCTTGTCGATCATGCCAACCAGTTCCAACAGGTCTTCGGACCGGTCGCGTGCCTCGGCTTTCGTGAGGCCCAGCACATGCACCGGACCCTCCATGCAGTTTTCCAGCGCTGTCATATGCGGAAACAGGTTAAAGTGCTGAAAGCACATCCCGATATCTGCGCGCCGATTGCGCAGATGGCGCTCGTTTGCGGGGACGAGTTTACCGCCTTTGGGCATGTGGGTGAGCGGTTTGCCGTCAACATAGATGACGCCACCATTGATTGTCTCAAGTGTCATCAACATGCGCAGGACGGTTGTCTTACCAGACCCTGACGGGCCGATGATCGTAACCATCTCGCCGGGCGCGACGTCGAGGTCTAGATTGTCCAGAACGGTCAATGACCCATAGGATTTGCGTACCTGTTGGAAACGCACCATCGGAACGTCGTCACCGGTGAGTTCAAGCGGAAAACGGGAAAGATCCTGCAAGAGTTCAGAGCCCTAGTTTGCGGCGCACACGGCCTTCGAACAGCCGGATGAGACCAGCCGCCGGAAGCGATATTGCCAGGAAAATGATGCCGACCATCGTGTAGGGTTCGAGAAAGCGGTAGTTCTCGGACCCGATGGCGTTGGCGGTGTGAATGAGTTCGGCGACCCCGATGACCGAAAGCATCGGTGTGTCCTTGAAGATGCCGACCAGATAGTTGCCCATCCCGGCCAGGGCCGGGGGAATGGCCTGGGGGATAATGATGCGCCGATATTTCTGTGCGGTCGTCATGTTCAGCGCGGTCGCGGCCTCCCATTGGCCCTTGGCCACGCTTTCGATGCCGCCCCGGTACACTTCTGACAGGTAGCAGGCATAATGCAGGCCGATTGCGATCATGCC
This sequence comes from Aestuariivita sp., assembly GCF_021404545.1. GTDB lineage: Bacteria > Pseudomonadota > Alphaproteobacteria > Rhodobacterales > Rhodobacteraceae > Aestuariivita. The sequence continues at coordinate 86,413 of NZ_JAAWWD010000004.1, forward strand.
GGACATCCACGGGCTGAGGCGGATGCCGAATTGCGGCCCCACGTAAAAGACAAAGAAGATCTGCAAGATCAGCGGGGTCGAGCGGATGAACTCGACAAATTCCCGCACCACGAATGTCACCACGGCATAGGGGGTGCGCTGTCCCAGTGCCAGCGCTAGCCCCAGCACCACGGCGATGGCATACCCGGCACCTGCGGCCAGCAATGTGTTACCGGTCGCTTCGATCAGCCGGGGCATAATTTCCCAGACGAAATCCCACTTCCATTCAAACATGGATCAGACCTTTCCCATTTTGCGCGACATGGTGCGTTCCAGCCAACGCATGAGGGGCGTGACGAAAAAGCGGGCGAGAATGTAATAGATGATCAGTGCGGCTCCAAAGACCTGGGCCGACAGAAAGGTCGTGGCATTGATCTGGCGCGCCTGGAACATCAGATCCGCGACCGAGATCAGAGACACCAGCGCTGTTCCCTTGAGAAGTTCGATCATCAGGTTGCCCCAGGGTGGCAACATATTGACCAGAGCCTGCGGCAGGATGATGCGCCGCATCCGCTGTGCCGGGCTCATGTTGATGGCCAGCGACGCCTCCCACTGCCCTTTGGGCACGGACAGAATGCCGCCGCGCACCAGCTCGGCCCCATAGGCACCGATATTCATACCGACCGCGATATAGCCTGCGGTGAACTTTTCGATCGTGATGCCAAAGAGCGGCAGAACGAAGAAGATCCAGTAGAGTTGAACCACCAGGGATGTGCCGCGAAAAATCTCGATATAGGTGACCGCCGCGCCCTTGAGGAGCGGGTTGGTCGAGAGCTTCATCAAGCCCATGAAAAGCGAGATCGCGACGCCCAGCACGGCAGCCAGCAGGAATTGCGCAACCGTGACACCCGCGCCCGACAGCAGACGTGGCCAAAACTGGGCAACAAAATCAATTAGGCTCATCAGACCACCTGGATGGCAAAGCGCACAACGAACAAGGCAGGCTGCACTGCAGCCCGCCCTTAACGTGCGTCAATTAGCGGTTGGCACAGACCCATTCGGCGGTCTTGGTTCCAGGCAGATTGCCCTCGACATAGCCATACTCGGTCACTGATGCCAACATCGCATCCGTGCCAAGGTAATCGGCCAGCGCGGCATTGAAGTCGGCCATGAATTCGGCATCGGCCTCGCGGAACCCGATCCCGACATAGTTCAATGTCCAGGCAGGCAGTGCGGCGGGATCCGTCACATCGATGTCATCATTCGTCTGGGCGAAGTGGTTGGCCTCGAAATAGGTCATGCCGCCCGCATCGGCGCGCCCAGCCTTGACCGCCGCCAGCATTTCCGAGGGTCCGGGCACCTGCATGATCTGGTCATCGCCCAGACCTTGTTTTTTGGCGGCCTCGACGGTGTTATACCCCGCCCCGGTTACCATGATCGCGTCCTTGTTGAGAATATCCTTGAAGGTCTGAATGTTCTTGGGGTTGCCCGCAGGCACGATAAAGGCATCGCCGGTCTGCGCGATGGGTTCGGAAAACGAGATGTTCTGGCATCGGCTATTGAGGATATAAAGACCGCCGGTGATCAGGTCATAGCGATTGGCTTTCAGCCCCGGGATCAGCCCGCCCCAATCGGTGACGATTGTCTCGACATTGTCGTGCCCCATCTCGCGCAGGATCCCCAGCGCGATCTCGTTCACGAAACCCTTTGCCTCTCCATTCTCATCGGGATAACCCCAGATCGGCACGTTGGAGAACCCGATGCGGATCGGCTCTCCGGCTTCTATGCGCTCGCTGAGCGGGCTTGCGATGGCTGGCACCGCGCCGATCAGAAGGGCAATGCCCGCAGCCATGATGCCAGTTGATACTTTATTCTTCATTATCGTCTCCCTGTTGATCAAGCGTGTCTGATGCGGTGACGAGAAGAATGACAAATCGGGCGGGGTGATGCCGTCCACATTTGCCTGAACCAGAGCCCGTTCCGCAGTTATGTTATCTGTTTCGACTCTAGCCAAGACGTTTGATGGTGGTCGTCGAAAACTTCCCGGGACTCGACGAAATAAGTTGCCAATGATCCAGATCCGGAGGAAAAACCGACCATGGATGAAAAAGATCTACAGATTCTCAGACTGGTTCAATCGAACGCGCAGCTGACCGCCGAAGCGTTAGGTCACGAAATCGGACTGTCTGCTCCGGCCGTTCAGAAACGTCTCAAAAAGCTGCGTGAGACAGGCGTAATCGAAAAGGAGATCGCGGTCCTGTCCCCCACCAAGCTGGGGCGTGAATTGACGGTGATTGTCGGTGTCGTGTTGGAGCGCGAGAGCCGGATGCACCTGGACTCGTTTAAGCGCAGAATGCGCCAGGCCAAAGAGGTGCAGCAATGCTATTACAGCACTGGAGAGGCGGATTTTATCCTTGTGGTCACTGTGGCTGACATCAAGGAATACGAAGCGTTTACGCAAGAGTACTTCTTTGACGAATCCAATGTGGGGCGGTTCACCTCGTCTGTGGTGATGGACCGGGTCAAGGTGTCCCTGGACATTCTCTAACGCAGTCCTGGAAGGAACCTACGACGGGTGCGCTTTGGAGACGCTTGTCCGACCCGGACGGAACCGCCAATGCGGGCGGATCCTCAAAGCGGGCAGTCACACCTCTTTTTTGTCCATACGCATCCTGTATTTGTATTTGTCGGTCCGGTACAGAATCCGGATGTATTCGACCGGGCGATCATCCGTGTCGCGCACCACCCGCTCGATGGCCAACAGCGGCGTGCCAACCGGAACTTCGAGGGCGGGACCGGTTTGCGGATCGGCCAGCGCTGCCGAAACGCTCTGCTCGGCGCTCCCGATATTGATATTCATGTCTTCCAAAAGCCCAAGCAGGGAGCTGACCTCCATATCGTCGCGGCTCAGAGCGCGTCCGATATCCTCTGGAAGATAGCTCGTCAGATATGAAAAAGGGCTCCCCCGATAGCTGCGCACACGCACGGCTCTTTGAACTTCGGCACCCTGTTTCACTTTCAGGGCCGATTGCACATCATGATTTGCCGAAACGAAACCGAATTCAAGAACGCGAACCGTCGACCTTTTTCCCAAATCGACAACATTTTCAATGAAATCGTCGATATCGCCGGGGATCGTGGGCGAAATGGTCGGCGAAACGATGCGCGTGGCCGCTCCCCGCTTGCGCACGACAAGGCCAAGTTCCGCCATCTCGCGCACCGATCTTGAAACGGTGATGCGCGAGACGCCAAACTCCTCACACAGATCGTGCTCACTGGGCAGCACGCCGGTTTCAGCGTAATATCCCTGCTCGATCCGTTCTTTGAGGATCAGCAAAATCTTGTGATAAAGCGGGGTGATCACGTCACCACCGGCTGTCCGTATTGGACGCTGGACAAAATCTTCCGCCATCGCTCCGAACTCGTTTGCTTTGACCCTCGGGGCCTAAAGGTCGAGACCGAGGATACGAATAGCATTCTCACCCAACAGTCCAGCCTCAACATCCTCAGGTAGATTTAGCGCACGGACCTCTTTGAGAGATTGGCTCAGATCCTGAACCGGCCAATCCGTACCCCACATGACTTTTTGTGCTCCATCGATATTGAGAAAGCCGCGCCCTGACAAGTACTCAATGAAATGCGGTGTCCAGGTCGACGGTGGATGGGCATCGGCAATGATATAGACATTCTCATGGCCAATTGCGGCGCTTGTCATCTCGAAATCGAACGGGACACCGATATGCAATCCCAATAGCGTGAGTTCGGGAAAGTCGAACGCGGCCTCTTCGATCCATTCCGGGCGGGCACAGAGTTTGGCGCCGGACCGGGGCGATTGCCGCCCCACTTGCAGGCTGATCGGCACACCAAGCTCGCAGCATTTGGCATAGATCGGCCAATAGGTCCGGTCATTGATCGGCACGCCAAACCAATGGGGGTAAACATGAACACCCTTAAACCCAAGCTCGGTCACCGCGTATTCGATGTAGCGCAGCGTCTCCATACCACCCAGCGGGTTGATGCCAACCCATCCGAAAAAGCGATCCGGGTCCTTTTCGATCACCGGCTGCACCTCGTCGACATGGGTCATCAGCAATTCGCCACGCACGCCGTTCTGCACGGTGTTGGCCACAATGCCGGTCATCGCGACGCCGTCTTGATCCATCTGCCGCAGATAGCCCTCGGGATCGAAGGCCCGGGCGGTTGCGCGGTCGATGCCCAGAACATCATAGAGTTTCAGTTCGGTGTGGGGTTTGAAATTCACACCTATATCGACAATCCGTCCCATCGTTCTCCACTCCCGGTTTTCAGATTATTCCTTGTCGCGGGTCACCGCCTCATGCCAGGGCGTCACGAACCGCCGGATACCGACCACGGCAAAGTAAAGCACCAGCCCCAGCACGGTCATCAAAAGGATCACACCGAACATCGCGTCGACGTCAAACGCGTTCAGCGTGGCGATGGCCATGTATCCAAGCCCGTCATTGCCGCCCAGATATTCGCCCACGATCGCTCCGATCGTTGCCAGCACGATGCCAACTTCCATCCCGGTCAGAATGAAGGGTAGCGCGCTGGGCAATTCGACATCACGAAAGGTCTGCCACCGTGATGCGTTCAGCGACAGCATGACATCGCGATGACCGCGGTCCACGGATTTGATGCCGAGGATCGTATTGGTCATGATCGGAAAAAACGCCAGCACAGCGGCAAGCACGATCTTGGAGGTCATGCCAAAGCCGAACCACACGATAAAGAGCGGAATCAGCGCCACCTTTGGCATCACCTGCAGCCCCACGATCAGCGGGCTCAGGGTCTGCTCAAGCCAGCGCACCTTGCCCAGGATCCCGCCCAGAACGACGCCCACGACCACGGCGATCAGAAATCCGACGACCGTTTCTACGAATGTCACCCAGATATGACCGAAGGTGCCGGAATCGGCCAACAGATCCTTGGTCGCCTCCCACACCGATCCGGGCGGCGGCAAGATAAAAGGGGACACGTCAAAGACGCGAATATAGGCGTCCCACAGCAACACCAGCGCCACAAGGATCAGCGGGGTGGCAATCAGGGAGGAATACTTCTGCATTATCAGCCTTTGCGTTGATCAGGAAAACGAATCCAGACGGCGCCGCATCTCGATTTCGTAGGATTGGAATTTGGGGTCGGTCTGCACGTAAATGTCGCGCGGACGTGCGATCTTGATCGTTTCAAGCGTGTCCATGCGACCGGGGCGCGGCGACAACAGCAGCAAGCGGTCGGCCAGAAACACCGCTTCGCGGATCGAATGTGTGACCAGTACGATGGTACAGCCGCTTTCCATCCAGATGCGCTGTAATTCCAGGTTCATCTGGTCGCGTGTCATCGCATCGAGCGCGCCAAAAGGTTCATCCATCAACAGGATCTGCGGATCCCGGCTCAGCGCGCGCGCGATCGCCGCGCGTTGCCGCATGCCACCCGACAGTTCCTTGGGCCAGCGTTTCTCAAAACCCGAGATGCCGACAAGCTCACAGAGCTCACCCGCCCTGCGCCGTCGCGTGGCCCTGTCCACGCCCGTCAGCTTGAGCGGCAGGGCGATGTTGTCCTCGATGCTCATCCACGGAAAGAGATTGGCGTCCTGAAAGACCACACCCAGATTGCCGACCGCCGTGTCGTTGCGGGTGCCGCCATTCCACAGCGGCTCCCCCCCGACGGTGACGCTGCCTTCGGTGCTTTTGAGCAGGCCCGCGATGATGCGCAGCAAGGTGGTCTTGCCACAGCCCGAGGGGCCGAGGATGACCAGGAACTCACCGGCCGCGATCTCAAGATTGACCTCCGTGAGCGCGATGATCTCGCCATCGGGGGTCGAGAACCGCTGTTCGATCTCTTTCAGAGAGATGCCCGCGCCCACATGCGGCGCCAGATCGGCGGAGGTGGTTTTCATGGTATTCACCGGGTTATCCTGCCTGTTTGTCTTGTGTGAGGATGTCTGCGCACTCGACGACATGGGCAAAGCCAAAGGCCATCGCGGCCAGAGCGGCCTCATGGCGCTCGCGCTCGAAATCGGCGCAGGCATCGGCAACGACCGTCACCGCGTAATCGCGCTGACTGAGGTCCCGGACGGTGCTTTCCACGCACATCGGCGTGGTGACGCCTGCCACGACAACGGAGCCGATCCCCGCGCTGCGCAAGATCACCTCCAGCGGTGTGCCGATCAGCGACGAGAACCGGGGTTTGTCGATAACCAGATCGCCGGGCAGCACATCGCATATGCTGGCCAGCTCTTCGTCGCCGCTGCCCCGGGCCAGGGCACCGATCTTTGCCAGGTTGGGGCGCAGCACGGTCGTCAGTACGCCGCCGTCGCTGTAATCGCTGGCAAACACCATGCGCGTCCAGATCACGGGGCACCCCCGTGACCGGGCCGCAGCGGCCAGACGATTGCCCGCCTCGGCCGCTGCGGCAAGCGCGCCGATGTCACGGCCCTGCCGCGCCATCGACCCATCAGGCTCACAAAAACCTTTCTGATAGTCGATCAGCAGCAGCGCCGTGTCATCGTGATCGAAGATCACTGAAACGCCATTGTTTGCACAGCGTCGTCAAAGAAGTTCCGGTTCTCGATCGGGTCGATCAGACCGGCCTTGACCATCAGGTCGTGCGAGGTTTCCCAGACATCTGGCTTGGTCGCCAGGTTTTCGTCATAGGGCGCCTTGTAGTTGTTGAGACTGTTTGCAAGTACGGTCAGCCCCTTGTCGGGGCGGCCTGCTTCAAAGATCTCGTATTCGGATTCCATGCTTTCGATCACCGACCCCAGGTCGTCCATCGTCAGCATCGCGCCCAGGCTGTCGTGGACGCCGCGCAGGAAAGCGGTCAGATCTTCTTGGCGCTCTTCGTATTGCGCACGCGAGGTCATATAGACTTGGCCCGGCACCCGGGCGAACTCGTCCGTTGAAAATGCACTGACGGGCGCCTCGTCGACGCGCAGCTGGAACAGCGTGTCAGATGTGGCGATGAACGCCTTGATTCGGCCCAGTTGCACAAGCTCAAAGGCCGCCGGGGCGTTGCCCACAACCTGGCGGTTGACCTCGCCGGGGGCGATGTCCTGACCGGCCAGCATCATGTCGAGGATGTTTTCGGTCGCACCACCTGCTGAAACGATCCCGATGTCGCTGCCGATCATGTCGGAGGGGGATTCAATCGGATCGTCCTGACCGCTGATCACATAGAACAGATCGCGCTGATAGATTTCGGCAAAAGCCACGATGTTGGGATCCTTGGCATAGGCCTTGATCAGATCGGTGCCGCCGGTGCGCGAACACAGCGCATTTCTGGCCACCACCTGCTGGACGGCCATCGCCGATCCGCGACCGCCCTGAATTGTAACATCCAGACCATGCTTCACAAAGAAACCGCCGGTATCGGCGAACATGGTTTCCGCAAAAGCAATGAGATAGCCGAAGGGCGTCAGATACGTGACAGGTGTGAGGCTTTGTGCCGCTGCCGGGCGCAGCAGCCCTGGGGCCGCCGTCATGGCCAGCCCTGCGGTTGCGCCTTTCAAGACGCTGCGCCGGTTCATCAGATTCTGTGTCATTCCAGTCCACCTTCCCTGTTGTTTTGACTTGTTTATTTCGGGGTCCCGTTTGCGTAATCATGTAGCAGGCGCGCCTGTTTGTCGGTCGTCCAGCCGCGCTGATAGGCGTAGCCGCCGGTCACCTCGACCGCACCCAATGCGCACAACTCTTCGTCTGGCGCGTCGCCAAAGCTCAGCCGCCCGTGGCCCGCGCGGATGTCGGACATCGCGACATTGGTAAAGCCCAGCTCGAACAGCTGTTCGATATCGGGCACATCGGGCGAGGGGGACGCGATAAACCGGTAGAGAAAGGTCGAGCCGCCGTGGCCCGGCAATTGGTCCAGCGGGGTGCCGCCTTCGTCGAAGGTGACAGCCATGGACAGGACGTGATGGCCATGGCGCGAGACAACGCCACCAAGTGTTTCGGACCCGCCGGACAACAGCGGATTTGTCAGGTGACGGCGGCTGCGGTCAATGCTGCCGATCCGTTTGCCCCAGCCAAAGATCGCGCCCATGCCCAGCGACCAGTCGCGGTCCACCCAGACCAGCGCCGTGTACCGCCCGATGCGATCTCCGAACCGGCAGTAAAAGCCGATAACGCATTCATTATAGCTGGACCGGGACGGGTCACGCCAGAACTGCTCGGGATCCTGCGCGCTGGCCTTGGCCATTTCGGCGATCATGACCCATCCGTCGCCACTGTCGAGCGGCTCCAGCCCGGGCGGGAGGAACGGTCTGATCGCATCGGGTGCGGCCCGAAAGGTGACATGCAACGCGTCGCAGCTGATGTGGTGGGGCAGCGGTTCGACCAGAGAGCTGCGCCCGCTTGCGGTGCGGGGCCAGGATTGGCCCATCCATGGTCGCGCTGCCTGACTGTTCGGCTTTTTGCGAAACGCCTGATCCATCATCCGCTTCCCTACGGCTGTTTGTTCTCAATGTTGTTATATTAATATATCAACCGTCAAGAAGAAATCTGTGACAGATCGGTATCGAGCGTTTGGAATAGGTCCAAAAGCTCGGCCTTGAGGACTTTTCCAGCACTGTTTCTGGGAAATGAGCTGACCATTCGGAGCTGAGCGGGCACCTTGTAGGGCGCAAGCTGAGTGGCGCACCAATCCAGCAAGGCTCCGCTGTCCAGCGACGCGTCCTTGGCGATGCAGGCGGCCACGACAGTTTCACCAAGCCGAGCGTCGGCCACACCCATCACCGCGACATCCGCGACCTGTGGGTGACTGCGAATAACCGTCTCTATCTCAAACGGATAGACGTTGACCCCGCCCCTGATGATCATCTCCTTGGCGCGCCCTCGGAGGGTCACAAAACCCGCCGCGTCCATCTCGGCCAGATCGCCGGGATAGAACCAGCCATCTCTGAGCAGATCCGTATGATGCCCGTCTTTGGAAAAGCTCCTGGTCGCAACGCCGGGGCCGCGATATCTCAGACGGCCGACCGTGCCCGCAGGCACCGGTACGTCAGTGTCGTCAACCACGGCAATCTCGACACCAAAGACTGGCCTGCCTACAGAATCGGCGCAACGGGCGCGGGTCTGTGGTGTGGAGAGTGAGATACCGCCCCCTTCCGTGGACGCATAGTATTCCCTGAAATTGGTGTTCAGCCTTGTGCCGATCTCGCTACGTTCCTGGGGGTCAAGTGGCGCACCGCTGGAGATCAGCACATCGAGCGCTCGCACAGGGCCAAGCTCGTCCGCTCCCAGTTCCAGAAGGCCGCGCAGCTGGGTTGGGACCAGAAACAAGCTGGTGGCCCCGCGCCGGGCGATCTCGGCACAGAGCTCGCCGGGGCGAAACGGGGGCGGGAAGAGGATAACCGTACCTCCGGCATAGAGGATCGACATCGCGAATGTGCGCCCGCCCCCGAAATAGAGAGGTGTCGCAGACATATAGCGGTGATCGGCGTTCAGACCCAGGTTGATCCAGTGGGTCCAAAACCGCCTGAGCATCTGCGGATGCGTCAGTTCGGGTCCCGATGGCATGCCTGTCGTCCCCGATGACAGCGACATCAAAAGAGGTAGATCGGGGTCAAGCACAAAGGGGGGATCGTCTGCGCCCACAGGTGCCGACCGCAGCTGCGTCATCGTTAGGGCAGGTGTCGCTGCGCCCGGCTCGGCGTCGGGTTCGCAGATTGTCATGCGTGCGCCGAAATGGGTGGCGACGCGGGTGCGCTCCGCTTCGGTCCAGCGCCAGTCCAGCGGCAACAGCACTGCGCCAAGGCGCACAACGGCAAAGATCATCATCAGATGATCGGGGGTATCGCGAAGGGCCACGCCGATGACATCGTCCTTTGTAACGCCCTGGGCACATAGCCAGGAGGCCAGCGCCCGCACCTCGGCGGCAACCTCTGCGTGCGTCCACATCCGGTCGCCCGAGACGATCGCGGGATGATCCGGGCGCGCGCCCGCGTTCACCTCGAGCGCTGCGGCCAGATTGAGCGCTTCGGCGCCTGTCGCGGTCATCGTTCCGCTCTCAGTTTATAGACCCGTATGGCGTTGTCCCGCAGCAGCTTGCGTTTGGGCTCGGGCCGCAGGTCAAGCGCATTGATCTGTTCCATGGTGCGCTCGAAATCAAGCACCGGAAAATCCGTGCCGAACAGTACTTTGTCCTGCCCGAAGGTATTGATGTAATGCACAAAACTCTCGGGCCAGTACCGCGGCGCGTGGGCGTCGGATCCGATAAAGACGTTTTCGTGCTTCCAGGCCATCGCGATCATTTCGTCGGTCCATGGTATGCCGATATGAATGCCTATGATCCGAAGTTCGGGAAAATCGCAGGCCACGGAATCGAGCGTTATGGGCCGCCCGACACTGCGCCGGGGAAAGCTCTTGTCATAGACCATGGATTGGCCAACCTGCATCTGGATCGGGATATCCAGTTCGACGCATTTGGCATAGAATGGATAGTATCGCGCGTGGTCGGGGGCCAACTCAAACCAATGCGGATAAAGATGCGCACCGACAAAGCCCTTGTCGCGCACGGCCTCCTCCAGGGCTCGCACGCCGGTCATCCCTTCGGTGGGGTCGATCCCGGCCAGACACAGGAACCGGTCGGGATGCAGTCGGGCCGCGTCATAAACGATGTCGTAGGGCACATGATAGCAGGCGCGATGCTCCTTCGGCCCGACTTTAGCCGCGATCAACATGGATTTCTCGATGCCCGCGCGATCCATGCGATGCAGCATGTCGTCCAGTGAAATACCGGTGAAGGTTTCGTCATCGACGTTCATCTTGCCGGTATAGAACTCCCGGCGATCAGGCCGCCCGGCGAGGGCGTCCTCGGTCCAGATGTTCACCACCGCATCGATTGCGCGCACATTATCCATTCCCGATCCCTGCCTTATCCCTGACTTGCTATATCAATATGGCAAATCATAGTTGCTAAATGCAAGGGCCCGCCCTGGTGAAAGGCGCAGGATGTTCACTTAGTCGCTTGGCAGCGACTTGGGGAGTGCAAGAACCGCGCCATCTGTTCAGCATTTGGCATGCGCGCACCGGTCCCCTCACCGGCGGCGGGTGCGCGGCACGCCCTTGCCATCTGCTGCGTTGCAAAAAGGGGACGCGCGCCCGGCTGTCGTTGCCGCATTGCAGTTATGCCTCGGCTGCAAGCTTCTCGACCTCGTCCAGCAGGATCGGAACCCCCATCGACATGGAATGGACCCCCATGATCGAGGCCAGCTGGATCACCTCAAGGATCTCTTCCTTGGTTGCTCCGGCTTGCAGCGCGTTTTGCATATGCCGACGTATACCGGAGGGCCACAGATGCGTTGTTGCGACATTGATCGCGATAAAGATCAGTTCTCTATACTTTTTTGGCAGCGGCCCACTTTGCGGGACGGCACGAAAGGCCAGGAACGCTTCCAGATAGTCGGGATCAAGCGCGGCCAATGTGTCCCAGAACGGGTTCCAATCTCCGGTTGCGCGCTGGGCCTGCGTTGCGGGATAGCGTTCTTGCGGTGTCACGTCCTCATCCTCCACGTTGTTTGAAGCTGTCACGCCGAAACGAATACAGCGCCGTCGGATCCACCTGTACATCGATCACTGCGGGTTTTTCGCAGGCCAATGCTGCCTCTATGGCTCGGCCATCTCAGCCAGGGTCTGCGCGCGGTATCCTTTCGCACCGTACAGCTCGGCTAGCGTGTCAAAGGGCGGGCTGGAGATATCCGCGCCGATATAGCGCTCTGCGAAACAGTCGCGCTGATAGGCCTTTTCGGCGCCCCAACAGCCGTTATTCATCACCACGGTGACCGAGTTGATGTTGTGATCGACTGCGGTCGACAGCTCGGACACGGTCATGCCAAACCCGCCATCGCCCATCAGGCTGATAACCGGCCGGTCGGGCATCGCCAGTTTCACCCCCAGGCCCGCCGCAAAGGAAAACCCGACCAGTCCGAAATCAAGCGGCGTAAAAAGGCGCTGGGGATGCCAATAACTCAGCGCGTCAGTGGCTTGCAGGCACAGCGTGCCGGCATCCATCGTTACGGCTGCGTCTTTCGGCAATACGTCCTGTAGCGTCTTGAACAGGCCGGAAGGCTGGATCGGCAGGATATCGACCTGTGCGTCGGCATCACGTTTGGCCAGATAGGCGTGCCGTTCGGATCTATACGTCTCTGTCCAACTATCGGCCTCGGCCCGGCGGCCGAGCGTCTTGGCCTCTGCGACCAGTTGGTCGGCAACGGTGGGCGCATCCGCGAGGATACCCATGGTAAGCGGAAAGTAGCGCCCTATGGCCGTCGGCTCCTGCTCGACATGGATGATTTGCGCGTCCCGGTTGATGTTGTCATAGCTATGGAACGTAGCGTTAAAGCCGTTACGCGTGCCCAATCCGAGGATCACGTCGGCCTCTTTGACCAGCCGTGTGGCCACGGGATTGCCCCGCGGCCCCATATGGTCGGCATTGAGCGGATGACCAAAGGGCACCGCGTCGCCATGCCCGGGAGAGGAAACGACCGGCGTATTGAAGGCCTCGGCCAGGGCCATGGCGTTGTCCCCGGTGCCGGTGGTTTTGGTGGCGCCGCCGACCATGATGACGGGGCGCGTCGCCTCGGCCAACATTCGCGCCGCCTTGGCGATGGTCTGGGCGGTGGCGGCCATGGCTGTGACCGGGCGGTAGGTTTCAGGGGTCTGCATCGGTCCGAAATCGGCCTGGCCCGACAACACGTCCCGGGGCGGGTTCAACTGGGTGGGGCCTTTTCGGGGTGTATGAGCGACGCGAAAGGCCTCGCGCATCATCTCGGGGACCTGGTCGGCGCTTGTCGCGGTCCAGGTCTTCTTGGTGACCGGAGTAAACAGCGCCTGTTGATCGAGCTCCTGAAACGCGTCGCGATAGACATGGCCCGAGGCCAGCGCCCCCGCGATCGAGACAAGCGGCGTATACGCGGCCTTGGCCTGGTCCAATCCGGTGACCAGGTTCGTGGCGCCAGGGCCGTTTTGCCCCGCTAGAACAACACCGGTCCGCCCGGATGCACGGGCATAGCCATGCCATATGCTCCCCGTGCGTTCGTCATGCACACCGATCAGGGTGATCTCCCTGGCCTCGTAGAGCGTGTCGAACATCTCCATCGTGGCTGATCCTCACCCCGTTCATGCGGCGAATTGAGAATGACCAGGGCAGAGACCCGGTCCGGGTGATCCATCGCACAGCGCCGATTGATCATTCCACCCAATGAAAACCAGACCAGCGCCGCGCGCGGGTTCTCAACATGCCCGCGGCCGAACCAGGGGTTCTTGACGATCACCATTGCCGCGACCAGAAGGGTCGGGATCTCAACCGGTTTCCATACTTCCAGATGGGTGGTTTGTTGCCACAAAAGCGTGCGGTGAATTTCAACTGACATTGCTGAACGTCTTTATTGGATCACTATGTGAAAGAGGTCGCGATGGATCGGTCAGCCACAGCCGCCCTTGTTTGTCTTCTTGCCCGCTCCCGCGGTTCAGGCGTCGCTCAGGCACAGCCCTGATCGGACGCGTGTCCCTGAACGCCGCAGGCCAAGGCGGGAGCGCGCCCAGACCTGGGACCGGTTATGGGCCCAGATCCGGACGCGCGGTGGATGTGCCCGCGTCTAGATGGCCCCGATTTCCCGAAAATAGCGTTCGGCACCCGGATGCATCGGGACACCATAAAGCTTGGAGCGAAGCTCGGGCGTCATGCCATTGAAGCTGGTGTTGGTCTCCTGCAAGGCGCCGACGTTCTCCCAGAACGCTTTGGTAAACTGATAGATCAGCTCCTCATCGGCGTTTTCATCGGTAAAGATCACCTGCGCCAGGCCAAAGGTTTTGACCGCCTGATCCTGTCCGTTATACCTCCCGGCCGGGATCTCGTAAGGCATCAGCAGGCGGTGGTATTCGTCGTTCATTTTGACCACGACCTCTGCGGGTACATCCAGATAGCGGATCGGGATGGTTGTCGGCAGGCGCTGGGCATTGCCAAGCCCCAGCTGGAAAACATGCGCGCCGCCGACAAACACGCCGTTCTGGATCTCGTCAAAGACTTGACCGGTCGCGACTTGTCCGGCATCGAAGGAGGATAACGGGATATCGGCCGCCTCCAGCATCGTCAGGTTCATCCCATGGGTGAAACTGGAGGGAATGTTGATGTTGAACGGATGCCCCTTGATCTCGTCCAGAGAGGTGATGCCGCTGTCTTGGCGCACAAACGGGTTCTGGGACACGGTCCCGAAGCTAAAGACATAGCGCAACCGCTTGAAATCCTCGGCCATCGGCGACTCGCCATATTACCCACGCTGGTTATAGGCGAAATTAAGCGTGATCGGCGTGTTGAGTGCCAGGTCGACCTTGTCGGTCAGAACCAGCCCAAGGTTGTCGCGGTATCCGCCAGTGGTTTGCACCGAGTACCGGATGCCATCCTGGGATTTGTTGGCCACATCGGCCATTTGCGCCCCGTTTATGTATGGTCCGGACCCTGAGCCGCTCGCCCCGATCAAGGCCTGCTGCTGCGCTTGCGCAGCACCAAAGGCCAGTGCCAAGACCAATCCTGTAACCCAATAAAGCGAGAGATAACAGAGAAAGGCCGGGATGATCGCCGCAACCGCGATCGTCGCATAGGAAATCCCGGTGATCTGAGCCATGATGAAGGCCGAGGTCCCGATGATTGGCGGAACCAACTGGGCGCCTTCCGATGTGTTGGTCTCGACTGCTGCGGCGGCATGGCGCTTAAAGCCCGTCTTGACCATCAGCGGGATGGTGAACGATCCGGTCGCCACGACATTCCCGACCGAGCTGCCAACAATGGTGCCCAACCCTGCAGAGGCTGCCATGGCGCCTTTTGCGGCGGCGCCGGTTTGGCGACCCGGCCCGGCATTCGCCAGCTTCATGATAAAATCGCCGGTCTTGGTGGCCTGCAACGTGGCTCCGAACATCATGAACATGAACAGATAGGTCGCGGCGACCTTCAAACCGGTGCCAAAGACGCCTTCGCTTGTATAGGCTACGATGTAGGTGAAGCGCTGCACATCCATCCCGGCATGAGAAAACACGCCCGGCAAACTGTCTCCGAACAGCATATAGGCGCAGCTTGCCAGCCCCGGCAACGCCAGGACAACGGACTACCGCCTCGACGCCTCCAGTGCGACGGCCACCAGGATCAGCCCAATCAGCACGTCAAGCTGCGTCAGATAGGTGGATCCCCACAGGTTCAACAGCCGCTCACAGCCGATGATGATATAAAGCAGACTGCCGACAGCGGCGCAGGTGACCAGGATATCGACCGCCCATTGTATCGCCTTGATCCTTGGGTCATGCGATCTGATCTGCCTCAGAAACGCAATGGACAGCGTCGCGGCGGCGAAGATCGCCAGATGTACAGCGGTGGTCTTGTAAGGTCCGAACAACGTGCCATGGGCCATATAGGCAAAAAGCCCAAAGCCCACTGTGCGCAGAATACCTGTCGGGATTTGGTCCGCTGGGCCGTCTTGCATCGACCTATCCCTCCTCAAGCCGGTCAAGCAGCGCATCCCGTGCCGACAGGATATGTGCCTGGCTGGCCGCGCGGGCCTTGCGGGTGTCGCGCTGTGCAATGGCAGAGGTCAATGCACCCATTTCCGCGATCGAATCGGTTCGCCTGCGCTCATCCGCCAGCAGCTGATTGCGCATCAGCCCGATCTTGTCGGTAACGCCATTAGAGCGCGTTGAATCTCGACATTGCGGCAACCGGTAAACAGGACATCATAGTAGCGTTTCTTGGCGCTCCAGATTTGCCTCATGTCATGCTGTGCATAGCAGGTTTCGATAACGTGGAATGCCTCCCGAAGCTCCACGATTTCCGCATCGCTGGCGCGTGCGACAAAGAGTTCGGCTGCAAAAGTCTCGATGGCGTATCTCAACTCGAAGATCTCGACGATGTTGCGGGCGCTCAGGTCCACCACCGAAAAACCGCTGTAGGATCGCCGCTGCACCAACCCGTCGCGTTCAAGATGAACCAGGGCCTCCCTGACGATTGACCGGCTGGCGCCGGTCAGCAGGCAAAGCTCACGCTCGATCAGTTTTTGGCCAGCCGCGAATGCGCCGAACGGGATGGCATGGCGCAGGCGCGCATGGGTCCGGTTCTTGAGCGTATCGGCAGGCTTGCCGCTCTCGGCATCCTCGATGGGTGCGGTGTTCAAGAGGGGGTTGGAAATCGCGGGCTCCTCCGGGTGTTGGTGGCCAGCGTCTCTGCGCCGTTTCTTTGTATACAAAAAATATATAGAATCATCAGATTTCATAAGTTTCCAATGTACTCCCCAAAGCACATCTGAATGTTACCCATTTTGTTCTACAATCTGATGAAGTGTCGCGAAACGCTGCTACGTTCCTCAAGTCCTGCCGGGATCTGGCGCGCGCGTCGGTCATTGCTGTATGGTGCGATGGGCGCGGCGGTCGGGGATGCGACATCGAACGGGTCCCTCATGCCGCCCCGTGTCGCGGCACGCTTCGGCAGGCAATCGCAAGGGTCTGCTGTTTGCGTCCGCGCAAACGCGCCGCAATCATCCTCACAGGTAACGTGCTGAGGGTGGGGCGATTTTTGTCTGGATCCGGATATCGGGATCCGGTGGGGGCGATCGGTTACAGCGCTTGCCAGAACGCTTCGACCGCAGGGCTGAAACGGCCTTGCGCCCCTGCGATCTTGCGCAGCTCGCGCCGTGTCGCCGGGTCCTGGGGCACGATGAACTCCAACTGACCGTCCTGCGGGTTCACCGCGCTTCGCGGCAGGATCGTTGCGCCAATCCCAAAGCTTACGAACGACAGCAACGCGATGGTATTGCGGGCCTCCAGATTGCAGGTCCGCAGGGCGGTGGTCACGGTCGGATGCTGCACCAGGTGGCAGAGCGGGTTTGCAATAAGCCCCTCCAGGGTCAAGAGCTCCCATGACGGTGCATCGCAGCCCTGAGCGGCACGCGAGATCGGACCGCCAGTGCGGCAGACAATGCCCAGATCATCTTCGAGGATGGGAACGCCCTCCGCCGTGCCGCTGGTGGCGGAAATGATGCCGATATCGGCTTCGTCCATCATGATCCGCCGGAGCGCCTCTTGGGTGTCGACATCGCTGATCTCAAGCCGGACCTCAGGCCGCTCGACCCGGAACATTGCCACGATGCTGGGCAGTACCGCAATCGCAGCCGATGGGATGGCCGCGATCCGCACGGTCCCGGCCAGAGACGCGGCATGACGCCGAATGGCATCGACGCTGCGGCCAAAGGCGTCTGTCGCCCGGTTGCTTTCGTCCAGCACATGTTGGCCCAGCGGTGTCAGCCGGTTCTTGCGGTCAGTCTCAAAAAGCGGCGCGCCGATCTCTTCCTCCAACTGGGCAAGCATCATCGAGACAGCCGAGGGGGTCCGTCCCAAAGCACCGCCCGCGCCCGCGAGGCTGCCTTTTTCGGCGACAGTCCGAAAGACCCGCAACATTTCAAACTTGATTGCCATTTCACCCGTGCTGAAATTCGATCTATGGCTTCGAGCTTGCCTTAAAGGCAGCGGCGGGTCCAGCCTTTGCATGCCCAAAACCTGTGCGCCCTTTGCCTGGCGCGCCCAACATCGGAGCGTTGCGACAAGGTGGGAGACAGGCCGAAGTACCGCGCTCGGGCAGAGCGACGGCACTCCTCGGCCCTTGCATCCGCGATCAGCCAAGGCGTAGCGTGCAGCGCATATGCCCAGGCGATTGCGGGCGATCCCGGATCCGAAATCGACGGAGTTTGGCCGGTAGGGGGATATGACGTGAAGATAACGCTGACCCATCTGCGGGCCTTTGTCGCGGTCTCCCGCGAGGGGTCGTTTACCCGGGCGGCCAAGGTCCTCGACACGTCGCAGCCTTCGGTCACGACCGCGATCAAACAGCTTGAGGAGGCTCTTGACCTCACGCTGTTCGACCGCACCACGAAGGTGCTTCGTCTGACCGAGGCGAGCGCGATGTTCCTGCCCGGTATCGAACGGCTTTTACACGAGTTGGACTCGACCCTGTCGGATTTCCGGTCGGTGGCCGATGGCACCCAGGGCCGCGTCGCGGTTGCGGTCCTGCCGTCGATTGCAACGAACGTCCTGCCCGAGGCGATCCGGACGTTTTCCGCTGCGTTCCCGAAAATCCGGATGTCCCTGCGCGACGACAACTCAACCGGCGTTCGCGAGCGGGTTCTGAACGGCGAGGTCGATTTGGGTGTTGCCGGCAGGATGGAGGACTATGACGGGCTGGAATTCGAGCCGCTGCTGCGCGATCCCTTCGGGGCGGTGGTGCATAAGACCCATCCCCTGGCGCAAGACAGCCGACCGTTGGGCTGGACGGATCTGGACGGATATCCGTTCATCTCCTTTGCGTCGGATACCGGGATCCGGCCCATTCTGGGCACGTTGCGCGATGTCCCCGACAACATCACATCGCCTTGGGTCGAGGTTTCCAACATCGCAACGGTCTTGTCGCTTCTCAAGACCAACCAGGGTATCGCGGCCCTGCCGCAGATGTCGGTCAACCCGATTGAAAATGACGTGGTGTTCAGGACACTTCTGAACCCGCCGCTGTTTCGGGAGCTGGGGCTGATTACGCGAAAAGGGCGGTCCCTTGCACCGGCGGCGCGGAATTTCGTGGACCACCTGAATGCAGCCTTGCGACCGCAATGGGCGCGTGGGTGACCTCGGATTGATCCGCATCGGCTATCGTTTTATTCGATAAGTGAATAAGTGCCCTGTTTTTATGTCCACAAAATATTGCTAAGGGTTGCAGGCACTGGAGTTCCCGCGCCTTCATGCGTCTTGAAAACAGGGAGACTCTGAATGAACCGTTTACTCAACCGCCGTTGCCTTCTGCGCGCCGCCACCGCAGCCGTTCTTGCAACCGCATCCATCTCGGTGGCCACCGCGTCCTTTGCCGAAGACCCGGCATTTCTCAATATCGGTGGTGGGCCGAGCGGGGGCACCTTTAATGTGGTGGCCACCGGGCTTGGCGATCTGATGCGCGACGAGTTCCCCCGCAGCATCGTGGGTGTTCAACCGGGGGGCTCCGGTCCCAATCTGTTGCGGGTTGCGGCGGGCGATGCCGATCTGGGCATCACATCCGCCAGCAATGCAACCGACGCCTGGGCCGGGCGGGATCCGGCCACGCCGGACAACCCGATCAAAAATGTGCGCGGGTTAATGACTTTTTTCCCCAGCGCTATTCAGATCTGGGTCGACGCGTCCTCTGATATCTACACAATCGAGGATCTGGTGGGCCGACAAATCAGCGCGGGCCAACCCGGACAGACATCCTGGAACGCGTTCAACAACCTTCTCGATGTGCATGGCATGACGATTGAGGATCTCCAAGTAGATGGGGGACGGGTCCACCATCTAAGCTGGAGCGAGTCGCAAAACGCATTGCGCGATGGTCAGCTCGATGCTGTGATGTGGGTCGCGCTTTATCCCCACTCGACCGTGCTGGCCACAGAAACCGCCCGCGAGATCCGGGTGCTATCGCTGGATGAAGAGCGCGTTGCCGAATATCTTGAGCGGCATGGCGGCGGTTTTGAGAAGGTGACGCTTCCGGTTGGCCTCTATCAGGGACAGACCGAACCGGCAGTGTCTGTCGGAACCTCGACCTTTCTTTTTGCATCCGAGGATATGGCGGACGAGACCGCCTACCGGGTTACATCGGCCATCTGGAACAACCTGGAGCGCTTTCAGAGAACGCACGCCCTGCTCGATTACATCGATACCGACACAGCCGGTCGGGGGATGTTCGTGCCGATCCACCCAGGGGCTGCGCGGTTCTTTGAAGAACAGGGCATAGCGATGGACGCCCCTGTGTTGAACTGATCGTCGTGCAGCGCGCGGGCGCCCATGCCCGCGCGCGGTGCCTTTGCGGTCCTGGCCTACCGGGTATCGCCCGGCGCGGCGCCGGATAGCTGTCTGCCTGAGCTTGCGTGAAAGAACGAACCGATGCCCTTGACCCTCGATAAAACCATCGCGGCCCTGGCCGTCTGCCTGGCGCTTTTTCATCTGATCGTGGCGTCGCCGTTTGTGTTGCTGCCCGATCTGGTCCTGCGCGGCACGCATTTGCTGTTGTCGCTGGTCATTGGCTTTTTGATCTATGGGATGGTCGGCGGCACCGTACGCAAGGGTGTCGATGGGGTGCTGGTCGCGCTCTCGATCATCTGTGTCGGCTACCTGATCGTATTTCACAGCTCAATCGTGGTCCGCCCGCCCTGGACCCAGTCGGCGACACCGATGGAGCTTTTCGTTGCCATAGGAACGGTCGTGTTGGTGCTGGAACTGACCCGGCGCACGCTTGGGATGGCGATTACCGGCCTCTGTCTTGTCTTCATTCTTTATGGATTTCTCGGTCCGAGCCTGCGGCATGTGGAAATCCTGCGCCCCCTTGCCCATAGCGGGGTGGATCTTAATGAGTTCGTCGATCAGATGTATTTCAGTTTTGAGGGCATCTTTGGCGTGGCCCTCGGAGTGTCGACCAACTTCATCTTTCTCTTCGTGGTTTTCGGTGCCCTGTTACAGGTGATTGGCGGTGGGGACTTCTTTGTGAATGTCACCAAGGCGGCAACGGGGGCAACTCGCGGGGGGCCCGCCAAGATGGCGGTTGTCGCCAGCGCGTTGATGGGCACGATGTCTGGCAGCTCTGTCGCCAATGTCGCCACGACCGGCGCCATTACCATCCCGATGATGAAACGGCTTGGCTATCCCAAGACCTTTGCCGGTGCCGTCGAGGCGGTCGCGTCCACCGGCGGGCAAATCACCCCGCCGATCATGGGGGCAGCCGCATTCCTGATGGCCGCAATCCTGGGCGTCAGCTACCAGGAGGTCATCACCGCCGCAGCCTTGCCCGCACTGCTCTTTTTTGCGTCGCTCTTTGCCGCCGTGCATTGGGAGGCGCTGAAACATGGGTTGCAACCGATGCAGCGCAGCGCGCGCGGCGCGACGTGGCGCGAATTCAAGGCCGGATGGACCTTTCTGTTGCCACTGGTGGTGATCATGAGCTTTCTGATGATGGGCTACACACCGACCCTGTCTGCCTTCTTCGGCGTGATGGCAACGCTTGCGACGCCGTTCTTGCGCCGCTCGACCCGGGTGTCGCCCGCGGTGTTGGCCAAGGGGCTTGAACTGGGCGCGCGGGCCGGGGTGACGGTGGCGATCGCCTGCGCTTCGGCCGGTATCATAGTCGGGATCGTGCAGATTTCGGGGCTGGGCTTTCGATTCAGCAGTCTGGTCATCGCTTTTGCCGACGGCAATCTCTATGCGGCCCTGTTTCTGGCAATGGTGGCGGCGTTCATCTTTGGCATGGGGATGCCGACGACACCCGCCTACATCATTCAGGCCACGCTGGTCGCGCCGGCTCTGGTGGATCTGGGGGCCGATCCGCTCGCCGCGCATCTCTTTGTGTTCTATTATGCGGTGCTGGGACAGATCACGCCGCCCGTGGCGGTGGCCGCCTTTGCAGCCGCCCCTATCGCTGGGACAAGCTCGACCTCGGTGGGGTGGCGGGCCTTTGCGTTGGGCGTCCCGGCCTATGTCATTCCGTTTCTGTTCGTGGCGAACCCTGAGCTTCTGGGGCAGGGCACATGGACGGACCTTGTTGTGGTACTGGCGCGATCGGGCATTGCCATCGTATGCCTGTCAATCATGCTGACCGGCTGGCTGGGCGGCCGTCCGCTGCGCTGGTTGGGGCGCGGTGCGTTCCTGATCTCGGCTGTTTTGATGATCACACCCAGCCTTGTGCTAAGCGCGCTGGGTCTCGCCGCGATAATCTGTGTATGGCTTTTTCAAAGATACGAGCCGTTTGGGCCGCGATCGGAAAGGGGCGGAGCATGACTGAGACACCGACGCGGTTTGCCGCCGACGAGGCCGATCCAGTGGTGGATCTGACGAAGGTCATCCCGAGCTTGCCCACCCCCGAAGGCACGCGCTATCCCTATGATCTGGTCACGATTGAAGGCGGCACTGCCTATCTGGCCGGGCAGATCCCCAAACAGAATGGACGCCTTGCCTATGTCGGTAAGGTTGGCAGTGATGTCGGGGTCGAGCAGGCGGCAGTCGCGGCGCGGATTTGCGCGCAGCAGGCCTTGGCTTGGCTGAACCGGTCAGCGGGCGGGCTGGAGAACCTCAATCGTCTGCTGCGTCTGACCTGCTATGTGGCGCATGATGATACCTTTTCGGATATCTCGTCGGTCGCCGATGGGGCCTCGCAATATCTGATCGCGACGCTGGGGGATGCCGGGCGCCATACGCGCGCTGTCATCGGTGTCAAAAGCCTCCCCAGAAACGCGCCGGTCCTGATCGAGGTGACCGCCTCGCTGCGGGGCCCGGTCTGACCTCGCCCAAGGGCAGGGCGCCGCAATCTCGCAGGAAAACGGGCGACCGCCCCGATGGGCTTGCCGCCTGTTCCGCAGGCCATCGTTTCGCGGGTGGCCGAGGATCGTACGCGCCCCGATCAGGCGGGCCCGGCCCCGGCTCTGGATTGTTGATCGGTGGGAACCAGGATCGGCCAGGCCGCGGCGTTCAGAGCATCCCAACGAGCCGGAGGTATCTCGATGCCGCGTTCCAGCGCTTGTGTATAATTGGCAGCCAACTGCGCCGCGGATACTTCAAAACGCTCTAACTCCGGGTGCTCTGCCTGGCGTGTGACCGCATCCGCCAGCAAGGCCGGCCGATTGGTGCAGATGATCGTCACCGTCGAGAGATCCTTGGCGGCCTCCGGAGCTTCGATACGCCAGTAATGTGGAAATGCCGCCCCCGCTTCGAAACTGGCGCCATGCGATCCAGCCGGGTCCGTCCAATAGGCACAGATGAACACATCCTGTTGCGCGACCTGCGACAAGGCGTGCAGGATCAGATCGGGAAAGCGGCAATTGGCAAGCTCGACGATGGCAAAGCCGGTCTTGCGCGCCTTTGCACAGGCCAGATGCGCCGCCAAAGAACCGTGTTCGCAGATGTCGGCCTCTCTGGCGTCGATAACCGCGATATCGTCGTTTTCAAAAACCAGCTGCGGCGGCGCGCTGTCCGTTGGGGCCGTCGGCGGCAGCGGGATGCGGTCGAACCCACCCAGGCCACACATATGCGACCACGTGACAAGCTGGGCTGCATCTTCGTAATCGCCGATATCATGCCCTGCCCCTTCATAGGCCCGTGACAAGGCGGCGATCATCTCATTGCGGGATACTCTCATGCTGCGGCCTCCGACATCTCGGGTTTCAACGGCAGGAACCAGCTGTCATAAGTCTGCCCGATATCGTCGATCAGCGGGGCGCCCTGATACATCGTGTTGCGAACCCAAAGCTTGGAGCGCGGATCGAATTTGCTGACACCGAAAAAGGCCAGTTTGCAGCGCAGCAGATCCATGGGGCGAACATGACGGTCCGCCAGATTTGCGCGGATTTCAGCATAGGTCTGTCGCGACATGGTCTGGATGCGGCGGACGATACTTTTCAGCGCTGGATGGCGCAGCAGGAAATGCACCACATCGCTGTCAGGATGCACCTCGAGATCTTCGATCAATAGATCATAGCACGCCCGCACCCGGCGACCGATGGGCAGGGGCATTTGCTTTTCAACACCCGGGTCGGCACCGGCAAAACCCAGGCGCGGTTCAAGCTTTTCTTCGGACCGATACCAGAACGCATCCGAATTGGCCGGGTCTGAAAAGTCGATCTCCAACGCCCAGTCATAGCGGGTTTCGATCACATCGCGAAGCTCGGCCGTGCTCATCGCGGGGTCAATCACCGGGTTCGGTGTGACGGCAAACCGCTCCTCCAGATCGTTCACAAGCTCAGGATGGATTTCCAGGCAGATAGCGTGGATCAGTTCCTGTGTCTCCAGGCTCCAGCTGTCGCGTGCATGATCCGACAGAACCGACCAGGTCTCAAGCGAAGCGCCCTGAGCTGTCATCCATGCATCGACCAGCGGCAGTTCCGCAATCAGCACGCGGTTGCGCTCGATCTGCTCGGCGTCGCTGGTCCGGCTTTCCGCGAAATGCTGTTTGGCGCGGCTCACCAGGTCGTGAAAAAGACCGATGCGCCAATCGGTCGGCGTTGCCTTGTGCAGAACCTGTGCCAGGGCGGCCTCGCGCATTGCCACCCATTGGCTGAACAGTTCGCCATGATTGACCAGGTAAGGCGCCATACCCAGGCCAGTGGAATTGCCGATCCCGAAAAAGCGTTTCAGCCGATCATCCAGGGCAACGGCCATGTGTGGGGCGCGCGCCATGGCGATATGATCGATCTGGTCCAGGCTGAACTGGCGCAGCATGTAACAGATGAACATCTCGGGCGCGAAGGGGCGATCGAAATCGGCGAATTTCGCGCGCACCTTATTCCAGTCGGCCATTCCCAGCTTGCCGCTGCCATAGACCGCGGTGGTCCGGTAGAGATATCCGACATCCGCAATCCGGTCTGCATCCGGTTGCCGACCGGCGCAAAGCTCGTCCAGCACATAGCTAAACAGGCGCGAACTGCGATTGGCGCGCGACAGGCTGAACACCCGCGCATCCACGCGCCCGGCCTCCTGTTTGGGCACGTTGCGATGCAACTCTTCCAGCCAGACGTCATCAACCTGGCCTTCGCACAGCGCCATCGTCAGATCCCAGCGCGTCGCGATCACCCGGTCATTGCGGTCTTCGTCCGACAGATATTCGGAAAACAGCACGAAGCTGTATCTGTCGCGCGGTGTTTCGATCCCGTAGATCGCCGTTCCGTAACCGTGCTCATCCAGGTCAAAGCGGTCGCGGGTGATGACCCATTCCTCTTTCATGATCCGCCGCACCAATGTGCGCATGAAGCTGAGCGTGGAGGAATGCAGCGATCCCAGCCGCGCAAGATCCATCACCTCGGCCTCGGGCCGCATTTTATCCGATAAGGCTGCAAACATGTCCCGTCCTCCCCAACGACTGTTGCTGTGGGGCAAAGCTTTGAGCAGACGGATGTCAAAGTAAAATTTGAAGATTCGAGCAATCCATAAGCAGGTCTTATAAATCAATCCTCTGGGTGTATTGCTTCGACCGTGTGGTCGGAAAATGAGGCCGAAAGCGACGGCCCGCTGTCCAGCAAATGCCGAAGAAAGGCTTGTGCCGCCCCGGATAGCGGGCGCGACCGGGGCGCGATGAGCTGCAACTCGCGATAAAGCACCGGCCCGGAGAGCGGTCTGTAGACCAGCGAGGGGTTGAGGTAATCGGGTGCTGCCAGCGCGGGAAGGGCGGTAACTGCCGTGCCATTCTCGACCAACCCAACCAGGGCAGAGATGGTCAAGACGGTGAAATCGGGGTTCCGGACCGATTCGGGCAACGCATCGCGGTCGCGGGTCAGGCGGCTGATCCCGGTATCTTCGGCCATGCCCACGAAGGACAGATCGGCCAGGCAACTCCATCTGAGCGGAGTGTCACGCCCGGCCAGATCGTGATCGGCCCGGCAGATCAGCCCCATCCGGTCACGGATGAAGGGGCGGAACGAGAGGTCTGGAGTGTTCGACCATATGTTCGAGATGCCGAAATCCGCAGCACCGTTCAGAACCTGGGTTTCGACCCCGCGCCCATTGTCGTCCTGAGTATGGACTGTCACGTCCGGCGCCAGCGCGGCATAGCTGCGAATAGCCTTCGGCAGGACCCGGATGGCGACCGAGGGCAGGGCAGCTATTCGGATCCGATTGTCTTGCCGTTCGGCGCTGGCCCGTGCCGACAGGATCGCCGCATCGACCTCCCGCAGGATGGCCTGGGCTTTGGGCAGGAGCTCTTCACCCTGCGCTGTTACCGACACCGACCGCGTGGTCCGCAAGAGCAAGGGAACCCCCACAATATCCTCGAATTGCTGTATACTGAGGGTGAGGGCGGGTTGGGAGATCGCCATGACCGTCGCCGCACGGCTGAATGATCCGCATTCGGCGACATGGACAAAGGCGCGAAAATGCCTGAGCGACAGGTTGCGGGCGATCTTGTTGTCCATAGGATCAGCGTAATGGCTCAAAGCCGGGATTCAAACAGGTTTCAGCCTGCATGAACGGCCGTGTTACCCCGCGTTCTGACAGGGCGGAGCCTCCATTTTTGGCGCGTCGGAGGCGGAACAGCGGGTGACAGAACGGTGGTGTTTTGTGGGGTGTTCGCATCGGGCCCGTCTCAGTCCAGGATGAAGTTCCTGGGCTGAACCGGGGGCAACGGGACCTGACCCAGCGTTTCGAGGATCGTGTTGTCACAGGTCCGACAGATCGCGTTCAATGGCAGGGCGTTATCGTTGACGGTGAACGGATCCTCCAATTCTCGCGTCACGGCCTGTAGCCCGAAAAACACATAGGCAACAACCGCCATGATTGCGGGCCCAAACAGCCCAACCGTATCGGTCAGCGCGAAGGGCAGGAACGCGCAGTAGACATAGGTGGTCCGCCGCACCAGCAGCGAATAGACGAACGGGACCGGCGTTGTCTTGATGCGCTCGTTGCCGGCTTGTTGCGCCGCAAGCTCGGCCAGGCGAGTGGCCAGCGAGAGCCGCCCAACCGCGTCGACCCGGCCCGCCACCGAGAGTGCGTTCAAGGCACGCGCGGCCTGGTTGAGCCAATATGCTGCCGCGTTTGAGACCCCTTCGGGGGCCTCCGCGCGCAAGGACATGTCATCGGCACCGAGCGACTGTGTGGTACCTCGCAGCGCTTCGCGATGGGCATGACAGAAATGCGCGACAGGCATCAAGATGGCGCGCCGGTCTTCCGTGCAGCCCAGATGTATCAGGCAATCCTGGGATGTTGCGCGCGCACCTGCCACGATGCCGCCCCACAGCTTGCGCGCTTCCCACCAGCGATCAAAAACGACCGTATTCCGAAACCCCAAAAACAGGGTAAGGGCAACGCCGAACACCCCCATGGATGAGATTGACGGGTTTGGCAGGCGGTCAAACGTTGCCGAGAGGGCGTCGATCAGCCCAGCCCAGGCGGCAAACAGAAAAATTTTTGGATAGATCTTGCTCAGGATCGAGCCGCGCATCACGAAAAACAGTCGCAAGGCCGACGGTTGAGGTCTGACAATCATCTGTGTCTCATCGTGGATCGGGGCGGCGTCACCAGGTGACGGGCGCGGTGTGCACCGACCTGGCCGCGCCTGGGCATCAGGTGCGTTTCTGCGGCTTTGGGTGAGGTCTTCGGGCACCAAGTGGTGCCCGAAGTGGGACGGCTGGGCTCAGCTCTCTTTTCCTTTCGCCAAGGTGATGCGCAAGGCATCCCAGAGCGACGGCAGCAAGATGAGCGATACCGGCACAGCGGTGACCACGATAAAGCTTTGCAGCTTTGAGACCCCGCCGGAGCCGACTGAGATCAGGATAATGGCCATAATCCCCATGACCACGCCCCAGCACACCCGAATTGCGGTCGAAGGGGTGTCGCCATCGCTCATCGTGGCGGCAATGACATAGCTCATCGAATCACCCGTCGTAGCCACGAAAATGGTGGTCAGGATCAGGAACAGGATCGACACGAAAAAGCCCATCGGCAGGTTCGTTGTGATCGCGAGCAGGGCAGCAGGCAGATTGAAGCCTTCAAACGCGGTCGAGATCGTGCCCGGTGCGGCCAGCTCCATCGAGATGCCGGTCCCCCCGATGATCGTGAACCAGAAGTTGGTCACGATGGGCGCCACGATCGAGAGCATGATGATAATCGATCGGATTGACCGACCCCGCGAGACCCGCGCGATGAACATGGCCATCAGCGGCCCATAGCCCATGAACCAGCCCCAAAAGAACACCGTCCACCAGCCCAGCCAGCCCGGTTCGCCAAAGACACCGGCATCTCCGCGATAGAGCGCCATCTGAAAGAAGTTGCCGAGATAAGCGCCAAAACCGGTGAAGAACGACTGAAACACGAACCAGGTTGGCCCCGCGACCAGCACAAAGACCAGCAGTGCCGCGGCCAGCAGGACATTGATCTTGGAAAGAAACTGAATACCCCGAGACAGCCCGGTCATCGCCGAGATGGTGTAAAGTGCGGCAAGCCCCGCGATGACCATGGCCTGCGTGGCAAAACCATCGGCAAGCCCGAACAACTCCGACAGCCCATAGCTGACCTGAAGACCAAGAAAACCGATGGGCCCGACAGTGCCCGCGACCACCGCAATGATGGCGGAGGCATCGGCGATCACCCCGATCGGGCCATTGATCGCCCGGTCGCCGAACACAGGATACAGTAATGTGCGCGGCGCCAGGGGCAGCCCTTTTTCATAGTGATAATGCATCAGCATCACAGTGCTGAGCGAGCCCAAGATGGCCCAAGCCAGAAAGCCCCAATGCATAAAGCTTTGTGCGATGGCAGGGGTGACGGCTTCTGGCGTTCCGCCTTCGGCGCCATAGAGCGGCGGCGAAAACAGGAAATGCGCAATCGGTTCGCCCGCCGCCCAAAACACGCCGCCCCCGGCCAGGAGCGTGCACATAATCATCGAGCCCCACTGGAAGGTCGTGAATTCCGGTTTCGCCAGCCCTCCCATGATCGCACGGCTGCCCGGCAGAACACACAGAACGAGGCCAATCAGAAAGGTGGCCAGCAACAGGACCTGCCAGTAAAGCCCGAAATAGGTTGCCGCAAAGGCAAACCCCCAATCGACGGCTGCCGAGAGCGCATCGAGATTGACCAAAGCCAGAAGGCAAAAGGCCACGATAAAGCCGCCCGATATCAAAAAGAGGGGTCTGTTAATCCCGTTGCCCTTGATCCGGATACGGATTGATGCGTCTGACATGGTTTCCTCCCTGGAAGTGTCATACGGGCCCGATCCGGATCTGGATCCAGGCCCAGGTGTCGCCGCTTTATTGCGGCGTGAAGTTATCCTTGAAAAACCGGTACCAATTGCCGCCCATGATGGAGGCGACTTCCTCCGCGTTCATGCCCACGGCGCGCAGGCCGGCGTCGATATTGCCGAAATCCCGGTTGTCGCGGAACCAATACGGCATCGGCGGGAACCCCGGCGCGGCGGCCGAGCCTTCGCCATAGTCGATGTCCTTGCTCCAACGGCCCACGCGCATCCATTCGACGATCTGGTCGGGCTGGTCCTGGCAGAGATCCGATCCGATGCCCAAAGACTCCACCCCAAAGGTGTCGGCGGTGCGTGCGACCATCTCGCAAAAGCTCTCGAGGGTGCAGTCCGACTTGTCTTTGAGGTGATGGGGGTAGATCGAAAACCCAAGCATGCCGCCATTTTCTGTCACGGCGCGGATCACATCGTCTGATTTGTTGCGGAGCGCTGGGCACCAGGCGTGCGGGTTTGCATGGCTGATGACGATCGGGCGCTCGGACAGTTCGGCGGCTTGGATGGTCGATCGATCCGCCGAATGGCTCATGTCGATCACAAGCCCGACGCGGTTCATCTCCTTGATGACCTGCCGACCCATCCGGGTGATGCCGGTATCCTCGGTCTCGTAGCAGCCCGTGGCCAGCAGCGACTGATTGTTATAGGTGAGCTGCATGAAGCGTGCGCCAAGCGTGTGCAAAATCTCCACCAGACCGATATCGTCCTCGATCGGGCTGGGGTTCTGGAACCCAAAGAAGATCGCGGTGCGCCCCGTCTCACGGGCGCGGTCAATGTCGCTGGCCCACTGCCCCTTCATGATCAGGTCGGGGTATTGCTCGAACCAGCGGTTCCATTTCTCGAAATTCAGAACCGTCTCGCGAAACGTCTCGTGATAGGCGATGGTGACATGGACTGCGTCCACGCCGCCCTCGCGCATTTGACGAAAGACTTTTTCCGACCAGTTCGCGTATTGCAGGTTGTCGATCCGCATCACACAGCATCTCCCGCCGCGATATAGGCCGTCTTGACGGTGGTATAGAACTCGGCCGCCGCCTTGCCCTGCTCGCGCGGGCCATACGAACTGTCGCCACGCCCACCGAAGGGCACATGGTAATCCGTGCCAGCGGTGGGCAGGTTCACCATCACACAACCCGATTGCGCATGGCGGCGGAAATGGCTGGCGCGCGCCAACGAGGTCGTCACAATCCCGGAGGTCAGACCGAATTGCGTATCGTTCACGATACTCAACGCATGTTCGTACCCGTCCGCCTTGATGACCGAGGCGAGTGGCGCGAACATCTCTTCGCGGTTGATCCGCATGTCGTTGGATGTATTCAGGAATACGCCAGGGCTCATGTAATAGCCCTGTTTGTTCAGCTCCAGCCGCGCCCCGCCGCAGACCAGTTCGGCCCCTTCGGATTTGCCAAGATCGACATAGGTCAGGTTTTCGTCAAGCTGTTGCTGGGAGACCACCGGCCCCATCTGAACCCCGTCCTCCAGCGCGTGACCCACCTTCATGGCCCGGGCACCCGCCACCAGTTTGTCGACAAAAGCGTCATGAATGGCGGCATGGACCACCAGGCGCGAAGAGGCCGTGCATTTTTGCCCCGAGCCTCCGAACGCCCCGCCAAGCGCCAAAGTGACCGCCAGATCCAGATCCGCGTCATCCATCACGGCCAGGGCGTTTTTGGACCCCATTTCCATCTGGACCTTGGTCAGGTTTCCGATGGCCGCGGCGGCGATTGATTTTCCGACAGGCACCGAGCCGGTGAAGCTGATCGCGTTGACCTTGGGGTTTTCGACAAGCCGTTGCCCGATGGATCGGCCCGAGCCCATCACCAAGCTGAAAAGACCCTTGGGAATGTCTTGACGGCTGATGATCTCGGTCAGGGCCACGGCCGAGGCCGGTGTGATGTTCGCGGGCTTCCAGACCACTGCGTTGCCATAACAAAGGGCCGGTGCGATCTTCCACGAAGCGGTTGCCGTCGGGAAGTTCCAGGGGCTGATGACGGCCACCACACCCACCGGTTCCCGGCGCACATCCACCTCGACGCCCGGGCGCACGGACTCGGCGTTTTCGCCCAGTTGGCGCAGGCATTCGGCGGCGTAATAGGTAAAGAACTGCCCGGCACGGTAGACCTCGCCCCGGCCCTCGGCAAAGGGTTTGCCTTCCTCTCGGGACAAGAGCGTGCCCAGCTCATCCGCGCGCGCCATCAGTTCGGTCCCGATGGCATTCAGCACCGCTTGCTTGCGTTCGATGCCGTAGGTTGCCCAAGCCTGTTGTGCAACGCGGGCCTGATCCAGCGTCGCCTCCAACTGGTCGGCGTCGGCTTGGGCAAAGAGACCGATGATATCGCTGAGGTCGGATGGGTTGACGTTCTCAATCTCGCCTTCGCCAGTCAGCCATTCTCCTGCGATCAGGTTTTTGTGTATCTGGGTCATGATAGTGCCGCCTCGTAACTACATTCGGAGTTCGGGCGACATTGACACCTGTATCTGATTCAGACAAATTAAAACAAATGAAAGTAACTACAGAAAAGATGAAATTTAGGGCATCTGGAGCAGGCCGCAGTGCCCCGTGGTCTTTGGTCCGCGCCCAAGCGTTGAACGTTTGCCGGGATGCTTTACCCTCGCCCTGCGACACCGCACCGCTTGAGGTGAGGTGCCGGGCGCATACGCGCCGGGCACAGACAGGGAGGGGACCATGAACAGACCGACCGTCCAGCCGATTGAGGTCGGCATTCTGATCTTTCCTGGATTTCCGATGTCCTGCCTGACCTCCTGTATCGAGCCGCTGCGCGCTGCGAATGAGATCACCGGTACGGATGCGTTCCGCTGGGCCGTTGTCAGTGAGACGCCAGATCCGGTGGCGGCATCGGCCGGTGTAAGCTTTTCGCCGGATATGACGCTGGCGGAGGTCAAATCGCTCGACTTTCTGTTCTTTGCGTCCAGCCCGGCAGGCCGGTTCGAGGCCCCTGCGGTCGCAGGCGCGGCGCTACAGCGGGTTCTGCGCAACAATGGCAGGTTGGGGGCATTCAGCGCGGGTATCTTTCCCTTGGCTGCGACAGGTCTGACCGGCACCCATCCGGTGTCGCTGCACTGGTGTTACGAGCGGGCCTTCCGCACCACGTTTCCCGACATTCCGACCCAGGATTCGCTGATCTGTGACGCGGGGCCCTTTGTGACGGCCTCCGGTGCCTCTGCGGTGTTCGATCTGATGCTCGATCTGATCGAGACCCGTGTGGGCGGCGATGTCATGACCGAGGTCGCCTGCTGGTTCCAGCATCCGGTCGTGCGCGGGTCGGCAATCACGCAGAAAATTCCTGCCTATTCGACGGCCAAAAGCGCGGATCTGCTGCCAAAGCAGTTGGAAAAGGCGATCCGTCTGTTTGCGGCAAATATCGACGCGCCACTGCGGGTCGGTGATATCGCGGATCAGGTCGGATTGTCATCGCGCACGCTTGAACGGCGTTTCAAGCGCGCCCTGGGCCAATCGCCGATGCAGTACTTTCGGACCATGCGGATGAAGCAGGCACGCCAGCTCGTGCTTTATTCCAACACCTCGATCGGCGAGATTGCCCAGCTTGTCGGGTACGCAGCCCCTGGTGTCTTCAGTCGCCATTATCGGGACAGCTTCGGCGTCAGTCCGGCCATGGACCGCAACAGCAAGACATCGCTGCGCATCGGCGATGGCGATTTTCTGCCCCCCGAACTCAGCCTTGGCCAGGTGCTTTAGCGGCGCCCCGCGATGCGAGGCTTGGCCGCTGAACGTTCGGCCCCCGATCGGATACAACGGCACCGCGCCGGGTCCATGCAGTAATCAGCGCGTGTCTATCGGCATGGATCCAATTGAGACAGATCGCACCAGCAGGCAGCCCGCAACCCGATATGATCGCGACCATCGTTTTCGCGGAGTGGCAAGACAGTCCATCATTTCAGAAATTACGAAATTTGATTAATAAATTTGCGTTTGGCTTAAATCTTGCCCGGACGTATGACCGGTGTGACAGTGCAAGTCAAACAGAGAAGGTGACACTGAAATGCCAACCACACTCACCAAGACCGGCGGGTCCGCCCGGTTCTCAGCGATTGCCGCGCATGGAGGGCAGATCCATCTGGCGGGTCAGGTCTCGCAGCTAAAAGATGCCGATATCGTCGAGCAATCCCGCGATGTGTTTTCCAAGGTGGATGCGTTGCTGGCGCAAGCCGGGTCGCGCAAAGACGACATCATCTCGGTGCAGGTCTGGCTGACCGATATCGCCGACTATGATGGGATGAACAGCGCCTGGGACGACTGGGTGCGCAACATTACGCCGCCCACCCGCGTCTGCGTAGAGGCGCGGCTGGCCAAGCCGCACTATAAGGTCGAAGTGCTTGTTATCGCGGCGGCAGAGGGCTGACCCAACCGCACGCGATCCGCTCAAACGCCTCTCGGTGGCCAGTGGAAACCTGGCCCCTGAGTTCCCTATGCGCCACCGTGCCGCGCGGGCCGTGATCCGCTTGCATGAGTGCGGCCTAAGGCTGACCCGACGGATACTGGCAGCTCAAAATCAAACCCGCGATTTATGACAAGCCCGCCTGACCCGTTTGAACTCAGGGTCTCGGATCTGGGGCTGGCTGTCGGTGAAACCGTGGGCTGTCCTGTCCGACCGTTGAAATCCCGCTCCGGTACGGGCCATTTGCCCCTTTTCCAGCTGACTTTCTGATGCCAACGGCTTGTCCCACAGAAGGGGTTGGGCCGGGTTGGATTGGCGCTCTCCGCACCAATCGGCGATACCTCGTTTAAAATCTCTCGGAACAAGGAGCGGCCCTGCTGCGTTGATCGGGTGAACACTCACCTACGAAAGGAGCCCGTCATGGCACGCGCCCAAACGACAAATGGCAAAACGTCGACCCCTGACACAAGCGATCTTGCGGCCCAGATCGAGACGCTCAAGACCGACCTGGCAAATCTCACCTCGATGATTGGCGAGATCGGCACAGCGCAGAGCGAGCGGGCCAAGGGTGCGATCCAGGACAAGCTGGAAGGCGCGCGCGAGACCGGAGCAGCCCGCGTCGCGGACGCCAAGGATCAGGCGGCCAAGCTCGGTGCCGAAGCCAATGATTTCGTGGTCCGTCAACCGGCTACGGCCCTGGGCATCGCTGCCGGGATTGGCTTTCTGATCGGCATGCTGGGCGCAAGGAGATAAGATGTTGCGCAGTCTCAAAGACGCCTCTGCCCGTGTCGGCCGACGTGCGGCCTTGGGCACCTGCGCGTCGCTCTCGATACTTGTCGGGCTTGGCTTCCTGACGACGGCCCTTTGGATTTATCTGTCTCAGGTTCTGGGGACATTGCACGCGGCCGGACTGATCGGGCTGATCTATCTAGGGATCGGCCTGATCCTGCTGGGCGTGCTCTCCGCCTCAGGCAAAACGCAGGGCGAGCGCACCATCGCAGAGACCCCGCAGACGGAACCGAATGCCGCTGCGGCCCCCTTGGTCGAGGCCTTTCTCTACGGTCTTAAGGCGGGCTCCCAGGCGTCCAGGGCGCGCACCGGCTAGGGCAGTCGATCCGCAAGGGTAAGGGATCCTGCGCGATGTCGGATGGGCCTCGCGCAGGACCGCCCCCGCGACAGGTCGAGGGCGTCTGCGCCTGGCGCACTGGCCAGGCAGCGCGTGATCTTGCGAGATGCGGGTTCATTCCTTGTTTGGCACGACCATGGGTCGAACTCTCTGGCGTGAACCGCGCTCATCATCTCAGCGGAGATCCCCAGGTCCGGTCCGCCGGGCGTTCCCTTTCTCAGCCAAGTTGCGATAGAACAAGGCCCGGACCCTTGGCATATGCCATCGTAACTGGGCAGGAGGCATGACATGCTACGTTCACTTGACGATCTGACCCGCTTTACCGCTGTCGCGGCGGACGCATCCTTTCCAATCAAGGACGTCTTCTTTTCACTTTCTGACCGAACCCTGGTCTATTTGCTGGTCGACACCGGATCTTGGTTCGACAGCGACACGGTTCTGGTCTCTGCCGGTTTGATATCGGACGTGTCGACGGATGCACGCACGCTCACCCTGGACACGGACGAGAGCCAGATCAGGGCGGCCCCCGAATGGCATGAAGAGCATGCGTCTTTGCTGTCAGCGATGCCGCCCATCGTGGTCGGCCCGTTCGGCAATACCATTTCGCCCGCTATGATGGTGGCCATCGCCAGCGCTTCGATGGAGTCTGAGCCTGCCGATACGACATTGACGCAAACCCTTGAACACTATGGCAAGATCAAGGGTATGGATGTGTTTGGAAGTGACAATCAGCTTGGCACCCTGGTGGATCTGCTTGTGGATTTCGAGACGCGCAAGATCACTCATCTGGTGATCGACAATGGCAAGGTCCTTGCTGGTCGGCAGCTTTTGGTTCCGATCGAAAAGCTGAGATATCAGGCAGAACAGGGCACACATCTGGTCCTCGCTCTGACCTCAAGCGAGCTGGAAGACGCACCGCAGATCGAAACAGCCGACCGGCTCGACCGCAACTGGATTGACGTCCTGCGCACCTATTACCGGCTGCCGACCTGATTGTCTGGGCGGCAGGCCGGGCCGGATCTGACGCGTTGCCTTCAAGACGGGTGGCAGGGCAAATCTTGTCCCTGGGCGCTCTGTCCTGCGGCAAACGCTTATGTGCCTTGCCCTTGAGCCGGGCTTGCATCGCCTGTGGGCCGCGCCAGCCATCGAACGCAGCGCGGACATGGTCCTTTGGTGGGTCTTTGGACCCGGTGCGACGGTAGGGGTCACACGACAGCAGCGGCCTCATCGGCGAAGATGTTGCGCAGCCATTCTCGAAACATCTCGACCTCCGGTCGGTGCAGGCGCTGTGATTTCCCACGGATCAGGTAATGTGACTGATGGAAGGGTACAGGGTCGCCGACGATCGCGACACCGGCGCCCGCGGCAACCGCACTCTGTGCAAACCGCGCTTGAATCGCCGCGTGTCCACCCCCCGCTGCGACCAGTGCGATGGCAACCGTCGTTGTATCCACGATCAAGGCCGACTTGGAGATGGGCACCCCCACCCCCTGCGCTGACAGATACCGGTGCCACATATCCTCGTAGCCCAGAATGTGGAGGAGCGGCACGGTCGCAAAGTCGGGGCTGTCCACGGTGATGACCGGGCCTTTGCTGGACTGGATGGGCACGATTGCTTCGGTCGAGATCTGTTCGACTTCAAGCCCGGGCCAGTGACCGACCCCTTGCCGAACATCGACATCCACATCCTCGTCTGAAATCGACGTGGCCCAGATGGTCGAGATCAGGCGCACGCTGATCCCCGGGTGAGCGGCGGTAAACCGTGGCAGGCGGGGGGCCAGCCACAACGCGGCCGTCGAAATCGGGGCCCGCACCGTGATCGTCTGGCGCGCCACCGGTCCGAACAAGCTGGTTGTCGCCAGGTCGATATTCGTCAACGCCTCGGTTACGGATTGCAAATAGGCCTGCCCCATCGCGCTGAGCGATAAATGACGCGCGCGGCGCACGAACAACTGACAGCCCAGCGTGGCTTCGAGTGACTTGATATGCAGGCTGATCGCGGTTTGGGTCAGACCAAGCTCGCGCCCGGCCTGGGTAAAGCTCAGCAGCCGCGCGGCGGCCTCGAAACTGCGCAGCCAGGTCAGGTTCGGGGCGCGTGGTTGCATGTCTAGCACCAAAAAATTTTGCAGATAAAGCGGATTATTATTCGTTTCTCTTTTGCGTTCAACCAATCAAGTATCGCCTGAAATTCATGTCAGCGATGGCCATCGCAGAGGGAGGAAATGACATGCCTGCACCCCCGGTTGAGGCCGAGGTTTTTGTCGTTGATGCCGCGGCAAACGACAATCGCGCCGGTTCTTTCGCAGCTTCGCGATATGTCGTCCATGCGGATGACCAGCCAATCGAAGGGGGCTTCGGTCCACAATATGGCGGTGTAACCTGGCGCACCTTGATCTGTCGGGACCGGATGGCCTCTTCCGAACTGGTTTTGGGTGTCGCACAAATCCCCGCAGGCGGACTGCTGGCGGCGCATCGGCACCCCCCGGCCGAGTTCTATTTCGTTCTTTCCGGTTCGGGCGTGGTGACTATCGACGGCGCGGCCCATCCGGTCATCCGCAGTTCGACCGTCTACATTCCCGGCAATGCGGAACACAGCTTTGCCGCCGGTCCGGACGGCGTATCCTTTGCCTATGGTTTTGCCATGCATGCCTTTGGTGAGGTCGAATACACGTTTTCCGAAGAGTAGCGGGCCTGGGAATGCCCGCCGTCTGCCCGTGAGATCGCGGTGCCTAGCAAAGGAGCAAGATATGAAGATCGGATTTATCGGACTTGGCAATGTCGGTGGTAAGCTGGCTGGATCCATCCTGCGCAACGGGTTTGACCTGACAGTGCGCGATCTCAACGAGGAGCTGGTAGGGGCGTTCGTTGCGCGCGGGGCGGGCCGCGCCGACAGCCCAAAGGAGTTGGCAGAAACCTGTGATATCGTCATCACCTGCCTGCCATCGCCGACCGCCTGTTCTGAGGTGATGGAAGCCGAGGACGGTGTCCTGGCGGGCCTGAGCAAGGGCAAGA
Source organism: Aestuariivita sp. (assembly GCF_021404545.1). Taxonomy (GTDB): domain Bacteria; phylum Pseudomonadota; class Alphaproteobacteria; order Rhodobacterales; family Rhodobacteraceae; genus Aestuariivita. The sequence goes on from NZ_JAAWWD010000004.1 coordinate 123,724, forward strand.
TCTGGGCCGAGATGTCCACCACCGACAAAGCCGAGGTCAAACGGATCGCAGACCGGGTGCGCGCCAAGGGGGCCGCGCCGATCGAATGCCCCGTTTCGGGCGGCTGCCACCGGGCGGCCACCGGCAATATATCGATCTTTGCCGGTTGTGACCGCGAGACGTTCGAGCGGATGTTGCCGATGCTGACGACGCTGGGCCGTCGGGTTCTGCACACTGGCGAGATCGGCTCGGCCTCGGTCTTGAAGGTGATGACGAACTATCTGGCCACTGCCAATCTGCTGACAATCGCCGAGGCCCTGGTCACGATGAAGGCCGCCGGGATCGATCTGGCCACCACCTATGAGGCGATCACGATCTCTTCGGGCACGTCTTTCGTCGCGGAAACCGAAGGACAGGTCATTCTGAACGGCAGCCGCGATATCTCGTTCACGATGGATCTGGTAAAAAAGGATATCGGCCTTTTTCAGAAGATCGCCGAGGACAACGGCGTCCCGTTGGAAATCAGCCCGCTGATGATCGAGATTTTCGCGGATGGCATCGCCCGCTATGGCGAACGCGAATTGTCGCCCAACATCATCCGACGTCTTGAGGATGCAACCGGACTAGCGATTCTGGCCGACGGATTTCCCGACGAGATGACAGATGATGAACCCGAAGAGCCGGGCTATGAGGTTGTTCCGATGGCCCGACGGGCCGCACCGTCCTAGAGATCGGGTCAAGCCCATCCGTGTTATCGCAGTTCTTGGGCGGTTAGATTGGTGGCGGCCGCCTCGGCCCGGGCTTCGGCGTCCAGGCGCAGATCAGAAGGGCGGGGCGTCTGGCCATGTCTCTGAAATCGAACGCAGCTGGTCCCAGATTGCCGCCTGCATCTTGTTGGGCCGACCCGAGACCCGCAAGGCGGTGACGTCCAGATTGACGCTGGGCAGTGTCGTGGAAAGGTCGACCAGTTCCCCGGCCTCCACCCGCGCGCGGGCCAGGGACGACGGGACCCAGGCCACACCGACGCCGACCGCAGCAAGCTCAAGTGCGGCAAGCGTCAATGCGGTTTCGGCCTTGGGCGTCGCGCGCGCCATACCCCGCACGGCCGAAAGAACCGAACGCTCCATCACCTGGCCGAGGAACACCTCACCCGGATAGGCGATGAACGGCAGCTCTCCGGATTGGAATGATCGGTTGAGGGTGTCGGACATGGCGCGGGAAAACACCGGAATCAAACGCTCACGGCCCAGCACGAGTCGTTCGATGAAATCGCCCTCGATCTGCTGATCCTGCCCGGATGCGCGATAGACCAGTGCCAGGTCGGCCTGCCGTGTCAGCACCAGCGCAAAGCACTCGTCCTGATTGGCCGAGCGCAGCCGCACATAAGCTTCCGGCGCGCGGGTTCCGATCCAGCGCAGAAGATGCGGTGTCAACGAGGTCGTCAGCGCATGCTGGCTGGCAAAAACGATCCGGTTGCCGCTTACCCTGTCGCCACGGCGCAGATCAACGACGAGTTGTCGCAGATCATTGGCCAGCCGGGCGATTTGGTCATGCTGATCCAAAGTCGTAGGGCGCAGTTGCACCGGTTTCCGCGCGCGATCGAAAAGCGGGATGCCCACGTAATCCTCAATCGCCTGCACCCGCCTGGAGAAGGCCGATTGGGTCAGATTTCGGTGCTCCGCCGCCTTGGAGAAAGATCCGGTTCTTGCAATTGCAAGGATATCATCAAGCCATTCAAGCCGCATGCCGTGGCATAACATGCAGGTTATGCATTTTAATAGCACAAATTCGCATTTGCGTTCCCGGCGCTGCAATGCAACCGTTTTGGCTTGAATAAAACAGAACGGACATCGCCCAATGCACCTCGCCCGCTTTCCACGCCTGCATCTCGCCCATCTTCCGACGCCGCTGGAGCCGCTGGAGCGCCTCAGCAAGGAGTTGGGCGGGCCCGAGATCTGGATCAAGCGCGACGATTGCACCGGTATGTCGACAGGCGGCAACAAGACCAGAAAGCTGGAGTTTCTCATGGCCGAGGCCGAGGCGATGGGTGCGGACATGGTCATGACCCAAGGGGCCACGCAGTCCAACCACGCCCGTCAGACCGCCGCCTTTGCCGCCAAGCTGGGAATGAAATGTCATATCCTGCTGGAAGACCGTACTGGCTATCCGGACCATAACTATAATGAGAACGGCAATGTCCTTTTGGATCATCTGCACGGAGCCACCACCGAGAGGTTTCCCGGTGGCCATGACATGCCCGGTGAGATGGAGCGCGCGGCCCAGGCCGAGCGCCAGAAGGATAAATTAGTCTATGTGATTCCCGGAGGTGGCTCTAACGCGACCGGGGCGCTGGGCTACGCTAATTGTGCAATGGAACTTGTGAACCAAGCCAATGAGCGCGGGCTCGTCATCGACCATCTGGTGCATGCCACCGGATCTTCTGGCACGCAGGCCGGTCTCATCGTCGGGTTGAAAGCGCTCAATGCAGGTATTCCCCTATTGGGCTTTGGCACCCGTGCGCCGCAGGAAAAGCAAGAGCAGATGGTCTATGATCTGGCCTGCAAGACCGCAGATAAGATCGGATGTTCAGGTGTTGTTACGCGCGCCGATGTCCGTGCCGACACAAGCTATGTGGGCGACGGTTACGGGTTGCCCCGCGCCGATACGCTGGAGGCGATCCGTATGTTTGCGGAACTGGAAGGCATCCTTCTGGACCCGGTCTATTCAGGCAAGGGGGCAGCGGGGCTGATAGATTATTGCCGGAAGGGCAAGTTCAAGAAAGCGGAGCGCGTGGTCTTTCTGCATACCGGCGGCGCGGTTGGCCTTTTTGGCTATGACAGTGTGCTGATCCCCGGCACCGCCAGAATGGCGGCTGAATAGCAGGTGCGACGCCGGGTCGGCATATTGGGCGGTATGGGCCCGGAGGCGACAGTCCTTCTGATGCAGAAGGTGATTGCGGCGACGGCTGCTGCGGATGATGCCGATCACATCCCGCTGCTGGTGGATCAGAACCCGCAGGTGCCATCGCGTATTGCCCGCCTGATCGAAGGGAAGGGTGCCGATCCCGGTCCTGTCCTGGTGGAGATGGCCGAACGGCTTGTCGCGGCCGGGGCCGAGGCGCTGGCCATGCCCTGCAACACAGCCCATCATTTCGCGCCGCAGATCGCGTCAGCGGTCGAGGTGCCGTTCCTGGACATGGTGGCGCTGTCGGTTGCCAAAGCCCGTGAACGCGCAGGCGCGGGCGGCAAGGTCGGTATCCTCGCCTCTCCGGCCATTCGCCGCGTTGGCCTTTTCGACGCGGCGCTTGCGCAGGCCGGCCTTGAGGCGGTCTATCCCGATGACGAGGCCGCCCTTCTGGCCGCGATCCGTCAGATCAAGGCCGAAGGCCCCGTGGCGCTGGCGCGCACGACGCTGGCCTCTGCCTCTGCCTGCGTGCTGGCAGCCGGTGCGCAGGTGCAATTGATCGCCTGTACCGAGTTTTCCTTGATTTCGAGCGCTCTTCCAGAGGACGTTCGACCGATTGACACGCTCGATCGGCTCGTTGCCGAGATCATCCGTTTTTCAACCGGGCACAGTCGGCAAACGCCGACACGCCCAGCAATAGGGACCGCCGCGCACAGGTCGGGCGCCGTGTCCCCCAAAAATAAATCCGACCAACAGGGAAAGGAAATAACCCCATGTTGACATCGACGGTACGTGCAACCCTTGTCGCCAGCGCGCTGAGCGTTGCGGGCATCGGCACCGCAAGCGCCCAGGATCTGGTGCTGGGCATGCCGAACTGGCCCTCAGGCGTGGCAACCTCGCATATCCTGGCGCAAGTGATCGAAGAGAATTTTGGCCTGGAAGTCGAACTGCAAAGCGGCACAAACCCCATTATCTTCGAGGCGATGGATTCAGGTTCCATGCATATGCATCCCGAAGTCTGGCTGCCAAATCAGCAGAACCTGCATGACACCTATGTGCAGGAGCGTGGCACCGTGGTGATGAACGACAACCCCGTGCAGGCGCGTCAGGGCATGTGTGTGCCCGCCCATGTGGTGGACAAATACGGCATCACCTCGATCGAGGATCTGACCGATCCCGACAAGATGGCCGCCTTCGACACCGATGGCGATGGCACACCGCAGGTCTGGATCGGCGCGCCGGGCTGGGCCTCGACGGTCATCGAGCGCATCCGCGGACGGTCATATGGCTATGACGCTGTGATGGATCTGGAAGAGTATGACGAATCCGTCGCTTACGCGGCGCTGGCGGCATCGGTCGACACTGAAGGACCCTGGATCGGCTTCTGTTATGAGCCGCACTTCATCTTCGTGGCCTATGACATGGTCTATCTCGATGAGCCCGCGCATGATCCGGCGACCTGGAACATCGTGCAGCCCACCGATGACCCCCAGTGGCTGGACAAATCCATGGCCTCGACCGCCTGGAAAGGGGCCACTTTGCACCTGCACTATTCCGCAGAAGTGTCGGAGAACTACCCCGAGGTGGCAGCCCTCTTTGATGCCTATCAGATCCCTTCCGATGCGTTGTCGGCCATGGGTCTTGAGCTCTCGCTCAACGACATGGAGCCCGAAGACTTTGCGGCTCAGTGGATCGCTGCAAACGAAGATGTCGTTCTCGGCTGGCTGACGAATTAAGCCAGGCGGCGCACATGCAGGGGCTGCGCGACAGACAATCTTGCGCAGCCCTCACACCTATACCCTTCACCTGGGAAACCGATCATGAGCGAAGCCGTTGTTGAACTGACGGACGTCTGGAAGGTATTTGGCAATCGCAGTGCCGAAACCATCGACGCCGCCAAAACGCGAGGTTTGACCAAACCTCAGGCCCTGGATGAATTCGGCACCGTTATCGGCGTGCGAGAAGCGACATTTTCTGTCTCTCGCGGCGAGATCTTCTGTATCATGGGCCTTTCGGGATCGGGAAAATCGACCCTGGTGCGCCATGTCAATCGATTAATCGAACCCAGTGCGGGCACGATCAAGGTGCTGGGCGAGGACGTCGGCAAGAAAAACGCCAAGGAACTGCGCGAGATGCGCGCCAAACATATTGGCATGGTCTTTCAGCACATGGCCCTGATGCCGCACCGGTCGGTGCGCGAGAACGTGGCATATCCCTTGGAAATTCGCGGAGTGCCGAAATCGCGCCGCTGGGCCGTGTCGCAACATACGCTGAACCTTGTGAACCTCGACGGGTATGAAGACCGCCTCCCGCGCGAGTTGTCGGGCGGTATGCAGCAGCGTGTGGGGATCGCCCGCGCGCTGGCTTCGGACCCTGAAATCCTGTTGATGGACGAGCCGTTCTCGGCGCTGGATCCGCTGATCCGGTTGCAGTTGCAGGATCAGTTCAAGTCGCTGGTCGAAGATCTGAAAAAGACCACGCTTTTTATCACGCATGACCTGGATGAGGCGATCCGCATCGGCCACCGCATTGCGATCATGAAAGACGGTGTGATCGTTCAGATCGGCACCCCAGAAGAGATCGTGACGCAGCCTGCCGACGAGTATGTGCGCGAGTTCGTGCAGGGGATCAGCCGCCTTAAACTGGTGCGTGCCCATACGATCATGGAACCTCTGACAGGCGACACTACGGCCCTGAATGGCGCGCCGCGTGCCGACGGGGACAGCGATCTCGATATGCTGATCGACATTTCTGTCAGCACGGACGGGCCAATCATCATCACTGACGCGGGCCGCGAAGTCGGCCTTGTCAGCAAGGAAACGCTGCTGCGCGGCATTCAAGGGGGCAAGGCATGACGGATACGGCACAGGCCCCACGGGCGGCCAATGTTGCAGAGATCACGGCAGACCGCGAAGCGATTGATGCGTCGATCGCGGAGTTCACCGGCCAGAACGCAACCTATTATCAAAAGGCCTTCCTGAAGATCCAGGAATCAACCGGTCCTTTTGCCTTCACCTTCAACATGGCAGCTGCTCTTCTCGGGCCGCTTTGGTCCGCAGGGCGTGGCCTGTGGGGCGGTTTTTGGGGTTTTCTGATCCTCGAAATCATTGCCTGGGTCCAGATCGGGCGCGGCAGCTGGGGCGAACTGGGTGCACAAAACCTGGCGCGTGCCACGCAACAAGAGGGTCGCGCACAGGAATTTCTGGATCGCGCAGCGGAAGCGGAAGCCGCCGGGCAGGATCCGACCCGCTTTCAAACGCTGGGCGATAACCTGATGCGCGCAGCCGAACGCAGCCGCGAAGAAGCCGCAGCGCTTGCCGCAGACAGCATTCAGATCCTGCTTCTTGGGTTGGCTCTTCTTGTCGTCCTGCGCGTCGCACAAGGTTTTTGGGCCAATGGGGCGCTGGAGCGGAAATACGAAGAATGGCGGATTGAACCCGAGACCGTTCAATCGGGATGGAGCACGCGCAACCTTGCCTGGGGTATCTTCCTTGCCTTGATCATCGCACCGCTGACTGTCTATCGCTTTACGGTCGATGACGTCACAGACTGGCTCACGACCTTTCCGGCCAACCCCGATGTCTATGGTAATTCCGCCCGATGGCTGGAAGGTGTGATCGACGCCGCCGCCATCAGCGGGGCAGGGGCCTTTGACGGCATCGTGCTGGGTATCCGACAGGTTCTCAACGCGATCTCTCTGGCACTGATTGGCACACCCTGGCCGGTTGTTATGGCGGTGATTTTCGTCGTCGCCTGGCGGTCGGCCGGGCCGCGTGTGGCCATCTTTACCGCCGGCGCGCTCGCCTATATCGCGTTGCTGGGCTATTGGGAAATCGCGATGGAGACGGTGGCGCTGGTCGGCGCGGCTGTGGTTTTGTGTGTGGCCATCGGGATTCCGCTGGGCATCTGGTTCGGCAAATCCGCGCGGGCCTACCGGTTCGCTGAACCGGTTCTTGACCTGATGCAGACGCTGCCCGCGTTTGTCTATCTGATTCCGATCATCGCCTTTTTCGGCACCGGAAACCCGCCGGGTATTCTGGCCACGATCATCTTCGGCATGCCGCCCGTGATCCGCTTGACGGCGTTGGGCATGCGCGGCGTCCCCGAAAGCATCAAGGAGGCCGCAGCAGCCTTCGGCGCATCGAACTGGCAGATTCTGCGCGATGTCGAGTTGCCGCTGGCCACTCCGTCAATCATGACCGGCGTGAACCAGACGATCCTGATGTGCCTGTCGATGGTCGTGATCATCTCGCTCATCGGGGGCGGAGGTCTGGGCCAGGTGATCCTCGAGGCGCTGCAATTCGCGGCCAAGGGACCGGGCATTCTGGGCGGTCTTGCGATCCTCTTTGTCGCGATGGTCATCGACCGCATCGTGCAGGGGGCTTTCCGCCGCAAGGACCTCAAGCAAGAGCACTAAGTCGGCCGCCCGGCCCAGGAGATATTCGCGATGGCAATCACCTACCTCAAGAAGGCCCACCGCACCGCACAGAGCGGGCAGACCGATGTCCAGGCCACGGTGCATGACATGCTGGCCCGGATCGATGCCGAGCGGGAGGAGGCGGTGGGTGCCTATGCCCGCAGCCTCGACAAATGGGACGGGCCGCTGATCCTGTCGGAGGCGGATCGCGCCCGCGCCACCTCTCTGGTCCCGGATCAGCTCAAGGACGATATCCGGTTTGCGCACCGCAACATTCGGCGCTTTGCCGAGGCGCAGAAGGCCACGATCATGGATTGCGATATCGAGATCTTGCCGGGCCTGCGCGCGGGGCAAAAGCAGATCCCGGTCACGGCTGCGGGATGTTACGTGCCGGGCGGGCGTTATGCCCATATCGCCAGCGCGATCATGACGATCACCACTGCGAAAGTCGCGGGCGTGACCCATATCGCCGCCTGTTCTCCGCCGCGCCCAGGTATCGGCATCCCGCCCGCGATCCTCTTTGCGATGGATCTGTGTGGTGCCGATGTGATCCTGAACCTTGGCGGCGTGCAGGGCGTAGCGGCGATGGCCAAAGGTCTCTTTGGTCTGCCCAATGCCGACATCCTCGTGGGCCCCGGCAACCAATATGTGGCCGAGGCCAAGCGCATTCTTTACGGACAGGTGGGGATCGACATGTTCGCAGGTCCCACCGACAGCATGATCCTGGCCGATCACACCGCCGATCCCGATCTTGTCGCGTGGGATCTCGTGGGGCAGGCCGAGCATGGCTATAACTCCCCGGTCTGGCTGGCCACGACCGAGCGGAACCTGGCCGAACGGGTGCTCGAACTGGTGCCGGGTCTGATCGACCAGCTTCCCGAGGTGAACGCGACCAATGCGCGCGCGGCCTGGTCCGATTACGCCGAGGTCATCCTTTGCGACACCCGCGAAGAAATGGCGCGGATGGCCGATGATTACGCGCCCGAGCATCTGCACGTACAGGCAGCATGCCTCGACTGGTGGCTGGATCGTCTGGTCGCGTATGGCTCGCTCTTTCTGGGCGAAGAAACCACGGTCGCCTTCGGGGACAAATCGTCGGGTCCCAACCATGTCCTGCCAACCTCAGGTGCGGCGCGTTACACCGGGGGGCTGTCGGTGCATAAATTCATGAAGACCGTCACCTGGCAGCGCGCCACCCGAGATGCATCACGCGCCCTTGCGCAGGCGACGGCGCGCATCTCCCGGTTGGAAGGAATGGAAGGTCACGCACGAACTGCCGATGTCCGGCTGGCCAAGTTCTTTCCCGGAGAGGTGTTTGACCTCACACCCAACGACGATGCGGCGTGAGACGACCCTTTGGGCGGGCCGCTGCGGACGATCCCGATAGGTGTCATAGACACCGCCGCCACACGCGGCCCGGATGCCGTTGCAGCGGCAAGGCCCGGTGTTTCACGCGCTGATTGCACTCGCGCTCTGGGGTGGTTTGTCGCTTTTATGTGTTCCGGGTCCGCCGGGGGCGGAGCGCAGCTCAAAGGCCAGTGACAGCATACGCCGCACGGTTTCGTCGATCTCATAGACTTCGGCCAAAAGCTCTTCGGCGATAACGGTTTCGGGGGGCCCGGACGCCAGGATGCGCCCTTTGGAAAAAAGGATCACGTGATCGGCGAACATCGCGGTCAGATTGAGATCGTGAATGATCGCCACCACGCCGCCGCCCTGATCGGCAAAGGCGCGCGCCACGCGCATCACATCCAACTGATGCCCGATATCGAGGCTGGAGACGGGCTCATCGAGGAACATCCAGCGCGGCTCCGCTTCCACCACCGGGTGCCAGACCTGCGACAACACGCGGGCAAGATGGACCCGCTGTGCCTCGCCCCCCGAAAGCTCCTGGAAAAAGCGGTTGGCATAGCCTGCCAGCCCGACCCGGTCCAGCGCCGCGAGGGGGATGGTGTCGTCAAGCGCTTCGGCGCCCGATCGCAGGCCCATGCGCACCACCTCGATCACGGTGAACGGAAAGGCGAGAGTAGAGGCCTGGGGCAGCACCGCGCGCAGTGTCGCCAGCTCCCAGGGCTGCATGGTGATGCAATCGCGCCCACCCAGCGCGACCACGCCGCTATGCTCCAACTCTCCGGTCAGCGCCTTGAGGCAGGTGGTCTTTCCCGAGCCATTGGGCCCGATGATCGCGGTGAGCGCGCCGGGCCGCGCGGTCAGGCTGACGTCATGCAGGACCGTGCGGCGGCCGTATTTGGCCGTGATATTGCGAGCTGAGAGCATGTTACAAATCCACCACGTTGCGCCGCTGCAAAAGGATCCACAAAAAGACCGGGCCACCCAGAACGGCGGTGACGATCCCGATGGGTAATTCGGCCGGCGAGATGATCGTGCGCGAGATCATATCCGCCACGATCAACAGCGTGGCACCCAGCAAGGCTGCGTTGATCAAAAGCGTCCGGTGATCCGGTCCGGTGACCAGGCGCAGGATATGCGGCACCACGATGCCGATGAACCCGATCCCGCCCGACACCGCAACCGCGGCCCCGGTGGCGGCGGCCACCAACAGGACGCACCAGCGTTTGAGCTGCTGTACGTCAAAGCCCAGATGCGAGGCGGTCGCCTCTCCCAGGGCCAACCCGTTCAGCCCACGGCCCAGCCGGTTGGCCAAGAGCAGCGCGCCCAGAATGATCGGGCCCGCGATCATGAGCTTGTCCCAGCTTGACCCTGTGAGCGAGCCGAGTTGCCAGAAATTCAACTCGCGCAATTGCAGGTCGTCCGCCCGGAAGATCAACAGCCCGACCAGCGCCATGGTCAGCGCCGCAATCGCGATGCCGCCCAGTAGCATCGTGGCGACCGAGGTCTGACCGCGCCGGGTGGCGATCCGGTAGAGCAGGACCATCGTCGCCCAGGCCCCGACGAACGCGGCCAGCGGAACCAGCGCGCCGCCGGTCCAGGCCAGTACAGCCACGGGCAGCGATGCGCCCAGCACAATCGCGCCGACGGCCCCCAGCGTGGCCCCGGCACTGACCCCCACAAGCCCCGGATCGGCCAATGGGTTACGAAACAGCCCCTGCATCAGCGCGCCGGACACCGCCAGGGCCGCCCCTACCGCGATGCCCATCAGCAAACGCGGCAGGCGGATATCCCACAACACGACCCGCTCCATCTGGGTCAGCGGTTCTCCGGTCACAAGTTTCAGGCCGATGCTCTGCAACGAGACATCCGTCGCCCCCACGCCAAGGCTGAAGATCGCGGTGACCCCCAGCAGAATTGCGAGCCACAGATGAGCCGCGCGGGCCCGGCGCAGCCGGTCATCGGGGGCGGGCGCGCGGGCGACCTGCGCGTCAACGGTTGCATCAACCATCATAAAGCTGCCGGTTGAGTTGCGTGACGGCCTCGGCGGTGCGCGGACCAAAGCCCAGTAACAAAAGCCCGTTCATGCGAATGATCGCATCATTGGCCGCCGCCGGTGTGGTCTGCATCGCGGGCATGGAAAAGAGGACGTCATCCTCGACCGAGTGATTGCCGTCGCGGTCCATCATCAGCACCACATCGGGGGCGGCGGCGGCGATGGCCTCGGCGGTGACGGGTTTGTAGCCCTCGAACTGGGTCATCGCGTTCTGGCCACCGGCCATGCGGATGATCCCATCGGCGGCCGTGCCGGTGCCGGAGGCGAGGATCCGCCCGCCCTGGGTGCTTAGGATAAACAGGACGCGCTTGGGGGCGTCCGTTACCGCGGCCGATTTGGCTTCGGCGGCGCGCAGATCCGCGTCGATCCGGTCGGCAAGCGCGTTTGCCTTGGTCGCCACGTCCAGCGCCTCGCCCACCGCGCGGATCTTGGCCACGACCGCCTCGCGGCTATAGCCGTTTGGCACGGTCACCATCTCGATCTGTGCCGCTTCGAGGACCTCGACCGCCTCTGGCGGACCGGCGCCCCCTTCGGTGATAATCAGTTCGGGTGATACCGAGAGTACCCCTTCGGGCGAGAGCGCGCGCACATAGCCGACATCCGGCAGATCCTGCGCCTGCGGCGGATAGGTCGAGGTCGTGTCACGCGCGACGAGCCTGTGTTCCTGGCCCAGAGCATAGACGATCTCGGTGACCGAGCCGCCGATGGCGACCACATTGGCCTTTTTGCTTGGAGCGGAATAGGCTTGTTCGGCCGAAATCCACAGGGCAATCGCCGCACCCCAAAAGACGGTCAGGGCAACGGCCAGAAAAAGACCGTTCTCTGATCTGCGGTTTGCGCGCATCAGGCCGTCTCCTCGGTTTTGAGAGACGTAAGACCGGTAACGATATCCTGCCAGGCGGGACGGCTGTCGCGCCCTTCCTTGCCCAGGCCAAAGATCTGGAAGATCAGCGCACCCGCGTTATCGAACGCTTCGACCGAGACGGCCTTGCCGCGTTGGGTGGGCTTGTCCACTGCCCAAACCTCGGCCACGTGATCGAGCCGCAGGTGCAGGTTAAAGCCGGGGTCCATCACATTTTGCCAGGGGCCCATGGGGCTGAGCGTCTCGATCGGACCGGAATGGATCTGGATGCAGCCGCGATTGCCGACAAAGACCATCACGTCGATTTCGCGGTCGCGGATCGCGTGCAGCATCTGGTCGACCGCCGATGGGTCAAGCGCACGCACGAACGGCGCCCCGGCGATCCGGTAGGCCCCCAGCCGGTTCATCTTGAGCTTGGAGGCCAGGCGCAGGAACTGATGGGTGTCGGTCATCTTTGCCCACTCCTTGCGCAGGATGCCCAGACGGTCGGGATTGGACTTGGCCGCTTCGGGCGGCACGCGGGTCGCAACCTCTATGATCTGGGGCTGCTCGGGTTCGGCCAGCGTGGTCTTGAGCCTGTCCCAGGCCGCAAGATCGGAGCCCGCGCGCAGGAAGATCTTGTGCACCGCGTCGCCCGCCGCATCAAAGATCTGAAGGCTGCGGCGCAGGCCCTGTTCGGTCTCTTTCTCGACCATATAGCCGTGCTGCCAATGCGATGGAAACATCCGCAGGTCGATCTCTTCGGTCAGCACCATCGCGGCGTGCGCTCCGGGGTGGTAGTTGTCATAGACCCCGACTTTTTCATGCACACAGGATGGGTTACGGGTCAGCGCCATCACCTCTCCCAGCTCTTGGGCGGCGGCCATCACGGTGTCGGGGTGGGCGGGGATGCGCGTCGCGCCATGCCCGGTATGGGCCGCGATCAACTGGGCTTCGCTCAGATCGAGCTTTGCGGCCAGATCGCGTTCGCGCATCTTGGGATTGTCGTCGCGAAATACGCGCACCTGGAAAGGGTCATAGAGAGGGGTATCGGCCATAAGCGTCCCGTTTCGTCTTTAGCGTGGGGAGGGTATGGCTGCGCGTGGCCCGTCCGGGCGACCGTGGCTCTGGCGCTCGCGCGCCGTTTATAGTTGACACATTTAGTCGGAATTATTACCCAGTGCAAGGGTCCGTTAAAACATGCGGACGCCATACATCTTATAATAGTCGCCACGCCAGCCACTTGCGAGCTTCGACATAGCCAGCATGCAAGGGGACAAGAATGCGTGTGAGACAACCATGGGCCGCATTACGCGGCGGCGTCGCGATTGGCGCGATCTGCGCCGTGATCAATCCGGCCACCGCCCAAGAGGCCGAAGATGGATTTCTGGGAACCATCGCTTTGGGAGAAAGCAAGCGTGAGGTGCAGACCGATACCGCGACACCGGTCACCGTCGTGGATCAAGAGGAGATTGAGGACCGGCAGGCGGGCACCGTTGCCGAACTGATCGATTCAGTGCCCGGGGTGACGCTGGTCAACGGGGACACCCCCCAAGGGTCGGGCATTAACCTGCGCGGGTTCGGATCGAACGAGACCTTCGGCACGGATCAAAAGGTGCTTATCCAGATTGATGGTGCCACCCGTGGTTCCGAGGAGATCTACCGGATCGGCAACCAGCTTTTTACCGATCCGTATCTTTATCGCGAGGTCGAGGTTATTCGCGGCACGGTGGGGTCCTATGAGTTCGGCTCGGGGGTGATTGGCGGTGTGGTCCGGCTGGAGACGATCAATGCCAGCGATGTCACCGGGGGGGAGCCGGGTTTCGCATTCCGCCAGAACCTGGAGTTCACCTCGAACGGCGAAGGCATCACCAGCTCCTCCACCTTTGCCTATCAGCTCGATGATTACCTTGAGCTTTTGGTGAACTACACGCGCCGCACGCTGGATGTGCGCGACGATGGCGACGGCAACCCGATCAACCCGTTGGGCAGTGAAGTCGACAACCCCTCTTATCTGGTCAAGGCGCGCTATAGGTTCGGGACGAATATGGATCAGTCGCTGACCTTCTCGTTGACCGATACCCAGGCCGATGAGTTCGATGTACCGTATGAGACCTTCGGCTCGCTCGATTTCGGGAACGTGGATCGGCAAACCCGCGACCGCGTGATCTCCCTGCGGTACAACTACAATCCCGTCGACAACCCGCTGATCGATCTGGATGTCGAACTGGTTTATGCCGATCAGGAGATCGACCAGGTCCCTGTAGGCCCTCCCGGCTTCTCGTTCGGTCTGCGGGATGCCGATCATCAGTATGAGACGACCACTTTCCGCGTCCGCAACAGGGCGATGTTCGTGACCGGAGCGGTGGATCACGATCTGCGAACCGGCATCGAGTTCATTCGTCGCGAACGCGCGGATGCGTCATCGGCCCCGGGCGGTACGGATGACCGGGTGGCGATCTTCGCGGTCAATGACATGCGCTTCGGCAATTGGACGATCACGCCGGGCCTGCGCTATGAAACCTCCGATATCGAAGGCTCTACCGCGCCCAATGACGGCAGTTTCTCCAACAACGCGCTGATGGGGGGCCTGTCGGTCCGCTATGCGTTCGACAATGGCATCGCGGTCTTTGCCAGCGCGGCCTATACCGAAAACCTGCCGATCATCGACGATCTGAACAACACCCTTCTGATGACCCAATCCGAGAAATCCCGGACGTTTGAACTGGGGGCCTCATTTGATGGGTTCGACGTTTTTGCGGCGGGCGACAGGCTGTCGTTGAAAGGAACACTCTACGATTCCGCGCTTTGGGACGCGACCAGCTATCGCAGCTTGCCGCCTGGCAATTCTGTGACCGATGTGGACCGGCAGGGGTTTGAGCTTGAAGCCTCCTACGCGATGGAGAACGGGGTCTATATCGACAGCTATCTTGATGTGTCACGTGGCGATGCGACACGCGAAGCCTCCGGTGTGGAAGATTGGGAACAGAACCCCGCCAACAGCCTGGGTTTGACGGTTGGGCGCCGGTTCAACGAGGCCATCGACCTCAGCTGGGAAGTGGTGGCCAATCAGCGTTATGATCGTGGGCCTGACGTTTCTGCCGGGTATGCCGTGCACAACCTGCGCGCAACGTTCAGACCGCAGACCGGTGTCTGGGACGGAACCGAGATCCGCGTGGGTCTTGAGAACGTATTCGACAAGCAGTTCACGCGCCGTCTGTCTACCCGGCCTTCGGCGGGCCGGAACCTCAAGGTTTCCCTCGCCAAGACCTTCTGAGCGAGGGTCTCAATACGCAGGCGGCCCGATGGGGACATCCCTCGGGCCGTCTCATACGTCTCAGCTTGCGCCTTCGATGCGGATCGAAAAGCTGCGCCGCGCCCCGGTGGGGGGCGGTGGAAACGGCGCGGCGCGGCGGATAACACGCAAGGCCGCTTGATCGAGGGCTGCGGACCCCGAGCTTTGGGCCACGGATGCGCCGCTCAGCCCGCCCGAGCCGGAAATCGAGAACCGGATGATCGCCGTGCCGCGTGCGTCGACGCGGGGTTTCGGGACGCGGGCAATCTTGCGCATCACCTGACCGGGATAGTTTGAGGCGGCGGCATTGCCGCTGTCCTGTGCCTGTCCTGACGCGGTTGCCTGGCGCGCGGCGGTGGCCTGGCGGCTGCCGGTCGCGCTTCCGGCGTGGGCGTTTTGCGTGCTGTTGCCGCGCGCGGATTGTGCCGTGGGTTGCTTTGCCGCGTGCCTAGGGGTGTTGGCGCGTTTGACATGTTCGGGTCGCGCCGCCGGGCGCAGGGACCGGCCCAGCGGCTGCGTTGAGGCTGAGGCGACCAAGTCTGGCTCGACCTGACGCTCAAGTGCCTGGGTGGATTCAACCGCCAGCGCCTGGGTGGGTCTGGCTGTTGGCATTGCCTCCACAGGAACGGTCGGCGCTGGTATCGGCGCCGATGCGGTGGGGGGCACAGGAATCGGGGTCAAAGCCTCAGACGTCGCTGCCGGAGCGATATCGGCAGGGAGCGGGGTTGTGTAGGTTGGAGCCTTGATCGGTTGGACCAGCGGTGTCTCAGCCGGTATCGGTACAGGCTGGGCGGTTGCCACCGGCTGGGTCGGTTTTTGTGGCGATGCCTCGATCGCGGGTTCGGGCCGAACCATTTCCTGTTGCTTCACAGGTTCGGCGACCAGAGTGCCTGCCGCCAGATCGGCGAAACTGCCGCCGATGGCCGCTTCGGCCGCGCCGGTCTGGCCCTCGATCTGCGTCTCCTCGGCAGAGAACGCGGCCCAGCCTACCGCGGCATGAACGGCCACGGCAATGGCCAAGGCGCTGGTTTTGGCGATGGGCGATGTGACGATCATTCCAGGGCCCTCTGCGTCACGATCAACACCGCGCCCGCACCGGCGTCTTGCAACTCACGGGCCACCGCGACCAATCTGGCGGCAGGCACCGCGCGATCCGGAACCACACGCACGCTCTCGCGCGCCTGCTGCGGCAAGGCGGTGACAAAAGCGGCGGCCGAGTCGACCGGCCGTCCGCCATGGCGCATCTGCCCTTGTGCATCCAGCACCAGCGCGTCGGGCGGGGCGCGGCCTTCGAGATCACGCGTTTCAACCAGTTCAAGCGATCCGTCCAAAGGCTGGGCGAGGGTGCCCGCCACCATGAAAAACACAAGCATCAGAAAGACGATATTGATCAGCGCGATGGTCGGCTCTGCCTGGCGTTTGCGGCGCGCCGGGCGCATTATCCCGCCCCCAGAACCGACACGCGCAACCCGTCCTGGCTGCGCAGCGCCACCAGAAGATCGGTCAGGCGTTGCGCGCTGACCTCCGCCTGCAGGGCCACCAGCACGACCTGATCGGGCGCTGCATCCAGGCTGAGCGTATCCAACTGCTCGGCAATGCCGTTCACGGTCAGGCGGTCCTCAAAAAGCTGCACAAAGATCGGCGGTTCGTCCGATGCGGTCGCGCCGCCAGAGGCTGCGGCCAGCTCCACTTCGGCGAATGTCGAGAAGGTCGAGCTGAGCATGAAAAACAAAAGCAGGAGAAAGATCACGTCGATCAGTGACGTCATCGACAATCGCCTGCGGGATCTCTGGCGCCTAAGCATGGGCCGGGGTTCCGATGGCATCGGTACGCGCAGCCGTGGCTTGCGGGGCCAGAACCGTCTGGATCGCATGATCGGCAATCACGCGTTCGGCGTCCATACGGGCCTCGAACCAGCTATGGATCAGGGCGGTTGGCATGGCCACGGCCAGTCCCACGGCGGTTGTCAGCAGGGCCACCCATATACCGCCGGCCAGAATTGACGGATCCACCTGACTGCCTGCCGATTGCAGCGCCTGAAACGCTTCGATCATGCCCAGAACCGTTCCGAAAAGCCCCAAGAGCGGAGCAAGCTGAGCCACGCTGTCAAGTGCGCCCAACCCCCGTTCCAACCGGGAAAATCGCGCTTCGGCCTCGCTGGTCAGCCGGTCTGCGGCGCGCTGGGTAAAGGCCATGTCGATGACCGGTGCAAGATAGCTCTGGGAGCGCTCCAACGCCTGGTTCGCCCTTGTGCGGTCGCCTGAGTCCCATGCGGCCACTGCGTCTTTCAGCGCGCGGTGACGCCCGACGCCGGCCGCGCGAAACTGCCAGAGTTTGTAGAGCACGATGGCAAGCGTGCCGACCGACACGGCCATCAGGATCAAAACGACGGGCCCTCCGATCTCGGCGATGTCTTTCAGGGTCTGGCTCAACTCGGTCATCCGATCAGCCCCACCGCGATCCGGCTGGACACCGTCAGGCCTTCTCCGCAGGCGTCACCCGGAACATCCGGGGCGCGGCACGCATGCACCCCGTTGATCAGCAATCGCCCCAGCTCTGCGCATTGCAGACCCTGAACGACAAACTGGCGGACCCGGGGCAGCCCCGGGGGTAGCGCGCCAAAGTCAAACAGCGTCAGCCGATCCACAGCGCCGTCGGACTTGAACAAGACCGTCTCAAACACGGCCTGCTCCACCTCGGCGGCATGGCCGTTCACCGCGACAAAAGTCAGTTGACACCCGGCCTCGGCCTGTTGTGTGGCATTTAGTTCAATATCGAGATGTGCGCCGATGTCGCGTTCATCGGCGGCGATCGGGGTGGCCAACAGACCGACAACAACAGTGAGTGCAAAAAGGCGCATGACCTCTCCAGCCTAGCGGGGTTTGGAAGTTGACCCTGGCGTGCGGCCGGTGCCGTCTTGCTGGAGTGAGCTTGCATATTTCATCACAAAGCGGCCAGAACGGCAATACCTGATTAAAACACTAGGAATGAGAGTGTGTCATGTGGGCGCCCGTGTGACAGCCGTACCGAAAGATAGGTGGGATAACCCCTCAGGATCATCGCGTTACAGAGCGAGCGGAGCCTCAAGCAGCATCGCTCAGGCTGATTTTTGCGCGGCTCGCCCGGATCCACAGTGCCAGAACCACCGTCGGTCATGAGCCAATCGTCTGGCATTGGACGGGTTTCCAACCGGCGCCAGGTCTTGCCCCGATGGCCTAGCCTTCGTGGCTCCGGCGGGTTTGCCCGGGCAATCCTGGGCTGACGTCAGACCTACGCTTTTGGCGATGCGTGCCGGGTTTTTGGACTGCCATAAGCCATAAGAGGGCCTGACGACTGTTGCGGGAGGGGCGCAGCCAGGGCGCCCCGTGCCGTCAGTTCATCTGCCGCCGTCCGCGGGCGCCGCCGCGGCGATGTGGCGATGGCAGCGACAGATCCAGCGGTTCTGGCGGCATCCGCGTCGAGGCGACCAGCAGATCGCAGAACAGCGCAATCGCCGGGGCCTGCCGTCTGAGCGGCACCGCTTGCCGATAGGCGATCATGGCTTGCTGATGAAAATCGCTCTCACCGGGGAGCGCGCCAAGCCATTCCATAAAGCCAAGTTGGGCGAGCTCGGCGGCCCGCTCCGGGGCAATGCGCCGAATCTGCAGCCTCAGAAGAATTCGATCAAGAACCATTGCGCCCTCCGCGCGATGGGCAGGTCTGGCATGAGCAATCCAAAGTGTCACGGCGGTGCCGGTCGATCATCACAACGCTCCATGCCAGGCACCCCGCCTGGGTTGAATTGAGTTGCGATGGCAGGTCTCCTGACTTGCGGGTCTGGGCCATAGTCCGAACCTTCCCGGGCGTCTTGGGGTGCCCAGTGGTGTCCTTCGGTTGGCTCGCCGCCTACAGTTGCGGGGGCAGTCACGGAATAGGCGCGTCTTTCGACCCGCAGCACCGTGTTCCCTTTCAATCCCGCCCCGCCGAAGCAGTTTGGGAACCATCACTGATATTGGTAAGGAGAGCCGGTGCGGCTTGTCAATCCTCCTGTCACAGAACAGCGTCAGAATCAGGCAGCGGCGAAGTGTCGAGGGTCCGGCCGATCGCCTACAGCCATCGGAACGAAGGGCCCATAGTCGCTAGAAAGGCCCAGGGGCGTGCTGCGACACTTGTCCTGCCAAAAGGGCCCAAGCTGCCCAATCGGCTACAGGCTTGCGGATCGCCCGCGATCAGCTCCAGCGCGTTGAACCCTCCCAGTGACCAGCCAACGACCACTGGCCGTGTGATCCCGCGGGCTGACAGGATCTCTTCGGCGAGATCGCCATTGTCCGAGACACCATGCCCCGGCACGTCGAACGCGATCACCCTGTTGGTCTTGTGGAAATGGGCAAACTTATGCTCGAACGCCTCCTTGCAGGCGGAATTGCCGTGCAGAAACAGAATGTCGGGTCCTGTATGATCGACACTGGGCCGGTATCGGCGACGGCGATTTTGCCATGGCGGGTGGTAACGATCTCTTCGGTGACGCCCGGACGGGCCGCGCGATCGGCCTCGCTCCTCCAATCCAGGCTCTCCGCAACAGCATCACTGCAAAGGCCGCGAGGACAGGCCCCAAAGCGTGCCCAGCCCGCCCACCAACAGGATTGACAGGATCAGGGTCAAGCTGCCGATGCCAAAGATATCCGGCGACGCGACCGGGACGTAAGAGCCGTAAAACCCGCCCGCGATGCGCGCGAACAAGGCACCGATGACCAGCGTGGCGTGCCGTGTTTTCCATTCGGAGACACCGCGCGACATGCGGCAAGAGAGCCAGACCCAGCACGATCAGAATTGCCAGGATCAGACCGTTGGTGCGGTGAAAGGAGGGATCATAGCGCATGTCAGAAGGTTCTTTGATGGGTGCCGAAAAGGCCCGATAGCTTGATCGTCAGCACGATCGTCATCAGCGCGGCATGGATCGGGCTGGTGAAGCGCGCGATGCCGCCGAAGATCACCACGATCAGCGCCTTCATCAGTGGATCGGCCCCCACGGTGGGGTTGATGAACCGGATCGAGCCCACAAAATACCCCGCGATCCCCGCCATTGCGGCCGACAGGCCAAAGGTCAGCGCATAAAGCGCGCACAGCACCACGCCGCCGGTCAGCACGAACAGGAAACTCTCGATGCTCATGCGGCGCTGTCTCTGAACAGCATCGCCATCAGCGCGTCATGCGAGAGGCCCAGCGCTGATTCGTCGAGGATCATCAGCCGCGGATCGCCCAGAAGCCCGCAGGCGATGGCCACTATCTGCCGTCCCCCGCCTGAAAGATATCGGATCTTGCTGGACAGCCGTTCGCAGAGGCGGGGAAAAGGGTATGCACATGCTCCATCCGCACGCGGGTATCGCCGCGCCCATGGGCCGCGACCGGGGCAACGGCCAGGGTTTCCTCGACCCTCTTTTCGAGAAAGAGCAGGCCGCCTTCGGGCACATGGATCAGATCCGCGCGCGCCGCCGCTCTGGGGTTCATGCGCCGTCGGGTGACCGCATCGTAACTGAAATTGCGCGATTTGCGGCTGCCGCGCGCGCCGGGCCGGTTCAGCCGCTCGCCGCGAAAGATCACGTCACCGGTCCAGGGTCTGTTGAGATTCACTTT
>NZ_JAAWWD010000042.1 GCF_021404545.1 Aestuariivita sp.
GGGGGCCGGGGCGGGGGCGAGGGGGGGGGGGAGGCCGCAACCCCGGGGGGGGCCGTGGGAGGGGCCGAGGTTGGTGTGGCCTGGGGGGGCAATGGCGATGGCCTGGGCGGGGTCTGCCTTGGGCCCGATGGCGCCTTTGGCGCAATGCAGGCGGGGGCGATCTTTGTCGATCACACAACGGTTTCGGCCAAGGTCACGGCCGAGCTGTACTCGATCGCCAAGGAGCAGGGCGTGGCCTTTGTCGATGCGCCGGTATCGGGCGGTCAGGCGGGCGCAGAGAACGGTCAGCTTGTGGTGATGTGCGGCGGAGATGCAGAGCCTTACGCGCAGGCAGAGCCGCTGATCGGTGCCTTTGCCAAGAAATGCGTGCGGTTGGGGGCAAGTGGTGCCGGGCAACTCACCAAGATGGTTAACCAGATCTGCATCGCCGGTCTGGTGCAGGGTCTGTCCGAGGGGCTGCATTTTGCCCAGAAGGCGGGTCTGGATGGCCGCGCGGTGGTCGATGTGATCGGCGGCGGGGCCGCGGGCAGTTGGCAGATGGTCAACCGGTACGAGACGATGCTCGACGATGAGTTCGAGCATGGCTTTGCGGTGGATTGGATGCGCAAGGATCTGGGCATCTGCCTCGATACCGCAGATGAGATCGGCGCGAGCCTGCCGGTCACTGCGCTGGTCGATCAGTTCTACAAGGATGTGCAGAAGATGGGCGGCGGACGCTGGGATACGTCCAGCCTTTTCAAACGGTTAAAGGATACCGGATAAAGGACTGATTTAAAAGACTTTTGAAAGGCGTCAGAAAAAATCCAGAAAAAATTCGGGAACCAAAAATGCGATGGGTCCGTTGTCTAGCCGTGACAGAGACGAACATCTCTGCAAGAAAACGAAAGGACACGTTACACCATGAAACTGACCCTGACGACCGCAATCGCCGCCGCATTGATGGCAACCGGTGCCATGGCATCCGACACCGCGCCGACCGACACCTCTTCTGAAACCGAGGTTCTCGTCGATGTGCGTGACGCCGGTGCATTGACAGCCGTCGAAGTGGCAACCCTGAACGAGGCGGGCTATCTCATTGACGAGAACGAAGCCTATCTGGTGGACGCAAAGGGCGACTGGATCAAGGTCGATCTGAGCAAGCGCTATGCCGGTGCCGACCCGACCGCAGCTCAGGGCATTGACGACGAAGGCCTGATCATGGCGTCGCGTGGCGCCGACAATGCCAGCGCCGAAGAGGTGTTTAACGTCGACAGTGCCGGTTTCGTGAGCGATGCCGACGGGTTCTTTATCGTGGGCATCGACGGTCTGCCGATCCGTGCCGAGCTGAGCGAGCGCTCTGCCGGGTCCGATGACACCGCGACCATGGGGGTCGACGACGAGGGCGATATCACCGCATCGCGTGGTACCGATAACGAGACGGCTGCCGAAGCGGCGACCGACTGACCGCAAGATCAATGTTACGCAGAACGCCGGGCCGCGCAGCCCGGCGTTCTTGCATAAAGGCGACCACCCGCGAGGCGGCCCGCACCAACAACAGTCCGGCGATCCGGCTTTCTCCACCGCCTCAATCTGCCTGGGCAGGAGAGACAAAGGGTGCGCTAATCGAGGGTCTGCAACGCCAGAACGATGGTGGAGATATCGTCGTCGGCATGCCCCATCTCTGCGGCATGACGCATCAAGGCCCGGGCCTGATCGGTCATTGGCAGGGCGGCATGCCCCTCGGCCACCGCTGCCACCGTATCGAGGTCTTTCAGCATCATCACGACGGTGCCCAGAGGGTCTTGAAAGCTTTTGCTGGCCATACGCGGCGCGAGCAACTGAAAGGGTTTGGAATCGGCAAACCCACCGGCCAGCGCGTCGGTCAGTCTTGTGGCATCGACCCCAGATCTCTGAGCGAAATTCACCGCCTCGGCGGTCAGCGCCATGATCCCGCCAGACAGGATCTGGTTGACCAACTTGGTCATCTGGCCCGCACCGGCCGGTCCCATATGGGTGATGCGTTGCGCCAATGGCTCTATCAGCGGAGCGGCGGTCGCGAAATCTCTCTTGGTGCCTCCGGCCATGACGGTCAGCGTGCCCGCCGTTGCCGCGGGTGTGCCGCCAGACACCGGCGCATCGACCCAGCCCATCCCGTTGGCCGCGCGCAGACGGGCGCCGAACGTCTTGGTCAGCTCTGGATCCATCGACGAGAAATCGATCAGAATGCCGGGGCCCTGCACGGTGGCGATACCGGTCTCTCCGAACACCACGGCCTCGACCGCGGCGGCGTTGGTCAGACAGCACATGATCACATCGCATTGCTCGGCCAGATCGGCCGGCGTGGTGGCCTGGCTGGCCCCCGCCGCGATCGCCGGAACGGCCTTTTCGGCGGAGCGGTTCCACACGCTGACCGGAAAGCCCGCGGAAACGAGGTTGAGGGCCATGGGCAGGCCCATCAACCCGGTGCCCACAAAGCCGATGCGGGGTTTAGTCATTCTGAGGCTCCTCAAATGGCCAATCGGCATTGCCGGAATGGGTGGTGGCACCGACATAGGCGCTTTGCACCGCATTGGCGTATTTTTCCATGGCACCGGCCAGCTTGCGTGGCGGCACGGCCGCAAGCGCGGCGCGGCGTTTGGCGAGGGTGTCGTCATCCACCCTCAGGTCAATGGCGCGCACGCCCTCGGTCGTGTCGATGCGGATGGTATCGCCGGTCTCGACCAGGGCCAGCGGGCCGCCCGCGCCCGCCTCGGGCGAGAGATATCCGATGCACATGCCGCGTGTGGCCCCGGAAAAGCGGCCATCGGTGACCAGCGCCACCTTTTCGCCCATGCCCTGACCATAGATCACCGCCGTGGGGCCCAGCATCTCGCGCATGCCGGGGCCGCCCTTGGGCCCTTCGTTGCGGATGATCAGCACATCGCCCTCCGCATAGCCGCGCTGGCGGATGACGGCCATGGCCTCCTCCTCGCTGTCAAAGACACGGGCAGGGCCCTCATGGATCCGCTTCTTGAGGCCCGCCACCTTGATGAACGCCCCTTCGGGCGCGAGGTTGCCCTTGATCACGATCACGCCACCTGAGCTGTCGATGGCGTCCGAGACCGGGCGGATAACCGCGCCATCGGGGTCGGGGGCTGATGCCGTGGCCTCGGCCAGCGTCTCACCGGTCAGGGTGGGGGTATGCCCGTGCATATGGCCCGACCGGATCAGCTCCTTTATGATTATGGGCACACCGCCCAGGCGATGCACATCCAATGCGTAATACTGTCCGCTAGGCCGCAGATTGCCGATCAGCGGCGTGCGTTCGAACACCGCGCCCACATCGTCCATGGTAAAGGCGATGCCCGCCTCATTCGCGATCGCACAGATATGCATGCCTGCATTGGTCGAACCGCCGGTCGCGGCGACGATGGCGCAGGCATTCTCCAGGCTCTCGCGGGTCACCAGATCGCGCGGCAGCGGGCCGCCCCGTTCCAGGATCTGCATCACCAGATGACCTGCCTTGCGTCCCAGCGCGGTGCGTTCGGAATAGACTGCGGGGATCAGCGCCGAGCCGAGAGGGGCGATGCCCAGCACCTCCGACACCATGCCCATCGTATTGGCGGTGAACTGCCCCGGGCAGGCGCCCACCGTGGGCATCGCGGCACGCTCCATTTCATCCAGCTCGGCCTGGCTCAGATCGCCCGTCATCACCGCCCCGGCCCCTTCATAGGTGTCCAGAATCGAGATCGTCTTGCCCTTGTATTGCCCCGGCAGGGTCGAGCCGCCAAAGACAAAGACCGACGGCGCGTTCATGCGCACCATGCCCATGATCATCGCGGGCAGGTTCTTGTCACACCCGCCGTATCCGATGATCCCGTCATAGGCATGCCCACGCATCACCAGCTCGACCGAATCCGCGATCAATTCGCGCGACATCAGCGAGGCTTTCATGCCCTGATGGTTCATGCTCAGCCCGTCCGAGACGGAGATGGTCGTGCTTTCGCGCGGCGTGCCGCCCGCCTCCTGCACGCCTTTATAGGCATGCTCGGCCTGATCGCGCAGGCCCATGTTGCAGGGCGATGTCTCGGACTGGGTGGATATCACGCAGATCATCGGGCGCGCGATCGCGTCATCATCCAATCCCTGACCGCGCATGAAGGCGCGGTGCGGCACACGGTCCAGCCCGTCGGTGGTGATGCGCGAGCGGAGTTTTTTCTGGGTTGGCATGGCGGGCTCCTATAGGGCGGTGGATTTCCGGGGATGGCTTTGCCAATGTGCATCTGAATTGGAAATCGGAGTGGATGTATGGAACAGGATTGGGCGGACGGCGCGGTGGCCGCGCGGGCAAAGGTGCGGGCGTTCGATTTGCCTGCCGTGGATGATGTGGCCAAGGCATACGGCTGGCAGGACGCCTATGTGGCGGGCGTGCCCGGAGCCGTCGGAGGGTTCAAACTGGCCGTGAACGGCGCGCCGCAGATGGCGCATTTTGGTGTGAGCGAGCCGGTTTGCGCGCGCATCTTCGCCGATGAGATCTATCAAAGCGGTGTGGCGTTGCCGCTGGCCGCGTTCGGGTCGGTGAGCGTTGAGCCCGAGCTTTGTGCGATTCTGACCGACGGTGCGGCGGATCTGAGCGGCCCGGTGGATCGGGCCGGAGCGCTGGCGCTGATCGACAGGTTTCACGCGGCCATCGAACTGATCGACCAGCGCGGCGTGGCGATGCCCACGCTCAAGCTGCCGCAGGCGGTGGCGCTGAATGTGTTCAACGCGGGCATCGTTTTGGGGGAGGTATCGGTGGCCCCTGATGCGCTCGATCTGCCGAACATGCATGTGGCGCTGGAACTGGATGGCGCGACGGTGGCCGAGACCACGGGCACGCCGCCGCAGGATCCGGTCGAGGCGGTGATGTGGCTGATCAACAATCTGCACACGCGCGGGGTTGAGATCACGCCGGGCATGGCGGTGATGTGCGGCACGCATCTTCCGATCCGGCTCTTGGAAGATGACGTGCGGGAGGTGCGCATGACCATGTCGGGTTTGGGCGCGGTTGAGTTCACACTCACGGGGTAAACCGGTCGAGCCAACGACAAAGGGTCGCCCAGGACCGCGGGCACTGGGCTGAAAGCCCCCGCCGTTTTGCCGGAGGCAAAGCTCCGGTTTGACGCGGGCGGTCGGGGGCTGCCCAGTGGCGCCGCCGGGCGAGGCATTTGTTTGGCGGAGCACCCTAAACCACAAAACTCGGTAACCATAGCGACAGCGCCGGGATCGCCACGATCAGCGCCAGACGCACCAGATCGGCGCACCAAAAGGGGGTCACGCCCTTGAAGATCGTGCTGGTCTTTACATCCGGCAGCACCCCTCGGAGCACGAAAACGTTCAGCCCCACCGGCGGCGTGATCAGGCTGATCTCGGTCACCACCACGACGACAATGCCGAACCAGATCGGGTCATATCCCAGATCGCGCACCAGCGGAAAGAAGATCGGCACCGTCAACAGGATCATCGACAGGCTCTCGAACACACAGCCCAGCACCACATAGATCGCCAGGATTGCCAGGATCACCAGCCAGGGCGTATCGGCAAACTGCTGGGCAAACCCCAAAAGCGCCTGCGGGAAGTCGGTGTAGTTGATGAAGTTCGCGAATAGCAGCGCGCCGATCAGCACGGTAAACAGCATTGCCGTGGTCTCGACGCTTTCCACCAGAACCTCCCACAGCACCTGCCAACTGAGCGCGCCGCGAAACAGCGCGAAAAGAAACGCGCCGAACGCGCCGATGCCCGCGGCCTCGGTCGGGGAGAAAACCCCGCCATAGATCCCGCCCATCACAATGCCGAAAAGCACGAGGACCCCCCAGACATTGCGCAGCGCATAAAGGCGCTGAGACCAATCCTGACGCTCGCCCGCGGGACCGGCTTCGGGCTTGCGCCAGGTGACATAGCGCACGGCGGCCAGATAGAGCAGGACGCCCAGCAGGCCGGGGATCAGACCGGCGGCAAAGAGCTTGCCGATGCTTTGCTGGGTCAGGATACCGTAGATCACCAGAATGACCGAAGGCGGGATCAGGATGCCCAGCGTGCCGCCCGCCGCGATGGACCCTGTGGCCAGCGTATCGGAATAGTTGAACCGCCGCATCGAGGGCATCGCGACCTTGGACATGGTTGCCGCCGTGGCCAGGGACGAGCCGCAAATAGCCGAGAATCCGCCGCATGCCACCACGGTGGCCATGGCGAGCCCGCCCTTGCGGTGCCCCAGAAACGCGTTGGAGGCGTTGTAAAGCTCGGATGCGAGCCGCGCGCGGGCCACGAAATTGCCCATCAGCACGAAGAGCGGTACCACCGACAGCTCGTAATTGATGGCCGCGTCGAAGGCCGTCTGGCCGACGTTATAGAACGCGGCGACCGGGTTGATCACCCAGGCCATGCCCATAAATCCAACGATGATCATCACCATCGCGATGGGAATGCGCATAAAGGCCAGGATCAGAAGGGCTGCCAGGCCAATCAGGGCTTCGGTCATGTCAGGATATTCCGCGTTTCTTTGCGCCAGTGGCATAGGTCCAGGCGTTGACGAGCGCGGCCACAGCCGCAATTGCACAAAGCACGGTCATGCCCGCGCCAAAAGGCCAGACCAGCAACAAAAGTTCGTCCGTGATGGTCTCCCAGTTGCGGTCCTCGACTGTTTTGACCCCCAGCCGCCAGGTCACCAATGCCAGCGCAGCGGCGCTGAACAGATTGACCGCAACACCCTGAACGCGGGCCAGACCCCGGGGCACGAAAGCATCCAGCAAATCGACCGTGACATGGGTTTCGCGCAGCATGCTCAGCGGCAACGCGCAAAAGATGATGGCGGGCATCATCAGGGAGATCATCTCATAGGCCGCCGGAAGCGGGGCCAGAAAAACATAGCGGCCCATCACGTCGACAAAGGTCAACAACATCATCGCAAAGAGGACAAGACAGGCGATCCCGGCCAGGACGGTGCTGGCCGGGGTCAGGCCACGGATATATACCGTGGCCGTATGTGTGGGCGAAGGCTCCATCGGGGATTACATCGCGGCCGCTTTGTCGGCCTCGGTCTTGAAGAAGTCGATGACCTCCTGACCGTCCAGACCGAACTCCTTGGCCGCCTCGATGTAGTCGGAGATGAACTGATCGTTAAGCTCCGACAGCGCCGATTTCAGCTCGTCGGAGGCCTCGACAATGGTGTTGCCTGCCGCCGTCGCGGTCTCGAATCCCCAGGCGTTGATGGTGTCCCAGCCTTGCCCCGCCAGCCGCGCATAGGCCTCGCCCGAATGCTTGTCGACAATGGCCTTGAGATCCTCGGGCAGATTGTCATAGGCGCGCTTGTTCATCACCAGGTAATGCGAGGAGTTGTACCAGCCGCCGGGCATCGTAGTGGAATAGGGCACCAGTTCGGTGATCTTGAAGCTGGGCAGGCTCTCGAAAACAAACAGGATCCCGTCCGCGATCCCAGCTGAGAGGATCTCGAAGGATTTCGGCGCGGGCTGGCGGATCGACACACCGCCCCAGGCCTCGACAATGGCCAGAGGGATGGGACCGCCCGTGCGGAACTTCTGACCCTCGAAATCGGACGGTGCGGTCATGTTCACGGACGAATGATGCACCTGTCCGGGCCCATGCAGGTTCACGCCGATCACATGAACGCCTTTGTAAAGGTCCATATCCGCAAAGAATTTGTCATGGGTGCGCTGGAAGGCAACAGAGGTCGCCTCTGCACTGTCGCCCAGAAACGGGAATTCGCCAAAGATATAGGGCGTGAACTGGTTACGCGAATAGCCATGCACCGCAAAGGCCACATCGGCCTGGCCGGTGCGTACGGCATCCAGATGCGCAGGCGGAGAGGCCACCGGTTTGGGCAGGCGCCGGAAGGTGATGCGGCCCTCGCTGTCGGCCTCGATCGCCTCCATCCATGGAATGTAGATGTTTTCGTTCACCGGATGCGACCAGGGCAGCCAGGACGAATAGGTCAGCTCAACCTCGGCCCAGGCGGCCGAAGCGGTCATTGCGGCGGCGGTAACCCCTGCCGCTATCGGGGTAATCAGTTTGTGAAACATGCTGTGTCTCCCTGTTGACGATCTGTTGGTTGGTCTTTTTCTTGTGATGGTGGCACATAAAGGCCGGTCGGCAAACTCTTGTTTTACTTTGCATCCTTGGGTTGTGAAAGCCGGATCATAGCTGAAGCGTTCCAACGCTGGCGCCGCCACAGACATAAAGCGTCTGGCCGGTCACAAAGCCGTTCTCGGGGTCGCAAAAATAGAGAAACGCATTCGAGATATCGCGCACCTCTCCCAGCCGTCCGACCGGGATCCGTTCAGCCAGAGCCGCTTCGGCGTCGCTGTCTTTTTCGATGATGCTCCAGAAATTGTCGGTGCGCACGGGTCCGGGGGCCACCACGTTGACGGTGATGCCATGAGGCGCCAGTTCCAGCGCCCAGGTGCGCGCCATGCCGATGATCCCGGCCTTGGTCGCGGAATAGGCGGTGCGGGTGGGGACACCAAGGGCGGCGCGCGATCCGTTAAAGAGCACGCGTCCGAACTGACGTTCCTTCATCGCGGGCAGGACCGCCTGAAGCAGGGTCAGCGGCGCGCCCAGGTGGATCTGGGTCAGACCCGCCAGATCCTGCGGCGTGGCCTCCTCCAGCAGATTGGGCCAGATCACCCCGGCGTTATGGACAAGGTGAGTGACCTGGTGTTGCTCGGCGATCTCGGCGGCGGCCCGGGCCGTGGCCTCAGGATCAAGAAGGTCGGCCAGAACGTTGATAACGCGCGGATTATCCGATGGATTGCGGGCTACGTTGATCACGCTATAGCCGCGCGCCAAAAGGCAGTCGGCCAGATCGCCGCCGATGCCTTTGTTGGCTCCGGTGATTACGGCGGTCAGCCTCATGTCTCCACCATCGCCAGCACGCGCAAGGGGCTGCCGGTCCCGTTTTTGATCTTGAGCGGGGCTGCCATCAGGATCGCACCCGTGGGCGGTAATTCAGAAAGGTTTGCAAGGCATTGCAGCCCGTATTTGCCAGCGCCGTGCAGGATGTAATGCGCAGGGTATGGCGGCGACAGATGCATGCCCTGGCCCGCATCGGTGCCCACCGTTTCGGTACCGAACCCGGTGATATCGCGCTGCTCGACCAGAAAGCGGATCGCCTCGGCCGCAGGACCGGGGGAATGCGGCCCTTCCTCGTGCATGTTGAGATAGGCCGCGCCCGAGCGTTTGGACCAATCGGTGCGCATCAAAACCCAGGCGCCGGGCGGGATTTGCCCGTGGGTGGCCTCCCACTCTGCGATATGGCCGGGGTTGAGCAGGAAATCGGCATCCGCCTCCGCCTGATCCGAACAGTCGATCACGCAGACCGATCCCACGAACCGCTCGGGCGGGATTTCATCGACCGACCCCAGTGGCACGTCCCGCCCCGAGATCCAGTGCGATGGTGCGTCGAAATGGGTGCCGGTATGTTCGGACATCGAGATATTGTGCCATTTCCACGCAGGACCGCGATGGTCATAGGCGCTGACCTCCTCCATGCGGAACCGGGCGCATTGGCCGAACTCGGGCGGCAGAACGATGACCGGAAAATCGGGGTCCAGCGTATGGGTCAGGTCCACCACCCGGATGGTGCCTGCGGCCAGACCCGTGGCAAGCTTTTGCAAGGCGGTCATGGCTGGTCTCCCGCCATGGTGCGCTCGCACTCCAACACTTTGGGATCGCGGCGAAATCTCTCGTGCATGTCGCGGGCCACATCGCCGCAGCAGACATCCTCCAGCCCCCGTTGCAGCCCGTCCACGATGGCGCGGGCAAGCGCCGCAGGGCCGACCTTGGGCGGCGGCAGTGGCTGATACCAGGCGTCATCGGTGGGCCCGGTCAGCACGTTCATCACCCGCAGGCCCGCGCCGCGAAATTCGGCCCTCAGCGACTGCGACAGCGCCAGGGCTGCGGCGTTCGAGGCCCCGAAACAGCCATAGTCCGGCGCGTTCGACAGCGCATCGGCGCTGAGAATATTGACCCAGGCCACGGCGGAATTGACACCGTCTGCGGTGCGCGCGCACATCGCGGGGCCAAAGGCCTGGGCCAGACGCATGAGGCCAAGGTAATTCACCTCGATCTCGTCTCTGGCAAATGCGGTATCGCCGCGGGCCAGCACACCGCCCGGCCGCAAAAACCGCGCGGTGTTGATCAGGATATCGGTCTTGCCGCCATATTCCGCCGCCAGCCGCTGGACCGAGCCTGTGTCGGTCACATCGAGCGGTTGCAGATCGACGCCCATCTCCGCCAGCGCCGCGCGACCGGGGGAGGGGCGCCAGGTCTCAGGCTCGCCGACATAGATTTCGACAGCCCCGGCCGCCTTGAGCGCCTTGATCAGAGCGGGCACCGCGGGGTGGCGCGCATCGGTGATCAGCACCCGGCGGTGTTTGGGATCCGATGTCATCTGCCGCAGTTGCGGGTCGTCTTCCATCCGGGGCATCCTTTCCTGAGGCACCGCAAGCAATACCGCCTGACCAGCCCGGTCGAGTAAGTTCCACAGCCGCACCGGCCCGCGCGGCGCGCAATCGCCATGCACATGGCAGATCACAACCGGACCTGCGTCAAGCCTGACCAGCCCGGTGCGCCAGGGCGCGCGTTCGCGGAAATAGAGATTGGGCGAGGTGCGCACTGTCGTTTCCGCCAAGAGCGCACCGTCGGGCGATACATCGCGCCAGGGCAGATCGGGGCTCAGACAGCTTCGGCAGGCATCGCGGGGCGGGTATTGCACCGTCTGGCAGTCGGCACAGACCTGAAGGGCAAAGCGCCCCTCGGCGGCGGCGGCACTCAGGCCAAGCGTGGCGCGGCTGCGCCTTTCGGGCGGGCGCGTCGGCGAGACGGTGCGCGTTTGCGGGTTCTTTTTTGGGGGCGGTTGGAGCGCATCGGTCATGGAGCGGCCCCCTCAAGGATCGCGGCGCTGGAACACAGGCCCCGGTCGTAGTTGATCATCCCAAAGCCCGAAACCAACGCCTTGGCCGCGTCTGCCACCTGGGTCGGCCCCGCCTGACCTGTGACCTGCCGGATGGCTTCGACCAGCCCGATGAACCCGCCCGCAGCCCCGGCCTGTCCGGCCGAAAGCTGGCCGCCATTGGTGTTATGGGGGAAATCGCCGGTCACGGTCAGATCCTTGTCGCGCAGGAAATCGGGGGCGGCCCCTTTGTCGCAAAACCCCAGATCCTCGATCTGCATCATCGAGATCACGGGATAGTCGTCATAGGTCTGCACCAGATCCATATCTTGGGGCGCGCATTTGGCCGTGGCGTAGAGCTCATCCACATCCACCGCCCAGCCACCGCGCAGCTGAACGGGGTCGTCGGCAAAGGCGTTATGCCGCTCGATGGTGCCCGCGATGCGCGCAAAGGGCAGGTTGCGGCGGATGGCCTCGTCCTCGGTCATCACCATAAACGCCTCTGCGCCAGCCACCGGCATCACACAATCGAACAGCGCGATGGGATCGGCAATCGGCCGCGCGGCAAGGTAGTCGTCCAGTGTCAGCGGTTTTTTCATGATCGCCGCCGGATAGCGCAGCGCATTGGCGCGCTGCGCCACGCAGATCCGCCCGAAATCGGCACGTGTCGCGCCAAACTCATGCATGTAACGGTCTGTCAACAAGGCGAAATTGGCGTTCGGCCCGCCATAGCCGTACGGATAGGAGGCATCCATCGCAAAGCGCGAAAACGACGACAAGAGCTGGCGGAAACTGTCGATCTGGTTGGTGTCGCCCGCCACGCAAGCCACGATATCGGCATCGCCCGCCTGTACCGCGCGCGCCGCCCGGCGCAGCGCCACCACGCCCGAGGCGCCCCCCATCGGGATATGATCGAGCCAGCGCGGACAGAGGCCCAGATGCTGCGTCAGCCCCACGGCGGTGTCGGGAAAGAGCGTGAAGCTTGCCACCGAGAACCCGTCGAGATCCTTCAACGGCAGATCGGCCCGCTTGAGCACCTCGCGCAGGGCGCGTGCGATCCACCAATGGGCGGTCTCGATGGAATAGCGCTCATAAGGTACCGACACCGGGGCGGTCAGCACGACACCGTCATAGCTCTGCCTGGGGCGCCCCATTACGCCACCTGCCGTTTCTTGAGATGGGTCAGATCCACCGCCCGGCCTTGGGCCAGCAGATCGGCGGCCATTTCTTTCAGCGTGGCGCGCTGGATCTTTTGCGTGGGCGTCAGCGGCAGCGCGTCGACAAAGGCGATGTAGCCGGGGACCTTGTAATAGGCCATCCGTTCCAGCGCCCAGAGCGCGATGGCCTGGGCGGTCTCCGTGGAAGGGTCGGCGGCGGTGATGCAGGCGAACACCTCATCCCCGCGGATCGCATCGGGGACAGGCGCGACGCCCGCGGCGGTGATACCGGGATGGTTCATCAACACCGATTCGACCTCGACGGCGGCGATGTTTTCGCCCGATCGGCGGATCACGTTCTTCTTGCGGTCGACAAAGAACATCCGGCCCTCGTCGTCGCGCCGCACGATATCGCCGGTGTGAAACCAGCCGTTCGCCCAGGCCGCGTCGGTGGCCTCTGGGTCCTTATAATACTCGGTGAAAAAGCCCAGGCGCGGATCCGGCCCGGCGCGGCGCACCAAAAGCTCGCCCGGTACATTCGGCGCGGCGGCGTGCCCGTCATCGGTCACGATCCGCAGCTCCATCTCCGGCCCCGCAACTCCAAGGCAGGATTGGCCGATCAGCCGGTCGGGCGCATTGTTGGTGATCGCGGTGGCGAGCCCCGTTTCGGTCATCGCCCAGCCTTCGCAAAGCGGAAAGCCAAAGCGCGCCTCAAAAGGGCCGTGCAGTTTGGGATCCACGCCCGCGCCGAACCCAAAGCGCACCGCATGCGCACGATCTTCGGGCGCGCTCTCCGTCTTCATCAGGATCGAGGGCATCACCCCCAGGTAATGCAGGCAGGTGGCGCGCGCGGCGGACACATCCGCCCACCATGTCTTGGGGTGGAACCGGTCGAGCACGGTCAGACATCCGCCCACCGCAAGCATGCCCATGAAGGATGCCGCCATCGCGTTCATATGAAAGACGGGCAGGGGGGTGATCATCCGCTCGCCCTTTTCGGTCAGCGCGGCGATGCCGCCCAGATCGCGATACCACTCGCCCGCCATCAGGAAATAGGTGTTCGACAGCACACAGCCCTTGGGCTTGCCGGTGGTGCCCGAGGTATAAAGCACCGCCGCCTCGCGCGCGGCCCCCTCCAGCTGGTCGGCCACGACCGAGCCGGGGCGCGGGGCGGGCGGCATGTCGGCCTCGCCGATCACCGGCAGGTCGAGCCCGGCCGCACGGGCGGCCTCAACCAGCTCATCGCGCCGCGCGGCGATCGAGATCACCAGCGCAGGTTCGGAATGACCGATCAGGTATTCCAGCTCCGAGGCGCGCAGATCGGGGTTGATCGGCACCACCGAAAGGCCCAGCCGGTTCAGCGCCAGCCAGATCAGAAAGAACGCAGGCCGGTTCTCCAGCAAGAGCGCCACGCGCATGCCCGGGGCATAGCCCGCCTCGGCCAGACTCTCGGCAAGCCAGGCGACCTTGGCTTCGGCCTGCCCATAGGTGATCTCGCCCGCGTCGATGCCATAGACATCCGCCGTGCCGGGCAGCACGTTCAGCATCGCCCGCGCGGGCCAGCGGCGGGCCGCGGAGAGGAACGCGTCGTGGATCGAGGGGAGGTCGGTCAGGGTCATGGCAAAAGCTGGATATTGCCGAAGGCCGCATCGCAATTGAGCAGATCGACCCGTTTGTTGGCGATGCGCAGCGCGCCGTCGACCAGTGTCAGTTCATGCCGCGCGGTCAGGGCCAGCAATTGCTGCTCATCGAGCCGCGTCTCCACGTAATGCATCGAGGTGTGGGTGATATAGCGGTTCGCGTCGGGGTCATACTCATCGACGAAAGGCCGCTGGATCACATGGTTGCAGCGGCTTTTGGGTTTCTGGCTGAAGGTGCGCTCGGCGCTCAGCCGTTCGACGCGCAGGCGCAGCATGAAATTGTCCTCATAGAGGTATGAGCTGGCGCTGTGGGGATCCTTTTGCTGCCATTCCAGCGGCATCCAGTAATGCCCCTCGGGCATCCAGAGCGCCAGCCAGTCTTCGAACCGGCCATCATCCAGCATCCGCGCCTCGGCATAGATGAAATCGATCAGATCGTCGCGGGTGGGCGTGCTCATTCCGCGGCCTCCGCCGGGCCGGGCGTATCCTGCATGAACTTGGCCCAGGCATCGAACTGATTGCGCATCTGGCGTTCGGTGGTGCCGTTATCGACCGCCTCAACGCTGAAATCCTCACCCTCCTCGTAAAGCCGGTGCAGATCGACCCATTCCAGCCCGTCCGACATCAGCCCCTCCTGGGCGCGCTCATACATCTCAAGATCGTCATGGCCCACGATGGAGGTTGGCGCGTTGATCATCCGGTTATAAAGATGCGAGCGGGTGGTCAGCTCGTCAGGCGCACCGACAGGGCGGTAGACATAGGATTCCACCAGCGTCTTGTTTGCGCCCAGCGGGATAAAGTTGCGCAACTGGCCCAGAGGCGCCTTGACCATGATGTTGGGGAAATAGACCGTGTTGTGGCGGTTTTCATCGAGGATCGCCTTGGCACGCGCCTCGCCGTAAGCGTCTTTCATCGCGTCGAAATAGCCCGGGATCGCTTCGTAGTCGGCATGGATGGAGCCTTTGACACCGGTATGGCCATGTCCGTTGGGCCAGGTGCGGATGCCGATATTCTCAAAGAAGTCATAGGACGACATGAACGGCGCGATGATCTGCATCGCGGGCGGGCGCGGTTCGGGATTGCCCATCTCTACCCAGAGCTTGACAGCGGTGCCAGCGCTGGATTCATGGGCAACCATCGGGTGGCAGGTGTCGGTCTGGTTCTCGACCAGCATCTTCCAGTTGCATTGATGCATATACCGCAAGGGCGGGCCTGCGACCTCCATCCGGCCTGCGGGCGCGCGGTCGATCATATTGTCGAGCGACGAGAGGCTGTCGCCAAAGAACTCTTCGAACGAGATGCCTGTTTCCGCGAGCCGCGCAAAGACAAAGCCACGGTGATTATGCACGGCACCGACCGCTTTCATGCCCTGGCCGTTCTCGGTTTCGCTCAGCCCGGTGCCTTCGTACCCTTTCTTCAGCGGGATCGCCAACAGGCAGCCATTGGTCTTGAACGACCACGCATGATAGGGGCAGCGAAAGAATTTGCCGGTATTGCCCTGCCGGTCAATCGCGATCTTGGTGCCCTTGTGGGGACAGCGGTTGTAAAGAACGTAGATCTCATTGTCGGAATGGCGCACTTGGATGACCGGCTGATCGCCCACCTGCGTGGTAAAGTAATCGCCCTTGTTCGGGGTCTGGCTGTCATGGCCCACAAACACCCAGGCGTTGCGAAACACATGGCGCATCTCCAGCCGGTAGACCTCGTCGCTGACATAGACGTCGCGATGCACCTGATGTCCCCGCACCAGGGCGCGGGCGGTCTCGGCGGTATAGCTCGGCATGGGCTGGCTCCTCTTTTTTCGTCAGAGATCAAGGACAAGGCGGTCGGACTTCGCGCGGCTCACGCAGATCTGCATCAGCGTGCCGCTGGCTTTCTCGGCGTCCGACAGCACAACGTCGCGGTGATCGGGCGTGCCCGAGATCACATCCGTCTGGCAGATGCCGCAATCGCCGCGCTGGCAGTCATAGATCAGGTCGATCCCTTCGGCCTCCAGCACGTCGATAATGGTCTTGCCGGGCGGGACGGTATAGACCGCGCCGGTCGAGGAAATCTCGACCTCAAAGGCGGTGTCACCATCGACGCTGGCGCTGTTGGTGAAAAGCTCGATATGGATCTGGTCTTCGCTCTGGCCTCCGGCGGTGGCGGCGGTGCGTGCGGCGTCGATCATGCCCTTGGGACCACAGATGTAAAGATGCGTGTCCGGCGTAAGCGTGCCCATCAGCGCATCCAGATCCAGCGGGGCGGTGTCGTCGTATCTCAGCGTGACACCGGTGCCGAACGCCGATTGAAGCGGGTTGGCAAACCCCATCACATCCGCCGACCGCGCCGCATAGACAAGCCGGAAGGGGCGGTTCGCGCCATGCAGAGCTGTGGCCATGGAGATCATCGGCGTGAGCCCGATGCCGCCCGCCAAGAGCAGGGCAGGACCAGGATGGTCGCGCAGTTCAAAATCGTTCTTGGGCCCTTGGGCGGTGATTCTGTCTCCCACGGCGAGGGCATGCATCTTCCGCGAGCCGCCGTCGCCGTCGTCCTCGCGTTGCACCGCGATGGTATAGCAGGCAGGATCGTCCACCCCCGGCCATCTGATCAGCGAATAGCAGCGCGTGCCGACCTCGCCCAGTTCGAACGTGAGATGCGCGCCTGCCGCCCAATTGGGCAGCGCGGCACCCTCTGGCGCTGTCAGATCAAAGACACGGATACGGTCCGTCTCGTCCCGGATCGCCTGGATGATCAACGTCTGAGGCATATGGCAGATCCCCTCGTTTACATTAACATGAAATTTCATATAATTTGAGTCAAGGGAAAACTTTAGGGTTAAAGCTCTTCTTGTTCGGAGCATTCCGGGAATGAAAGCAGAGGAGACGGCATGCCGCAAGATGGGCCGAGCTTGGAAGAGGGCACCGACCCGCCACATGATGCCAAAGCGGGCAGCTTTGTCGACGATTATCTCTTGTACCTGCTGGCCGCTGTCAGCGATCGGGCCAGCGGTCAGTTTCACGCCCATGTGCGTGCGCACGGGTTGCGTGCGCCGGAATGGCGCGTGCTGGCGTGTCTCGCGGATGAGGATGGCGCGATGGTGACCGAATTGGCGCGCCTGTCGCTTTTGGAGCAATCGCGGCTGACCAAGATCATCGACCAGATGGCCGCGCGCGGGCTGGTGAGCCGCCGTGCCGATCCGGTCGATGCGCGCCGGGTGCGGGTGTTTCTGACCCATCAGGGCCGTGCGCAGGCGGTCGGGCTAGTGGCTGACGCTCGGGCGCACGAGGCAAGGCTTCTGGCGCTTTTGACCGAAGAGGAGGCTGGCGCGATCAAACCGGTTCTGCGCGCGTTGCTGGCGCGGATGGAGCGGTCCTAGCGTCGGATCATGTCGCGGCATTCCGGAACCGGGCTGCGCGCGGCGCCTTCCAGAAAATGCGCCCGGATATTCTGGGCCACCAATGCGAACATGGCGCCACGCGTCTGGGTCGTGGCGCTGGCCGCATGGGGCGACAAAAGTACGTTCGGCAGAGCGCGCAGCGCGTCGGGCACATGCGGTTCATCCTCGAATACATCGAGCGCGGCCCAGCCCAGACGCCCGTCCTGCAAGGCCGCGATCAGCGCTGTCTGATCCACGACCGATCCGCGCGCGACATTCACCAGGCCGCTGTCGGGGCCAAGCGCCTCCAGCACCGCGGCGCTGATCAGACCATCGGTGCCCGACCCGCCGGGCAGCAGCAGCACCATCGCGCGGCATCGCCTGGCCATCGCCGCAAGGTCCGGGCAAAACTCGTAAGGGACATCCTGGCGGCTGCGCCCGTGATACAGCACCTCGCAGTTAAACGCGCCCAGCTTTTGCGCCAGGGTGCGTCCGATCCGGCCCAACCCGACGATACCAATGGTCTCGCCCTCCAATGACCAGGTCAGCGGGGTCCCGCCCTGCGTCGCCCAGGCGCCGGACCGGACATGGGCATCCTGGCGGACCAGATCCCGGCTCGCCGCGAGCAGCAGCAGCAGCGCATAGTTCGCCACATCCGCGTTCAGCACATCGGGCGTATGGGTCACGACGATCCCGCGCGCCCGCGCCGCCGCCACGTCAATCATGTCATAGCCAACCCCGACGCTTGAGATCACTTCAAGCGCGGGCAGCCGGTCCATCACCGCACCGGTCAAAGGGGTGGAGCTGAAATTGACCAGGCCCCGAATGGAGGCGGGGTCGTCAGCCGTCCAGTCCGGCTGCGCCTCAGGGTCTGCGATGATGTCGAGGGCAAAGCCATCCTCCAGCGCCTGGATCACAGGCGGGGGCGGCTGTCTGAGGGCAAGCAGGCGGATCGTCATCGGGGTCTCACTTTGCGTTTGATCCCTGCAGAGGTGCCATATTCTGGGGCGAAGGGCTATCCGGGATCTGCGGCCCGACAGACCCGCGCATCTTGGGCGACGGCGCAGCGCAACGGTCTGCCAAGGTCGGGGTTGATCCGTTTGGCGATCGCAGCGTCGGCACCGGGGCCGATGCGACATCTGCGTGACTGACGGACCAGCCTTTCGGTTGATCAGTAGACCCATGAGGAGGTTTATCGGCGCATGGTCGGCCAAATCCGCCTGACAAGTTACTTGCATTTGCATATAAGCTGCGCGACAACACTGTCGTCCACCTGTATGAGTTCCACCCGATGCACAAAGCCGCTCAAACAACCAACAGCCAGGTCGCCGATCCACCGGAATTCTCCGATATCGGGCTGGAGGGTTATGCACCCTATCTGATGAATCGCATCATGGGGCGCTACAACGCCAATCTGCGCGCGGAAATGGCGGCGCTGGGGTTGAGCACGGCCAAGATGCGGGCGCTGGCCATCTTGTCGGTCCGTGAAGGATTGCAGATCGGCGATCTGGGCGTCTATGCGGTGGTCGAGCAATCGACGCTGTCGCGTGCGCTTGATGCGCTTTGTGCCGATGGTCTGGTGCGGCGCGAAGCCGACCCGGATGACCAGCGCGCCTCGCGTATCTTTCTCACCGACCAGGGGCAGGCGGCGTTCGACCGGCTTTGGCCACATATGATTGCGGGCCACGACGCCATGTTCGCAGGCATCCCGGCGGCGGAGAGGCGGGCGTTTGTTGGCACCCTGCGCAAGATGCTGGGCAACATCCGCAAACACGACATCTGAATTTCTGAGCAGCGAGAGAGGCAGTCGAAATGGCCGAAAGATCGTTCAAACGCGAAGTCGAAGACCTTAGGCTGGGCGCTGGAGAGACCTTTACCGGAGAGGGCATCCTGGCGATAACCAAGGCGCTTCTGGAGGCGGGAGTGGGCTATGTCGGGGGCTATCAGGGCGCGCCGATCAGCCATCTGATGGATGTGCTGGCCGATGCCGAAGACCTGCTTTCCGAGCTGGGCGTGCGCTATGAGGCCAACGCGTCGGAGGCGGCCGCGGCGGCCATGCTCGCGGCGTCGGTCCACTATCCGATCCGGGGGGCCGTGACCTTCAAGGGGCCGGTGGGGGTGAATGTGGCCTCTGACGCGCTGGCCAATCTGGCCTCGTCCGGTGTGACCGGCGGCGCGCTCGTGATCGTGGGGGAGGATTACGGTGAAGGCTCGTCCATCATGCAGGAGCGCAGTCACGGTTTTGCGATGAAATCGCAGTTCTGGCTGCTCGATCCGCGCCCGAACCTGCCCTCCATCGTGAAATCCGTCAAACAGGGGTTCGATCTGTCCGAGGCGTCCAATACGCCTGTGATGCTGATGGTGCGCATCCGGTCGTGTCATGTCACTGGTCAGTTCGAGACCGCCGATAACGTGATCCCGCCGCTCAGCGTGCGCGACGCGCTTTCGAACCCGCGCAGCGATTTCGAGCGCGTGGTGCTGCCGCCGTTCTCGTATAAGCAGGAACACGACAAGATCGACAAACGCTGGCCTGCCGCCGAGGCGTTCATTCGTGAAAACGGCCTGAACGAGATGTTCGGCCCGCAAACCGCGCCTGTGGGGCTGGTGGTGCAGGGCGGCATGTTCAATGGCGTGATCCGGGCGCTGCAACGGCTGGGCCTTGCGGATGTGGAGGGCAATTCGGCCATCCCGATCTATTGCCTGAACGTGACCTACCCGATGGTGCGCGATGAGTTTCTGGAATTCGCATCCGGCAAGGACGCGCTTTTGATGGTCGAGGAAGGCCAGCCCGAGTTCATCGAACAAAGCCTTGCCACGATGCTGAACCGCGCAGGGTCTCCCACGCGGCTGCATGGCAAGGATATCTTTCCGATGGCCGGAGAGTATACCGGTCAGGTTATGCTGGACAGTGTGACGACCTTCCTCAAGCAAGCGGCCCCGCAGCTTTTGCCGGGGCAGGTGCGCGCGCCCAACGCGCCACCGCCCGAGATCCCGGATCTGTCGGAAACCGTGCCGATCCGGCCGCCGGGGTTTTGCACGGGATGTCCCGAACGCCCGATCTTTGCGGCGATGAAACTGGTCGAAGGGGAGCTGGGCAAGCATCAGATCAGCGGCGATATCGGCTGTCACCTTTTCGGCTCGCTGCCGCCGTTCGAGATCGGCGGGCAGACGATGGGGTACGGGTTGGGGCCTGCCTCGAATGCGGCGTTCGACGGGGGCGGCGCGCGGCGCGCGGTCTCGTTCCTGGGCGATGGCGGGTTCTGGCATAACGGGCTCAGCTCCTCCATCGGCAACATGGTCTATAACAAGTCCGACAGCGTCGCGATCATCGTCGATAACTACTATTCGGCGGCGACCGGCGGGCAGGATCTGATGTCGTCGCGGGCCGACAATCCAACCAAGGCCACGAACAACCCGATTTCCAAGGCGCTCGAAGGGGTCGGCGTGAAATGGGTGCGCCAGATCGACAATACCTATGAGGTGGGCAAGCTGCGCGACACCATCCGCGAGGCGCTGACGACCGAGTATGACGGGCCGAAAGTCATCGTGGCCTCGTCCGAATGCATGCTCAACAAGCAGCGGCGCGAGAAGCCTGTCAAGAAAAAGGCGATCGGCGAAGGGCGCCGGATCGAGGCGCCGCGCTTTGGCGTGGATGAGGATATCTGCACCGGCGATCACGCCTGTATCCGGCTGTCTGGCTGTCCGTCCCTGTCGTTGAAAACCCTGGACGATCCGCTGCGCGACGATCCGGTGGCGTCGATCGATCAGACCTGTGTGGGCTGCGGCAATTGCGGTGAGGTGGCGGATGCCGCCGTGCTGTGCCCGTCGTTTTACCGTGCGGATGTGGTGCATAACCCAAGGCCAGGCGAGGCGCGGATGGCCGGTCTGCGCCGGTCGGTGATCGGCTGGCTGCAAGCGCGGCGCGCGGCCAAACAGGTGAGTTTTGATGAGGTTGTGCAATGACATTGCATGAGTCGCTCTTTTTGCCTCAGGGTGACGATGGCGCCCGCGCGATCACCAAACTGGTGATCATGGCCGTGGGTGGGCAGGGCGGTGGCGTGCTGACGGGCTGGGTCGAGGCGGTGGCCCGCGCGGCGGGTCGCGCGGTGCAGGCCACGTCTGTGGCCGGTGTGGCGCAGCGCACGGGCGCCACGATCTATTACATCGAGATTGCGCCGGAAGGCGTTGAAAATACGGTCTTTTCCCTGGCGCCGTCGGCAGGCGACGTCGATGTGCTGATCGCCGCCGAGATGATGGAGGCGGGCCGTGCGATCCAGCGCGGCTTTGTCACGCCGGACCGCACGACGCTGATCGCCTCGACCCATCGCGCCCTGGCCGTCTCGGAGAAGATGGTGCCCGGTGATGGCATCGCCAATGCCGAGGAGGTGATGGCCGCGGCCGAGATCGCCGCGCGGCGCCTGTTGACGGCGGATATGGAGCGGCTGGCGGTCGAGCAAGGCTCGGTCATCTCCGCCAGCCTCTTCGGAGCGCTGGCAGGCTCGCGCGCACTGCCGTTCGAGCGCGAGCAGTTCCGCGATGCGATCCGCGCCTCGGGCAAGGCGGTGGAGCTGAGCCTCAGGGCGTTTGAGGCGGGCTTTGCCGCTGTCACGGAGCCTGCCACGGCGGTTGCCATGCCGGAAAAAGAACCTGCGCCGATTGCCCAAGCGCCGCGCGGACCGGCCAAGGCGCTGGCTGCATGGGAGGACCTCTTGACCCGGGTCGCCCGGTTGCCCGCACCGGCACAGGAGATGGCGCGCGCGGGCCTGCGCAAGGGGGTGGAGTTCCAGGACGTGATCTATGGCGCGGCCTATCTCGACCGGCTGGAGGCGGTTGCCGCGCGCGACAGTGCCGATCACGCGTATGAGCTGACCCGCGAGGCCGCGAAATACATCGCCAACGCCATGGCCTATGACGATGTGATCCGCGTGGCCGATCGCAAGACCCGTGCGGCGCGCACCCGGCGCATCGATGGCGAGATGGGCAAGCGCGAGGATCAGCTTTTGCTGCTGACTGAGTTCTTTCATCCGCGCGCCGAAGAGATCGCGGGGCTCTTGCCTGCGCGCCTTGGTGAGCGGATTGAAAATTCGGGTGCCTGGATGGCGCGGCTTGATCGGTGGTTCAACAAGGGGCGCCGGATCCGCACCGACACGCTGAAAGGGTTTTTGCCGCTCTATCTGATTGCCGGTTTGCGCGGCTACCGGGTGCGCACGCGCCGCCACGTGGTGGAGATGGCGCATCTGGATGCCTGGCTCGCCACGGTGGAGGGGTATCGGGAGCAAGACTATGCGCTGGCAGTCGAGGTGCTGCGCTGTCGTCGGCTGATCAAGGGCTATTCGGATACCCATGCGCGGGGCCTGTCGAAGTTCGATATCGTGCTGGATGGCATCACGCTGGTCGCCGGGCGCGAGGATGCCGCCGATTGGGCGCGCCGGTTGCGCGAAGCGGCGCTGAAGGATGAAGAGGGCAAGGCCCTGCGCGGTGCGCTGGACACGATCCGGTCGTTTGTGGGGTAGGGGTGGAGATATGCGAGGCTCTGCCTCGCGCTCCGGGACTATTTTTGGCCAGAAGAAGCAGGCGGGGGGGCCGGTTTGTTTTTGGCGGTTCTGCTGGGGAGAGGTGGCATGAAGCTGTGGTATCAGTCTTATGTGGATTACGAGAATGGGGCATCCTATTGGGACAGGCTGCGGCCGCATCTGGAGGCTGTGTCGTCTCGCGATACGCAGATCGATATCCGGGGCATCACGCCCTATGACAGTTATGCGCATCCTCTGGTGGAGTTCCGCTGTGCGCGGGAGATGATCTGCAACGCGGTGCGGGCCGAGCGCGAGGGGTATGACGCGGTCATTGTGGGCCATTTCCAGGATGCCGGGCTTTATGAGGCGCGCAGTGTCGTGGATATTCCGGTGATCGGGTTGGGGGAGGCGACGATGCTGTGGTGTTGCCAGATGGGGCAGCGGCTGGGAATCGTGACGATCAACCCGCGCTTTATTCCCTGGTTTCATCACCAGATCGGCAAATACGGGTTGCGGGAGCGGGTCACGGGCGTGCATGCCATGACCTTCGAGCCGGGCCAGATTCTGGAGGCCTATGGCGATGATGCGAAGGCCGAAGAGGTCAAGCGCCTGTTTGAAGAACAGGGCCGTCCGCTGGTGGCTGGCGGTATCGACGTGCTGATCCCGGGCGGGGGCATTCCGATGCTGCTTTTCTCGCAGTTTGAGGACCATCAGATCGATGGTGCCCCGGTCATCAACGGCATTCCGATTGCTGTGCAGATGGCCGAGATGGCGGTGCGTCTGAAACGGATGACCGGACAGGGAGTGAGCCGGGTGGGCGATTACGTCAAAGCACCCGACCCGGTGATCGAAGAGTTCCTGACCCACCCCAAGGGGCTTTGACCGGCCAGCCTGGCGCGGGATTCGGGCCGCAGTCTGCCGTATTTGGAAAGAGAAGAAACCTGTGGGTGCCTCCTTACTGTCCCAGGCTGGGCAGCCATGTGGCAATGCCGGGGATGAAGATCAGCAGCACAACCAGCAAGATCGAACAACCGATGAACGGCAAGGCCGCGATATAGATGTCGCGCATTTTCGTGTCGGGGGGCGAGACCCCTTTCATCACGAATAGGAGCAGTCCGAAGGGAGGGGTGGTGAAGCTGATCTCAAGCGCCAGCAGCACGATCACCGCGAACCAGATCAGATCGAAGCCAAGCGTTTGCGCCAGCGGAAAGAAGATCGGCACGGTGAGAAGCATCATCGAGAGCTGGTCCATGAACATGCCCAGCACCAAGAGGATGGCGAACATGATCAGGAGCATGGTGATGGGATCGAGTTCGAACCCGGTGGCCCAGCGGATCAGGCCGGAGGAGGCGCCGGAGAAGGCCAGGAGGGCCGAGAAGGTGGCCGAGCCGAAGATGATCAGGAGTGCCATCGTGGTGACCTTCAAGGCGCCGGTGACCGATTTGACCAGCCCGTCCCAACTGAGCGAGCGATAGAGGGCGGCCAGCACGATCACCCCGAGACAGCCGAAGGCCGCACTTTCCGACGGGGTCGCGATGCCGAACATGATCACCAGGATCACTCCGATCACCACCGAGACCATCGGCAGGATGTCGACGAAAAAGAGCCTGCCCTTCTCGGCCCAGCTGGTCGGCTCGACCTCATATGTCGGCGCGGCGGAGGGATCGTAGAGCGCCATGCCGAGGATCATCACCACATACATGCAGGCCAGAAGAAGCCCGGGCAGGATGCCCGCGATCAGCAGCGCACCGATATCCAGTTCGGCCAGCGTGGCCAGCAACACCGCAAGCGCCGAGGGCGGGATCAGCATGGCCAGTCCACCGGTGCCCAGAATCGGGCCGATCGCCATGTGCTTTTTGTAGCCCCGCCGCTGCATCTCGGGCAC
The DNA here is from genome assembly GCF_021404545.1 of Aestuariivita sp. Classification (GTDB taxonomy): domain Bacteria; phylum Pseudomonadota; class Alphaproteobacteria; order Rhodobacterales; family Rhodobacteraceae; genus Aestuariivita. The sequence goes on from NZ_JAAWWD010000042.1 coordinate 24,457, forward strand.
CATGAGCGAGCCCAGAAGGGCCGTGGAGCCCATCGAGGAGCCCGAGAGCGTCGCAAAGGCCGTCCCCCCCGCCACCGTGACAAAGGACAGCCGCGCGGGCAGGCGGCCCATCAGCCGGTCCACCGCGCCGAACATGCGGTTGGCCAGGCCGGTGAAGAAGAAGATCTCTCCCATCAACAGAAACATCGGCACCGGCATCAGGTTGAACGAGGTGATCGTGGGGATTGCATTATTGGCCAACTGCCCGATCCCGCGGGCCATCTGGTCGAAAATGTCGCCGCGCCCACCCATGAAATAGGCGGCACCGATGACGTTGGCGGCCAGAAAGGCCAGCGCCACCGGCACCCCGAGCACCATAAAAAACAGGATCATCCCCAAAAGGAAAAAGAGCGCCTCGAACCATTCCATATCAGCGTATCCTTAGCGCGTTTATTCGTAGACGCCGGCCTGGCCGGTATGCAGGGTTTCGCGCCCGAAGACGAAACGCGCGAACTGGATCCCCATCAGGCCGAAGCCAATCGGCATCGCTCCCAACAGCAGGTATTTGGGCATGTCCAGGCTGCGCATCTCGGCATCGCCATACTGCCAGGCCTTGGCGGTGGCGCCGAATGTGTACCAGACCAGAACCGCGCAGATCACGACACACAGGCCCGCCACACAGCGGCTGAACGGGCGTTGCACGGCACGCGGCAGCGCGGCGGTCAGAAGCTCGATAAAGACATGGCCCTTGTGGCGGACAAGCCAGGGCGAGGCGGCCATCACGATATACAAGAGGCCGAACTCGGCAAAGGTAAAGACATGGCTGGACCAGGCGCCCGACAGGTTGACGGTGCGCGCCAGCGCGCTGATCACGATCCCCAGCATGATCGCAACCAGATAGATCCCGGCCAGAATGGCCAACAGATCGCAAATGCGGTCAATCACACGCATGCCGTTTCCCCCTGTTCCGCCTCGTATGCCGCACCCCTCTTGACGGGGATGGTTGGCGCCAGCCCAGGTGCGGGATGGCGTTCCTTGTGTCGCACGATCAGCTTGCGCCGTCGTCCAGCGCATAGTGTTTGCGCAGCATCTTGTAACGCTCCATGCCCGCGTCATCGCCGCCGATCCGCTCTTTCATGCGGCCCCAGGAGGCGTCATCGGCGATCTTGCGATAAGCCTCGCCCGCCGCCTCGGTGGGGTGATCGACAAAGATCATGCCGCCCTCGGCCAGGATCTGATCATCGGTTGCCACATCGGCCTGCCGGTCGTTATAGGATTTCTCTTCCCATTCGATCACAACCGTCTCGATCAGCTCCTGCGCTTCGGGGCTGAGCGCGTTCCAGGCATCAAGATTGAAGATCACGCCGATATCGGTGTTGTAGAATGTCGGATCCACCCGGTGGGTCAGAAACTCGTTCCAGCGCAGTTGCGGGATGCCGATCTGCGTCCAGGCGGCGGAATCCACAACGCCTTTTTCCAGCGCCGAATAGACTTCGGTCGCGGGCATCGACGCGGTGGTGGCATTCAGCGCCGTGAAAAACGCGTTATAGATCGGGTTGTCGCGCAGCTTCACGCCGGTCAGATCCAGGATCCCGTCCTCGCGGAAGGTCGGTTCGGAATTCATGTAGATGTGGAATTTGATGCCGCCGTCGATCCAGCCCAGGTGGCGCACGTTGAACCGCTCTTGATGGGCCTGATCCATGATCGCGGCTCCGCCATTGGCGCGGGCCTCCATCGGGGTGACGCGGGCGGCGACCATCGCGTCGATCTCGGGCACGTTGGCGCCATAGAACGACCCGGGCGTGTGGACCATGTCGATCACGCCGTCGCGCACGGCAGCGGGCTGCTGAAACATGCCGATGGCCTCGGGGCCGCCACGCACGTCGATCTGCACGACACCTTCGCCGCGCGCGTTGATATCCTCGACCATGGCAAGGAACGTCTTGGTGTAGACCAGAAATTCAGGAAAGGCGTGCACCGCGCTGACGCGGTCCTCGGCCGTGGCGGCGGGAGCCATGGCCAGCGCAAGGCCCAGCGCGGGCAGGCTGGCCGTGAGGCGGGTGAAGAAGGTCATGAAGGGGGTCTCCCGTGTTGTCTTGTTTTTGTTTTGGTGACGGCGCCCGGATGCTGTTGGGCAGTTTTGTCGCAGGCATCATGCACCCCTGAGCCTGGCATGCAAGTCGGGCAGACAAAAAATCCATGCATTTACATATGAAATGCTTGACCGGCGCGGATTTGCCATCAAAACTCGGGTTGTATGAAATTTCATGCAATTTTTGAGACGACAGCGCATGAGGGGAACACATGGAGATTGCAGTTTTGGGCGGGGGAAACGGATCGACCGCCGCCGCGGTGGATCTGACCGAGCACGGGCATCAGGTGCGATTCTGGCGCCGCGATATACAGGCTCAGACCGGGTTGCAGGCCCGCGACAACACCCTGACACTCAAGGATGCAAAGGGCGCGCGGCCCGTGCGCATCGCGGTCGTCACCTCGGATATAGGCGCGGCGGTCCGGGGTGCCGCGCTGATCGTGTGCCCGACACCGGCCACGGCGCAGGCGGATATCGCGGCTGCACTGGCCCCGCATCTGGAGGACGGGCAGGTGATCTTTTTGCCCCCCGGCAGTTTCGGCAGCTGGATCATGGCCGATATCGTGCGGCGGGCGGGCAATACCGCTGATCTGAGCTGGGCAGAGGCGGGGACCTTGCCTTATCTGACCCGGATGCATGGAGAGGATACGGTGGCCATCACGACCCGCGCGACCCGTCTGCCGACGGGTGTCTATCCGCTGCGCAACGCCGATCATGCCCATGCGGTTCTGGCCCAGGCCTATCCATCTGTCGAGGCTGCGGGCGACGCGCTGTCGGGCGCGCTGATGAATGCCGGGCCGATCATCCATCCGCCGCTGATCACGATGAATGCAGGGCCGATCGAGCATTTCGACCACTGGGACATTCATAACGAGGGCACGACGCCCGCGATCCGCCGGGTGACCACGCGGCTCGACAGCGAACGCATCGCGGTGCGTGCGGCGCTGGGATACGGCGCGCCGCATTTTCCGCTGTCGGATCATTACGACAACGATGCGGAGGAATGGATGTATGGCAATGCCGCCCATGAGCGGCTGACCGATAGCGGCGATTGGCGCGAGCATCTGGTGCTGACCGAGCATCGCTATATGCGTGAGGATGTGGCGATCGGGCTCGCCTTTCTCGTGTCGGTCGCCGATTGGGCGGGGGTGCCCGCGCCCACCGCGACGGGGCTCTTGGCCATTGCCTCGGCAATCTGCGACGACGATTTCCGCTCCACCGGGCGGACGCTGGACGGGCTGGGAATGGCCGGTCTGGACCGCGCGACCCTTCAGGCCATGCTGAGGGACGGGGCGCGTGATGGCCACATTTGACGCAATCGCCGCCGTTGGGGCGGGGCGCATGGGGCGGGGGATCGCGGTGGCCTTCGCCTATTCCGGCCACCCCGTGCGGCTGATCGACGCCAAGCCACGTGACGCCGCCGACGCGGCACGGCTGGCCGATGAGGCGCGGGCCGAAATCCGCGCCACCCTGACGATGATGGCGGGCTTTGGCCTTTTGGAGCGGGCGGAGATCGACGGCATGCTGTCGCGTGTCACCCACTTTAGCCATGATGCGTTGGCAGAAGGGCTGGCGGGCGCGCGGTTCATCTTTGAGGGGGTGCCCGAAACGATGGAGGTCAAGGCGGAGGCCTTTGCCCGCATCTCGGCTCATGCGGATCCATCGGCCATCATCGCCTCGACCACCTCGACGATCCTGTCAAACGATCTACAACCTTTGGTCACGCATCCCGGCCGCTTTCTCAATGCCCATTGGCTCAACCCCGCGTTTCTGGTCCCGTTGGTGGAGCTGTCGCCCGGCACCGCCACCGCGCCGAAGGCGACACAGGCGCTTAAAGACCTGCTGGAGCGGATCGGCAAGGTGCCGGTCATCTGCGCGCCAAGCCCCGGTTACATCGTGCCCCGCATTCAGGTGCTGGCCATGAACGAGGCCGCGCGCATGGTCGAGGACGGGGTGGCCACGGCCGAAGACATCGACACCGCGACCCGCTATGGGTTCGGCTTTCGCTTTGCGGTGCTGGGTCTTTTGGAGTTCATCGACTGGGGTGGCGGCGACATCCTGTATTACGCCAGCCGTTACATGGCCGATGCCACGGGCGAGGACCGCTTCGCAGCCCCCCGGATCATCGGCGAGAATATGGAACAGCGCCGGACCGGGCTGCGTGACGGGCAGGGGTTTCTGGACTATGACGGCATGGATATCGCGGCCTATCAGCAGGGCCGTCTGGATGCCTTTGCGGCGATGCTGCGGCATCTGGGCAAGATGCCGGTCAAGGGCTAGGGGGGGCCGTCCAGGAAGGCGCGCACCGTCTCCAGCAGCAGATCGTTATGGGCCGCCCTCGACAGCGAGAAGCGCAAAAAACGTTCCAGCCCGGCCTCCCGCGTGCGGTTGACGATGATACCTGCGGTGTCGAAAAGATGCTCTACCAGCGCCTCTGTGGTCTCGGGCGTGCCGTCCGGCGGGCTGATCAACAGGAAATTGGCCTGCGAGGGCAGCACGGTGAACCCCAGAGTGGTGAGTGCTGCGGCCAGCCTGTGGCGTTCGCTGACAATCTCTCTCACGCGGCTTGCGACCACATCCATCTCGTCAAGCGCGGCGCAGGCAGCGGCCTGGGCCAGCGCATTCACCGTTCCCATGCCACGCGCGGCATAAAGCAGCGGGATCATCCAATCCGGCCCATGGCACCATCCGACCCGCGCCCCGGCCAGCCCGTAAGCTTTGGAGAAGGTGCGGGTCACGGCGACATTCTCGTGCTCGGCAACCAACCCATGCACCTGCGCGCAATAGCCCTCGGGCGCGAACTCACCATAGGCCAGATCCAACACCAGAACCACCGTAGGCGGCAAGGTCCGGGCCAGTCGCGCCAGCTCGGCCAAGGGCACCATCGTGCCGGTGGGGTTGTTGGGATTGGCCAGAAAGAGGATGCGCGTCCGCTCTGTCACCGCCGCCACAAGCGCGTCGATATCGCTGGTAAACGCCTGTTCGGAGGCCTTGATCAGGCTGGCCCCGACCCGATTGGCGGTCAGCGCGAACTGGATATAGCCAAACTCCGAAATCAGGATCTCATCGCCGGGCCGGGCAAAGACCCGCGCGATCACGTCAAGCAGCTCTTCCGATCCGTTGCCGCAGATGATCTGATCGGAGGCAAGGCCGTTGCGCGCGCCAAGTGCGGCGCGCAGCGCGTCATTGTGCGGGCTGCCGTAGGACTGCGCCCGTTGCGCCGCCAGCGCCAAGGCCTCGGCCACTTTCGGTGCCGGTGGATAGGGCAGTTCATTGAACCCCATATTGATCAGCGGCAGGCCCTTGGGCTGGGGCCGGGCAATCCGGCCCCGCACCGGCATCGGGTCGAGATAGGCGCGTGGTCGCATCGGCGGTCCTTTCCTGTCCGGCACAGTTGGGCGTAAAATGGCACGACACGCAAGCCGGGCCGGACAGCGAGGGCGGGCGCGGGATCGAAACAGCGCAATGGTGGACCGATCCATCGGTTTGCGCGCGGCATTTCATTTGAGCCAGGCCCCTGATAAGACGCGGCGTGCGAAGGATCAGGCACCGTGCGCGGGGCAAGCTCCGCAAGACCATGAAGGAGGAGAGCGTCATGACCACCATTCAAGGCCTGCTGGCCCGCCATCCCGACGATGCACCGGCCATTGGCGCGCCGGGGCGCGATTGGCTCAGCTATGGGGACTTGCGCGCGCAGGCCAAAAAAGTGGCGGATCAGCTTCATGCCTGCGGTATCGGTCGCGGCGATCGGGTGGCGATCGTGCTGCCCAACGGTCCGGAAATGGCGGTGTGTTTCGTCAGCGTGGCCCAGGCCGCGACCACCGCTCCGCTCAATCCGGGATACCGCGAGGATGAGTTTGCCTTCTACCTCGAAGATCTCCGGGCCAAGGCGATTATCTTGCCCCACGGATATGATGGCCCGGCACAAGCGGCGGCCAATCGCTTTGGCTTGCGCGTGCTGCGCCTGTCGGTGCCCGAAGGCGCTCGGGCCGGGGCCTTTGAGTTGACGGCCGACGCCGCAGAGGAGCAGCAGGCCGACCAATCCGCCCCAAAGAACGACGATATCGCCTTGATCCTGCACACCTCCGGCACCACCTCGCGGCCCAAGATCGTGCCGCTCTTGCAGTCCAACGTGGTGGCCTCGGCGTGCAACATCGCGGCCTCGCTGGATCTTGTGCCCGGTGATCGTTGCCTGAACGTGATGCCGCTTTTTCACATTCACGGGCTGGTGGCGGCCGTGACCGCGTCCTTGCAGGCGGGGGCCTCGATCTGCTGCGCGCCGGGGTTCGACGCATTGCGGTTCTTCGGCTGGATGCGGGAGGCCAAGCCGACCTGGTATACCGCTGTGCCGACGATGCATCAGGCCATTCTGGCCCGGGCCGCTCGCAATACCGAGGTGATCGCCGAGGTGCCGTTGCGGTTCCTGCGCTCCTCCTCGGCCTCGCTGCCCGCTCAGGTGATGGGGTCGCTGAACGAGACCTTTGGCGCCCCTGTGATCGAGGCTTATGGCATGACCGAGGCGGCGCATCAGATGTGCAGCAACCGGATGGATCTGCAAAAGCCCGGATCGGTCGGGGTGGCGGCGGGCCCTGCGGTACGCATCGCCCATGAGGCCGAGGATCGGCTGATCGCGGCTGTGGGAGAGGTTGTGATTTCCGGCCCGAACGTGACCCCCGGTTATGAGGGGAACGCGGAGGCAAATAAGAAGAGCTTCTTCGTTGAGGATGGCCAGCGCTGGTTCCGCACCGGGGATCAGGGGGCCTTCGATGAAGACGGGTTCTTGCACCTGACCGGGCGTTTGAAGGAAATCATCAACCGGGGCGGCGAAAAGATCAGCCCGCTGGAGGTGGATGGCGTGCTTTTGGATCACCCCGATATCGCCCAGGTGGTTACCTTTGCGCTGCCGCATCCCAAGCTGGGTGAGGAGGTCGCGGCAGCCGTGGTTCTGAACGATGGCGCAACAACCACGGACCGCGACATTCGCGCGTTCGCGGCCGAGCGGATGGTCGACTTCAAGGTGCCCCGCCGGGTGATCGTGCTGGATGAGATCCCGAAAGGGGCAACGGGCAAGATGCAGCGGATCGGACTGGCCGAGAAGCTGGGATTGGTGGAAGACGCCTGATCACCGTCTCTGCGTGCCAGCGCCTGCGCGGGGTGTCTGGGAGAACGAGGAAGGGATCCCCGCAGTCGCAAGAGCCGCCGGGACATGGGAGAGCATGATGAAGATTTGTGTGTTCGGGGCCGGCGCCATCGGCGGCTATCTCGGGGTCAAGCTGGCAAAGGTCGGTGCCGATGTAAGCCTGGTGGCACGGGGTCCGCATCTTGCGGCGATGCAGGCCAATGGGTTGAGCCTGATCGAAGAGGGGGCCGAGCCGGTGACCGTGCCTGTCACCGCCTCTGACCAGCCCGCCGATCTGGGGCCGCAGGACTATGTGATCGTCACCCTCAAGGCGCATTCCGTGCCAGGGGTCGTGGCGGCGATGCGGCCGCTGATCGGGCCCGATACGACGATTGTCTCAGGGGTGAACGGTCTGCCCTGGTGGTACTTCCACAAGATCGGCGGCCCGCTGGAAGGCGCCCGGCTGGAAACCGTCGATCCGGGCGATGCGCAATGGGACGGGTTCGGCCCGGATCGGGTTCTGGGCTGTGTGGTCTATCCTGCGGCCGAGGTGAGCGCACCCGGCGTGATCCGCCATATCGAAGGCAATCGGTTCTCCTTGGGCGAGCCCGACGGCACGAAATCCGAGCGGGCGTTGCGGCTTTCCAAAGCGCTGAGCGCGGCGGGTCTGAAAGCGCCCGTGCGCCCGCGCCTGCGCGATGAGATCTGGGTCAAGCTTTGGGGAAACCTGTCGTTCAACCCGATCTCGGCCCTGACCCATGCGACGCTGGATGTGCTCTGCACCGATCCCGGCACACGCGATGTTGCCCGCGCCATGATGGTCGAGGCGCAGGAAATAGCCGAGAAACTGGGTGTGAGGTTTCCCATTGATGTGGACCGCCGGATCGATGGCGGTGCCGCCGTTGGCGCACATCGGACGTCGATGTTGCAGGATCTGGACCAGGGACGCCCGATGGAGATCGACGCCTTGGTGGGCTCGGTCCAGGAACTGGGCCGGATCACCGGCACCGCCACACCGACCATCGATACGGTTCTGGCGCTCGTGCAACTCAGGGCCCGATCCGCGGGTCTCTACCCGTAGGGCGGGATGCATCCCGCCTGCGCCGCAAAGATTGGGATGATCTGGAGCGGGTAACGGGAATCGAACCCGTAACTTAAGCTTGGGAAGCTCGCGTGATACCTTTTCACCATACCCGCGCTCTGATCGTGACCTGATAGGACCGGGGTTGGGGCGCGTCAAGGGGGCGGGTGCCTGCAACGACGTGTGCGCGCTTTGGGCGATCTGCGGTCCTGATCAAGCAGGGTCGGATTGCCTTTCGGAGCGGCGTTGGGCGATCGTTCAGATCGCCATATCATCCTGTTCAAGCTGGCGGGCGGGCAGCCCAAGGCCGCTCACGGGTTGGCTCACCGATCCTGCATCCGGTCGCGCTTGATCACTCGATCACACCAATCGTCTTGCCGAAATCGAGATAGCTTCGGCTGCGGCGCGCCTGCAGTTCGGCCTCCATGTCCGCCTCCGCGACATCGGGATAGGGCGCCACGCCTGTCCCTTCGATGACGCGGTTCATATAGTTGTAAAGCGCGCAGGTCTGGATTGCGTCATAGAGCGCGGCCTCGGACCAGCCCGCGTCATAGACCGCCTCTGCATCCGCCTGGGTCATCAATGTCGGGGTCTGGGTCAGCTTGGCAACATAGGCCAGCAGCGGGCGCACCGGCTCGGCCACCGGGGCGCTTGCCGGATCGGCGATCAACGCGTCGATCACCGCGGTATCCACGCCAAAGGCCCGCGCCATCAGACTGTGCGCCCCGAAACAGAACGCACAGGCGTTCAGGCCCGATACATAAGCTGCGATCAGCTCACGCTCGGCCACGCTGAGATCGCTGGGACCGCGCATCAGCGCGTCGTGCAATTCAAGCAGAGGGCGCACGGTGGCGGGAAAGGCGCGCAGCACATCCGCCAAATGCGCGGTCTCCGGCAGCGACGGAAAGAGGCGTTTCATCGGGTTCCTCACACATTGGGTTGCGTCAGGCGGGCACAACCGCCGAGACATAGTTGATCTCTGCCGGGATCCGCAGGCCCTGCGGGGTCTGAAAGGGGCGGAAGGCCTCGACGAGCTTTTCCTCCAGGGCGATACGCTGATCCGGGCTGGCCTGATGATGCGACAGGGCCGCTTCGGCGGGGCCGATGGCAGTGGTCTGCCGCGCCAGGTTTTGGGGCGTGCCCTGCGGGGTGAGGTCAACGGGCACGACATCGACAGCGCAGTCCGTCAGCCCGGCACTTCGCAGGATGCTCAGGACCCGGTCGGGATCGCGGAAGGCGAACGGGCCGGGGCCGTCTGGGTCGGATTTCGGGACCGGCCCCAGAAGCGCGCGGGCGGCCTGCGCGGGGACGGTAAAGAACGGGTTGTGAGGGATCTGCCCCCAGGCCGCAAAGGTCATCTTCGCGCCCGGTTTCAGGGCGCGCGCCATATTGGCAAAGGCCGCGGCAGGATCGGCGAAGAACATCACGCCGAACCGCGAGACAAGATGGTCGTGATGCGCCTGCGCAAACGTATGCTCTGCCGCGTCGCCCTCGACAAAACCGATATTGCTTCGGCCCGCTGCCCGGCTCCGCGCCAGCGCCAAAAGCGAGGACGAGATATCGGCACCCAGCACCTGGCCCGCTTGCCCAACGATCTCGGCCGCCTGCAGGCTGCTTGCGCCGGTGCCGCAGCCGATATCCAGAACCCGGGCTCCGGGCGGCAGGGCCGCACGCTCAAAAAGCCCCTCCAGCACCGGTTGCATCAGCATGTCCATCGCTTCTTGATGATCGACCCATTTGGGGCCCGCGACGGAGGTCCAGAACGCCTGTTGGTCGGCATTGCGGGTCATGGTTTCTCCTTTGGTCAGGCGCGCCGACGCCGACGGCGCCCGCCCCCGTCGTCACCGCTGTTTGTGTTGAAGCGACACTGGGGCAGGGTGACGATCTTGGCAAGTTCGGGAAACGGATCCGTCTTGTGGGGGATCGCGTTGGCGGCCACGAAATGCTCCTGAAACCTGGGCTCGATCGCGGTTTCGACCTTGGTGATCTCACGCACGACACGCTCGATTTCGGCGCGCGCGGCGATATTGCACAGCGCGATCCGCGCCCCGGTGCCGGCCGCGTTGCCCGCGCTTGTCACCTTATCCAGCGGCGCGTCGGGGATCATGCCCAGCACCATCGCGTGTTTGGTCGAGATATGGGCCCCGAACGCGCCCGCCAGGACCACCCGGTCCACCCGGTCGACCCCCATTTCGTCCATCAACAGGCGCGCACCGGCGTAAAGCGCGGATTTGGCAAGCTGGATCGCGCGGATGTCGCCTTGGGTCACGGTGATGCGCGGGCCGCCCGTCGCAGTCTCATCATGGATCAGATAGGCATGGGTACGCCCTTCGGGCACCGCGCGCGCGGTGCCGGTCTGCGCCGCCGATCCGATGAGACCGCTGTCATCCAGCAGGCCCGCCATGCGCATTTCGGCCACGGCCTCGATAATGCCGGATCCGCAAATGCCGGTGATGCCGGTGCTTGCCGTGGCTTCGGCAAAGCCGTCCTCGTCGGACCAGATGTCGGAGCCGATGACCCGGAACCGGGGTTCTTTGGTTTCCGGATTGATCTCGATCCGTTCGATGGCGCCAGGGGCCGCGCGTTGACCCGAACTGATCTGGGCGCCCTCGAAGGCAGGCCCGGTGGGCGAGGAACACGCCAGCACCTGTTCGGTATTGCCCAGCAGGATCTCCGCATTGGTGCCCACATCGACGACCAGGACCAGATCCTCGGACTTGCCCGGCTCCTCGCTCAGTGCCACCGCGGCGGCGTCGGCGCCCACGTGGCCTGCGATGCAGGGCAGGATATAGACCTGCGCACGCGGGTTCATGGTGGTCAGGTCCAGGTCGTGCGCGGGCAGGGTAAGGGAGGCGGACGTGGCCAGGGCGAAAGGCGCCTGTCCCAGTTCCACCGGGTCAAGCCCCAAAAGCAGGTGGTGCATCACCGGGTTGCACACAAAGACCGTCTCAACGATCAGCGATGGATCGATCCCGCCTTCTTCGGCAATCGAGCCGACCAGTTCGTTCAAGGCGTCCCGCACCGCGCGGGTCATGTCGGTGTCCCCTCCGGGGTTCATCATGGCATAGGAGACCCGGCTCATCAGATCTTCTCCAAAGCGGATCTGCGGGTTCATCAGACCCGAGGAGGCGATCACCGCCCCGGTGTCGAGATCGGTGAGATGGGCCGCGATCGTGGTCGAGCCAAGATCAATGGCCAGCCCGTAAAGGCCTGCTTCGTGCAGGCCGGGCCAGATCTCGATTACTTTCGCCGTGCCGCCCCGGTGATCGGCGTGAAGGGCGACCGTGACCTGCCATTTGCCCTTGCGCAGCACCGGCTGCAGCTTGGACAAAAGCGAGAGCTCCGCAGTGATCCCGGCGATCTGCCACTGTTCCTTGAGGGCGCGTTCGAGCCTCTCAAGATCTCCCGTGGGAGAGTGCATGTCCGGCTCCTCCACCTCGACAAAGTAAAGCCGTGTGGCAGGGTCCATCGTGATCGCGCGGGCAGAGGCGGCCTTGCGCACCACCTGACGGTGGACCTGGCTTTCGGGGGGCACATCGATGACGATATCGCCTTGCACGGTGGCCTGACAGCCCAGGCGACGGCCTTGCTTCAGACCGCGTTTGGATTTGTACCGTTCCTCGACCGCGTTCCACTCCGACAGCGCGTCGGCATTTGCCGTCACCCCGTGCTTGGAGAACTCGCCATAGGAGGGCGTAATCTGGCATTTGGAGCAGATGCCGCGACCGCCGCAGACGGAATCGAGGTCGACGCCCAGCTGACGCGCCGCGGTCAGGATCGGGGTGCCGACGGCAAAGTGGCCGCGTTTGCCGGAAGGGGTGAAAACGATGAGCGGATCGGTGGACATGAGCACTCCCAGGGTTGATCTGGGCGTAACCTAGAGATTTGCCGATCAGAAACCATTGCAAACTCGTCATAATAAAGCCCGCATGCGGCACATGTTCCCATGATCGGTCGCCGGACCGTGAATTTTCGCACAAGAGTCGCGCCGCGCACAGGTCTGAAATCAGACAAGATGTTGTGTGCCCTCTTTTCTTGCCGTCCAAACCGTGCGATAGCGTCGCCGCCAAACGAGACATCCATGGAGACGTTGAGATGGAGATTCGCGAGGCCCTCACCTTTGATGATGTGCTCTTGGTTCCGCAGGCCTCTTCGGTTCTGCCATCCACAGCCGATACCCGAACATTCGTGACCCGGCAGATCGCCCTGAACATACCGCTTTTGTCCTCGGCAATGGACACGGTGACCGAGGGGCGCATGGCCATAGCGATGGCACAGGCCGGCGGCATGGGTGTTGTGCACCGCAACCTCAGTATCGAAGAGCAGGCCCGCGAGATCCGCCGGGTCAAGCGCTTTGAAAGCGGCATCGTCTATAATCCCATCACCCTTACCCCGGATCAGACCCTGGCGGATGCCAAGGCCCTCCAGGAGCGCTATAACGTCACCGGCTTTCCGGTGGTCGACGAAACCGGGCGCGTGGTGGGGATCGTTACCAATCGCGACATGCGCTTTGCCTCCGAGGATGACACGCCGGTTCGGGTCATGATGACCTCGAACGATCTCGCCATCCTGCATGAACCGGCCGACCGCGAGGAGGCGATCAGCCTGATGAAGGCCCGCCGGATCGAAAAACTGCTGGTCACCAATGCCGAGGGTCAACTCACCGGTCTTTTGACCCTCAAGGACACCGAACAGGCGGTTCTGAACCCGACCGCCTGCAAGGACCAGTTGGGGCGTTTGCGCGTGGCGGCCGCCTCGACCGTGGGGGATGCGGGCTTTGAGCGGGCCGAGGCCCTGGTCGATGCGGGTGTCGACATGATCGTGATCGACACCGCGCATGGCCATTCCGAAGGGGTGGCGCGGGCTGTCGAGCGGGCCAAGACGCTTTCCAATGAAGTTCAGGTGGTCGCAGGCAATGTCGCCACCGGAGAGGCTGTGCGCGCGCTGATAGGTGCGGGTGCCGATGCGGTTAAGGTCGGGATCGGTCCGGGGTCGATCTGTACCACGCGGATGGTCGCCGGTGTCGGTGTGCCGCAGCTGACCGCGATCATGGATTGTGCGACGGCGGCGGGCGACGTGCCGGTGATCGCCGATGGGGGCATCAAGTTTTCCGGCGATTTCGCCAAGGCGATTGCGGCAGGCGCGTCCTGCGCCATGGTCGGCTCGATGATCGCCGGAACGGACGAATCCCCCGGTGAGGTGATCCTGTATCAGGGGCGCAGCTTTAAGTCGTATCGCGGCATGGGCTCTCTGGGGGCCATGGCGCGCGGATCGGCGGACCGTTATTTCCAGAAAGATGCCGCCAGCGACAAGCTGGTGCCCGAGGGGATCGAGGGCCAGGTGCCCTATAAAGGCAGTGCAAGTGCCGTGATCCATCAACTTGTGGGCGGGCTCAGGGCCGCGATGGGCTATACCGGCTGCGCCACGGTCGACGAAATGCGCAAGAACTGCCAATTCGTCAAGATCACCGGCGCGGGGCTTAAGGAAAGCCATGTCCACGACGTGCAGATCACCCGCGAAAGCCCCAATTACCGGGCGCTCTAATGACCCCCGCCGCGCGGGTGCAGGCGGCGATCCTGCTGCTGGATGAGATCCTGGCCGGAACGCCTGCCGAACAGGCGTTGACCGGCTGGGCGCGGCGTGCCCGCTTTGCCGGTTCAAAGGATCGCGCCGCTGTGCGCGATCACGTGTTCGATGCCGTGCGGTGTCGCCGCTCTTTTGCTGCCCTGGGCGGTGCGATGACGGGCCGGGGTCTGATGCTGGGCGCCCTGCGATCGCAGGGGGCCGAGCTGGGCGCGCTCTTTGATGGATCGACCTATGGTCCGGACCGGATCGCCGCGGGCGAGGAAGGCCATTGCCCCAAGCCGGGCGCAGAGGCCGGGGACATCCCCGACTGGCTGTGGCCCGCGTTTCAGGACAGCCTGGGCGCTGAGGTCGCCGCAGGGGCGGCCTATCTCCGCCAGCGTGCGCCGGTCTTCGTGCGCGTCAACACCAAGCGCGCCGATCGTGAGGGTCTGATCCGGCGCTTGGCCGAAGACGGCATCGAGGCCAGACCGCACACAACGGCCGCGACGGCGCTGGAGATCACCCAGGGCGCCCGCCGCCTGCGCAACACAACCGCTTTTCAAGACGGTTGCTTTGAGATGCAGGATGTTGCAAGCCAAGCGGTCGTTGCGGCCCTGCCGCTCGCCGATGGCCGGCAGGTTCTGGATTTTTGCGCGGGCGGCGGGGGCAAGACACTCGCCATGGGCGCGCGGGCCGATATCGCGTTGACCGCCCATGACAGCGATCCGCGCCGCATGCGGGACCTGCCCGCGCGCGCCGAACGGGCCGGTCTGCGTGTCACGCTGACAGACAGCGGCACGATGGAGGGATCCACGCCCTACGATCTGGTTCTGTGCGATGTGCCCTGTTCGGGCAGCGGATCATGGCGCCGTGCCCCGGATGGGAAATGGGCGCTGACCCCCGACCGTCTGCAAACCCTGATGCAGACACAAGACAGCATCCTGGATCGGGCCTGCGCGCTGGTCGCCGGGCAGGGAACGCTTGCCTATGCCACCTGCTCAGTCCTGCGCGCAGAGAACGAAGACCGGATCGACGCCTTTCTGGCCCGGTGCCCGGACTGGCAGGGCACGCTGTCGCGACGATGGCCCCTTACGGGCGGTGGCGATGGATTCTTTTTGACCCTATTGACGCGAAGATAATCCCGGCAATACACTTTAAGCACGAAATTGACGGGCGTTAAGGAGCG
Organism: Aestuariivita sp.; assembly: GCF_021404545.1. GTDB lineage: Bacteria > Pseudomonadota > Alphaproteobacteria > Rhodobacterales > Rhodobacteraceae > Aestuariivita. The sequence goes on from NZ_JAAWWD010000042.1 coordinate 39,479, forward strand.
CTTAACGCTTGGTGCGCGACAACAGGGTGCTGACCCAAGGGCAGAGGAGCTGCATGTGACGCTGGCCAGTACCAACGCAAGGACGCTGAGGCGTGCGGCGATCCCAAGGGCAGGTCGTCTTGTCGTGATTGCGGTGTTGGCGGCGTCGCTGATCCTGTACGCAATAGTATGGAGCAGCGGACAGATCGTCATCTGGGCCTTGGCACTGGGGGCCAGTCTTTCTTTCGCGGTGCTGGTGCTGGCCGGGATTGACGGGACCCGCGCGGTGATCTCGCGCCGGGCCAGCAAGATGCTGGCAGAGTTCATTGAAAACGATGCAGCGGCAAGCTTTGTCGCCGATGCGGATGGCGCGCTGCTGTCGGGGAACCCGGCTGCGCGGCGACGGTTCGCGCCCACATTCGGCGATACGGTGGCCGCGACCTTGCGCGGGATCTTTGCCGATCCGTCCGGTGTGCTCTACCGGTTGCAAATGCTGGCGCGCGACAAGGGGTCCGCGCGTGAGGATATCGTGACGCGCTCCGGTCCGGTGCGCCTGTCGGTGCAGTATTTGCGGGACAACCGTTTCTTGTGGCGGATCGAGGATATCGCCGATGGCGATCCCGTCCAGCGCGGGGCAGAGGGATTGCCGGTGCCGGTGATGACCGTCAGTCAGTCAGGCGCGATCTTGTCGATGAACGCAGCCGCCCGCATCCTGATCGGAGAGCGGGCGACATCCATTGACCGCGTGGTTGCGAACTGGCCCATCCCAAGCGGCAAGACCGTACAGGTCACCACAACGGATGGTCCGCGCCCGTTTCAATTGATCGAACGCGGATTGAAGGCCGGGCGCCGGGAAATCGTCCTGTTGGCCGAAGCGCCGGCTGGGAAGGTAGGTCTGTCGGGCATCGGGGGGCTGCCGGTGGCGTTGCTGCATCTCGATGTGACCGGCAAGATTCTCAGCGCAAATCCAGCCGCCGAGGCATTGCTTGGGGATCTGCCTGCCCAAGGGGCCATGCTGGGCGACGTGATGGAGGGGCTGGGCCGTCCGATCGCCGATTGGCTGGAAGAAACGACCGCGCGTCGGCGCGCGCCGAAATCTGAGTTTCTGCGCCTTACCCGCCGGGATCAGGAGATGTTTGTCCAGGTCACGCTCAGCTCGACCCGCCTGGAGGAAGAGGATTGTCTGATCGCCGTGCTGAATGACGCAACAGAGCTCAAGACGCTCGAAGCGCAGTTCGTACAAAGCCAGAAGATGCAGGCGATTGGTCAATTGGCGGGCGGGGTCGCGCATGATTTCAACAACCTTCTGACCGCGATTTCCGGTCATTGCGACCTTTTGCTTCTGCGCCACGATCAGGGCGATGAGGAATATGCCGATCTTATGCAGATCAACCAGAACGCCAATCGGGCGGCTTCTCTGGTCGGTCAGCTCCTGGCCTTTTCGCGCAAGCAGACCCTGCGGCCCGAGGTGCTGGACGTGCGTGACACGCTGTCGGATCTGGGACATCTGCTGAACCGTCTCGTGGGCGAGAAGGTGACACTCACGCTCAGCCATGACCCGGTTCTGGGGGCGATCCGCGCAGACAAGCGGCAGTTGGAACAGGTCTTGATGAACCTGGTTGTGAATGCCCGCGATGCGATGCCCGACGGCGGCGAGATCCGGATCGTGACAGAGGCTATGACGCTTACCACTCCGATTGAGCGGGACCGCGCATCGATCCCGTCGGGGGATTACGTGCTGGTCAAGGTGATCGACGAAGGGGTCGGCATTCCTCCCGATAAGCTGCAAAAGATCTTTGAGCCGTTTTACACGACCAAGCGGACCGGCGAAGGGACCGGTCTGGGCCTGTCGACCGCCTATGGGATCGTCAAGCAGACCGGGGGTTACATTTTTGTGGACAGTGCGGTCGGCAGCGGGACGGCGTTTTCGCTGATTTTCCCCGTCCGCAAAAAACAGGCCACGGATCAGCTTTTCCGCAAGGATCTCTCCATCAAGTCGACGCCGAAACACGGTGAGGGGGTGGTGCTGCTGGTGGAGGATGAGGCGCCGGTGCGGGCGTTTGCCTCCCGTGCGCTGCGCTTGCGCGGCTATACGGTGATCGAGGCGGAATCGGCCGAAGACGCCCTCAATACGCTGGAGGATGGCGCGCTGAACGTCGATGTCTTTGTGACCGATGTGGTGATGCCGGGCATGGACGGCCCAAGCTGGGTCCGGCAGGCGCTCAAGACACGCCCGGAGGTGCGCGTCGTTTTTGTCTCAGGGTATGCGGAAGGCGCGTTCGGCGATACCAGACCGGGCATTCCGAACTCGGTATTTCTGCAAAAACCGTTTTCTCTCAATCAGTTGACGGACACAGTTCACGAACAGCTGAATGGGACGATCCACTGAATACGCTACTTGATGGTGTCATAAAGGGCAAATTCATCGGCATGTTTGCGGCGGAGCATATCCTCCACCTCGGGCGATAGATCCAGGGACATCGCCGGTGAGACGTTCTCGCGCCCAAGCGACAGGCTGGTCTGCAACCGGTCCTCCAGAAACGCGATCAGCCGCGGCTGGTCATCATAGCGAAACAGATGGGTGATCGCCGTGCCATTGGGGCGGGCCTCCAGAAACTTGGCCTGGCTGCCGACATTGGCAAATCCGGGCGGATCGCCCTTGCAATAGGCCCGCACGAACTCATCGAAACTGATCGCGTGGGTCGCATTGGGTTTGCCTGCCATGAACGGCCGCCGCCGGTACCGATACCAACTGCCGAGCCAGTCGATCGGCTCGCGCATCACTGCCAACGTCTCCATCTGGGTGTTGCACACCTTGTCGAACATCGGTCGAAAGAACCGGTTGTACCGATAAAGCGGCGCGTGTTTCAGTTCGGGCGGGTTCGACACGACAATGTCTGCCCGCGGCGCCAGCGCGGTCTCATACGCTGTCGTTCCGGTTTTGGGCACAGACAGGAAAACCAGTTTTTCGGTCATAAAAACAAGCATATGTGGCAGAATACTCCTTGAAACCCGTCGAACCCGACGCGTGTAAACTACTCCTTAACCTCCCTGCGAAACAGTGGATTTGTGGAAAATTGTGTTGATATGTTCTCTTTTTGATCGCATAAGGAACAAGAGGTGAACAAAGCAGCGATTGCCGGGCCGCGCCCGGTGTGACACTAAAGGACGGGACAACAGGCCAATGGCAGATCTTTTGACAATGACCGACAAGAAAAAAGCAGACAAGCAAAAGGCGCTCGATAGCGCGCTGGCTCAGATCGAACGGCAGTTCGGCAAGGGCTCGATCATGAAACTGGGCGACGAGGGCGCGGTGCAGGAGATCGCGGCCAGTTCGACCGGATCGCTGAGCCTCGATATCGCGCTGGGGATCGGCGGGCTGCCGATGGGGCGCATCGTGGAGATTTACGGCCCCGAAAGCTCGGGCAAGACCACGCTGACGCTCCATTGCGTGGCCGAGCAGCAGAAAAACGGCGGGGTCTGTGCCTTTGTGGATGCCGAGCATGCGCTGGACCCGCAATATGCGCGCAAGCTGGGTGTGGATGTCGATGAGCTGTTGATTTCGCAACCCGACACCGGGGAACAGGCGCTGGAGATCACCGACACGCTGGTCCGTTCAGGTGCCGTGAATATGGTTGTGGTCGATTCCGTGGCTGCCCTGACCCCCAAATCTGAACTCGAAGGGGATATGGGCGACAGCAGCGTTGGCGTTCAGGCCCGACTGATGAGCCAGGCCATGCGCAAGCTCACCGGCTCGATCAGCCGCTCGAATTGCATGGTAATCTTCATCAACCAGATCCGCATGAAGATCGGCGTTATGTTCGGCTCGCCCGAGACGACCACGGGTGGCAATGCGCTGAAATTCTATTCCTCGGTCCGTCTGGACATCCGCCGCATCGGCGCGGTCAAGGACCGCGACGAGATCGTGGGCAACCAGACCCGCGTGAAGGTCGTCAAGAACAAGGTGGCGCCGCCGTTCAAGCAGGTTGAATTCGACATCATGTATGGCGAGGGGATCTCCAAGACGGGGGAGATTCTGGATCTGGGCGTCAAAGCCGGCGTTGTCGAAAAATCGGGCTCGTGGTTCAGTTATGGCGATGAACGGATCGGTCAAGGGCGCGAGAATGCCAAGACCTTTCTGAAAGAAAACATCGCCACAGCCCTGGAGATCGAGGATAAGATCCGCGCCGCGCATGGCCTGGAATTCGATATGGCACCGGGTGATGGCGGCGGCGAGGACATCCTAGAAGCCTGAGCGCACCAGACGCAGACGGCGACTGTACAAACGCCCCGATCCTGGACGCAGGATCGAGAATATCCCGGGACAGGGCGGCTGACGGGCCGCTCTGTTTCCGTTTGAGCCGCCAATGCTGTAGACACCCCCCTGACAGAGCGCTATTTCAGGCCGAACCCGAATAGCCCTGCAAGGTCACCCATCCCCATGCCCTCAGTCAACGACATCCGGTCCACCTTTCTGAATTACTTTGCCAAGCAGGGGCATGCGGTCGTCGACAGCTCTCCTTTGGTGCCGCGCAACGATCCCACATTGATGTTCACCAACTCGGGCATGGTGCAGTTCAAGAACCTCTTTACCGGGGTCGAGCATCGCGACTACACCCGCGCGGCGACAGCACAGAAATGTGTACGCGCGGGCGGCAAGCACAACGATCTCGACAATGTGGGCTATACCGCGCGGCACCACACGTTTTTTGAGATGCTCGGTAATTTCAGCTTTGGCGATTACTTCAAATCCGAGGCGATCCCGTTTGCCTGGGAGTTGATCACGCGCGAGCTTGATATCCCCAAGGACAAGCTGCTGGTGACCGTCTATCATACCGATGACGAGGCGGTCGAGATCTGGAAAAAGACCGGTGTTCCCGAAGACCGCATCATCCGCATTGCCACAAATGACAACTTCTGGATGATGGGTCCGACCGGGCCGTGCGGCCCCTGCACCGAGATTTTCTTTGACCACGGGGAGCAGTATTGGGGGGGGCCTCCGGGCAGCCCGGACGAGGATGGCGACCGGTTTGTCGAGATCTGGAACCTGGTTTTCATGCAGTTTGAGCAGTTTGAGGACGGATCGCGCCGAGATCTGGCCGCGCAGTCCATCGACACGGGCATGGGCATCGAACGGGTGGCGGCGCTTTTGCAGGGCACCAATGACAACTATGCCACGGATCTGATCCGCAACCTGATCGAGGCCAGCGCGGATGCGACCTCCACCGATCCCGACGGACCGGGCAAGACCCATCACCGGGTGATTGCGGATCATTTGCGCTCAACCTCGTTTCTGATCGCAGACGGGGTGATGCCGTCGAATGACGGGCGCGGTTACGTTCTGCGCCGGATCATGCGGCGGGCGATGCGGCACGCCCATCTTCTGGGCGCCAAAGACCCGCTCATGCATCGGCTTGTCCCTGCGTTGGTCAACAAGATGGGCGCTGCCTATCCCGAGCTGGGCCGCGCCAAGGCGCTGATCGAAGAGACACTGAAGCTGGAGGAGACGCGGTTCAAGCAGACATTGGATCGCGGGCTGAAACTGCTGGATGACGAACTGGCCGGGCTCGGCGATGAGGCCGAGCTTCCGGGCGAGGCCGCGTTCAAACTCTATGACACGTTCGGCTTCCCGCTGGATCTCACGCAGGATGCGCTGCGCGAAAAAGGCCGGACGGTGGACACCGATGGGTTCGACGCCGCGATGGCGGAACAAAAGGCCAAGGCACGCGCGGCCTGGGCGGGGTCGGGCGAGGCGGCGGATGCGGCGATCTGGTTCGATATCGCGGATCAGAACGGGACAACGGATTTTCTGGGATACGATACCGAAACCGCCGAAGGGCAAGTGGTGGCTATTCTGCGTGACGGGGTGCAAGTCGATACCGCGACTGCGGGAGATGCTGTGCAGATCGCTCTGAACCAGACACCGTTTTACGCGGAATCCGGCGGGCAGGTCGGTGACAGCGGCCTCATCCGAACCGATGCGGCACGTGTTGAGATCACCGATACCCGAAAGGCTGCGGATGTCTTTGTCCATATCGGGACCGTCGTGGACGGAACCATTCAGACCGGGCAGGCGGCCGTTCTGGAGGTCGATCACGGTCGCCGCACAGCGATCCGCGCGAACCATTCCGCGACGCATCTGCTGCACGAAGCCCTGCGGGAGGCCCTGGGCGATCATGTGGCGCAACGCGGTTCGCTGAACGCCGAGGATCGGCTGCGGTTTGATTTCAGCCACACCAAAGGATTGAGCCCGAAGGAGATCCAGCGGGTTCAGATCGAGGTGAACGCCTATATCCGCCAGAACGCGCCGGTCGAGACACGGATCATGACACCCGACGATGCGCGCTCGCTGGGGGCGCAGGCGCTTTTCGGTGAGAAATACGGGGACGAGGTGCGCGTCGTTTCGATGGGTCGTCAGCCGGGCTCTGGCAAAGGCAGCGACGGGGATACCTATTCGTTGGAGCTTTGCGGCGGCACACATGTCCGGCGCACGGGTGATATCGGTGCGTTCGCCATTGTTCAGGACACGGCCTCTTCGGCAGGTGTGCGCCGCATAGAGGCCTTGACCGGGCAAGAGGCGCTAGATTGGCTGGAAGATCAGGCGGATGCCTTCAATTGGATGAAGATGCAGCTTAAGGCGCAGGGTCCGGAGGATGCCAAAGCGAAACAGCTCGAACTTCTGTCGCGCAATCGCGCGCTGGAGAATGAAGTTGTGCAGTTGCGCCGTGAACTGGCAATGGCCGGTGGTGGGGAAAATCGACTCAGTCCAAAGAAAATCAATGGGATAAAGATCATAGCTCAGGTGCTTTCAGGGGTCACCGGCAAGGATCTCCCCGCCTTGATTGACGAACATAAGACGCGGCTGGAAACCGGTGCGGTTCTGCTGATTGCCGATGCCGGGGGCAAGGCGGCGGTCGCAGCCGGAGTGACAGACGATTTGACAGACCGCCTTTCGGCTGTTGATCTGGTGCGTGCGGCGGTTGCCGAACTGGGCGGCAAGGGCGGCGGCGGTCGGGCCGATATGGCGCAAGGCGGCGGCAGGGATGTCGCGAATGCACAGGCTGCGATCGCGGCCGCAGAAAAACTGTTGGAGGGCTGAAAGATGGGTGCACTCTGGATCGCGCATGTCACGGTGACGGATGAGACGGCCTATGCCAAATATGCCGCATTGGCGACCCAGGCCATCGCCGAGCATGGCGGTGTGTTTATCGCGCGTGGTGGGCGGTTCGTCCAGCTTGAGGGGCAGGCGCGACCCCGCAATGTCGTGGCGCGGTTTCCCTCTGTCGAAGCGGCTGAGAAATGTTACAATTCAGATGTTTATCAGCGTGCCCTCAACCATGCCCGTGACGCGTCGGAGCGGGAGCTTATGATCGTCGAGACCGACGAATAAGCGCGATTTTTCACCCCGACGGATAGGTAAACGCGGTCCGGGGCAGTGCCCCGACCCCGGCTAAGATGTCCTGGCCATCCGTTTACGCTCATGCGGGTCCAGATAGCGTTTGCGCAGCCGGATCGCGTTCGGCGTAACTTCCACCAGTTCATCGTCGTTGATATAGGCAATCGCCTCTTCCAGCGAGAGTGTGACAGGCGTTGTCAGCCGGACCGCTTCATCGGTGCCCGACGCGCGCACGTTGGTCAGCTTCTTGCCCTTCAGAGGGTTCACTTCCAGGTCGTTCTCGCGGCTGTGTTCGCCGATGATCATCCCGGTATAGATCTTGGCCTGTGCACCGATAAACATTTTACCGCGATCCTCAAGGTTCCACAGCGCATAGGCGACCGCATCGCCATTCTCCATGGAGATCAGAACACCGGCGCGGCGTCCCGGGATCGAGCCTTTGTGTGGCGTCCAGCCATGAAAGACACGGTTCAGAACGCCTGTCCCTCGGGTATCGGTCAGAAACTCGCCGTGATATCCGATCAGCCCGCGTGACGGAACATGGGCGATGATGCGGGTCTTGCCTGCGCCCGCCGGTTTCATCTCCACCAGTTCGCCCTTGCGGGTTCCGGTCAGTTTCTCGATCACTGCGCCGGAATACTCATCATCGACGTCGATGGTCGCCTCTTCCACGGGCTCCATCATCTGGCCGTCTTCGTCCTTCATGATCACCTGCGGGCGGGAGATCGACAGCTCAAACCCCTCGCGGCGCATGTTCTCGATCAGAACGCCCATCTGAAGCTCGCCGCGGCCCGAGACCTCAAAAGCCTCTCCGCCCGGTGTGTCGGCGATCTTGATGGCGACGTTGGATTCCGCCTCTTTCATCAACCGTTCGCGGATGACCCGGCTTTGCACCTTCTTGCCGTCGCGCCCGGCCAGGGGGGAATCGTTAATGCCAAAGGTGACGGTGATTGTCGGCGGATCAATGGGTTGCGCGTCCAGCGGCGTGTCGACGGCCAACGCGCAGATCGTATCGGCCACCGTGGCCTTGGACATCCCGGCAAGCGAGACGATGTCGCCTGCCTCGCCCAGGTCGATATCCTGCTGACCCAGACCCCGGAACGCCTGAACACGCGTGACGCGGAACTGTTCGATCTTTTGGCCAATACGTGACAGGGCCTGCACGGTCTGACCGACCTTGACGCGACCCGATTCGACACGGCCCGTCAGAATCCGGCCCACAAACGGATCGGCCCCCAGTGTGGTGGCCAGCATGCGGAAATCCTCATCCTGGCGTTTGATCTGACGCGGGGCAGGGACGTGATTGATCACCAGTTGAAAGAGCGCGGACAGGTCTTTGCGCGGCCCGTCCAACTCGGCATCGGCCCAGCCTGACCGGCCCGAGGCATAAAGATGCGGGAAATCGAGCTGATCCTCGGTCGCATCCAGGTTGGCAAAGAGATCAAAGCACTCGTTCAGCGCACGGTCCGCATCGGCGTCCGGCTTGTCGACCTTGTTGAGCACAACGATCGGGCGCAGCCCCAGGGCCAGCGCCTTGGAGGTCACGAATTTCGTCTGCGGCATCGGCCCTTCGGCGGCATCGACCAGCAGGACCACACCGTCCACCATCGACAGGATGCGTTCGACCTCACCCCCGAAATCGGCGTGGCCGGGCGTGTCGACGATGTTGATCCGGGTGCCTTTCCATTCGAGGCTGGTCGCCTTGGCCAGAATCGTGATGCCGCGCTCGCGCTCCAGATCGTTGCTGTCCATGGCGCGTTCGGCCACGGCCTGATTGTCGCGGAACGCGCCCGATTGTTTCAAAAGCTCATCCACCAGAGTGGTCTTGCCGTGGTCAACGTGAGCGATGATTGCGATATTGCGCAGGTCCATAAGGTCAGCCTTTGTACGGGAGTTGCCGCGCGCATAACGCGGCCAGTCCGGAGATGCCAGCAAAAAGCCACCCACTGGACCCGTGCGGTGATCAGCGACCCGGCGGGCCAAACCATCGCCCGAGAATCCGCTATTGATGCGCCGATTTGGAGAAGAGATGGATCACAACGATCCCTCCGATGATCATGGCCATCCCGAGGAGTGCCGCGAAATCCAAGCGCTGGCCGAAAACGGCAAACCCGATCAGCGCGATGAGGACGATCCCCAGCCCTGACCACATCGCATAGACGATGCCAACCGGCATGTATTTCAGGGTAAGTCCCAGGAAGAAAAACGCGGCTCCATAGGCGATGATGACGACGAGGGTTGGACCCAGGCGGGTAAATTGCTGGCTGGCCTGCAAGGCCGTGGTACCGACGGTTTCAAAGAACACCGCGACGATCAGGTAGACGTAATGCAGGGGCATACATCGCTCCGGGGGTTAGAGGGGCAGGGCAGGGTCGTCCTTGATTTCTTCCATTACAAAGCTTGCCGAGACATCCGACAGCGGCACGCGCGCGATCAGCGCCTGATAAAGCCGATCGTAATCGGCCATATCGGCCACCCGCGCGCGGATCAGGTAATCCAGATCTCCGGTCATGCGATAGACACTGAGAATGCCGGTCAGCGCGCGCGTCGCGGCTGAAAATGCCTTTTGCCAGTCCGGATCATGGCTTTGGGTGCGGATCTGCATGAACACCATCAGCCCCAGGCCCAACCGGGCCGCGTCCAATTCTGCCCGACGAGCGCGAATGATGCCGGTTGCATCCAAGGCGCGAATGCGGCGCCACACGGCATTGCGCGACAGGCCCACCTCTTCGCCGATGGCCTCAAGCGGGGTATCACAGGCGCGTTGCAGAACGGTCAGGATCTTACGGTCAAGGGTGTCGATATTCTCCATCTGGGATGGATATCAGGGATAATCTCCCATTCATAGTGGGCGTTCACCGGTCTTTGTGAAATCTTCCCCATGCTGCCGCGGTAAGCTGAGCACAACGCAACAGTGGAGCGCGAACATGTTCAAAGCCCTTTTTCTGGACCATCCTCATTCCGTCGATGAAAGCTATGCCGAGCATATGGGCTTTGCCCTGCGGTTTGCGGGCCTTTTGTTTCTGGCCGGATGCGCGGCACTGGTCCATGCGCTGATCCCGGCGCTGTGCAAGACGACCGCCAGCGGATTGATCCGCAAGATGTATGCGCGGATCGAACACCGCGGAGCGCAGCCCGGCGCCGCAGCGACCCCGGCGGAGTAATCCCTCGCGCCCGACCCAATGACAGGTTGCGGCGCGTTGGTTCGGCGCCGTGGCCCGAAAGCGGTTCGGCCTGACGTTACCCCGTCAGGGCATTGTTGAGATTCTCGTCGATCTTTTCGAGAAATCCCATCGTTGTCAGCCAACCCTGATCCGGTCCGACGAGCAGGGCAAGGTCCTTGGTCATCGACCCGCCCTCGACCGTTTCGACAATGACCCGTTCGAGTGTCTCGGCAAAGCGCGTCAACTCGGCGTTTTCGTCAAGCTTGGCGCGGTGTTTCAACCCGCCGGTCCAGGCATAGATCGACGCGATCGAGTTGGTGGACGTCGCCTCGCCCTTTTGGTGCTGCCGGTAATGGCGCGTGACGGTGCCATGGGCGGCCTCGGCCTCCACGATCTTGCCGTCGGGCGTCATCAGCTGTGAGGTCATCAGACCCAACGAGCCGAAGCCCTGCGCCACCGTGTCGGATTGCACGTCACCGTCATAGTTCTTGCAAGCCCAGACGAACCCGCCGTTCCATTTCATCGCGCAGGCCACCATGTCGTCGATCAGGCGGTGTTCGTACCAGATGTTCTGTTCTTTGAACCGGTCGGCGAACTCGGCGTCGTACACCTCCTGAAAGATTTCCAGAAACCGGCCGTCATAGTGTTTGAGGATGGTGTTCTTGGTCGACAGATACACCGGCCAGCCGATCCCCAACGCATAGTTGAAGGTTGCACGGGCGAAATCGGTGATGGACTGGTCGAGGTTATACATCGACATGAACACCCCCGCAGAGGGCGCGTCAAAGACCTCGCGTTCGATCACCTGACCGCCCACCCCTTCAAACCGCATCGTCAGTTTGCCGGGACCGGGGAATTTTATGTCGCTGGCCTTGTATTGATCGCCAAAGGCGTGGCGCCCGATCACGATCGGCCTGGTCCAGCCAGGCACCAGGCGCGGGACGTTGCGGCAGATGATCGGCGCGCGGAACACCACACCACCCAGAATGTTGCGGATCGTGCCGTTGGGGCTGGGCCACATCTTTTTCAGGCCGAACTCTTCGACTCGGGCTTCATCCGGTGTAATCGTGGCGCATTTGACGGCGACGCCGACCTCCTTGGTCTTTTCGGCGGCGTCAATGGTGATCTGATCGCCGGTGGCATCCCGGCTTTCGATGCCCAGATCGTAATAGAGCAGATCGATATCGAGATAAGGCAGAATCAGTTTGGTTTTGATGAAGTCCCACATGATGCGGGTCATCTCATCTCCGTCCATCTCGACGACGGGGCCCTCGACTTTGATCTTGCTCATCAGAGACCTCTTTTTGGTTTCGGTGTCATCAGACGCGTGACGTCTCAACGACGCAGACTATAGCGTGCATGGTAACGCAATGTGAAAGAGATGAACCCTGGGCCGCGGCAGCTTGTCAGGGGCCTGAGAGTGTCCTGTCCCCGGACCCGTGACGAGGACGCGCGGGCAGATGCAGGCCGCTTCAGTCCTTGGGGGTCTGTGGCCGCTTGGCCAGTTCCTTTTTGACATAGTCGCGCAGAAAGCCTCGCGCCCGGGCTTCGGCCTGGCGCACGCGCACGGAGGTGAGAAACGCCTCCTCGGTCGGGGTGGAGCTGGCCGCCAGGACCTTGGCGACCTCCATGACCAGTTGATCGTCGCCCAGTTTGTCGATCACCTTGAGAACGTCGATCGCCAGCTTGTCGCCCAGTTCCTCGGCCAGTCCCATATCCGTGCCTTTGATCTACCGTGTCGTTTCGGTCAGCCGCCGCTTCACGTAATCGGTGACATTGCCGATCATGGTGTCCATATGCGGCTCTTTGAAGAAGTGGTCGGCGCCTTCGATCTCTTGATGGGTGATCGTGATGCCCTTTTGTTCATGCAGCTTTGAGACCAGGTTGCGCGTATCGGGGGGCGGTGCGACGCGATCGGCGGTCCCGTTGATGATCAGACCCGATGAAGGGCAGGGCGCCAGAAACGAAAAGTCATACATATTGGCGGGGGGCGACACGCTGATGAACCCGGTGATCTCTGGCCGCCGCATCAAGAGCTGCATGCCGATCCAGGCCCCGAAGGAGAACCCCGCGACCCAGCAATGTTTGGAATTGTTGTTCATCGATTGCAGATAATCGAGTGCGGAGGCGGCATCGCTCAGCTCTCCGATGCCCTGATCGTATTCGCCCTGGCTGCGCCCGACGCCACGGAAATTGAACCGCAGCACCGTAAAGCCCATGTTATAGAACGCGTAATGCAGATTATAGACGACCTTGTTGTTCATCGTCCCGCCGAACTGCGGGTGCGGATGCAAGATGATCGCAATTGGCGCGTCTTTTTCCTTTTGGGGGTGGTAGCGGCCTTCGAGCCGACCTTCTGGGCCGGGAAAAATCACCTCGGGCATATGCGGTCCTGTTGTTATCGTCGTCCGAGCCGGTGATCGGGTTCAGGCAGCGGCGCGATTATTGACAAAATCGCTTGGTCTCCTTAGAACCGTTCTAATCAGGTCCGGCGCCGTGCGGGTGCGCGCGGTCTTGGCCACATAGGCTGAGATCGCGGGAACGTCAATCTTTTCGCACAGGCAGCTTCGGAATACTGATTTGACGGGAAGGGTATTTCAGTGAAACTTTCGACCAAAGGCAGATATGCGATGGTGGCGCTGTGCGATATCGCATTGCAATCGCAGGACAAGTTGGTGACGCTCGGCGATATTTCCGAACGGCAGCAGATTTCGCTGCCCTATCTGGAACAGCTCTTTGTCAAATTGCGGCGCGCCGAACTGGTGATGTCGGTCCGCGGGCCCGGCGGCGGCTATCGGCTGGCGCGTCCGGCGTCCGAGATCCGGGTGGTCGATATTCTGTCGGCTGTGGATGAGACGGTGGATGCGATGCACAAGGGGGCCGGGGCCTCGGGCGCGCTGTCGGGCAGCCGCGCGCAATCGCTGACCAACCGGCTTTGGGAAAGCCTGAGCGCGCATGTCTATGTATTCCTGCATCAGACGCGGCTGTCGGATATCGTGCAGAACGACCTCGCACCCTGTCCGGCCGTGCCGGGTCTGTTTGCAATCGTGGATTCCGAATGATCCTGCATCCCCCCGCCCGGCATTGCACGGTGGCACTGGCGAGGGGCGCGGCCCCTCGCGCTCCCCGTCGTATTTTCAGCAAGAAGAAGCGGCAGGTGGGCGCGTGAGGGCGTATCTGGACTATAACGCCACCGCTCCGCTGCGGGTTGAGGCGCGACAGGCGATGATCGCCGCCATGGATGTGGTCGGCAATCCGTCTTCCGTTCACAGCGAGGGGCGTGCGGCCAAGGCATTGGTGGAGCGTGCGCGGGAGCAGGTGGCGCAGGCGGTCGGGTGTCAGGTGGCCGAAGTTGTCTTTACGTCGGGTGCGACCGAGGCCGCACGGGTTCTGGAGGGGTTTTCCGATGTCCGGGTGCCGCCCACCGCTCATGACGCGCTTTGGGCGCATCATCAGCCGGGGAGCGGGACGGACACGGTTCTGGCGATGGGGCTTGCCAATTCCGAGACCGGCATCGTCACCGAACCGCACAAAGGCGCAGAAGGCTGGAGCGCGGACGGGCATGCGGGAAATCTGCTGCTGTTGGATATCACCCAGGCGGTGGGGCGCCTCCCCTTCGTCTTTTCCTGGAGCGGCGCCGATCTGGCGATTCTGTCCGGTCACAAGCTGGGCGGACCAAAGGGTGTCGGGGCGCTGATCGTGCGCCGCGGATTTGACATTCCGGCCCTCTCTCTGGGTGGCGGACAGGAAATGGGTCGTCGGTCTGGGACCGAAAACATCATTGGAATCGCTGGCTTAGGCGCTGCAATTGAAGCGGCGATGCAGGATCTGTCAAATGGGGTATGGGAGCGGGTTGAAAAACTTAGAAATATTCTAGAAACAAGTCTTGAGGCCCGGGCAAACAAGACTATTTTTGTCGGGAAAGGCGTTGCGCGTCTGCCCAATACCAGCTGTTTCATCACGGATGGCTGGAAAGGGGAAACCCAGGTGATGCAGATGGATCTGGCTGGTTTCGCGATCAGCGCCGGGTCTGCCTGTTCCAGCGGCAAGGTCCGCGAGAGCCGGGTCTTGCGTGCGATGGGGTTTGATGCAGGGCAGGCGGCCAGTGCGGTCCGTGTTTCGCTCGGGCCCGCGACGACAGAGGATGAGGTGCTGCGTTTCGTGCAGGCGTGGCAGAGCAAAGAACAGAAATTCCGCGCCCGCACGGAACAAGGTGCGGCATAACAACATGGAGAGCCCGATGGCAGCGTTGGACCAGACCCAAGTCAAAGAAGGCGTCGATCAGGAAACCGTCGATGCGGTACGCGAAGTCGGCACGTATAAATACGGCTGGGAAACCGATATCGAGATGGAGTATGCGCCCAAGGGCCTGACCCCCGATATCGTGCGCCTGATTTCGGAAAAGAACGAAGAGCCGGAATGGATGACCGAATGGCGTCTGCAGGCCTATGAGCGCTGGCTTCAGAAGGAAGAGCCCGATTGGGCGATGGTCGATTATCCTGAGATCGATTTTCAGGATCAGTATTACTATGCGCGCCCCAAGAGCATGGAAGTGAAGCCGAAATCCCTGGACGAGGTCGATCCCAAGCTGCTGGCGACGTACGAAAAGCTGGGCATTCCGCTGAAAGAACAGATGATCCTGGCCGGTGTTGAGGGGGCGGAAAACGCCCCCGCCGAGGGCCGTAAGGTCGCCGTTGATGCGGTGTTCGACAGCGTGTCGGTCGGCACGACCTTCCAGGCCGAGCTGAAAAAGGCGGGCGTGATCTTCTGTTCGATCTCTGAGGCGATCAAGGATCATCCCGAATTGGTCAAGAAATACCTCGGGTCGGTCGTGCCGGTCTCGGACAATTTTTATGCCACGCTGAACTCGGCGGTGTTTTCGGACGGCTCGTTCGTCTATGTGCCGCCCGGCGTGCGCTGCCCGATGGAACTCAGCACCTATTTCCGCATCAATGCCGAAAACACCGGCCAGTTCGAGCGGACGCTGATCATTGCCGACAAAGGCTCATATGTGAGCTATCTCGAAGGCTGCACCGCGCCGCAGCGCGATACCAGCCAGTTGCATGCGGCGGTTGTCGAAATCATCATCGAAGAAGATGCCGAGGTGAAATATTCCACCGTTCAGAACTGGTATCCCGGCGACGAAAACGGCAAGGGCGGGATCTATAACTTTGTGACCAAGCGTGCCGATTGCCGGGGCGACCGGGCCAAGGTGATGTGGACGCAGGTGGAAACCGGCTCGGCTGTGACCTGGAAATATCCCTCCTGCATCCTGCGCGGGGACGACAGCCAGGGAGAGTTTTACTCGATCGCCATCACCAACCACTATCAGCAGGCCGACACCGGCACCAAGATGATCCATCTGGGCAAGAACACCAAGAGCCGGATCGTCTCGAAGGGGATCAGTGCGGGCAAAGCGCAGAACACCTATCGCGGCCTGGTGTCGATGCACCCCAAGGCCAAGGAGAGCCGGAACTACACCCAATGTGACAGCCTGCTGATCGGCGACAAATGCGGGGCGCATACCGTGCCCTATATCGAGGTCAGGAACAACTCGTCGCGGGTCGAGCATGAGGCAACCACATCCAAAGTGGACGATGACCAGCTCTTTTATTGCCGCTCGCGCGGGATGGATGAGGAGGAGGCCGTGGCGCTTGTGGTCAACGGGTTCTGCAAGGACGTGCTTCAGGCCCTGCCGATGGAATTTGCCATGGAAGCGCAACAGCTTGTGGCGATCTCTCTGGAAGGTTCCGTGGGCTGATGGCCCTGGATGCGCCAAATGACAGACCACGGCTGATGATCCGGCTGGGCCACCCCTCGCGTCTCACCCCTGAGACGCGGGAGGTCACGTTATTGGTGCTGGGCCATATGGTCGTGTTCTTTCTGTCCTTGGCGCATGATGAGATCGTGGCGGAACTGGTCAGCGATGGCTGGATGATTGCCAGCCTGGCCGAACGGTTCGAGATCCTGATCGGTCTGGTGCTGTTTGTCTGCTGGAGCGCGCTGCTTTTGCGGTTGGTGACCGTGATGCAACGGGCCAAAAGCGCGGTCGTGCTGGACCTTCAGGATACGGAGTAGTCACGTGAATGGATTGTCGCTGACAGCGGGCCGGGGCGCGCAATAGACATGCAACAGTTGGTTCTGCAATCGCTTGCCCCTGCGTTGGGCGTCTTTATCGGTGCGCTGATCGGCTTTTCGGTCAGGCGGCGCAGGGGCAAGACCGGCGGCCTGATCGAGCAATCGGTGTTCCTGACCGCCAGTGCCGCGGGCGGCGCGGCCTTGCTGGTCGCGATGGGCTATAACTACTTTCTGAGGAGCATGTGATGATTGTGACAACCACGCCTTCGGTCGAAGGCCACAGCATCGCGGATTACAAAGGCATCGTCGTGGGCGAGGCGATCCTGGGCGCCAACGTGATCCGGGATGTGTTTGCCGGGATCACCGATATTCTGGGCGGCCGCTCGGGCGCATATGAGCAAGAGTTGGGCAAGGCGCGCGAAACCGCGCTGGCCGAGATGCAGGAACGGGCGCAGGCTTTGGGCGCGAATGCCGTTGTCGGTGTCGATCTGGATTATGAAGTGATCAATAACATGCTGATGGTCAGTGCCTCGGGCACGGCTGTGCAGCTGGGATAAAGCGGGCAGGCGCCGCGCCGCCTGGAAATTACTGAAAGGGCAAGACCATGTTGAATATCAAGAACCTGCACGTGAAACTTGAAGAAGAGGATAAGCAAATCCTCAAGGGCGTCGACCTGACGGTCGAAGCGGGCAAGGTACACGCGATCATGGGCCCGAACGGGTCGGGCAAATCCACATTGTCTTATGTGCTGTCGGGCCGTGACGGCTATGAGGTGACTGAGGGCGAGGCGACGCTTGAAGGCGCGGATATCCTCGAGATGGAACCAGAAGAGCGCGCGGCGGCAGGCCTCTTTCTGGCGTTCCAGTACCCGGTCGAGATCCCCGGCGTGGGCAACATGACCTTTCTGCGCACAGCCGTGAACGCGCAGCGCAAGGCACGCGGCGAGGAGGAGGTGAGCGCCGCCGATTTCCTCAAGCTGATCCGTGAACGCGCCAAAGCGCTGAAAATCGACGCTGAGATGCTGAAACGTGCGGTCAATGTGGGCTTCTCGGGTGGTGAGAAGAAGCGCAACGAGATCCTGCAAATGGCGATGCTTGAGCCCAAGATGTGCATCCTGGACGAGACCGATTCCGGCCTGGACGTGGATGCAATGAAGCTGGTTGCCGAAGGTGTGAACGCGCTGCGCGGGACGGGCCGTGGCTTCCTGGTGATCACGCATTATCAGCGCCTTCTGGATCATATCAAACCTGACGTGGTGCATATCATGGCCGATGGCCGCATCGTGAAGACCGGCGGGCCCGAGCTGGCGCTGGAAGTGGAAAACAACGGCTATGCCGATATCCTGGCGGAGGTGGCCTGAGATGGGGCTGCCGCAACAGAAAATGGATGCCACCGAGGCCCGTCTGGCGACCCTGTCCCTGCCGCAGGGCGGATGGACCGCCGCGACCCGCGCCGACGCATTGTCCCGGGTGCGCGCGATGGGCCTGCCGTCGCGCCGCGACGAGTATTGGAAATATACGCGTCCCGAGACCCTGGTTGACGCACCCGCACCGCAGGCGGCGATCTTTAGTCCCGACGAAGCGCCGATCTTTGGCGAGATCGACCGGCTGAGGATCGTCTTTGTGGATGGTGTGTTCGACCCCGACGCCTCTGACGATCTGGAGCTGGAGGGCATTGTCATCGACCGTTTGGCCGAAAGCACCGCTCATGACATTCACTGGGCCAAGGATCTCTATGGCACGCTGGAAGCCCGCGGTCAGGACCCCGTGGAACGGCCGCTTGCAGCGCTGAATACAGCCTTTGCCAGCGATGGTGCGCTGATCCATGTGAAAAAGACGCCGAGCAAGGCAATCAGCCTGATCTATTTCCACAACGATGAAACGTCGGACGCGATCTTGCACCATGTGATCAAGGTCGATCCGGGCGCCGAGGTGACGATCCTTGAAAACGGTCCTGCCGCGGCCCGGTTCAATAAATGCATGGAGATTGATCTGGCCGACACCGCCAAGCTGCACCATGTGCGGGCGCAGGGCCGCGACCATGAGCGTCGTGCGGCCACGCATATGTTTGCGCGGCTGGGTGCGGAATCGGTCTATAAGTCCTTCACCCTCACGGTGAACGGCCGGTTGACCCGCAACGAGGTGGTGATCGAACTGACCGGTGACGATGCCGTGGCCCATGTGGCCGGTGCCTGCGTCGGGGACGGTGAGTTCCACCATGACGACACTGTCTTTGTAACCCATGACGCGGTGAACTGCGAAAGCCGCCAGGTGTTCAAGAAGGTCCTGCGCAATGGTGCCACGGGCGTTTTCCAGGGCAAGATCCTGGTCAAGGAGGGTGCGCAGAAAACCGACGGGTACCAGATCAGCCAATCGCTGCTTCTGGACGACGACAGCCAGTTCCTGGCCAAGCCCGAGCTTGAGATCTATGCCGATGATGTGGCGTGTTCGCACGGGTCAACCTCGGGGGCGATCGACGAAGATGCGCTGTTTTATCTGCGCTCGCGCGGCGTGCCTGAGAGTGAAGCGACCGATCTCTTGACCTTGGCCTTCCTCGCAGAAGCCGTGGAAGAGATCGAGGACGAGGCGCTTTCAGACGAGATCGTGTCACGCCTGAGTGCCTGGTTGGTTCGCCACAGTCGCGGCTGATGCCCGTCACCGCGGATATATCGGCCACCTATCGGGGGCCGGGCCGGGTTATGCGCAGGCTCCTGGCCATGGGCGCGCGAGAAGATCGCGCGCTCGCCTTTCTGATGGGTTTTTGCGTGATCGCCTTTGTGGCGCAGCTGCCGCGCCTGGCACGCGACGCGCATTTGACCGGCGAGGATCTGTCGATGATGATGGCCGGGGCTTTGATGGGCTCGGTCTTTATTCTGCCATTGGTGCTTTACCTGGTGGCGGGGCTGACTTATCTGGTGCGCCGTGCATTGGGACGTCCCGGCACAAGCTTTGGAGCCCGTCTGGCGCTGTTCTGGTCGCTTCTGGCCAGTACGCCGCTTCTGCTGCTCTACGGTCTGGTGGGCGGGTTTGTGGGACCGGGTCCCGCGTTACAAGGTGTGGGGCTTGTCTGGGTGTTGATTTTCCTTTGGTTCTGGATTGCATCCTTGCGAGCAAGCGGTGAGGGTGCGGCATGACACATACCCTCTCGCTCAAAGATCTTGCCATCCTTTCGATCAAGGATCCTGCGCTGGCCGCCCGTGAACTGATCGCGCTGAAACTGGATCGCGGCACGCTGTGGACCGGCCTGTTTTTGATGGTCGTTCTCAATACCTTGCTGCATTCGCTGACCAACATCCTGGTGCCCGGCCCGTCGCCGCTGCCGGGTGTGTTCGATGTCCCTGCGATCTATCTGATGTTTGTCGGCGGCGGGCTTGTCCTGATCGTGCTGATGGTGTTCTGGACCGGCCGCACCTTCGGCGGGACCGGACAGATGGAGGACGTGATGGTTGTCCTTGTCTGGCTCCAGTTTCTGCGCGTTATCGTGCAGGCTGCGGCGCTGTTGCTGCTGCTGACAATCCCGGTCTTGTCGATGCTCCTGGTGTTGGCGGCCGGGTTTATCGGCCTGTGGATGCTGGTCCATTTCGTGAACGAGGCGCATGGGTTTGGATCGCTGGGCAAATCCGCGGGCGTTCTGGTCGCGGCCTTTGTCGGCATGGTGGTGGGTGTCTCGATCCTGTTGTCACTTATCGGTGTAAGCGCCGTAGGAGCCGGATATGTTTGATGTCAATGAGATCAGAGGCGACTTTCCTATCCTGTCGCGTGAGGTCAACGGCAAGCCGCTGGTCTATCTCGATAGTGGAGCCTCGGCGCAGAAACCGCAGGTGGTGATCGACGCGATTTCCCATGCCTATTCGCACGAATACGCCAATGTGCACCGGGGCCTGCATTACCTGTCGAACCTGGCGACCGAGAAATACGAGGGCGTGCGCGGGATCATCGCGCGGTTTCTTGGCGTGGCGGATGAGGAGGAGATCGTTCTGAACTCCGGCACCACCGAAGGCATCAACACCGTCGCCTATGGCTGGGCCATGCCGCGGCTGGAGGCGGGCGACGAGATCGTCCTGTCGGTGATGGAGCATCACGCCAATATCGTGCCCTGGCATTTCCTGCGCGAACGCCAGGGCGTGGTGCTGAAATGGGTGGATGTGGACGCGCGCGGCGATCTGGACCCGCAAAAGGTGATCGACGCCATCGGCCCCAAGACCAAACTTGTGGCCATCACCCATATGTCGAACGTGCTGGGCACTGTGGTGGATGTCAAAGCAATCACCCAAGCCGCGCATGCCAGGGGCGTGCCGGTGCTGGTCGATGGCAGTCAGGCGGCGGTGCATATGCCGGTGAATGTCGACGATATAGGCTGCGACTTTTATGCCATCACCGGCCACAAACTTTATGGCCCGTCAAGTTCAGGGGCGATCTATATCAAACGTGCCCGGATGGAGGAGATGCGCCCCTTTATTGGCGGTGGTGACATGATCAAGGAAGTGCATCGCGACACCGTGATCTATAACGACCCGCCAATGAAGTTCGAGGCCGGCACCCCCGGCATCGTCCAAACCATCGGTCTGGGTGTGGCGCTGGAGTATATGATGTCGGTGGGCATGGAGGCGATCGCCGCCCACGAGACCGATTTGCGCGACTATACCGTGGATCGTCTGGGCGGGCTCAACTGGTTGCAGCTTCAGGGCACCTCGGCGTCCAAAGGGGCGATCTTTTCCTTCACGATCGAAGGTGCTGCCCACGCCCATGACATCTCGACGATCCTCGACAAGAAGGGCGTGGCGGTGCGGGCCGGGCATCATTGCGCGGGGCCGCTGATGGATCATATGGGGCTGACAGCAACGTGCCGCGCCTCGTTTGGGATGTATAACACCAAAGACGAGGTCGACACACTGGTCGAGGCGCTGGAGCTTGCCCATGAGCTTTTTGCCTGAGTGATTTTTGCGATTGCGGGGTAGGGCGTCCAAAGCTATACCGCGCATCAGACGGACGGTTTGAGGCATCGAACATCAATGCCTTGGCCTCGTTGTGTAGGAAACGTGAAGAGTAACGATTGAGAACTGGGTTTTGCGAGTGTGCCATTCTTGGCTTTAACCTCGCTGGAGTACCACATAAGCACTGCGAAAGCAGATGGCACCCATAGCTCAACTGGATAGAGCGCTGCCCTCCGAAGGCAGATGTCAAGTCTGGCGATGGCTTAAGGTGCTGTGAGAAAAAGAATGTGAATCAACGGCTTGGGCGGATATCGGAACCGCTGTTCAAACTGGCCGGAAGTTCGCGTAAGCACTGCGTAAGCAGTAGAAGTAAAATGAGCACCCGTAGCTCAGCTGGATAGAGTGTCGGCCTCCGAAGCCGAAGGTCACAGGTTCGAATCCTGTCGGGTGCGCCATTTTTTATTGAAGATCAATGGCTTGTGGTTATGCCAACGTGGCATGAACCCGAAAACATCTGCGTCAGCTGCTGGGATCGGAAATTGCAGTGAGTTGATAGTGTCTATCGGAGTCTCTCTCGGTACCTCTATCATCAGCGGATAGGAATCTAGACTATGTCCAAACCATTCTCCCCTAGGCTACAAGCACGTTAAGAACAGGGAGCTCGGTTTGCCAAGAAAGAAGGTCCTTAGCGACGATCAGGTGCTAGATGCAGCAATCGCAGTTCTCGCGGAACATGGTGCGGGCGATTTCACACTCGCCGATGTCGCGCGGAAAGTTGGCTTATCCAGAGCTACACTAATCCAAAGATTTGAAAACCGTGAAAGAATCCTTCGCAGATTGGCCGAACGCGAAATCGCGGCGACTGAGCAGTACCTAGCCACTCTCGATGTAGAAGACGGGCTTGAGGGGCTTTGGCGCTTTCTATGTACAATCATCGAGAGCATGGGGACCGGTGAGCACTTTTCTGTCCACGTCCTGGTGGCTTATGTTGAAAGCAAGGATCCGTATTTGGGAAAATGTGCGGACAGACGCTACAAGTTAGTCCAGCGAGAAATCTACAGGCGCTTGCCCGATGTCCCCGACCGCGGGACCCTCGCTATCCATCTGCATACGGTGATAGCTGGGGCAACAATGCATTGGGTAGCTTCACGCGAGGGCTCACTTTCGGAATATGTCTGCCGTCAAGTCAGGCTGGCGCTTGAGATCAGATTTCCTGGCTTCTCTCTCGATTGACAGCTTCACCCGAAGTCTTATATAACCGACGCGTAGGTTATATAAGACTTCGGTGTCTCTTATTATGCGCGCGTTGCTCCGGCATCGGCCTAGCAATGGTCCATGCTGACGAACAACTCAACGTGCCTTCACTTAAGAGCGACCGGGACGGAGGAATTGTGCGGAAGGCGACTAGAGGAAACATCGAAATTGCTACATCGGAGACCGGTGATTCAAACGCTGAGGCTATAGTGCTTTCTATGGGTGCGACGGCTTCTATGGAGTGGTGGCCGCCTGCATTTGTCGAAGCGCTTGCTGGCGCCGGATATAGGGTGATCTGCTACGACCATCGCGATACGGGACAGAGCTCAACCAATCCACCGGGTACCGTCGAGTACTCAGTCGACGATCTCTGCGATGATCTCGTCTCAATTCTTGATGAATACGAGATCGCGTCCGCCCATCTTCTGGGCATGTCACTGGGAGGGCTCGTTTCCCAAATGTTGGCAGTGAAACAACCTGATAGGGTTAGATCACTCACACTATTGGCGTCGGAACCATTGAATGGCGAAGAGGCCAGTGCAGTTCCAATAGACCAGCGCTTTCTGGATCATTTTAAGACGCTATCGAAGCTCGATTGGTCTAGGCAGCAAGAGGTTGTCGACTTCATGCTGGGCACCGCGCGCCTTTCTGCGGGCTCCGGACACCCCTTCGATGAGAAGGCAGCGTTGGAAAGGATCAAACGCGAACTGGAAAGGGCCAAGAACATCCAAAGCGCGTTCAACCATTCGATGATGGACGGTGAAATCCACAAGCGCTGGGACGCCCGAAATATCGAGGTACGTACTCTCATCATCCACGGAACTGATGATCCGATCATCTCCCTCCAAAGCGCTAAGGCGCTCGCTCGCCAGATCCCGGGAGCGGAACTGCTCGTGTTGGATGGCGTGGGTCATGAACTGCCCGCAGCTGAGCTTCCTCGCATCGAAGCGGCAATCGTTCGCTTTCTCACAAACATGGATACGTGAAACATTCGCGTCGAAAAGGAACAGGTCGAGAATGCTAACGCGACATACGATACTTCCCGAAAAAAAGTCCAGTCTGGCCACGACATGTGCAGGATGTCGTTGATATGTCGAAAAATTGCATCCGGTTGTTTCCAGTACTGGAAGGCTTTGTCTCCGTCTCATTGTTCAAGTGTGTCAATTGCACGCGTCGAACGGAAGAGAGATGATCGAACTCAGACATCTCCGCTACGTCGTGGCTGCGTCAAAATGCGGCAGCTTCAGGCGTGCGGCTGTGTCTTTGGGCGTCGAGCAATCGACTATCAGCCGCCATATTCGTGACCTCGAAGATGAGCTCGGCGCATCGCTCTTCAACCGCTATTCCGGAGGTGTTATCCTCACCCACGCTGGAAAGAGGTTTGTTCGCCATGCCCGGCGGGCGCTGAGCGAGGTCTCTTGCGCCGCTGCCGATATCAGGCCGATCGGCCGTGGAGAAGAAGGGGCCGTTCAGATCGGCATTTTCTCTTCATTGGCATCCGGCTTTCTGGCGCAGATGCTGCGCGCCTATATCCATCGCTATAGCGATGTCCGTATCGACATCATTGAGGGATCACCATCAGAGCACATCTCGGCGGTACGCCAACACAAGCTCGATGTCGCATTCGTTACAGGTGCGCCTGGCCTGACCGACTGCGACGCTGCACAGTTCTGGACGGAACGCGTATTCGTCGTAATACCGGATGCGCATCCCTTAGCGGAGCGGAAGGTGATCCGGTGGGATGAACTTCGAACTGAGACCTTTATCCTCAGCGAGGGCGATCCCGGACCGGAGATCCACGATTTTCTCATCAAGCATCTGGCCGATCTCGGGGCTCACCCCGCGATCGAGCGCCACCGCGTGGGTCGCGATAACCTCATGCAGATCGTGTCTTTTGGACGCGGTTTGACGCTTACCAGCGAATCCACCGTCGCGACCCAATTTCCTGGCGTGGTTTATCGCCGACTCGAAAACGAGATGCTGCCCTTTTGCGCCGTCTGGTCACCAAACAACGATAATCCTGCCTGGCGACGGATGCTCAGCCTCGCGCGACTGTTAGCGCGCCGAAACGGGATCTGTGACAGCGAGAGAATCAAGACGAGTCCGACGCCGCCAGTGTCGATGCGATCTTCTTCTCACGCAGCGCTTTCCGCGCTTTCGCAAAGCCGCGATCTGTCTTCATGAACCGCTCCAGCATCGGTGCGATGAGCTTTGCTGGTTCGAGCGTCTGTCCGTTCTCTGTTCCGAGGATCTCAGCATAGGCGGCGAGATCCCGATGCACCTGGGCCGGCAGTTCAATGGACAGTTTGACCGGCTTGTCGTCTCTGATGTTGCCGAGCTTCAGCTTGCTCATCGGGCATCTCCTTGCGGTTCGAGGATCAGATCGCGCGTCACCATCACGCGCACCGGAAATCCTGGCCGGATGGTGAGCGTCGGCGGGATGTTTAGCTGGCGCTGGACGATGGCCTCGCCCGCGCTTCCGATCGTGTCCTGGGTGCCATCGCGGATTGCTTCGGCGATCTCGTCGCCGCCATCCTCGCCGGTCTCGAGCCCGATATTGAGGATCGTGGCGAGACCGGCGGCCCGGAACAACTGACCCCAGTGATTGTCCACACCGTCTTCGAGACCGCTGTATCCGGCTTGATCCGTCCCGGGCTGGCGTTCGAGGACGATGGAGCGTCCATCGGGCAGGATCAATCGGGTCCACGCCAAGAGGACGCGTCGCTGACCGGTTTCCACACGGCTGTCATATTCGCCAAGCAGGCGCGCGCCCTGTGGGATGAGCAAGAATTGCCCGGTCGGGCTGTCATAGACGTTAGCTGTGACCTGTGCCGTGATTTGCCCTGGAAGGTCGGACCGCAGCCCGGTGAGAAGTGCGGCTTCGATGACGGATCCGGCTTGCAGGACGTAAGGGCTCGGCGGAGATTGCAGCCGATCCGCGGCAGTCGTTCGTCGATCCACCTCGCGGTCCAAAAACGCCTCTTGTCGTTCTGTCGCATCCAGCTGGCGAGATGATCCTGCTGAGGCCGGAAATAGACCTTGCAATCCGGGCGTCGGAGATGTCGTGGGCGACGCCTGCGAACGCGAAGCCCCCGCACCACTCGACCTTGCATCGGCAAAGAGCGTCGCGAGCCGGGCGGCTTCTGCCTCTTGCAAGCGCAGTTGTTCTTCCGGATCGACGGCGGGGCCGGTCGCGGGTACGACAGGCACCGGCTCACCTCGCCGCTGCGCTGACAGAACCGGGCGTCCCAGTTCTCCCGGAAGCGGTGGCCCGAGTTGCGGGATCGACGCGTAGTCGCGCGGCAGACCCAGAAGGCCCTCGGCCTCCTGGACGCGTTCTGTTGAAAAGAGTTCCGAAGGCCCATCGCTTGGATCGGACCCTTGCAAGGCGACGATCAGGATCGCACCGATTCCCAGCCCACCCGCGACGGTCAGGACGGTGATGGCCTTGCGCGAGAGCCGCATCACCCGTGGCGGATCGGGCCGCAAGCGCAGTTCCTTGGCGATGTCCTGTTCGGTGCGTGGTGGCTCTTCGGAGCGGTCGCCCGGTTGTTGGTTTTCGTCCCCGGTCATGGCTCAGCGGTCCTCATCGGGACGCCAGGCAGAGACCACACGTTCCTCGCGCTGCGCAGAACGCCGGACACCATCGGTCCGCACGATCCGCACCACGCGCTGGCGATCACCAAGCCGGAGCTCGGCAGCGGCAAAGAGGCGATCGACGATCATGTAGTTGCGACGGATGCGGTAATTGACGAGTTGGCCGTCCCCTTCCGGCCCGATCACGAAGAGCGGCGGCATCTCGCCCTGGCCGATACCGCGCGGGAACTCAATGAACACCTGCCGCCCGTCATCGAAGGCGCGGCGCGGTCGCCAGGGCGCGCGGTCGCCGGTGATCCGGTAGCGGAAATTGAGATCGTCGAGATCGACATTGCGCCCGATCGGAAGGCTTGCCTCGGCGCGATTGTTCTGACGACGAAGCGCGATCAGTTCATCTTCGGGGTATTGCCATGAGACCGAGGCCATATAGGCCTGCGGCGTGGCACGTAGTTCGAGGTGGTAGGTGCGCCGGTCGGTGTTGATGACGAGATTGGTCACCAGGTCGGGGCGGGTTGGTTTGACCAGAACATGGATGCGGCGGTTGTCGCCAGTGCCGCTTTCCGTGTCGCCGATAATCCAACGGGCCGTGTCGCCTGCGGCGATTGGGCCGGAGCCGACAAGGCGCTCGCCTGCCTGTAACGCGATGTCCGTGACCTGGCCGGGAGAGGTGTAGACCTGATAAAGCGCGCCGGAGCTGTAGGGATAGATCTGGACCGCGTTGATGAAGCCGTCGCGCACAGGTTCGATGCGCGCCGCGGCGTTGGCGTTGGTGATGCGCTCTGTCGGTTCCGACGCTTCTGCCGGACGATCGTCTGCATCTACCCGCATGAGCTGGCCCGGCAGCGGTAAAGGCTCGGGTGTCTCGACAATCCGAACAGGCCGCGCCGGTTCCGCGACCAGCGTTGCGGCAACGGGATCGTCGTAGCTAATTTCAGGCGGCTTGAAGGTCGTGCACCCGGCCAGCATGGAGCCGGCAAGAAGTGTTGTGATGGAAAGTTTGGCTGACACGCAGTGTCTCATTGGGCGTTCTCCCTTGACCAGTTGATGGCGTGGACGAAGACCCCGAGGGGGTTCTTGCGGAGGCGGTCTGCATCGCGGGGTGGTTGGATGACGACGCTTAGGATGCCGGTCCAGCGTTCGGTACCGGCGAGCTGACCGTTCACGTAGCGGCGTTCGGTCCAGGCGACGCGGAAGCTGGAATCCGACGCGCGGATGACGCTGGAAATCTCAGCGGTGACCTGGACCTCGCCGACGCGGGCGAAGGGATCGTTCTGGCGCGCGAAGTCGTTGAGCGCGACAGACCCGCGATCGGTGGTGAAATCATAGGCGCGCAGCCAGTTCTGACGGAGGACGATGGGATCGGCGGGAACCTGGCGGACGTTCTCGATGAAGCGCGCGAGGTGGAAGGCGATCTGCGGATCGGTCGGGCGGTAATTGGCGGTCGCGGGAGCGACGGCCTGGGCGGCGCCGAGCCGGTCGACCTCGACCACGTAGGGAACGATGGTGCCCTGGGTGGACTGCCAGACGAGCGCTAAGCCAAAGGTGGCTGTGGTCGTTAGACACCCGATGGCCATGAGCCGCCAGTTGCGTGCCTGGACGCGGGCTGAACCCATGCGCTCGTCCCAGACCTGCGCGGCCTTCTGGTAAGGGGTCACCGGCTCGGGTGTCTTGGCATATCGCACGCTGGGTCGCTTGAATCTCATGATCTCTCCGAAAGACTGATGGCCGTTCCCGCGCCGCCGCCATCGCCGGAGCGGATGGCGTGGGCAGCGACGGCGGTTCCGTGTTGCAAGCTTTGCTGGCGTTTCATGCGGCGCGCCCATGCGGGCGGGCCGTCATTGGCAGGCGTCGGCATGAAAGACGGCGAATTGCTGAACTTGCCGCCCGTGGCTTCGAAGGCGGCGCGCGAGCCCGAGCGGTAGCTGTCGCCGACGGCGCGCTTGAGCGGACTAACGGCAGCTGACATCCCGGCCTGACCGACCGCCGCCATGCCGCTCGCGGCTTTCCCGGCGGTCGATGTGCCCGAGGCCGCGCCGATCTTGAATGCGGTCGAGGCGCCACCGGCGACGGCGGAGCCACTGCGCAGGGCGGCGCCACCCGCAGCCCCGGCCATCTTCGCGCCCGCGAGGCCTCCGGCGACCACGCCGCCCGCTGCGAGACCGGCTCCGACCGCTGCGCCTGCACCGAGCTGCGGTCCACCGGAAACAATGCCGTTTGCGATGCCGGGGCCGAAGACGCCTAAGGCGAGGAGCGAGAGCGCCGCCAGCACGACGGCCATCGCATCCTCGATGGTCGGTTCGCCCGTGAACCCGGCTGTGAACTCGCCGAAGATCGTCGAGCCGATGCCGACGATGACCGCGAGCACGAGCACTTTGACGCCCGAGGAGATGACGAGGCCGAGTACGCGTTCGGCCATGAAGGCGGTCTTGTTGAAGAGTCCGAAGGGCACGAGGATGAAGCCCGCGAGCGTGGCCAGCTTGAACTCGATCAGGGTGACGAAGAGCTGGATCGCGAGGATGAAGAAGGAGAGCAGGACCACGATCCAGGCGAAGAGCAGGATCGAGATCTGGATGAAGTTCTCGAAGAAAGAGACGAACCCCATCAGGTCAGCGATGGATTCCAGGATCGGTTGCCCGGCTTCGAGCCCGACGGCGGCGATGCGTCCTGGTTGCAAAAGCTCGCCCGCGCCGATCGCGCCGCCGGTGGCGATAAGGCCGAGGCCCGCGAAGCTCTCGAAGACGATGCGGGCGAGCGTGTTCCAGTTGCTGATGATATAGGCGAAGATGCCGACGAAGAGCGTCTTCTTGACCAGCCGCCCGATGATATCGTCATCCGCGCCCAAGGCCCAGAAGAGCGCGGCGAGCGTGACGTCGATAACGATCAACGTGGTCGCGAGGAAGGCGACGTCGCCGCCGAGCAGACCGAAGCCGCTGTCGATATAGGTCGTGAAGACCTCCAGGAACCGATCGATGACGCCGACGCCGTCCATGGCCTACTCCGTCTCAGGATTGTTGCTGGGCGTGCTGAAGAACCGGCGGCGGTTTTCTTCCCATGCAGCCTGGCAGGTCGTGTCGGTTTCGAGCTCTTCCGGGGTGAGCGTCCGGCAGCGTTGTAAGGTCGCGCGCAACGGATCGTCCGAAACCACCCCCGCCGGTTCGGCCGCACGCTCTTCTTCAAGGGCGCGCTGGAGTTCCATCGCCGCCATGAGCGCGGCAATGGCGCCCAAAGCGATGGCGATGGCTTTCAGTGTGGTCTCGGCGGACAGCTTCATCGCGGCCTACCGGAACATCCGGACGGTCGTAGGCTCGTAGCCGGAGCCGTAGTCGAGGAAGCGGGTGAGGTTCTCGCGCGCCTGCGCTTCGGCTGTGGCAACGCGCGCGGCTTCGAGCGATTGTGCGCGGTTCTGTGCGGCGATGGCGGCCGTCAAGTCCGAGATCTGCTGGCTTTGTAGCGCGAGAAGTTGGTTCCCCGCCTGGGTCGCCTGCAAGGCGCCGGTCGCGGCTTGGCTGCGGCCCACGAGTGTCTGCATCTCGGCGCGGGCGGTCTCGATATTGCCGACCACGCCAGCCTGGACCTTCAACGCATCCTCGAATCCGGCGACTGAGGTGCGCCAGCGGTCCTGCGCGCCCGCGATCATCTCGTCGAAGTCTCCGCGCGCGGCGGCTGCGCCGTAGTCTTGCGTGAAGGCCTCGTCGATCGTTGCCACATCATGGGCGATGCGCTGTGCCTCGCCCAAGAGTTGCTGTGTTTGCTGCACCGAAGATTGCAGGCGCGACAGCGAAGAATATGGCAGGTTCGCGAGATTGCGTGCTTGATTGACCAGCATTTGCGCCTCGTTCTGGAGCTGTGCGATCTGGTTGTTGATCTGCTCCAGCGTCCGCGCGGCGGTCAGTAGGTTCTCGGCATGGTTCGTCGGGTCGTATACGATTCCGCCGAAGCCGCCGCCAAAGAGCGCATGTGCGGGTGGCGCTGTCGCCGGGGAAAGCGCGATAGCGCTCGAGAGCAACAGAGCCGCGGCGGCGCGTCCGGCGAGTTTACGTGTCTTGGTCTTGAACATCAGTCTTCTCCTTGTCGTCGTTGGCTTCTGGGGTTGCGGATGGGGTGGCCTCGATCACGGCATCGGAGGGACCGAGCAGTTCGGTCGCCCAGCCGAGATCGCGCCGAGCGAGCCAGGCGGCGGCGAAGCCGTCTCGCCCGTGTTCTTCGAGGATCGCGTCAACGGCGGCGTGGTCAGCTTTGGAGGAAGCTGCCGTGAAGGCGAGCGCGACCTCGCCGAGACCGAGCGCGAAGAGCCGGTTGCCGCGTCGCGACTGGCAGTAATAGTCCCGCTTCGGCGTTGCCCGTGCGATGATCTCGATCTGCCGGTCGTTGAGACCAAAGCTGCGATAGGTGGCGGCGATCTGGGGCTCGAAGGCGCGCTCGTTCGGCAAGAAGATGCGTGTCGGGCAGCTCTCGACGATGGCGGGCGCGATGTCGGAGCCGTCGATATCGGCTAGCGACTGGGTGGCGAAGATGACGCTGGCGTTTTTCTTGCGTAGGGTCTTCAACCATTCGCGCAGCTGCGAGCCGAAGGTCGCGTCATCCAAGGCGAGCCAGCCTTCATCGACGATAATCAGGCTTGGGCGCCCGTCGAGCCGCGCTTCGATCCGGTGGAACAGATAGGCGAGGACGGCGGGTGCGGCCGCTGAGCCGATCAACCCTTCGGTCTCGAAGGCCTGGAAGTCGGCGGAGCCGAGCGCCTCGCTTTCCGCGTCGAGCAAGCGGCCGAACGGACCGCCGAGGCAGAATGGGGCCAGCGCGCGCTTGAGATCGTTCGATTGCAGGAGCACCGAGAGGCCCGTCAGCGTGCGTTCTTCGATGGGAGCCGATGCGAGCGAGGTCAGAGCCGACCAGAGATGATCCCGCGCCACCGGGTCGATGGTGACGCCTTCGCGGACGAGCAGCCCGGCGAGCCAATCCTGCGCCCAGCTGCGTTCCGCGGCATCGTCGATCCGGGCGAGCGGTTGTAGCTGGACCGCGTCGTCCTCGTCGGATAGCGCGAGGCCGAGATCTTCCCAATCCCCGCCGCAGGCCATCGTCGCGCAGCGGATCGAGCCGCCGAAATCGAACGCGAAGACCTGGGCGCCCGAATAGCGCCGGAATTGCAGCGCCATGAGCGCCAGCAGAACGGACTTTCCCGCACCGGTCGGGCCGACCATGAGTGTATGGCCGACATCGCCCACATGGGTCGAAAAGCGGAACGGCGTCGCGCCCTGAGTCTCGGCATAGAAAAGCGGCGGTCCGTCCAGATGGTCGTTCCGCTGCGGCCCGGCCCAGACCGCCGAGATCGGGATCATATGCGCGAGATTGAGTGTCGAAATCGGCGGCTGCCGGACATTGGCGTAGAGATGGCCGGGCAGCGAGCCGAGCCAGGCTTCGATCGCGTTCAGCGTCTCGGGGATGCAGGTGAAGTCGCGGCCCTGCACGACCTTCTCGGCTAGCTTGATCTTGGCATCCGCCGCGCGTTCGTCGTCGTCCCAGACCGTGATCGTCGCGGTGACATAGGCCGCGCCGACGATATCGCTCCCAAGTTCCTGCAAGGCTTCGTCCGCGTCGAGCGCCTTGTTGTCGGCGTCCGAGTCGAGGAGCGTCGAGGCCTCGTTGGTCATCACCTCCTTCAGGATCGCGGCGACCGATTTGCGCTTGGCGAACCACTGGCGGCGGATGCGGGTGAAGAGCTTCGTGGCGTCGGTCTTGTCGAGACAGATCGCGCGCGTTGCCCAGCGATACTCGAAGGCCTGCGCATTCAGCTCGTCGAGGAGGCCTGGCCAGGTCGCTGTTGGGAACCCGACGATGGAGAGCGTGCGGAGATGCGCGTCACCGAGGCGCGGCGCGAGCCCGGCGACCAGCGGCTCGTCCGCGAGATAGGCGTCGAGATGCATCGGCGCCTCGGGCACACGGACGGATTGCCGCCGTGTCGAGATCGTCGAATGCAGATAGCTGAGCGTCTCCTCGTCATCGAGCCAGACTGCCTCGGGCATGAACCCCTCGAACAGGTCGAGCAGTCGCTCCGAGCGGGAGCGGAACGCCGCGAGATGTTCGGTTGGATTGGCGCCCTTGCTCGGCGCATCCTCGAACAGCCACCCGCTTGCCCGGCTTGTATCGTCGGCGGGCGGCATCCAGGTCAGGGTCAGGAAATACCGGCTCTCATAATGGGACGCGGCTTCTTCGAACTGCGCGCGCCGCTCGGCATCGACCAGCGCCGAAGTCGGATCGGGAAACTCAGAGAGCGGATAGTCGCGCGCCGGGATGCGCTGCGCTTCGACGAAGACCGCCCATCCCGAGCTCAGACGGCGCAAGGCACTGTTGAGTCGCGCTGCGGTCGCGACCAGTTCGGCGGGTGTTGCGGAGTCGAGATCGGGACCGCGGAACCGAGCCGTGCGCTGGAAGCTCCCATCCTTGTTGAGGATCACGCCTTCGCCAATCAACGCAGCCCAGGGCAGGAAGTCGGCGAGCAGCGCGGCTTTGGAACGGTATTCGGCGAGGCGCATCATCTCCTCACACCCCCATCCAGGTCGGGTAGCGAAGGTGGCGGCGCGCGACGTCGGCGATCTGGGCGTCCCGCTTGGCGGCGTAGACGGCCAGCATGTGCCCGATGGCCCAAAGCGCGAGCCCGACCAGCCAGAGGCGGAGGCCCAGACCCACGGCTGCCGCTATGGTGCCGTTGGCGATCGCGATGGTTCGCGGCGCACCGCCGAGCAGGATCGGCTCGGTGAGCGCGCGATGGACGGGCGCGGTGAAGCCGGGGATGTCGGTCGGATCACTCATACCAGAGCCCCGCCGCCGAAGGAGAAGAAGGACAGGAAAAAGCTCGACGCTGCGAAGGCGATCGACAAACCGAAGACGATCTGCACAAGCCGGCGCGCGCCACCCGACGTGTCGCCGAAAGCGAGCGTCAGCCCGGTGATGATGATGATCATGACCGCGACGATCTTGGCGACCGGTCCTTCGATCGACTCCAGGATCGCCTGAAGTGGCGCTTCCCAGGGCATGCCCGACCCCGCGGCCTGCGCCTGGTCGGCGGCCAGCAGGAAGCCGACCGCAGCGGCGCTGACATAGACGGGCCAGCGGGGATGAAGGAGATTGAGTCGGGTGGTCATATGGCGGTTCCTTTCGGGTTGGCGAGAAGGGATTGGAGCGCGTAGTCGCCCTCGGCGGTCAGGCCGGTGACGTGCGCGAGATCCGCGAGGCGGCGATCGCTGCCTCGTCCATGGAGGACGGCGAGCACGTCGATGGTCTCCGCGATGAGCGCCCGCGGCACGGTGACGACGGCTTCCTGGATCAGCTGTTCGAGGCGGCGCAGCGCGCCGATGGCCGAGCCTGCGTGGATCGTACCGATCCCGCCGGGATGTCCCGTGCCCCAGGCTTTAAGGAGATCGAGCGCTTCGGCACCGCGCACTTCACCGACGGGAATGCGATCCGGGCGCAGGCGCAGCGAGGAGCGGACAAGGTCGGACAGCGTCGCAACGCCGTCCTTGGTGCGGAGCGCCACGAGGTTGGGCGTCGTGCATTGCAACTCGCGTGTGTCCTCGATGAGGACCACGCGATCGGAGGTCTTGGCGACTTCGGCGAGCAGCGCGTTGGTGAGCGTGGTCTTTCCGGTCGAGGTGCCACCGGCGACGAGGATATTGGCGCGGGACGCGACGGCATCGCGCAATGCACCGGCTGCGGCGGCGGCCATGATCCCGGCGCGGACATAATCGTCGAGCGTGAAGACTGCGACGGCGGGCTTGCGGATCGCGAACGTGGGCGCGGCGACGACCGGAGGGAGCAATCCCTCGAAGCGTTCGCCGGTTCCGGGTAGCTCGGCGGATACTCGCGGCGCATCCGCATGGACTTCGGCGCCGACATGATGGGCGACGAGGCGGACGATCCGCTCGCCATCGTCGGCGGTGAGCGTGGCGCCCGTATCGCAGAGACCCTCGCCGATCCGGTCGACCCAGAGGCGTCCGCATGGATTAAGCATCACTTCGACGACGGCGTCCTCGTCGAGCCAGGCCGCGATATCGGCCCCAAGCGCCGTGCGGAGCATGCGGGAACCGCGCTCGATCGCTGCTGATTTGAGTTTGTGGACGGTCATTGGCGGCCCCGCATCTGGTTACGGGGTCGATCAAGAAGACCGTTAAATGTTCAGTCGCAACAGGTTTTACGGGGTAGTAGTGCGGTGGCGTAGAGAGGCAGGGACAAGCGCATTTCGCATGAAGTCGCGATGGCGTCAGACGGTGGATGTTCGCTCGCGGATGTCCTCCGAGACTTCCTTGGTGAGCGTTTTCCCCTTTGCGAGTCGCCGCCCGAGCGCTTCTACGAACCCGTCATAACGCTCCTTGCCCGAGGCCTGTGCGGCCTCGCGCATCTCGTCGGGCAATGGCGGCGTGGTGGTCAGCCAGAACTTCACGAACAGGGCCATCGCCTCATTGCCGATGGATAGATCGCGTTCCAACCGTTCCACAGCCCGGGTCAGCCGATCCAGGCGCCGGACGATCGCGGCCTCTCGCTGATCTGCACCATCCGGCGACAGGAATGCGGCGAGCGCCGCTTCCACGATTTGCGATTTCGAGACCTTCCGCCGCGCGGCCAACGCCTCCAGTTCTCCCGACAGAGCCGGATCGAAATACACATTCAATCGGTCCTTCTTCACGGCCACATCCTAGAGCTCGATCCCGTCATCGGGATCGAGCGAGGCTTGCCGCGCGACGGTGCCGAACCGGTCGCGCATGGCCTTGGCCCTCTGCGCATCGTCCTCCGGTTCGTCGTCGAGATCGGCGAATTCGCTGCGGGCTGGGGTCGGTTCTGGGGCGATGTCTTCATGTTCCGGAAGGTCGGGCTGCCGACGGATGCCGCCGTCGACATCCTCGCTCGATCCCTTCCGTTTTTTGGGCGGGGGCGCAACGATCGGCTCGCGACCGCTCCAATCGTCCGTTTTGCTGCCGGCCGCTCCAGCCCGCGCATAACGATCCGGCGGCGGTGCTATCCGGGCCTTGAATTGCGGATCGGTGTAGTAGCGCGCCTTCTCCGCCCGCACCGGCGGCGCACCGGAGACGAGGACGATCTCCTCGGTCGGGGGAAGCTGCATCATCTCGCCGGGTGTGAGCAGCGGCCGCGCCGTCTCCTGCCGTGAGACCATCATATGCCCGAGCCAAGGCGATAGCCGATGTCCGGCATAGTTCTTCATGGCGCGCATCTCGGTCGCTGTGCCGAGCGCATCGGATACGCGCTTCGCGGTGCGCTCGTCATTGGTCGCAAAGGCGACGCGCACATGGCAATTGTCGAGGATCGCGTTGTTCTGACCATAGGCCTTCTCGATCTGATTGAGCGACTGGGCGATGAGGAAGGCCTTGATCCCATAGCCCGCCATGAAGGCGAGCTGGCTCTCGAAGAAGTCGAGCTGCCCGAGCGCCGGAAACTCGTCCAGCATGAGCAGCATGCGGTGGGTACGCTTAGCATGCAGGTCTTCCGTCAGTCGTCGACCGATCTGGTTGAGCACGAGCCGGATCAGCGGCTTCGTCCGTGAGATGTCCGATGGTGGCACCACGAGGTACAGCGTCACCGGCCTGTCGCCTGTCGCGAGATCGTCGATCCGCCAGTCGCAGCGGCGCGTGACCTTGGCGACAACTGGATCACGATAGAGCCCAAGAAAACTCATGGCGGTCGAGAGCACACCGGAGCGTTCGTTCTCCGACTTGTTCAAAAGCTCACGCGCGGCCTGCGCGACGACGGGATGCGGGTGATCGCCGAGATGCGGGGTGCGCATCATCGCCGCGAGCGTCGACTCGATCGGACGCTTCGGATCGGAGAGGAAGGCCGCGACGCCCGCCAGCGTCTTGTCGGCTTCGGCGTAGAGGACATGCAGGATCGCGCCGACCAAGAGCGAGTGGCTCGTCTTTTCCCAATGGTTCCGCCGTTCGAGCAGACCCTCGGGATCGACCAAGATGTCGGCGACGTTCTGAACGTCGCGCACCTCGCTATCGCCGCGCCGCACTTCGAGCAGCGGATTGTAGGCCGCCGAGTTCGGATCGGTTGGATCGAAGAGCAACACCCGGCTGAAGCGGGCGCGGTAGTTCGCCGTGAGCTCCCAGTTCTCGCCCTTGATGTCGTGGACGATGGCCGAGCCCGGCCAAGTGAGCAGTGACGGCACGACCAGACCGACACCTTTGCCGGAGCGCGTCGGCGCGAAGCAGAGCACATGTTCAGGCCCGTCATGGCGGAGGTAGCGGGACCGGTAGCGTCCGAGGACCACGCCATCATCCACGAACAATCCCGCCTCGCGCATATCCTTCTCGGTCCCCCATCGCGCGGAGCCGTAAGTCGTCACGTTGCTCGCTTCGCGAGCGCGCAGAACGGAGAGGAAGATCGCGACGCAAACAGAAGCGATGCCGCCCGCGCCCGCGATGATTGCGCCCTCCATGAAGACGCGCGGCGCATAGGCGTCGTACCAGTACCACCAGACAAAGACGTTCCAGGGCGGGTAGATCGGCAGGCCGAAGATGGTCGCCATCGGGTCGCCCAGTTCGGACTGGAAGCCGAGCCGGAACGCCACCCATTGCGTCGCCGCCCAGACGAAGAGCAGCGCGACCGTCGAGACGACGAGGATCTGGCCCCAGAGGATGGCGGTGGCCGGTGATGCATGTTTCTTCGAGGTCATAGAGTTCTCCGGGTCAGATCGACAGGCCGCGCTTGCGGCCGAGCGACCAGTCGATGCCGCCGCCGGCCGCGACGGTGCCAGAGACGGTCTGGCCGAGATGCTTTTCGAGCTGGGGCTTCCAGGGGACGAGCTCGAAGCCCATCCCGTCATCGATCATGGCGAAACGGCCCGACGCGAGATCGAGGCGTTGGCGATACGTGCCAGCCACGGTCTCGCCGTCACCGGACTTGCGGAAGGACAGACCGGTGTCGTCGGCGA
This sequence comes from Aestuariivita sp., assembly GCF_021404545.1. Taxonomy (GTDB): domain Bacteria; phylum Pseudomonadota; class Alphaproteobacteria; order Rhodobacterales; family Rhodobacteraceae; genus Aestuariivita. The sequence continues at coordinate 76,819 of NZ_JAAWWD010000042.1, forward strand.
TCTTGCTTGCAGCTTGATCGAGATCGCGCCGGCGCAGTGTCTTCAGGAGATCGCGGTTGAAGGTGACGCGCTGACCTTGCCGCGTCGCCAGACCCTGTCCAACCAAATGCTCGGCCCGCTTCTCCAATGCGTCGCGGACCTCCGCGCCAAACCCGCTCTGCGCGAGCGGCGCGCGAGTCTTGGCGAGCGCCAGCCGATCTACCCAGGTCGCGCCATCGGCATCGACCTGCTTTTCCAACGCAACGTCCGACCGGCCGACCAGCGCCAACCGTTTCGCCCCTCCATCCTTTCCGGACCAACTCCGCGTCTCGACGATCCCGCCGACCGGCGTGTCGCCGGTGAGATCGAGATCGCGGAACCGCGAGTGATGAAGACGTCCGTCGACTCCGTCGATGATGGCGTAGGCTTCGCCGGAGAGTTCGTTGTGCAACCCGCGATCGACCAGCTTTCCGAGAATCGGTGTGTCCGGCTGCCCCTCGATTGCAAAGTCGGTTTGTGCGCGGGACTGACCACCCATCGCCTGGTGCATTGTCTTGATGATGTCGCCGCGCACGGCCATCTCGCGCAGCGTGTCTTCCATGCCCGGCTTGAGCTGCCAGACTGACGGCGCCAGTTTCTCTGCAAGACCGAAGCGCTCCAGCGTCTGTGCCCGGCCGATCATTCGGCGCTTGAGCTCTTTATCGCCGAGATCGGGTGCGCCGGGGCGCAAGTCGGCGACGCCGAGCGTGTCGTCGGCGTAGGACCGCAGTGCGCGATCCAGACCGGTCCAGCGCTCGGCCTTCACCTCGATATCGAGTCCTTCGGCGATCTCCTTCTCGGTTCGTCTTCCGAGCTCCAACTCGACCAATTCTTCTGCCCGCCCACGCAGGCCGCGGCTGATATAGTCGCGCGAGATGACGAGGTCTTTCCCGTCATCGGCCTTGCCGCGCACCAGCACGTGGACATGCGGGTTGTCGGTGTTCCAATGGTCGACCGCGACCCAATCGATTTCGGTGCCGAGGTCGCGCTCGGCCTGGGCCATCAGATCGCGGGTGAAGGCGCGCAGGTCGTCCATATGCCCGGCGTCTTCCGGCGAGACGATAAAGCGGAAATGATGCCGGTCGTCTTCGGTGCTGGCGGCGAAGGCGCGGTCGTCAGCCTGGTCGTGCTCCTTGTCGAACGTGGCCGCGTCCCGGCCGTCCCTGGTGACGCCCTCGCGCTTCAGATAGTCGAGGTGCTTGGAGAGCTGAGCCGATCGAAACCTTTCACCCCGATGACGCACGATCCGCGCATTCACCACGACCCGGCGCTGGGTACGCCCGAGACCGCGTGAAACATTTACGAAGCGCCCGCGCCCGAAGGTCGACCGACCGGCACGGCCTCCGCTTGGTCTGAAATGATTGCCGTTATGCCCCGCTTTCTTCGCGGCGCGCATGACCTGTCCGACGAAGCTCTTCGCGCGCCCGGCCGACGGTCCTTTGTCGCGGATACGCCTCGGCTTGATGCGGATGTCGCTATCGCGCTGGCTCACGCTCGTACCTTCCCAAAATCTGGCATGGCACGATGAAAGGCGCATATAATCAGAGGGATAGCTGGGAGTGCAGCACTGTGACCAAGTGCGCAGCACGCAAAAACCCCAACAACAACAACGCCGTAGCGCCCCCGCGCGTCCGGCCTTTTATCTTGCCCTCCATTCGTTGAGTTCGGTTGCAACCCTCCGCCTGCCGCATTCCATACGACGCAGTACGACGGAACGGGGCGGAGCCAGATCAGTGCGCTCATCGCTCTGGCTCCCCGGTTCTGGAGACGAAAAGCGGGTTCGATTGGCTGTTCTGTGGGCGAGGCTGAGGCCCTTCATCAGCAGTCTGAACACTTGCCGATGTGCGGTCAGGCTCATCAGTCCTCTGCTGCTCACGCGAGGTTGTGACGGGCGCAAAGAGCGGGGCAGCTTGCCACCGGTCGGCAGAAACGGTGCGCATCGGCTGCAAGGGCAATGCATCCGAGAAGCCAAGTTCTTGCGAAAGCGCTGCAACGTAACGGCGGGTCTCACGCGGCAAGCTGCGCCCGGTTCGCAGGTGCTCGGCATACCGTCCGGGGCCGGCATTGTAGGCCGCGAGAAACCCCGGCGCGCCGAACTGGTCGTACATCTGGCGCAGATAGGCCGTGCCCGCGAGGATGTTCTCGCGGCGGTCGAACGGGTCAGAGCCGAACCCATGCGCGGCTCGGAGTTCAGCCCAGGTGCCGGGCATGATCTGCATCAGGCCTATCGCACCGGCGCTGCTGACGGCGCGCGCATTGCCCGCGCTTTCGGCTTGCATGACGGCGCGTATCCAGCGCTCGGGAATGCGAAAGCGTTGCGCCGCTTCGGCAATGTAAGCGTCGAAATCGGAGGTCGACGCGGCGGCCTCCGTTGAGCGCGTGACCGTGTCCTGTGCGTCTGCGGCGGGCGGATTGGCGCAACCAGAAAGCGCGATCAGGATCGCGGAAGCGACGACAAGACGACGGCCGGAAGGAAGGAGGAGTGCCATTGGGTCAGCCCTCCCGCGTCCAGATCGGGACAGCGCGGCCGATAATCGTGTCGCGCTGCAGCGGCCCGAAATACCGTCCGTCGAGGCTCGCCTCGGTGTCGGGATTGAGGAAGAAGATCTGATCATCGGTGAGCCGTTGGCAGCCCTGCCAGACTGGAAGCGGGCGTTCGAAACGGTCGCGGTCTTTCGCGGTCGCGACTGCAACGCCATCGATGCGGATCGTGACCCCTGTGCGGCAGACACGCTGTCCGGGAAGTGCGGCGACATGCTTGATGAGCGGCACGTCGGCGCCGAGATAGCCATGTTCCAGAAGCCAGTCGCCGAGCGGCGATGGCGGTTCGAGAACGACTAAATCGCCGACATTCGGCGTGTCGAGTGACTGCACGACGTAGAAGCCGATGGGCACGCTGGCCGACGCGTTCCAGACAAGGATCGGGTTGGCGCGAATGGTCGCCGAAAGTGCGATCAAGGCGATACCGGCGCTGCCGATGATGAGCGAGGGGCGCGCGCGTGTCATGCCGCCAGGGCCCGTCGTTTGAGCCAGGCGTCATGCCGAAACGGCGTGTACGGGCGTGGCTCAAGATTGCAGCTCAGACGATTGTGGACGTGCCGCCAATGGTTCGGGCAGACTTCTTCCGGCGCAATGTGTTCGGCCTCGATCTGGTCGATGCAGAGCAGCACTGTTTCGACCTTCGGCCAGCCTGAAAGCCGCAACAGAGACACTCCGCCGGGCTTCACAAAAGGCACCGTCGAATAGCTCTCGCCGGGACAGGTGGTTTGCAGGATGTCGATCCGACTCTCGACCGTGCCGTAGTCGTTCGCGGCCCAGCGAATGAAGGCGAAGACGCTGCCGGGATCGACGCCGACGACGCGAACCGAACGTCTTCTAATCGTCTCTTGAACGATCCGGCCGAAGCGCAGCCAGCGTTCGATGTGACCTTCGATCCATGTGAGTTCGATGGTCGTGCGCCCGCTCATGAGCGCTTCTCGCCGCTATAGGCCGGTGAGATCGCGGCATGGCGTTTGGCCGGAAGGACAGTGTCGCCCGTGTCGTCCGAGGTCGAGCGTTTCTCACCGCGGCTGACCCAGGCTTGCAGATCTTCGACCGCGTAAACGACACGGCCGCCGATCTTGGAATACTTCGGGCCGGTTCCGTAGGTGCGGTGTTTCTCAAGCGTGCGGCCGGAAAGGCCGAGAAGACGGGCGGCTTCAGGGGTTCTGAGATAGCGCGGCGGAAGGCCGGCATTGGGATCGGGCATCGGGGGCTCCTCTGGTCATCGCGGGTCCGTCGCGGGATGCGAGGGACGGCTGATGGCCAGAGAAGCGGAGAAGAGCGCCCAGGAGGGATGATGAAGATTCTCGCGAGGAATCGTCACCCCTTCGAGAAGGACGAGTGGTGTTCCGATAGGATCTGTTTGGGGGACGGTGAGACAGTTACTTTCGAGGCAAGCGGGCTGCTGATTTCCCGCGCAATAGCTGTCGATAGCCGTCACTGACGAGGGTACGTCCATATGCGGCGAGACGCGCGACCTGCGCTTTCAGAGCGCTCGTCTTCCAAGGTTCGGCGGCGACCCGTCGTGCGCCGAAATAGGTCACCGCAATGTCGCGCAGACGCGTCCCCGATTGCCGTGCATCGTTCGTGCGCAGCGCATGACCGATGCGTTTACGTCGTTGAAGGGTGAACAGAGCGCGTGGGGTTTGACCACGCCAGACACGCCTTAGACGCTCTGCGGTGGCGATTCTGATGGACCAGTCAAGAGTCAAAGGGAGGATGACGGCGCGGGGGCGGTCCTCGGTCAGGGCGTCGTCCGAAACAACGATCAATCCGGTACGAACGCACGACCAGTAGCGACCACGGGCGCCGCGCCTCGTTTCGACGATGACCTGATCAAAAACGGCGTTTTCCGCCTCACCGAGGCTTCTGGCCGTCATCAAGCATGTCACGGCTGGTGCAATTGAAGGTCTCCAGTAGAGCTTCGCATTGGTCGCCTTGAGCTCTGGATCGACCGGGAAATCGCAACCCCCAAGGGGCCGCCTCGTTCTCGGTCATGTTTGGAAACGCGGCGCGGTAGTCTGGATTGCGCCTGAGGCATTCCCACGCCAGACCGGAGGCATCGAGTTTTTCGATGTAATCGTAGTCGGTTTCGTCTCGCCAGTTCGTCGGCATATCCGCTCTCCAACTGTTACGCGCCGAGCGTCAGACGCTTTGGACTTAGCAATATGCTCGCGTTAAACGGGAAAGCGTAGGGAGACGGACGGCATAGGGCGATGCGCGAAAGGCATCACGCGCAAGCTCGCTTATTGCGGCTTCAGGCGTTGGTCAGGAGGTCGCGGTAACCTTGCTCAGCGACCCAGTGAGCGCGCACGAGATGATTGTCATGCACGCGTCTGGCGCGCTCCGGTTCGTCTTCGGCGTCGATCCCGAACAGGTGGTGCGCGACTTCCGAAAGCGCCGCCCCATCGGCTTCCGCGTCGAGGAGGCGTGCGTAAAGCTTGAGCTGGGCGCGGTCATAGTCGGTCAAGTGGTCGCTGTTTGGCGGGGTATCGGTAAGTCTTCGACTAATCTCACTGCTCATCTTATCCCCCATGAGCACTGTCGATGCCCATATGGTTAATGCCTCATTTACATGGCTTCGCGCAACTGCCGCACGGCTGAAAGGCTGCATTTCCGTATCTGATCGCTGAACGACGTGGCATAGAGCGAGCATTATAATACGTCGCACTAAAATACGCGATAGGTCTTTTGTCGTCGGATGGATATCCGGCAGATTTTTGGGAACAATCTCAAGCACTACAGAACTTTAGCTGATATGAGCCAGGCGGCATTGGCCGTGAAGATGGGCGTAGATCGCGCCCATGTGAGTTCGATGGAGCGCGGTCAGCAGAACGTCACGATCATTACCCTCTGGCACGCAGCTCTGGCGTTGGATGTTGAGCCAGCGCTTCTGCTACAAGATCGAGATTAGGAAGGCGGCGTCTAGGCGTCGCTTGATAAACTCCAGATGCTAGTAAGGGGAGTTGATTGGGCCACGGTAAGATCAGTTCGGAGAAACGGGCGTCGTATAAGGAGATCGCGCGGAACATCGTCGGCGCGGATCGGACCGCACGCCGAAATGGCACTAGTCAAAATACGATCGGCACTATTGAGCGAGCTCTCGTGTCAGCATTTCTCGATGGGAGGAAACACGCTGCGAAACTAGAGCCTGAGAACGAAGAAGTTACTTGGATGCAGGTTCCACCTAGATCCCGAGAAACACTTTGCGACATGACATTTCGGTTCAGCGCGCGGTCAGGGAACCATGAGAACCGAGCGGATCGCATTGAGGTCTTCACGGAGAACGGCAAGCAGCGTTGGAGCATTGTTGATGCCGATGGGAAGCGGCGCGAGCGTTCTGTAGCCGATGGGTCAGTGCGCCCCCTCATCCGCCTAGGGCTAATCGACCATATGTCTGACAATTCAAACCTTTATGCTCTCACATCAAAGGGGCGACAACTTTGCCGTGACTATTGGGAGCGATCCGACCGAGACGATCCATCGCTTCCCAAAATCAGCCTTCGATAAACCGTTTCGCCCCGCCCGGTCTCCCGGGCGGGGTTGAGGTGGCAGCGCTCAGTCGCCGTTCTTGCGGCGCGCCCGGGACCAGATGAGGCTGAAGGTTTCCTCGCCACCTTCGACGATCGTGTCATCAAAGAGGTTGGCGTAGATCGGCTGGGTGAAGCTCGGATCATCCAGCTTGAGGCTCAGATAGTCGCGGTCCTCGTTCGAGCGCTTCGACCAGGCGGCGCCGATCTCGGCGCGGCCGACGAAGACCCGGTGGGAGGGAGCGTTCTCGCCCGAAGTGCTGTCCTCGGGGACGATGCGGACGTTCTGCGCCTGCACGTTGAGGGTGACGATTTCTCCGACGTATTCGTTGCCGGTCTTCTTGAAGGTTCCGATGGTGGCCATGTCATTTCTCCTTTGGCTTTCGATCCCGCGCCCGTCGCGGTCTCGATGGCGTTCGTCAGGACCGGGACGATCCGCCGACGCAGCCCTTGGCCCGCAGCGCCAGCGGAGGACGCCGGGGGCGGTCTTTCTTGGACCCGTCAGGGTCGTCCCGCGAGGAATGGGCAAAGCCCAGGGGAAGAAAGTCCGAACCCGGCGTTGCGGCTGAGGCGGTCGAGGCGTCAGCCGATCCCGGTCAGATCAGCCCAATGAGAGGTCGTGACGGACGCGGGTGATGAGGGCATGGGATGAGAAATGACCGCCACCCTCGGACCGGGCAATCCACCGGCAATGCTGATCGGAGAAAGACAGGCTCTAGCGTGCAGAACGGCGCAGAACTGGTTCATCGCCGAACGCTCCCGGCAATGCGAGAATGCTCCCTCCCACTAGGTTTGGCGGTGTTCGATATGCGCTGTGCTGTGTCGAGGCGCTCTAACGAGATCAGACGCGTTCAGCCGAACGCCCATATCCGAGCTCTGCCCGACCCACGCTCTTCCGTTATGTCATGCTTTCGGAAACGGCGAGGTGTCAGCGATCATTCGCGAACGGGCTGCTCTGCATGATCTGAGAATTTCCCACATCCTCCTCGCCGATGGGGCCAGCGAGGCTGGCGACTCGAACCCAGGCGGTTCCGGCTGTGACAATCCCGCCGATGATCGCGAAGGCCAGCGTCCATCCTTCGGAGGCTCCGCCAATCTCCGATAGCCCCCGGATTGCCGAGAAGCCAGCCACACCTGCGGGTGCTGCGAAGAGTGCCCCGATAGCGAGGCGGATGGGGATGGATTGAACCTTTGCGAAGACGATCTGCCCCAAGACCAAAGTGATTGCGCCCGCGAACATCGCGATGACGATGGCGGTGACCACGCCGGCCTCGGTCTCGTAGAGATGCATGCCGACGGTGAGTGCGACGAAGAACGGGAGCGCATAGACGGCCACTGCGAAGAGAACGTAGACCATAAGGCCGAGGCCCAGGATGCTTAGGAATGCGGATACGAACATGGGCGGTCTCCTCTCATGGGCTGCGCCTCCACCACCGCCACGGCGCTGCTGGAGCATAGCACATCCGCGGTGTTCACGGAATATTCCCGCTGAGCGCATCGCGATGCGATAGACGCATCACAGGTCATGACGACCCGCCTTTCGCGCTGCGGAAATCGTAGAGTGGGATGCCGAGCACTTTGGCCTTGTCGGCGAGATTGTCGGTGATGCCGGAGCCCGGGAACACGATCAGCCCGATCGGCAGGGTTTCCAGGAGCAGATCGTTGCGCTTGAACGGTGCGGCCTTGCCGTGGCGGGTCCAGTCCGGTTTGAAGACGATCTGTTGGCATTTGCGATTGTCAGCCCAGCAGGCTGCGATGCGTTCGGCACCCTTGGGTGACCCACCATGTAGCAGCACCATGTCGTCATGCTTGGCGCGGACCTTGTCGAGTGCCGCCCAGATGGCCCCGGTATCGTTCACGTCCTGCCCGCCAGTGAAGGCGATCTTGGTGCCGGTCGGGATCAGGGGTTCGAGCTCTGACTTGCGCTTGGCGTTGAGATAGTCGCGGCTGTCGATCATCGCAGCCGTCATATGCTTGCGATTGACGTGACTGCCGGAACGCGGATGCCAGGTCTGGCCGAGATGGGCCTCGAAATGCTCGGCGGCGAGATCGCGCATGCCCTCGTAAGCATTGCGCTGTTCGGTGAGGGTGCGACCTTCGGCCATGAGGCGTTCCAATTCGACTGAGCGGACTTCGGAGCCGTCCTGGCTACGCTGCGACCGACGTTGCGCTTGCTCGTTGTCGTCGAGCTTACGGTCGATGCGGGTCGCCATGCGGTGGAAGACATTGGTGGTCGACCAGAGCAGGTCTTCGAGATCGGGTTCGAGCCGGGTGTCGCCGAGAGCGACGACCATGGCGTCGAAGATATCCGCGATCGCGCCTTCGACGGTTCCGGCGTCTGGGAGTGGCCGCGGATCGGGTTCGTCGGCAAACGGTCGATGTCCGAAGAGCTGCAACTCGTCGAGGACGAGGGCTGTGGCGGATCGGGTGTCGGGTTCGTGCTGGGTCATGGGCGTTATGCCTCCTAGTCGCTGACCGCGCCTCGCGCGGCCTTCATGGGCGACGGGAAGCGGGACGCGACCGGGCCTGCACCGACGCAATTCCCCACGAAGTGGTACTTCGCGGGACCTCGTGGCTGCGTCGGCCGGAGCGGCAGCGGAGGATGGCGGAGGCGGCGCCGTTTTGGATCGCGATGCAAAGCCGGGCTTGCCCGGCGGCGGAAAACGGTGCCGCCGCAGCCATTGCCGGACCGGGCGCGTTCCGCTCCGGCTCGCCCCTCTCGGGAAGGCCGTCGGGCGCGGCTCTGTGGCGTGAGGTTCATGCTGCCCGTCCAGCGGATGAGACCGGTTCACTGCTTCAGTCGGTCTCGACCGCGAGCAAGGTCGGAACATCGACTGGTGAGAGCTGGGGACGCAAATGGCTGCGCATCTCGTCGATGCCGCATTTCCGGAGATCGCCGTTAAAGTCGTCCAGCATCGGTCGCAAAGGCAAAAGGTGAAACTCCCGGTCCGCGAAGCGCTCGGTCAATACGTCGAAGGCCGCCTGTCCGGCCTCGTCATTGTCGATGGCGACATAGAGCCGGCGAAGATTGGTCGGCGGATCGAACGCTGCGAGATGATTGCCTGACAGCGCCGCTGCAATTGGCAGACCGGCAAGTACCAGCCTCAGCGAGAGCATGGTCTCTAGACCTTCGCCTACAGCGAGAATGTCGGTCGGCGATCCGAACCTGACGGCGTGGCCGAGCAGATTGCCCATCGCCTTGCGGTTGGGGTCGAGCGGAGCCTTTTCGGCCTTTTGTGGATCAAGCCAGGTCCGATGGACGCCGGTCAGCTTTCCGGCAGTGTCGGTGACTTTCGCGAGTAAGGCGGGCCAAGCGTCGAGCGGGTCATTGGCGTCCGCGTCCTCTCCCCAGTAGTAGCAGTTCGGGTGGAACCGAAGCGCGCTCACGCTTCGAAGGTCTTTCAGACCGCGTGCGGAGAGATAGCGTTCCACCAGCGTGCCCGCGATTGGTTGCCCCATCGACCATAGGCGTCGGGCCGCTTCGGGTGATCCTCGCGGAGCCGGTTCTTGCCGCTGTGGCGCGGGTGGCTCGGGACGCGGTAGACTGAGAAAGCGACGCGCTTCGTCGAGCGTGTCGCGCAGCGTCGAGAGATTGAGATTGGCCGCGATAAGGTCGAGCAGATCGCCATGCTCGCCCGTGGCGGCGTCGGTATTATGTGGAACTCCACATAATACCGAACATGTTGCGGCGCGGGTTATGTTGCGACGGCGAGTCTCGCGTCGGCTCTGCAGGGGCGGACGGCCATCCGCGCAACATAATGTCAGCACAAAACGGGGGACTTGGGGAAGTCCCCGACAGCACCGGGGCCGGATGCCCTGGCCGCGGGCCCTGGACCCCGCGCGCTGGAGTGCTACCGGTAGCGGAGTGGAGGATGGGAAAAAAGAACAAGGAAAAAACCCCA
>NZ_JAAWWD010000072.1 GCF_021404545.1 Aestuariivita sp.
GGAACCCCCCGCGGTGCCTTTTTTTGTTCCAACAGGGGCCCCGGCTAAAGGCCCCCCTTGAATTTTGCCCTGGTATGTATGGTTGGCGGCTCTTGGTGTGAAATTTCTTCTGTAATCTAAAAGCCTCCCGCCGCATCGCAATGCGATCTGACAAGACAGACACCAGTTTCGCCGCCATGATCTACGCATGTGCAGCACTGATCAACTCTCGATGAATCTCAACAGACCCTAGACCGCGCGATCCCACGCACCCATTTGCGCAATCACAGTCGCTGTTTCCGATGTAAGCTTTTCTATCAGCTGTGCAGCCGTCATCTCGCGGTTGAGGGCCGCCGCCTGCCCGTACAGCAAAAACTGGAAATCCAGATTGTCGGTATCGATCCCAAAGCTCTTGAGCGGACCGCTATAGTTATACATCAGCGGAAAGTCCTGAAGTCTGGGGCGCGTGCGCGCCATATGTTGCGAATAGGGTGTCTGCCTGGCACGACAGGGACGCCCGGAAAAGGCGCGTGACAGGTGGGTGTCCTCGTCGCCAGCAGATGATAAAGCCTTGCGGTGCAGCGCTGTTATCGGCGCCTCCAAACAGGACAGGAATGCCGTGCCCATCCAAACGCCACTGGCCCCCAACGCACGGCTGGCCGCAATGGCACGACCGTCGCCGATCCCTCCGGCGGCGATCACCGGCACGTCCACCGCATCGACGATCTGAGGCACCAGTGCCAACGTGCCGATCCCGGTATCCTCGAAATTGCTGGCAAACGATCCGCGATGCCCGCCCGCTTCCCAGCCCTGAGCGACTACGATCATCACCCCGGCCTCTTGCAGCGCAATGGCCTCACGCACGGTGGTTGCCGTTGCTGCCGTGACAATGCCAACAGCGTGCAGCGCGTCAAGGACGGGTCGTCGGGGGCAGCCAAAATGGAAACTCACCATTGATGGTCGCTCCTCCACCAATATGGCGAGCTTGTCATCGTTGAACGTCTCAAGATCGGTGGATGACGCATCGCGCGGCGCGTCCAGACCATTCTTGTTGTAAAATGGCTGTATCAAGTTTCTGATCTCAAGGTCCAGGTCGGGATCATACCGTGGCTCTTGATGCAGGAAGAAGTTCAGGTTGAAGGGCTTTGGGGTCGCCGACCGCAGTTCCGAAATCCTCTGCTGTAACTCCTCGACAGGCATTTCGGCACAGCCCAAAGAACCCATGCCACCGGCGTTGCTGACCGCTGCTGCCAGCGGAACCAAGGGGGCTTGCAGGATCATTGGCGCCTGAATGATCGGGATTTCAATGCTCAGAAGCGTCCTCAGAATATCGGCAGGCGGCATTACGGTGTCCCATCTTGGAAGGAAATGTCGTCGTGGGTTTTGTGGCGGTACCACTTGTGTGGAAGCGGATCCGTTGGAGTGACGCCAAACTCAGATACCATCAAAGAAGGTCCTTATCTCGGCCGAGGCTTGGTCCGGGATTTCAGCATGTACGAAATGACCTGCATCCGCAAAACGGATGGTGAAGTCGCTGAAGTAGTCCCCTAACTTGTCGCTCCATTCCGGGCGGATAAGTGGATCTCTTTTTCCCCACATGAAATAGGTCGGCGCCTCGATGATCGGCGGTTGCGGGAGTGCCTCTTCAATCCATAGCTGCCGGTTCTTGGCTGAACTCACATACCAATCAAACCCGCCCTGAATGTTGTCGTTCTTCATGAAGTTGTCGGTGTAGATCTCGATCATGTCCTGAAAAACCGCTGGATTGTCATCGGACCAGTGATTGAGGAAATGTGAGATGTAGGTGCGACAGGTCTCTCTGGATGCGCCCACAAGTTCAGCCGCCCATGGCACTTGCTGGAAATACTGATACCAGACCTCGGTCAGGTGATCTGGCTGTGCATAGCGCTTGCCGAGGCCCGGATAGGGTGTGCAAAAGAAAAACAGCCCAGCGAGCCGATCTGGATAGGTTTGAGCAAAGGCCTGCGCGACATAGGCGCCAAGGTCTCCGCCGATCAGCCCGAATTTCTCCAACCCGAGCGCATCGACCAGACCTTTGATGTCTTGTGCATGGGTCATTGCCCCGGCATCGCCATCCGGACCGGCCTTTGCCTTGCCGGTATCACCACATCCGCGCAGGTCGGGAACGATCACGTCAAAATCGCTGGCCAGAGTGTTCAGGATGGGCCGAAACACCATCCAGAACTCGGGCCATCCGTGCAGCAATACCAGAGGAAAGCCGCCGCCCTTGCGTGCATAGAACATGTCGATGCCATTTGTTCGCACCCTGTCAAAGGCGATACCTTCCGCCCGGCAGTGTTGCATGGCCTGTTCCAAAGCGGTCATTATACGTCCTCCCAAGGCGCAAAAACATGACGTGACACGCTAGCGCCCTCCCGCCGCGGCAACGATGGCACCGGTGACATAGGAGGCCGCGTCATCCGCCAGCCAGAGAACGACATTGGCAATCTCCGGTGATGTTCCTGGGCGCCCCATCGGCGTTTGCGCAGCAAGCCGGTTGGCACGGTCCGGGTCACCGGCATGCGCGTGCAGTTCCGTATCTACAAATCCCGGGGCGACGGCATTAACCCGAATGCCTTCGGCGGCCACTTCGCGGGCAAGACCCAAAGTCAGCGTATCCATGGCGCCCTTGGATGCCGCGTAATGCACCCATTCCCCAGCGCCACCATATTGGGAGGCGCGCGAAGACACGTTAACGATTGCCCCGCCAACACCACCCATTCGCGTCGACATCTGGCGCACGGCCTCGCGGCAGCACAAAAACGCGCCGATGACGTTTGTGTTCATGGTCTCCGCCAATGTCCGGGCAGAGACGTCGGACACTCTGGAAAATCCTCCGGTCACGCCCGCGTTGTTGACCAGAACCGAGACCGGGCCGAAAACCTCCATCGCCTCGGCAAATAGTCCGACAACAGACGGCTCATCGGACACGTCGCATTTGACCGCATGGGCGACTGTCTTGTCAGTATTGAGCTCGTCCAGCAGACCCTCAGCGGCCGTGGCGCTATTGGCATAGTTGATCACGACCTTATAGCCAGTCCGCGCCGCCAGCCGAACGATGTCCGCGCCGATACCGCGCGAGCCTCCTGTGACCACCATGACCTTTCTTCTGTCCGGTGCGTGCATCAAAGCTCCTGTAGTCAGATGCCATCTCCAAGGCTTTCGGAGCGTTGTCTTCATTCATGGATCGCACCTCTCAAACCGGGCGTCCAATATCGCTTCGGTTCGGGTCCAGAGGTTTCTGATATGCTCAGATATCCAGGGTCGTTGACCCACACGCGTCAACGCCGGTCCTGCCCGGTGCGCGACTTAGGGGGCACAACGTCACTTGGCGTAGCGCCGGCTGCGTTCATCGCATATGCGCAGAAAATTATCCAAAGACGGCGATGCCACACCCTTCCGCCAGGCCACCGACAAGACGGATGTCGGCGCCGGATCGGCGATGCTGACAAACACGACGCCCGTTCTGGGCTGGCGCGCAACAGATTGTACCACAAGCGTCAGGCCGACACCCTGCGCGACAAGGATCAAGGCTGTTTGAAGATGCAGCACTTCCTGAATGATATCGGGTTCCGCACCAAGAGCCTTGCAGGACTTCAAGACCTCTTCGGTCAGGCTGGGCTTGGGGTGTATCGGGTAAAGGATCAGCGGTTCGCAATGAACGCATGCCAAGGAAACGCAGTCCTTTCTTGCCAACGGGTGGTGATCAGGGACAGCAAGAACCATCTGTTCTTCAACCAGCGGTCTCTGCTCCAACTCGCCGACGTCCACCAGAGCCGGGCGAACAATACCCACGTCCACTTTCCTGTCCTCAAGCCCGCTGGCGATGTCCGGCGCAAGCATCTCATTCAAGGAAACGTCTACTCTGGGATACTCACGGCGAAAGTGCGACAGTATCCCCGGCAAGACAGAATACAAGGCGGATCCAACGAAAGCGACGTTCAGAAGACCCGTCTGCCCCTTCCCGATGCGCATGACATCCGCCTTTGCGGCCGTGCTCATGTCCAGGATCTGTCTTGCATGACCCAACATCACGGCACCTGCACGGGTCAGCCGCATCGGCCTGCTTGCCCGTTCGATCAGGATCGTACCAAGGTCGTCTTCGAGCTGTTTGATCTGCTGGCTGAGGGGGGGTTGCGCCATATTCAGCCGCTCAGCCGCACGTGTGAAATTCAGCTCCTCTGCGACAGCGACAAAGTATCTTAGGTGTCGGAATTTCATCATAGATCCTCTGTTATGCCATCGCCGCCTTCGGCATTTTAGACCGTCACCATCCAGGCGCACCGCCTTTGTGTCCTTCGCACTGATGCTTTGCTCAGACTGGCCTGCGGGGGTGTATCTGGAACGAGGTCAGGACTCCCATTGCGGATCTTCCAGAATGCTGCAAACGTCGGTTTCTGGGAAGCAACAAGGATCAGCCCGTGGAGATAATGTGCCTGAATGGGTGGGGAGGGAAACTGCATGAACAGGTGTTGCCCTATATCGAAACATCCGCGCCTGACGTCCTGTGCCTGCAAGAGGTCGTCCATAGCCCCACGTCAGATAAAGACTGGCTGACTTACCGCGATGGGGATCACATCCTGCCGCAGCGGGCAAACTTCTTTCTCGATGTATCCAGAGCTCTTCCCGATCACGTCGCCGTTTTCTGTCCGGCCGCGCAGGGCGTTCTTTGGGATGAAGATCAGCCGATTCCCTCACAATGGGGGCTGGCCACATTCGTGCATAAGTCGGTTCCGATCATCGGGCAGGTTCAGGGCTTTGTTCATAAAGACTTTTCCCCGGTTGGCTACGGAGATCACCCGCGATCCCGCAGCGCCCATGGAGTTCGGATCTACGACTACAGCTCGAGTCGGTCGATCAGTGTCACGCATATGCACGGGTTGCGGGACCTGAATGGAAAGATGGATACGCCCGAGCGGGCGGATCAGGCGCAGCGGCTCCTTGATCTATCGCACCAGGTTTCGGAGCCTGACGACCTGAGGGTCGTCTGCGGCGACTTCAACGTCGAACCGGACAGTGAAACGCTCCGGCTTTTGGCGGAGGCTGGTCTGTCCGAACTGGTGACCGGGCACGGCTTCACCAGCACCAGAAATTCGCAATACAAAAAGCCGGGCAAGTTCGCGGATTACATGCTGGTCAGTGACGCCCTCGCAGTCCAAGGCTTTGATGTGATTTATGATCCAGAAGTGTCGGATCACTGCCCATTGGTGCTTACAGTTTGATACCCATGCAATTGAGGCGGCCGTTCAATGCTCTGATCCGAACGTCCGCAAAGGTCTGCAAATCGGTTGCCGACCCAAAGGTCGGCGCGGACGTGGCCCTTACCTCACTTGCGTTCACATCCTCGCTTGCCGCGGGCGCCTAGCGGTCGTCGCCGCCTGGGCCGATCTCGTCCAGCATATCCTCGTCAATTGCGGCCTCCACCGCCCCTGAGACGGCTTCGCGCTGTTTCGGGGTCAGCCCTTCGCCGGGTTCGTCGGCGATCCGTACGGTGACTTCGCGATGGGCAAACTTTATCCCTTCCTGCTCGAAAAGGTTGCGGATCTCCTGATAGACCCGTTTGCGCACCAGCCACTGATCGCCGGGTTTGGTCATGAACTTCACCCGGATGATCATCGCGCTGTCCTGCATCTCGATCACGCCCTGGCTTTTCAGCGGTTGCAGGAAGCTGTCGCCGATCACCGGATCGCTCAGCAAGTCCTGACCGAGGGTCTTGATCAGTTTACGCACCTTGTCGACATCGGTGTCATAGGTCACGCGTAGCGGCAGTTTCATCATCACCCAATCGCGGGAGTAATTGGTCAGCACCTGAATCTCGCCAAAGGGGATGGTGTGCAGCGCGCCCAGATGGTGGCGCAGCTGGAAGGACCGGACCGAGATCTTTTCGACCGTGCCCTTGACCTGGCCGATGTCGATATATTCACCCTTGCGGAACGCATCATCGACCAGAAAGAATGCCCCCGAAAAGATGTCGCGCACCAGTGTCTGCGCGCCAAATCCCACGGCCAGACCGACCACACCGGCCCCGGCGAAAAGCGGGCTGACATTGATCCCCAGCTCCAAAAGCGCGATCAATGCGATCGACACCACCACAACCGCCAGCATGAAATTCCGAAAGAGCGGCAACAGCGTCGCAAGACGGCTGGCGCTTGAGGCGCCGCCACCCTCGTCGCCCAGCTCGGCCTCGGGCATGTCATTGGTTTCCTCGGCGATCTTGGCATCGATCCAGATCCGGGCAACGTGATAGATGATGTAGCCGATGAAGATGATCACAACGACATCGAGACCACGGTCGACCACGGTCTCGCTGAGGATGACCCCTTCGCTGTCCCAGATCCGCAGCATCATGTAGATGCCCGCAACGAAGGCCAGGATGCCCGACACCCGGCGCGCCAGTTCTTCATAGGTCATCAGCGCGGGGCGAACCATTTCCTGCTCGAACGCGTCGGCGCCCTCCGCGGCATCGTCACCTTCCTCTGCAACGTTCATTTCGCGCAGGGCGCGGCTGCGCTCGAAGAACCGCTCGATCACATAGTTGATCACGCCATAGACAACGATGATCGACAACAGCACGCCGTAAGCGCCGGCGATCAACGGGATCGAAACGGGCATTTCCAGCACCAGATCGGCCGCCAGTTCCAGCCAGCCAAAGATGAAATACGCAATCACCGCAGGCGCCCAGGCATAAGAGACGAATCGGCTGATCCAGGGCAGTTCACCGGGTTCTCGCCCGTTGCGGATCGCCCCTGTGATTGCGCGCCCGTTGACCAGGATCATCAGCACATTCAGAAACATCACAAAGAGCGCCAGCACCCCGTACACAATCGCATAGAGATTGTAGTTCAGCCCGAAATCGGCCAGCCAGGTCGAGATCGCGACCACAAGAAAATCAATCAAAGCAACGCTGATCGCCCAGAGATACAGCCTGCGTGCATCTCGGTCCGAAAACCTGGGGATGCGATACTGGCTCAGATAGGGTGACAGGATCATCCGCCAGACATCCGCCAGCACCGACCAGACGAAATAGCTCGTGTAGATCGCGGCAATCGTGAATTGCAGCGAGACATCCTCGACCGCGCCAAAGATGATCGAGCCCAGGATATACGCAAAGAGCATCGACACGATGGTCCCGGTCACGCCCATGAAGAAGCGAAACACCAGGAACGGCATCTTTTCGCTATAGCCTTGCGGGTTTTCCTTGATCCGCGACACGACAAAGCGTTTGACGATGCGCTTGCCGTAGATCTCGGTTGTCAGGAACCGCCCGACAATGAACAGCAGGATCGAAAAGCCCAGCGCCTCGACATAGGTCATGATGCGGCCATCAGGGCTGGTCGCCCGCAGGATGAAGGCCACCTCATTGATCGAATTGGGCAGCGCCTCGAGCCGTTCGCGCAATTCGTTGCGGAAATCTGCGGCCCGTTCCTGACCCTTCATCAGCATCGACCCCTGGCCCATGACCGATTCTACCGGATCCTTCTCTGGGGGCGCGACCCCGGGGACGGCAATCACCTGCCCGTTCGGATCGACCACGACAACCGAAACGCCCTGCTCGGCGGCCTGACGGATCGCCTCCGAGATCGGGTCTTGCGTGCCGTTGTTCTCGGCCCCCAGCCCAGAGAGCGTGCCGATGCCTTGCGCCCCGACCCCCAGCGGCGCCGTTGCAAGGACCAAAGCCATCAGCCAGACCCGTAGCCAAGTCACTATCATTCCCTCAGCCCTTCCCGTCCCTTTTTTCAGCTACGCTAGTTCAGGCGGGCGCAATGCGCAAATACGCCGCTCCGAAGGCCTGATCACGGAGACTGAAATTCCGGTGCGGGTGCTGGCAATTCAAGCAGGCCGCGCGTATATCGGCTCCGAAAATAGAAGGCGGGCAGGTTCCCAAAAATGGCACAGACCTCTGATCAGGGCCCAATCGCGGTATTGGGGTTGGGCTATGTCGGCCTGCCGTTGGCATTGGCCTTGGCGCGGGCGGGGTCTGACGTCACGGGCTTTGATCTGGATAGCGGCCACATCGCCGATCTGAATGCAGGCCAGGACCGCAACGGCGAAGTGACGGATGCGTCGTTGGCCGCAACCACCGCCCGGTTCACCGATGACCCCGAGGATCTTGCGGGATCTTCGGTTTTCATAATCGCTGTGCCGACACCGATCACGGATGCCAAAAAACCCGACCTCGACCCGGTGCGCGGAGCCTGCCAGACAATCGGCGCGCATCTGCGCCCCGGTGCGCTGGTGATCCTGGAATCGACCGTCTATCCAGGCGTGACCGAGGAGGTCTGCGGCCCCGTTCTGGCCAAAGCCAGCGGGCTCGTCGCCGGCCAGGATTTCCAACTGGCCTATTCGCCCGAACGGGTGAACCCCGGCGATGCCGAGCATTCGCTGGAGACCGTGGTCAAGATCATCGCCGCCCAGGACACGCCGACACTTGATAGGGTGGAAGCGATCTATGCCCCGGTGGTAAAGGCCGGGCTGCACCGCGCCTCTTCGATCAAGACCGCCGAAGCCGCCAAGGTGATCGAGAACACTCAAAGAGACCTCAATATCGCATTGGTCAACGAGTTCTCGCTGATCTTTTCTCGGCTGGGCCTCGATACGCTGGAAGTGCTGGAGGCGGCCGGCACCAAGTGGAACTTTCTGCCGTTCAAGCCGGGGCTTGTGGGCGGGCATTGCATTGGGGTCGATCCCTATTACCTGACCTACCGGGCTGAGCAGCTGGGCTATCACCCCGAGGTGATCCTGGCCGGGCGGCGGATCAATGACGGCATGGGCAAACATGTCACCCAAGAGCTGATCAAGGCACTTTTGGCGCGTAAGACCGATCTGAGCCGGGCGCGGGTTCTGGTGATGGGCTTTACCTTCAAGGAAAACTGCGCGGATTGGCGCAACACCCGGGTGGCCGATATCCTGACCGAGCTTGCCGCCTTTTCGGTTGATGCGGACCTCTATGACCCATGGGTTGATGCTGCGGCCGTTGCGGACGAATTCGGCGTCGCGCCGGTCTCATCGCCCAAAATCGGGGCATATGATGCGATCATTGTGGCCGTGGCGCATAGGGAATTTCTGGAAATGGGATCGGATGCAATACGGGGCTTGGGCAAACCGGGTGCGATCCTTTATGACATCAAGGGACTATTTGGCAAAACAGGCTCGGATATGAGACTGTGAGGCGATAGCCCCGCAACAAGAGCACGGCATGGCGCAGGCGACATCCCCCACATCGACAACGGCTCAGTCTCCGCGCGTGATGCTCTACAGCCATGACACGTTCGGGCTGGGTCACTTGCGCCGTTCGCGGCTGTTGGCCACAGCGATCACTCAGGCCGACCCCTCGGCCTCGGCGCTGATCCTGACCGGATCACCGATCGCAGGGCGCTTCACCTTCCCGCGCCGGGTTGACCACATTCGCCTGCCCGGTGTCACGAAACGGGCCGATGGATCCTATGTCTCGACCACCCTGGGGATGGATATAGACGCCACCACCAGTCTGCGCGCGGGCCTTATCCAATCGGCGGTCGAGCAATATGAGCCCGATCTGCTCATCGTCGACAAGGAACCCGCGGGCTTTCGCGGCGAGCTGCTCCCCACGCTGGACGATCTGGTGTCAAACGACCGCACCAAGCTTGTGCTGGGATTGCGCGATGTGCTGGACGAGCCGACCGTGCTGGCCGCCGAATGGGCGCGCAAAGGCGCGGTAGAAGCCACCGATAGGTACTATGACGATATCTGGGTCTATGGGCTTCGGTCGATCTATGACCCGACCAAGGGATTACCGCTGAGCGCCCAGACACGGGCGCGGATGCATTGGACAGGATATCTGCGGCGCAGCGTGACCCCGTCCTGCACGCCACTGGACGAGGCCTACATCCTGGTCACGCCCGGTGGCGGCGGCGATGGCGAGGCGCTGGTGGATCTGGTGCTCAAGGCCTATGAGCAGGATCCCGACCTGTCGCCCAATGCCAAGCTGGTTTATGGGCCGTTCCTGTCGGGTGAGACGCGCCGCGCGTTCGAGGATCGGGTGGAACGGCTTGAGGGCCGGGTCACAACCGTGGGTTTCGAGGCCGAGATGGAGACGCTCTTCGCTGGCGCGCAGGGCGTAATCTGCATGGGCGGCTATAACACCTTTTGCGAGGTGCTGTCATTTGACAAACCCGCCGTGATCCTGCCCCGAACGGTGCCCCGGCTTGAACAATACATCCGCGCCGCGCGCGCCGAAGAGCTGGGCCTGTGCCGGATGCTGGATGAGACCCGCGACGGCCTGACGCCTGCCGCGATGATCCGGGCCATTCGCGGTCTGCCCGATCAGGCGCCGCCTTCCGGCGCCTTTGTCGACGGCCTGCTGGATGGTCTCGGGACAGTCAATGCCCGGGTACGCGCCCTGCTGGGCCACCGGTCGAGCTGTGCCGCCGAATGAGCGACGCTCCCACTCCCCTTGCGGTGGTTGTCAAAGGCTGGCCACGCCTGTCGGAAACCTTTATCGCGCAAGAGCTTGTGGCGCTGGAAGAGGCCGGACACCGGTTTGACATCTGGTCGCTGCGCCATCCCACCGATACCAAGACCCATCCGCTGCATGATCGGCTGACCGCGCGGGTGCGCTATCTTCCGGAGTATCTCCATCAGGAGCCGCGCCGTGTCTGGACCGCGCGCGCCGTGGCCCAACGCTTGCCCGGATACGCGGCGGCCTATGCCGTCTGGCGGCGGGACCTGCGCCGCGATCTCAGCAAGAACCGCATCCGCCGGTTCGGGCAGGCCTGCGTCCTGGCGGCCGAGCTGCCCGGCGAGGTCCGCGCGCTCTATGCCCATTTTCTGCACACGCCTTCCTCCGTCGCACGCTATGCGGCGATCATGCGGGGCCTGCCGTGGAGCTTTTCCGCCCATGCCAAGGATATCTGGACCTCGCCCGACTGGGAGCTGCGCGAAAAGCTGGACCCCGCCCGGCACGGGGCGGCGTATGGCGCGACCTGTACCGCGTTCGGGGCAGAGCATCTCAAGACACTCGCTGCCGATCCCGGACGGGTTGACCTGATCTATCATGGGCTGGATCTTTCCCGGTTTCCGCCTCCGCCCGCCCGGATCTTACGGGACAAGGGGGCGTCGTTCGGGATGCTGTCGGTGGGTCGGCTGGTGGAAAAGAAAGGCTTTGACCGGCTGATCGACGCGCTGGCGCTGCTGCCTTCGGCTATGAACTGGCACTGGACTCATATCGGCGGCGGCGCCCTGGGATCCACCTTGCAGGCCCGGGCCGAGGCTGCCGGGGTCGCGGATCGCATCACCTGGCGCGGCGCTTGCGACCAGCCCGAGGTTATCTCGGCAATGCGCGAGGCCGATCTCTTTGTTTTGCCCAGCCGGGTTGCCGCCGACGGTGACCGCGACGGTTTGCCCAACGTGCTGATGGAAGCCGCATCGCAACGCTTGGCGATCCTGTCGACACCCGTCTCGGCAATCCCAGAGTTCATCGACAGCGGCACGCATGGGCTGCTCTCCGACGATGCGCCCGAGGCCCTGGCCAAGGCGATGCGCGCGCTGGCGGGCGATCCTGCACAAACCGCCGCGATGGCCGATGCCGCGTATCTGCGTCTGACACGGTCGTTTTTGATGCAGCCGGGAATTGCCCAGCTCTCGGCGCGACTGACAGCGCTCACCAAAGGTCCGGCATGACCGGTATCGCGTTCTACGCCCCGCTCAAATCACCCAACCATCCGACACCGTCCGGCGACCGCCGGATCGCGCGCAACCTGATGATCGCGCTGGAGATGGCCCTCGAACAGCGGGTTTTGCTTACCTCGGAGTTGCGCAGCTTTGAACCTGGCGGAGACGAGACGCGCCAGAACGAACTGATCGGGCAGGCAGCGGCGGAAATTCAGGAGTTGACGGGGTCGCTGGGTGCGGTAACGCTGTGGGTCACCTACCACAATTACTACAAGGCGCCCGACCTGATCGGTCCTGCCGTCGCGCAGGCCCTAAAGATCCCCTATGTGCTGATCGAAGCGACCCGCGCCCGCTCGCGTCTCACCGGTCCCTGGGCGGGGTTTGCCGCCTGCGCCGAGGCTGCGAGTGATGCGGCTTCGGTGATCTTTCATTTCACCGAGCAGGACCGCATCGCATTGGACCGCGACCGAAAGGCCGCACAACGCATTGTGCCGCTTCCCCCGTTTCTCGACCGTTCAGAGCTCCCCTCGGCTAGCGCCTGCGATGGCCCGATGCTGGCCGCGGGCATGATGCGGGGCGGAGACAAGCTTGCGTCCTATGCCTTGATCGCCGAGGCCTTGGCGCTGGTCAAGGTACCCGGT
Source organism: Aestuariivita sp. (assembly GCF_021404545.1). Lineage (GTDB taxonomy): Bacteria > Pseudomonadota > Alphaproteobacteria > Rhodobacterales > Rhodobacteraceae > Aestuariivita. Next base: position 12,291 of record NZ_JAAWWD010000072.1, read on the forward strand.
TGGCAGTTGGAGATCGCGGGCGATGGCCCGGCCCGAGCCGAGGTCGAGGCACTTTTTGCCCCTTTCGCCGGGCACGTCCGGTTTCTGGGCGCGCTGACGCCAGAGGCGCTTGAGACAGCCTATGCCCGCGCCTCCCTATTGCTCTGGCCGGGTGTGAATGAGGCATTTGGCATGGTTTATCTGGAAGCGCAGGCCGTCGGTCTGCCAGTCGTGGCCCAAGACCGTCCGGGCGTCCGCGATGTGCTGGCACCGGGCGAGTATCCCATGCCAGAGGCAGGGCCCGAGGGATTGGCCGGGCGGCTGAACAGGTTGTTAAGCGATCCGGGCCTGCGGCGGACGGCTGGACGGCGCGCGCGCGATCACGTTGCAGCAGGGCACCTGATGCCCGTTGCCGCAGATACCTTACGTCGGACCCTGGCGCCGCTGATCGGAGGCGCGATATGACACGGCTGGCCCTTTTGCGCCACGGTCACACAGCGTGGAATCGCGCGGGCCGCATTCAGGGCCGCAGCGATATCCCGCTTGACGACGAGGCCCGGGAGGCTCTGGCCGGTCTCCGGCTGCCTCCGCCCTGGGATGCCGCGGCGCTGGTCGCCAGCCCGCTGAGCCGCGCTCAAGAGACCGCAGCATTGGTATCCGGTCGCGTCCCCGAAGGCGCGGACGCGCTTACCGAAATGCACTGGGGCGATTGGGAGGGGCGCCACGGCGCAACATTGCGCGCCGACCCCGCAACGGGGTTCCGCGATATCGATCATTGGGGTTGGGACTATCGACCGCCCGGCGGTGAAAGCCCGGCAGAGGTTTGGGCACGGCTGACGCCCTGGCTGGCAGGCCTGCAAAACGACACGGTGGCGGTCACGCATATCGGGATCATGCGGGTGCTTCTGGCACGCGCCACGGGATGGGACTTTCGCGGACCTGCCCCCTTTCAGGTCAAACGCAACCGGCTCTATCTTCTGGAAGTCGGTGCTGCGCTGCGCCAGGCATCAGACGATCCGATCCGCCTGATCCCGAAGGGCGCCGCATGAAGGTCCTGATCGTCGTCACACATCTTTTGGGTACCGGCCATCTGCACCGCGCCGTGATGCTGGCACGGGGTTTTGCCGCGGCCGGGCATCAGGCGCGGGTGATCTCGGGCGGGACGCAGGTGCGCGGGCTTGCAACCGAGGGGATTGGGTTGATGCAATTGCCGCCGCTCAAATCGGACGGCACCCGCTTTACCGCGCTTTTGACCGAGGATGGCATGGCCGCACCGCAAAGCTATCTGGCGATGCGGCAGGACCGGCTGCTCGATGCGCTGGCAGAGGCACAGCCAGACGTGCTGATCACCGAACTTTTTCCCTTTGGCCGCCGTGTCCTGGCACCAGAATTTACCGCACTGCTGCAAGCGGCGCTGGCACAAGATGCCCCGCCACTGATCCTGTGCTCGATCCGCGACATCCTTGCGCCCCCGTCGAAACCCGGCAAGGCCGCAGCAACCGAAGAGTTGATCGCGCGGCTTTACGATGGTGTTCTGGTACACTCTGATGCAACCGCCACGCCGCTGTCGATCAGTTGGCCGGTCAGCGACCTGCTGGCGGGAAAGTTGCATTACACCGGTTTTGTCGCCCCGTCCCCTCCGGGTCCGCACCCCGATCAGGCCGGGACCGGAGAGGTGCTGGTCAGTGCCGGTGGCGGGGCCGTTGGCGCGCCGCTCTTTCAGGCGGCAAGGGAGGCGGCGCGGCGCACGCCTGAGCTGACCTGGCGCATCCTCGCAGGCGGCACCGATCCCGTTCCACTGATTAAGGCGCTGCGCCAAAATGCTCCCGCAAATCTGATTGCGGAGGCCGCGCGCCCGGATTTCCGCCAGATGCTGAGCCACGCCGCCTGCTCGGTCAGTATGGCCGGGTACAACACCGCGATGGACTTGATGCAGACCGGCTGTCCCGCCCTGCTGATCCCGTTCGATGACGGGGGGGAGGTCGAACAAAGCCTGCGCGCAAAGAGCCTTGCGCATCTGCCTGGGATCGAGGCGATACGCAGTGTCGCGCTCACACCGGAGGGTCTGGCCAAGGCCGTCAGACGACTTGCCGTAACACCGCGCCGCGCGACAGGCACGGTCGCGATGAATGGCGTGTCCGAGACCGTGCGGATCACTGAAACACTCCGGAATGCGCGGCGATGACGGATTGGAGCCCTCTGACACAGGAGCTCGCCGAATGGCGCGAGGCGACGCTCGCCCTGCCGTTCTGGTGGCGCGACGATGATGCGGTTTCCGAGACACCCGCGCTGCACCGGTTGGCCGAGATGACGGCGGATGTGGGTATGCCCGTCTTTGTCGCGGTGATCCCGGCCGACGCGGATGCAAGCCTTGCACGGTTCGTGGAGCGCACGCCCCATGTTTCACCGCTGGTCCATGGCTGGGCGCACCGAAACCATGCATCACCGGGCGAGAAGAAGGCCGAATTCGGATCGGGCCGCCGCTTGGAGGAGCGGATCGGCGAGGCCCGGTCCGGGCGGAACCGTTTGCAGGATCTGTTTGGTGCCCGCCTGAACCCGATCTTTGTCCCGCCATGGAACCGGATCGGTTCGGACCTTCTGCCACACCTGCCTGAGCTTGGGTTTACCGCGCTGTCGGCCTTTGCTCCGCGTACGCGGGCGCAGGCCGCACCCGGTCTGGCACAGATCAACACCCATATCGACCCCATCGACTGGCGCGGCACCCGCAGCCTGGTGGCGCCCGAGCGGCTGATCGCCCAAACGGTCGCGCTGCTGCGGAACCGGCGTATCGGGGTTGCGGATAACAGCGAACCTTTGGGGCTTTTGACCCATCACCTTGTGCATGACGCGGCAATCTGGTCTTTCTGCGCCGAATTGGCCGGGCGCCTGATGTCCGGCCCCGCCGTCCCTTGGCATCCCGTAAAGAGGAACACACCCGATGAGCCGTCTTGATTCCATGCTGCGCCGATTGAGCGCGCAACGTGACGGGCTAAACTGGGCCGCCTCCGAGATTGCACCCCTTGTCGGCGATGTGCTGGATCTGGGATTGGGCAACGGGCGCACCTATGATCACCTGCGCGAGGTTTTGCCCGAGCGCCGGATCTGGGTGATTGACCGGGTGTTGCAATGCCATCCGTCCTGCGTCCCGCCAGAGCAGGACTTTCTGGAAGGCGAAGCCGAACCGATGCTGGCGCGTCTGGCGGATCAGGGCGCGCGGATTGCTCTGGCGCATTACGATCTGGGCTTTGGCGTCAAGGATCAGGACGTGGCCGAAGCCGCCCGGCTCAGCCCACATCTGGCGCGGGTCATGGCGCCAGGGGGGTTGATCATCTCGGGCCAGCCACTGGTCGGGTTCACCCAGATCGCGGGGCCGCAGAGTATTGCTCCGGATCGCTATCTCTTTTACCGGGCGTAACGGTCGCACCCGATGTCACGAACCCGCAACGCACCGACCCCATCGCGGCGCACAAAGGAGCCTGTGCGATGACACCGGAACGCTATGCCATTTATTATGTGCCCGATGAGCGCGCAACCTGGGCACAGGTCTGCATGGCCTGGCTGGGTTGGGACATGGTGGCAGGCCAAAGCCTGCCCCACCCCGATGTGCCAGGCGTGCCCAACCGGATCTCGGCGCTCACCGCGGTGCCACGGCGCTATGGGTTGCATGCCACGATCAAGCCGCCCTTTCGGATGGCCCCCGGCAAGACCGTGCTCGGGCTGGAACGGGCAGTCCAGGATCTGGCGGAGAGGCAAACCCCGATCACGCTGGACGGCCTGACGCTCACTCCGTTGGGCCGGTTTCTGGCCCTGACCGTGCCGGGTGAAACCGGTGCGCTCGACACCATGGCCGCACGCGCGGTGCGCACGCTCGATACGTTTCGTGCCGCCCCCACACCCCAGGAATTGGCGCGCCGCCGGGCGGCACGGCTGACAGAAGCCCAGGAAGCGAACCTGACAAACTGGGGTTACCCCTATGTGATGGAGAGCTTTCGGTTCCACATCACGCTAACCAGCAAGCTGCCCAAAGAGGATCTGAATACCATCCGCTGCGCGCTGGACGATTACCTTGCGCCGCTGCTGCCGCGCCCGTTCCGCATTGGGGATCTGGCCCTGGTCGGTGAGGATAGCGAAGGGATCTTCCGGTTGATCCGTCGGTTCCCCCTGAACGGCTAGGATCGTTCAAAGCACCACCGCAAGCAGCGGCAATGCCCTGCCCGGGATCGACCCCGATGCGACCTCTCCAATCTGCGCCGCTCCAAACCGCCGGTAAAACGGCAGTGCGCCCGGGTCCGCTTCGATCAGCAATCGCGACCGCCCGGTTGCACGCGCCGCGTCCAGTGCCCAGACCATCAGGCGGCGCCCATGGCCCACGCCCATATGGTCGGGATCGACAAAAAGCTTCCAAAGCTCGGCATCCTTCGGGCCGACAGCAACCTGGGCAACCCCAATCACCACTCCGGTATCCTCCAGAACGATCAATGCTGTCTGCTCGATATCATCCGGCCCGAGGCTGAGCTCATCTCGGCACGCCTCCAGAAAAGCCGCGTCATAGCCCCAAACCGCCTTTGACCGCAGGCAAAGGGCCGACAGCGCCGGCAGCTCCGAATCCGTCGGCTGGCGCAGACAGGTCATCGTTCCGGCTCGAAAGGATGGGTGATGTAGATGGGCGGCGCAAACAACACCTTAAGCGAGAATTCGCAGGGTTGTGCCAGATGGCGTTTGATCGCCGCCTCCAGCCTCTCGATCAAACGTGCCAGAAAGGCGGCGTCGCGGTGGGGTTTGGCCAAAAGGCTCACCTCAACCAGAATATGGGTGTGCTGAAACACGTCGGCCGGATAGGCGCGCCCCTTGCAGTGACCTGCCCCGGCATCGAGGCTGAGGATCGTCTCTTCGATCCCGCGCAGGATGGGGGCGCCGTCGATGCGCATATCGGCGGAATACTTGATCTCGGCAGGGGGCATTGGCCTCTCCTTTTGATCAAAGCCCTACCGTTTCGGTGTTCAGAGGTCTATATCGCCGATCAGACCAGTCGTTCAAGGAGGGGCCCGATGTCCTTTGACCGCCAGATTAAGATCGCGCCGTCGATCCTGTCCGCAGATTTCGCCAATTTCGGTGCTGAAATCGAAGCGATTGAAGCGCAGGGCGCCGATTGGGTGCATGTGGATGTGATGGACGGGCATTTCGTGCCCAACCTCACCTTTGGCCCGCCTGCGGTGGCGGCCTTCCGCAAACATGTGAAAACGGTGATGGATGTGCATCTGATGATCGCACCGGTGGATCCCTATATCGACGCTTTTGCCAATGCAGGCGCCGATATCCTGACCGCGCATCTGGAGGCGGGGCCACATATCCACCGTACATTGCAAGCCATTCGCGGCGCGGGCATGAAGGCGGGTGTGGCACTTAATCCCGGCACCCCGGCAGAGGCCGTACGCGATCTTCTGGATCTCACCGATCTGATCTGCGTGATGACAGTTAACCCGGGCTTTGGCGGGCAGTCCTTTATCGATATGACAGCCAAGGTGAAAACCCTGCGCATGATGATCGGCGACCGACCGGTCCATATCGAGATTGACGGGGGCGTCGATCCGAAAACGGCCCCATTGGTGGCAAAGGCCGGTGCCGACGTGCTGGTGGCCGGATCTGCGGTGTTCCGCGGCGGGTCGGTGGCCCAGCCCGAGATCTATGGCCAGAACATCCGTGCCATCCGCGATGCCGCTCAGGGCGTTTATGTCTGAGGCCGACTGGCGCGCCGTTCTGGCTGGTCGAGATGACCTGACCGTCTGGGCAATGGCGCCGGGCGCCGCGCCCGAAGATCCGCAAACGCTGCCACGCGACGCATTGAACCAGCTTCCGGGTCCGGTTGTCGCCGCCGGTCTCGACGTGGCACCGCGCCCGGTGCCCTGCGTTCCGCTGGCCGGAACAACCCATGTCGTAGCCCTGCCCCATGTGGCCGCGATCCCAATGCTGCGTCAGGAGCACCCTGTCGCGCTCACGCGCGGAGCCGAGGTCGCGATGGCGGGCTATCTTGTCCAAGCGCCACAGTTCGACGGCGTCCTCTTGGTTTTGGGACAAGAGACGTGCTGGTCGCATATCTCGGCCGGGGAGGTGGTGAGCTTTCAGACCTTCCTGACCCCGCAACTGGCAGATGCGCTCAAGGCGAAACCGACCCGCCTGGACGCTGCTTTCGACGCTGCCCTTGGCGAAACCCTGTCGCGCCCCGAAAGGCTCGCGCAGCATCTGGCCAGTACACATGCGTCTGGCACCGGGCAGATCGTTGCACATCTGATCGGCGCTGAAATTGCGGCGGCCAAGCCGTATTGGCTGGGTCAGCGGATCGTTGTGTTGGGCGCCGATCCTGATCCGTACATTCGCGCGTTGACGGCCCAGGGCGCCACAGTAGAAACCGCGTCTCTCGACGAGGCCCTGCTCGGCGGGTTTCACGCCGCCTGGTCACAGGCAACCGCCTAACGCAGACCCGCCTTGCGCGCTGGCCAGGGCAGCGACACCGATCTTTCGCCGCAAAATCGACCCTCAGGTCAACTGATCGGCAAAAGCGTCCATCAGCTTGTGTTTCAGGATTTTGCCAGTGGGTGCCGCAGGCAGGGATGGGGCCAAAATGATCTGGCTCGGCCGCTTATAGCCGGCCAAGCGCTCGGCCACGAAACTCCGCAGCGCCTCGGCGGTCAGATCGCTGCCTTCGGGCACCTGACAAAAGGCCATGACCTTTTCATCCCCCCCTACCACGCGCCCGATCACCGCCGACTGGATCACCTGGGGATGGTCGTTCAGCGCAGCCTCCACCTCGGGCGGATACACGTTAAAGCCGCCATGGATGATCAGCTCTTTCGACCGGCCCAGAATATGCAGGAAGCCACGGTCGTCGATCCGGCCCAGATCGCCGGTGTGCAACCAGCCGTCGCGATCCAGAACCTTGGCCGTCGCCTCCGGGTTGCGAAAATAACCCTTCATCACGTGACCACCGCGCGTCAGCACCTCGCCCGCGCCGTCACCGCCGCCTTCGATGCTCTCGTCGATGCGCACCTCAACCCCCGGCAAGGGTGGCCCGGCTGAGAAATCCGGATCACCGATCGGATGACGCGTGGCGGAAATACCGGCGGTTGTCTCCGTCATCCCGTAGCCATTTTGCAATGCCACACCGTAGAACGCCTCGGCCTTGCGTTTCCACGCCGGATCGAGCGGGGCCGCGCCGGACGAGACATAGCGCAACGTCTCGCTCGGCAAACGTTCAAATCCCTGCTCGCGGGTATACTGCATCAACAACGCGTGCATCTGCGGCACCGCCGACAAAAGCGTCACCCCCTCGGTCAGCGCCTCATAGAGGCGGGCGGCGGAGAAGCGCGCCTCGAACCGGATCTGAGCCCCGCGATAGGCCGCCGCGGTGACGATCGAGGCGAGCCCGAACACATGGGTGATCGGCAACACGCCATAGATCAGATCTTCCGCCGACATATCGCGGAGATTGGCCGACGCCATACCACCGAAACGCATATTGTCATGGGTCAGCATCACGCCTTTGGGGTCACCCGTTGTGCCGGTCGTGTAAAGGACGACCGCAACGTCACCTGTGCCCTCGGGCTCGCTATCCCGCGCCAGCATATGCAGATTGCCAAAGACGCCGGAAATCTCTTTTGCGCCCATTCGCGTCGCATGCGCGCGCGCCTCCTGGGAGACGTTTGAGGTCATCAGAATAACCGCAGGTGTGGCATGGTCGATCACGCGGTCAATCTCGGCCGCGGTCTGGCGCGCGTTGAACGGGATGACCGCTGCGCCCAGTTTCGAGGTCGCGTAAAGGACGGCCAAAGCCGCCGCGCAGTTCTCGGCCAGCAGCAGCACCCGGTCGCCGCGCTGAACCCCTGCCGCACTCAGATGTGCTTTCATCTCCTCGACAGCTGCACCCAGATCGGACCAGCTCCAGTCCGCACCGACAGTGTCGGTCACCGCAGGTCTGTCGCCATGTGTGGCGATCTGGTCATCAAGAAATCCGTGCCACAAACCGCTCATTGCGCTGCCTCCCGCATAACGACACCTTCCACCCTGTCCAAGGCCTGCACCCACCCGGCCTCAATCCGCGCGATGATTTCGGCCACCGGAAGGATCCGGTCGGTCAACCCCAAGGCATGACCGTCCCAAAGCAGGCCCTTGGACAGGTCCCCTGACCTGTATGCGGCGCACCCGGCCTTGCCGGACACCGGCGGCATAAATTTCTGTATCGTCACGTGCGAGTTCTCCTGTTCCAGGCGCACGACCTGATCCGTGGCCTCATTCGCCAATGTGCGGATCGTGTCGCGGGCCGAGGTCTCAACGACGGTCATGTCTTCATCCACGATCGGGCGACAGGTGTTTTCGGTGGTCTCGCCTGGCACCGGTTTCGGCAGCGTTGCGACGTTCACGCCGAAGGGCTGCCGACCGCAGCCCGTGCGGGCCTTGGCGATCCTGGCGCGCAGGTCCCCCGCATTGCGAAAACTGGCGGCGATGACGCAATCAGGATCACCCGGCGCTTGCGGAACGGCCGCCAGAAACGGTCGACGCAGACCCGAACGCCGCGCGAGTGCGGTGCCCCGGGGAGGGCTCATACACCAAAGCTCGGTTTGCGCTTTTCCAGGAACGCGGCGATGCCTTCGGCGGCCTCGGGCCCACCGGCAGCGGCTGCCATGCCGTTGCGCTCGGCATCCAGTTGATCGGCCTCGGTGGTCTCGTAAGCGTCTGCAACCAGCTTGCGAATGGATCCCTGTGCCGCGCGCGGCCCTTGGGCCAGCGCATCCGCCAGCGCATGCGCGGAGGCATCGGCCTCACCTGCGGGCACGACTGCATTCACGGCCCCCAATGCATACATCCGTTCTGCCGTGACCGGGCGGGCCAGCAAACACATCTCCATTGCCAAGGCCCGGGGAACAAGGCGCGACAGAGCCGAGGTCAGCCCCGCATCCGGCACCAGCCCGGCCTTGACATAGGCGGCGGTGAACTTGGCGCCCTCGGCGGCCACAATCAGATCGCATGCCAAAGCCAGGGAGGCGCCCGCGCCAGCCGCGCCACCTTCGACTGCGGCAATGACGGGCACCGGTGAAGACCGGATCAGGCGGACCAGATCGTGCAGTTCATCGACCTTGGCGCGGCGTTCGAGCTCCGACAGGGTGCGCCGCTCGATCAGCACATTCAGATCGCCGCCCGCACAGAAAAATCCGCCTTCCGCTGTCAGGATCACCGCCCGGATCCGCTTTTGCGCGGCCAAGGCCAACGCCTCGCGGATCGCGGCATAGAGATCGGGCGACAATGCGCCACGCCGGTCCACGTTCATGTTGACGACAACCGCGCGGTCGCCGCGATCCTCTACCCGTGCCAATGTCATGTCGGTTCCCCCCGGAGCGTGATCTTGCGGAATACGCCTGTGGCCGTGGCCAGCATCCGCCCCTCTTCGTCCTTTAACTCTCCATAGATATGGGCGATCTTCCGTCCGCCCCCCGATGGATGGCCGGTCGCCGTGACCCGCCGCCCCACCGCCGCCTCTGAAACGAAGCTCACGTTCAGCTGTACGGTGACCAGGGGTGTCAGCGCGTTCCCATCCCCCAGCCGCATCGAGGCGGTAAAGCCGCAAGCGGCATCCAGAAGCATCGCGATAATCCCGCCATGCAGCATGCCGTTGCGATTGGTGTGCTGATCGCGCACATCCAGGATGGCACGGCCCAGCCCGTCAGGCTGGCCCACATCTACGATGTAATCGACGCTCATCTGCGCACCGGACTGGGCGCGGATGATGCCATCCTCAGGCGGCGGAAAGCTCAATGAACCGCTCCAGATGATAATCGGCATCGCCAAACCGGTGATCGGTCATCACAATGCGCTTGGCGATATGAGCCAGCTCATATTCCTGGGTCATCGCGATACCCCCGTGCAACTGGATCGACTCCTCGGCCACCAGACGACCCACCCGGGCGATCAGGTTACGCGCGCCCGCGATGTTGAGATCGCGCGTGCGGGTGTCGCTTTGCAGATAGCCCGCAGCGTTGATCACCGCAGAGCGCGCCTGCTCCAGTTCGATCAGCATATCGGCCATGCGGTGCTGCAACGCCTGGAACGTGCCGATGGGCCGACCGAATTGCTGGCGGGTACCCAGATACTCGTTGGTCAGGGCCGTGGCGCTGTCCATCGCTCCCAGCGTTTCAGCGGCCAACGCCACATGGGCAAGCGCCAGCGTGTCGCTGAGCGGGCCCCAGCCCTGGCCCGCAGCACCCAGACGAGCAGATGCGGGCAAGCGCACATCATCCAGCGTCACTTCGGCCGCGCGGCCGCCGGCCAGCATGGGATAGCCGCGCATCGTCAGCCCAGCCGCGTCGGCAGGCACCAGAACCAGAGAGATCCCCTCGGCCTCGTGCACAGCACCGCTTTCGCGGGCCGACACGATCAGATGACCTGCGGCTTCGGCATTGACCACCACGGCCTTGCGCCCGTTCAGCACGATGTCATCGCCCTCGGCGGTCAGTGTCGTTTCCACATGGGTCAGATCATAGCGGCTGACCGGTTCGCCATGGGCCAAAGCCAGATGCGCACCGCCAGTGATCACCTGCTCGACCACCTCTTTCTGCGCATCCGTTCCGGTCGCGGCGATCAGGCGCCCGCCAAGAACAGCGGTGTCCAGGAACGGCTCCACCACACCGGCGCGGCCCAGTTCCTCAAACACCACGGCGATGTCGAACCCGGCACCGCCAAAGCCGCCCTGCTCTTCGGTGAAGAGCGCGCCGATCACGCCCAACTCGGCCAGTTCGGCCCAAATCTCGGCGCTTATCCCGTCATCGCTTTCGATGATGGTGTTGCGCGTTTCAGTGTCGTACTTGTCCCGCAGATAGCGCCGCAGGGTGTCCTGCAACATCTGCCGTTCTTCGGTGAGATCGAAATTCATCGGAGTATCCTCATTATCTTCCGGCGCCGCCCATCATCGTCTTGGCGATGATGTTGCGCTGCACCTCGTTCGAGCCGCCAAAAATCGAAAGCTTGCGATAGTTGAAGTATTGCGCGGCCAGCGGTCCGGCATAATCGGGGCCGATGGGGTTATTGTCGCCATCCACCGATTCCGACGGGAACGGCAGTGCATAGGGTCCCACAGCGCGGCGGGCCAGATCGTTGATCTCCTGCCGGATCACGGTGCCCTTCACCTTGAGCATCGAGGCCTCGATCCCCGGTGCCTCGCCCGCCGCGGCCTTCGAGACGATCCGCAGGTTCGAGGTGGACAGCGCCATCAGGTCGATCTCCACCTGCGCGATGCGCGCCGCGAAATGCGGGTTCTGGATCAGTGGCTTGCCATTCGCGCGTTCCGCCTTGGCGATGCGTTTCACACTGTCGAGACCGGCCTGGGAAAAGCCCACGCCCGCAATATTCGTCCGCTCGTGGGTCAGCAGATACTTGGCATAGGTCCAGCCCTTGTTCTCCTCGCCCACCAGGTTTTCGACAGGCACTTTGACATCGGTGAACCAGACCTCGTTTACCTCATGGGTGCCATCGAGAAGGATGATCGGACGCACCTCGATCCCCGGCGCGTCCATGTCGATCAGCAGGAACGAGATCCCTTCCTGCTGTTTGGCATCCGGGTCGGTACGCACCAGACAGAAGATCCAATTGGCGTGCTGGCCCAGTGTCGTCCAGGTCTTTTGCCCGTTGACGATGTAATGATCCCCGTCGCGCACCGCCTTGGTCTTGAGCGAGGCCAGGTCCGAGCCCGCGCCCGGTTCGGAATAGCCCTGGCACCACCAGTCGGTGCCATCCAGAATGCGCGGCAGATAGTGATCCTGCTGTTCTTTGGAGCCGAATTTCATCAGCACCGGCGCCAGCATCGACAGGCCGAAGGGCACGATGCGCGGCGCGTTGGCGCGGGCCGCTTCTTCTTCAAAGATATGGCGCTGCACGGCATTCCAGGCCGCGCCGCCAAACTCCTTGGGCCAGTTCTGCGCCAGCCAGCCGCGCGCGTTCAGCGTCGCATGCCAGTGTTCGATATCCTCCTTGGTCAGGGTGTCGTGCCCCTGACGCACCTTGTCCGCCATCTCAGGGGTGAGGCTGGCCTCAAGAAACGCGCGCACTTCGGCGCGAAAGGCCTGCTCCTCGGGGGAATAGCTGAGATCCATTGCCGGTCTCCTTAGCTGTAGATTTCAAAAAGGCCCGCAGCACCCATGCCGCCGCCGATGCACATGGTCACAACGCCCAGTTTGGCGCCCCTGCGGCGCCCTTCGAGCATCAGGTGCCCCGTCATCCGGGCGCCGGTCATGCCGAACGGGTGACCGATCGCGATAGAGCCACCATTGACGTTGTATTTGTCGGGATCGATGCCCAGCCTGTCGCGGCAATAAAGCGCCTGGCTGGCAAAGGCCTCGTTGAGTTCCCAAAGGTCGATATCGTCGATCTTGAGCCCGTGACGCTCCAGCAGGCGCGGCACCGCAAAAACCGGGCCGATGCCCATCTCGTCAGGCTCGCACCCGGCCACGGCAAACCCCTTGAAGGCGCCCAGCGGCTCAAGTCCTGCCTTCTCGGCCTCTGTGCTGTCCATCAGGGTGACCGCCGCGGCCCCATCGGAAAGCTGGGAAGCATTGCCAGCGGTGACGTAGCCGCCCTCGCGCACCGGTTGCAGACCCTGCAGACCCTCCAGCGTGGTGCCAGGGCGGTTGCATTCGTCGCGATCCACGCTGACCTCGTGATGCGACACCTCGCCTGTTTCCTTGTCCTTGACGGCCATGGTGGTCTGCATCGGCACGATCTCATTGGCGAACTTGCCGGCCTCCTGCGCCGCCGCGATCCGCTGTTGCGAGCGCAGACCATAAGCGTCCTGATCGTCGCGGCTCACGCCATAACGGTCGGCCACGATATCGGCAGTTTCGATCATGGTCATGTAGATCGCCGGTTTGTGCTCGGCGATCCATGGCTCGGGTGTCGAGGCAACATTGGTCTGCACCAGGCTGATGCTTTCGACCCCGCCCGCGATCATCGGGCCCGCACCCTCCTGGGTGATGGCATTGGCGGCCAGCGCGATGGTCTGCAGGCCGGACGAGCAATAGCGGTTCACCGTCATACCTGCCGTGGTGATCGGCATTCCCGCGCGAATGGCTACCTGACGTGCGATGTTCTGGCCCGTGGCCCCTTCGGGAAAACCGCAGCCCATGGCGCAGTCTTCAAACTGGTCCAGCGGGATCCCCGACCGTTCGACAGCGGCCTTCACCGCGTGACCGCCCATCGTGGCGCCGTGGGTCATGTTCAGCGATCCGCGAAAGGACTTGGCAAGCCCGGTGCGGGCGGTGGAAACGATAACGGCTTGTTTCATGATCTCAGCCTTTCTTGTTCAGGTCTTCGAAGGTGCGGCCTTCGGCGACCAGCTGTTCGAGAAGCGGTGCTGGCTGCCAGAAGTAATCATCCTCCTCAGCATAGCGTTTGATATCGCCCAGCAGGTCGGGCAGCCCTTGCAGGTCGGCCCATTTCAGCGGGCCGCCATGATAGCGCGGAAACCCATAGCCAAAAAGCAGCGTCATATCCACGTCGAGAGGGCGGCGCGCGATCCCTTCGCCCACCACCTTGGCGGCCTCATTGACCATTGCCGCCATATAGCGGCGCACAATCTCGTCATCGGTGAAGGCGCGGGGCGTAATGTCTTTCTCGGCGCGCTCGGCGGCGATCAGCTCGGGAACATCCGGGTTGGGCGTACGCGTGCGCGAACCCTTTTCGTAGATGTAATAGCCCTTGCCGGTCTTCTGGCCGAAATGGCCGGCCTCGCACAGCCTGTCGGCATAGTTTGTGTCGCGCGCCCGCGGATCCATCCCTTCGGCCCGTTTGCGTTTGCGCACCGCCCAGCCGATATCGAGCCCTGCCAGATCGCTGACCGCATAGGGACCCATGGCAAAGCCGAACGCCTCCAACGCGTCGTCGATCTGATAGGGCGAGGCGCCGTCGAGGATCATGTGATCGGCCGCCGTGCGATAGGTGGCCAGAATGCGGTTGCCGATGAACCCGTCACAGACGCCCGCGCGCACCGACACTTTCTTGAGCGTCTTACCTAAAGCGAAACCGGTCGCGACCACGTCGGGCGCAGTCTTGTCGGCCACGACGATCTCCAACAGTTTCATGACATGCGCAGGAGAGAAGAAATGCAGCCCGATCACATCCTGCGGGCGCTTGGTTATCGCGGCAATCTCGTTCACGTTCAGATAGGAGGTATTGGTGGCCAGCACCGCGCCGGGTTTGCAAACGGCGTCGAGCTTGGTGAAGACCTGCTTTTTGACCTCCATATCCTCGAACACCGCCTCGATCACCAGATCGACGTTGCTCAGCGCGCCGTAATCGGTGGCCAAGGTCAGCGCCGCTTCGGTCAGATGAGTGAACTGGTCCTGGTTGATCTTGCCACGCTTCAGCGCGCCCTGAAGATTGCCCGCGATGCGCCCCTTGGCGGCCTCGGCGGCCTCTTGCGACATCTCCAGCATGGTCACCGTGAGACCGTTCAACAGCGCGGCGGTGGCAATCCCCGCCCCCATGGTGCCGCCACCGATCACCCCGATATCGCCCACGTCGCGCGGCTCTACGCCTTTGAGCTCCGGCAGCTTGCCCACCGCCCGTTCAGAGAAAAACGCATGGATCAACCCCTGCCGCTGGTCGGTGTTCATCAGTTCAAAGAACAGCTCGCGTTCGCGCTTCATGCCTTGATCGAACGGCAGTTCCGCTGCCGCCTGGACGCCGCGCACCGCGGTCGCGGGCGAGAGTTGCCCGCGCGATTTCTTGAGCACTGCGTCATAGGCCGCGTCGAAATCCACGCCGTCCGGGTTCGGCATTTCGCTGACCGGGCGCGGTTTGGCGTCCTGGTCGATCAGCTCCTGCGCATAGGCCAGGCCAATCTCACGCGGAGTGCCCTCCGCGATCCGGTCGATGATGCCCAGTTCCAACGCCTCCTTGGCGCCGATCTGGCGGCCGCTGGTGATCACCTCGATGGATTTCTCCACCCCGATCAGGCGCGGCAGACGTTGCGTGCCACCGGCCCCCGGCATCACGCCGATCAGCACTTCGGGCAAACCCATGCGGGCTTTGGGCGTGGCGATGCGGTAGTGAGATCCCAGTGCGACCTCCAAGCCACCGCCCAGTGCCGTGCCGTGGATCGACGACACCACGATCAACGGCGAGGCCTCAAGCCGCGCGCAGACATCGGGCAGCCACGGCTCCTGCGGGGTCTTGCCGAACTCCTTGATGTCGGCACCCGCGAAATAGGTCGCGCCTTCACCATAGATCAGCACCGCCTTGGCGCCTTCCTTCTCGGCGCGCGCGATCCCGTCGACCAGACCTTGCCGGACGGCCTGGCCCAGCGCGTTCACCGGTGGATTGTTCGCCGCCAGAACCGCGATATCGCCCGCGCGCTCGTATTGAATGGCCTCGCTCATGACCCTCTCTCCCTCTTTTATCCTCTGCGGGCCAGCGCCGTGCTGCGGCCCGTCTTCAGTTCCAGATCCCGTACCACCTGGCGCAGGTCCGGCCCCACCTCATCCCTCATGCGCGCATCGCTCAGCATCTCGGGCAGCGCGCCGCAGGTAAAGGCCACCGGTTCCCCAAACTCCCCCGCATAATACGGCACGCTGACCGCGTTTACGGTCGCGGCGTAACGCGTCCTTTCGGGCGCAATGGTAAAGCCACGACCCACCAGCTGTTCATAGCCATTCTGACGGAAGGCGCGCAAATCCTCGTCCGGTTCAAGCGCGGAAAACCTTGCGTCATTCAGGGATGCCACCACCGCCTGACCCGAGGACGAGCCATGGATCGGGATGCGGTGCCCGGGCTCCAGCCAGATCGACGCGGTGCCAACTGGGCGCCAGGTCTTAGCCAGCATCATCCTGTCGCCATCGCGCACCGCCATCAGCGCCAGCGTTCCCGTACGGTCGGCCAGATCCTGCATCGGGCCTGCGGCCAGATCGATGAAATTGGCCGAGGCCGAGGCGACCGAGCCGACCGCGATGGCCGCAGGGCCCAGCCGGAAATGGCCAGACTTGCCGTCCTGGCTCAGGAATCCCAGCTCGGCCAATGTGAAGGTCAGCCGGGTCACCGTGGCCCCGGCCAGCCGTGTGCGCTGAGCAATTTCGGAATGGCTGAGCCCATCATCGCTGGCGCGAAAGGCGCGCAACACGCTGAGACCTCTGGCCAGCGTGTTGGCAAATTTTCGGTTTTCCGACTGGTCCGTCATTGCATGCCGTTCGGGATCAAAAGAGAGATGATCGGGAAAGACATGATCAGGATCAGAACCAGCACATCGACGCTCAGGAACCGCGCGATGCCTGCAAAGATCCGGTCGATCGGGGCATCCTTGCCCACCACATTGGCGATGACAAAGACGTTGAGACCGACAGGCGGCGTGATCAACCCGATCTCAAGCAGCTTGATCACCACAACACCGAACCAGATCAGATCCAGCCCATAGCCTTCAACCAGCGGGATCATCAACGGCAAGGTCAGGACCATGATCCCGATGGGATCAAGGAACATACCCAGCAGAAGATAGATCAGCGCGATGCACACCATCAGCAAGAACACCGATGGGTCCGCTGCCGTCACCGCGTTGACAATCACCGGCGCCACGCCGGTCAGCGCGATGAAAGCCACGAATATCTTGGCGCCCGCCGCGATAAAGAAAATCGCAGCGGTCTGCACGCAGGTTTCCTTGAAGCTGTCCCAAAGGTCCCGTGCGGTCAGCTTGCGCTGGAACACTCCGATCAGAACGGTGGCCACCACACAAACAGCAGCAGCTTCGGTCGCGGTAAAGATCCCGCCATAGATGCCGCCGATGATAACCAAAAACAGCATCACCGCGGGCCAGGCCGCAATGGCGGCGTCCCAGCGCTCTTTCGAGGTATACATCTCGTCGGAAGGCGGCGCGATCTCGGGGTTTCTCCAAACCCAGATCGCGATCACCAGAATAAACCCGGCCAACGTCAGAAGGCCTGGCAGAACACCGGCCAGAAACAGCTTGGAGATCGATGTCTCGGTGAAAATCCCATAGATGATGAAGAGCACTGACGGAGGGATCAGCGAGCCCAGCGTCCCGCCAGCAGCAACCGAGGCGGTCGCCAGACGGTTGTCATAGCCCATGCGAAGCATTTCCGGCGTACAGATCCGCCCCATCGTCGACGCACAGGCGATTGACGAACCGGTGATTGCCGAAAACCCGCCGCAGCCCATGACCGAAGCCATCGCAACGCCGCCCGGCAGCTTGGTCAGCCAGACCTTGGCGGCATAGTAAATCTTCGTCGTGATTTCGGCCCGATATGCGACGTGCCCCAACGCCACAAACAGCGGGATCATCGACAGGTTATAGGAATGGATCAAGTCGAATGCGTTGGAAAACGCCATCGACGTAGTGGCGTTCAGGGCACGTTCCGGCATGAAGGTGCCGGTACGGAATGCAAAGATGAAGAAGGTCGCAATCATCGCAACCGATGCCAGAGCAAAGGCGATGGGTACGCGCAGCGCAAGCAGGATCAGAACCGCCGCGAAGGCGATCATACCAATTGTGGATGGGTCCATTTACTCGGCCTCGGTGAAAGTGTGTTTGTCGTCGACCGCATCGCCGCGCAGAATCGTGCGCGTGTCACGGATCGCCAATTCCGCCAACCGCAGCCAGCAGGCCCCGATCCCGATGAGAAAGAGCAACCGGCCTGGCCATTTCGGTAGACCGAGATCGCCGAAGTAAAAGCTGCCCGATGCCCAGTTCGACATCAGTTCGCGCCAACCCGCATAGAGCAGTGGCGTGAGCGCCAGCAGCCCGGTGACCGAGCCCAGAACGATCAGCCAGCTCTTGGTACGCGGCCCCATTCGGTCGGAAATGAACTCGACACAGACATGCGCCCGCTGCGCTGTCGCCGCCGCCAGAGGCAGCAGAATCGCGGCGACCATCAATTCGCGCACCATGATCACGCTGTCGGGAAACGAGGTGCCGAACGCCGCCCGGGCCACCACATTGCCCGCGATCAGCACACCCAGAAGAATGACTGCCAGGGCGCCAAGCCCCAGCAGTACATTTTCAAGTCTGACCAGCATCGGCTCAGCTTCCGCCGTCTTCCCACGGATACCCGTTGGCATCCCGTTCGGCGGTGTATTTGGCGATCAGCGCCTGATACTGCTCAAGCAGGTCCTGCGCCGGAAGGCCGGTGGAGGTGGCGGTCTCGACCCACTCTCCGATAAAGGGCTGGCCCATCTCGACCAGCTTGGCGCGTTCCTCGGCAGGCAGTTCGATGACCTCGACGCCCTCTTCCTGCATCGACGCGATGGCCTTTTCATTGGCCGACGTGATGATGCGCCCGAACTCATCCGCCATGTCGCTGCCGGTTTCGTTGAGAACCGCCTGCTGCTCAGGCGTGAGGCTGTCATACATGTCCTTGTTCATGAAGATGCCAAGGCCGCCGACCTGACCCCAGTTGAGGATGGTGTAGCTGTCCATCACCTCGGCCTGTTTCAGCGCCGAGACGGCATAGGAATACCCCTGGCTGCAATCGATCAGGCCAGTGTCGAGGCCCTGATACGCGTCATAGATCGACATACGCACCATGTTTGCCCCCATCTCGCCAAAGACCTTGCCATAGGCGCCCACGCCGCGCACTTTGAGACCTTCCACATCCGAGGCCGTGCGGATCGCTGCATCCTTGCAGCCGATATTGACCTGGCTGGTGGTCCAGCTGCCAATGTAAACCAGGTTCTTATCGGCCAGGTTTGCCTGCATCTCGGCCGAACTGCGCATCAGCGCATCGGTTGCGCGCATGCCGACCCAGGCGTCGGGGTTGTTCAAAGGCAGATCGGCGATGCCGTATCCTGCCATCTCCTGCGGGAAATAGACCGCGATGACACTGCCCATATCCGCCACACCATCGCGGATCGACGGCACGGACGCGTTGGCCTTGAACAGTGCCCCGCCCCACTGGATGTCGATGCGCAGATCGCCGCCTGAGCGTTCGCCGACCTGATCTGCGAACCATTGCAGCGCGGCGGCGCGGGCGCCCCGGTTCGGGCCGGCCTCCCCATGGATCAGAACGGTCTCGGCATAAGCGGCACCGCTGAGCGCAGCCATCGAAGCGGCCAGCACGGCCCCTTTCATGAATGACATGAAAATTCCTCCCAATTTCACTATGCGAAAGAGCATTTCGCATTTGCGTACGCAACGTGGCGGAGGCTTCGGATTCGCGCAAGCGGTTTTTGCTGCCGCTACGGAAACTGTCTTGCAGATCATTCCACCGAGCCTTGACTGATCGTTCAGTCAGGACGCAGACTGCGGTGTATGGGAGAGTTGAAACAGCCAGATTCGCAAAGCACCGGTCGCGATCGCATCCTGGATGCGGCCGAGCGCGTTTTTGCGGATGACGGGTTTTCCGGCGCAGGAATGAAGGCCATCGCGGCACGCGCCGGCGTGGCTCAGGGGTTGCTGCACTACCATTTCACCAACAAAGAAACCCTTTACGCCGCTGTGATCGAACGACGATCCGGCATCATCAATGCCGACCGGCTGGCGCGACTGGGGGCTGTGGACCTGACCGCGGCAAATGCGGTGCCGCAGATCCTGCGCGCCCTGATGGAGCCGCCACTTGGCCCCGGAGGCGGCGGGCGTGCCTATGCCCGTATTCTGGCCGGGCTGACTGTGGGCGATGCGCGCGATGCCGAACTGGTGCGTCTGCATTACGATCCCACCGCGGCACAGTTTATCGACGCGTTGCAGACCGCACTGCCGCACGCGTCGCGCCACGCGATCAGCTGGGGCTATAACCTGGCCATCGGCACGCTGGTCACGGCCGTGTCACAAAGCGGCCGACCCGAGCGTCTGGCCAATGGCGATCCCGGCAAAACCCGCCCTGACGCGGTCGTCACCACCCTTGTCACCTATGTCGAAGGGGGCATCCGCGCTCTGATTGCCAGCGAACAACAACACAGATGATCGCCCGGAACACACCGGGCCATACCGATCTTTTTTTGGGAGGAAAAGACAATGAACCTGAAACACCTCGCCTTTGCGGGCGCCCTTGCCGCCACCCCGGTCGCGGCGCTGGCTGACAGCTATTCGGTGACGATCGCTGCGGGCCACCCGCCAGTCTTCCGCTGGGTCAAAATGATCTCGGATGTGTTCGTACCCACCGTAACATCCCAGATGGACGCGGCAGGCCACTCCATCACCTTCTCCGAACAATATGGCGGCTCACTCGCCAAGGTCGGTGAGGAACTTGAGGCCGTCGAGGCCGGGCTGGCCGAGATCGGCACGTGCCAGTCGCTCTTTGATCCGGCGAAACTGGCGGTGCAGAACGTGACCTATTACACGCCGTTCACGACATCGGACCTGCGCAAGGTCTCAACCATCATCGACGATTTGCACGCCAACCTGCCTGCAATGACCCAGGCCTATGGCGAGAACGGCGTGGTCTATCTGGGCGCCCCTATCGTGATCGACGACTATCTGCTGATGACGAATTTCCCGGTCAATTCGCTCGATGATCTCGACGGGCGCAAGATCGCGGCCCCCGGTGCGGCGATCAACTGGCTGTCGGGCACGGGGGCTGTGGGCGTGTCGGGCAACCTCACGACCTATTACAACGAGTTGAAGACAGGCGTCTATGACGGGGTCATCGTCTTTGCCTCCGCCGCGCTGCCGGGCAAGCTCTTTGAGGTGGCGCCTTACATCACCAAGACCGGGATGGGCGCACAATATGCCGGATCGCTCTGTGCCAATGCCGATTGGTACGCGAGTCTTCCCGACGATGCGCAGACCGCTCTCAAGGCGGGCGCGGATGCCGCACAGGACTGGTATGTCGATCAGTTGGAGGCAGCAGTCACCGCATCGCTCGCGGCCATGGCCGATGCCGGGGCCACAATCGCCGAAGCTCCTGACAGCTTGCGCGAAGGCTGGGCCATGGGCATGGACAACGCGGCCCGCGTCTGGGCCGATCAGCATGACGCACAGGGCAAACCGGCCTCCGAGGTGCTCAGCACCTATATGAACGCGATGCGCGACGCAGGCGCCACCCCGCTGCGCAACTGGGACATCGAGTAAGCGCCCATGTCACTCAAGACCGATACGCAGCGCGATCCTCTCGCGCTGCGGCTGCTTGATGCGGCCACGCAAGGGCTGAATGTTGCGGGATCGATGCTGATCCTAGCGCTCATGGTTTTTGTTGGTATTGACGTGGCCGGGCGCAACCTCTTTGGCACTCCGGTCAGCGGCGTGCCCGAGTTGGTGACGCTGTCCATCGTGGCGATCGTCTTTCTGCAGATCCCCGCCGCCCTGCGCCAGGGCCGCATGACCCAATCGGATGCCTTTCTGGGCTGGCTGATCCGCACACGGCCCGCGCTGGGCAATTCCTTGGCGACGCTTTTCGATCTGATCGCAATCGCAGTGATCTGGGTGATCGTCTCGGCCACCTGGCCGATCTTTACCCGCGCCTGGCAACGCGGTGAGTTCATCGGCGCGCTCGGCGATTTCACCGCCCCGGTCTGGCCGGTCAAACTGATCCTGATCGTCGGCGGCGCCGTCCTGATCGCGCAATTCGCCGCCCGCATCTGGAGACGGTATCGATGAGCGCCACCGCATGCTTCTTCTGGCCAAAAATATTCCCCGCCGGAGGCTCCCGTCCCCTCCAGATGCCCCGAGGGTCCGATGGCGCCCTTGTACACGGCCTT
>NZ_JAAWWD010000022.1 GCF_021404545.1 Aestuariivita sp.
TTTTCCCCCCCGCCGTGAGGACGACGGGCCGCTGGGCTTCAGACACTATTTGCGGTTTGCCCTTAGGAGGATGTCCTCTCGCCGCGTATCCAGAGCGCGATGGCCGGTGCGGCATCCGCGCATTGTCGCCACCCGTGACAGGACGGTCCCGTCAGCGCGAAACCTCTTCAATAGGCGGCAGGCAGACGCCTGACTGAGCTCCGGTTCGAAAGCAAGATCGGCAACAGCTGCTGCAGTAGACTGGCCAGAACCGCGCATCAGGACCTGACGGATCGCAGCTGCTCGGCGACAGGCTTCATCCCAGAGGGCGTCGTCAATCTCGTCCGGCAGAGGTTCGGTCATGGCGAGAATCCCAAGGATAAACCGGCGCCACAATTCTCAAATCAAGTGCTAAGTCTTGGCAATCCCAACTGCGAGCGAGATTTTTTCGCCGAAGACGGTGTATCCTATCAGAGCCGCGTAGAAGAGCGAGACATAGAAGAACAGTACGATGACTTTGGCATCAGACATTTTCGCGGCGCGGAACATGCAGGCCTGGCCGAGGATCGCCATCAATCCAATCAGCAAGAGGGCGTTCGATTGCGATGGTGTCGGCCACACAAAGCCGGGAGCCATGCAAGCTCCGGATATGAGGACGCCGGTCAGGTTACTATGAAACAAGATCGTCACCGCGCCATCATTCGTCCGAGCAAGCCACTTAACGCCGACGACTTCAGCGCCCATGAAAGCCGCGGCCATTCAGGCGATGGATGCATCGGCAAGTGGAACGCCTGAACCGGGGCAGGCAACGATCATCGCGCCCGACATACCAATGCTCGCCGCGAACCAACGACGGCGCGGAACCCGTTCGCCTAGGAGAATGGCCGAGAAGATCATCGCGAAGATCGTACTTGTGACTCCGATTGCGGCCGCAGAGGCGAGTGGGACCGTCCGGATCGCTGCGAACATCAGAGCGATCCCCCCGAACCCGGCCACTGTCTGGCCAAGATCGCGGCCCGGTGACCACATGCAAAAGTGCATGGGGCGTCCAAGCATGAACAAAAGCAGGAGCAATGCTGCGATCGCATACCGCGCAAACGTCATCTGGCAGACGGGGATCGGCTGGTACCCTTCCAGCGATTGGAGGATCATCTGCTGATTGAGCAGACCAAGGTACTTCGCGGCGGCGTTCATCAACGAGAAGAAGAGTGCACCTAGAAGCGTCCAGAATGCGGCCTGCTCGGAGGTGTCGAGTATCGGTTCGTTATCCCGAAACCCGGCCGCCAGCGACGTCACGCATATTGCGCGATCCCATTCCCGAGGGACCAGTTCTCCTTCACTCCTTCGATGACGTTCACGAATACATCTTCCGGTCGCATACCTGGATTGTTCGCAAGCAGTTCGACAATCCGGGCGTAGAGCGCCTTCTTTTGGTCCGATGTCTGGCTGGCCATGGCGCTGATCTGAATGAATACGACGTCGTCGCTGCGAGCGATATCGAGATAGCTCGCCCCATACCTGAAATTCGACGGGTCGTGTTCCGTCACGGTGATGAATTGATCATCTTCCGGAACGCTAAAGGTGTCCCGCATCGCTTGGTAGACGCCATCGATGAGCGCTTGGCGATAGGTTTCGGATTTTCCTTTGCGAAGCGATATGGAAACAAGGGGCATGTTTGGTCCTTTCACTGAGGGTTGGTGCATCGTTTGAGTGGAAAATGTGGCGTCGCGCCAAAACTCAGAAATTCACCATGTCGCCACCTTTCAGTGCCAGGCGCTTGCGGGCCTCGTCGGGCGTTGCAACACGCAACCCAAGGTTTTCGATGATGCTTCTGATCTTGCGGACTTGCTCAGCGTTGGATTTGGCGAGCTCACCGGGGCCTATGTAGATCGAGTCCTCCAAGCCGACGCGCAGGTTCCCCCCCAGCATTGCCGACTGCGTAGCGAAGGGCATTTGGTGACGTCCCGCTGCCAGCACGGACCATTCGTAGTTTTCTGCGTCGAACAGCTTGTCAGCAGTATGATGCATATGCGTCAGATGCGCCGGATCCGCGCCCATCCCCCCGAGGATGCCAAATACCATTTGGATAAAGAACGGCGGCTTCACCAGCCCCTGATCCACAAACCAGGCAAGGTTATGGAGGTGGCCAATATCGTAGCACTCAAACTCGAATCTCGTGCCGTGCCTGTCTCCAAGCTCTTTTAAGGCATACTCGATAGTCGCGAAGGTATTCGGGAAAATATAGTCTTTGGTCATCTCTAGAAACGGAGCTTCCCAGTCGTGTTTCCAGCCTGAGTATTTTTCCAGTAGCGGGAAAATCCCAAAGTTTATCGACCCCATGTTGAGGGACGCCATCTCAGGGCTGGCGGCGACAGCCGCGCGCAGACGTTCTTCCATTGTCATCCCAAGGCCGCCCCCCGTGGTGATGTTCATCACGGCGTCAGTCGCTTGCTTTATAACAGGAAGAAATTGCTTGAAGGTCTCTGGCCGCGCATCTGGCTTACCCGTTTCCGGATCGCGCGCGTGAAGATGGATGATGGACGCCCCGGCCTCTGCCGCTTCAATCGACGCGGTTGCTATGTCAGCTGGGGTAATCGGTAGATGGGGCGTCATGGTTGGTGTGTGAATGCCCCCCGTCGGCGCGCAGGTGATGATGACAGGCTTCGGCATACGCTCTTCCAACACGTTGTTTCGCAATCATCTTAATCAGACCTGGCGCGCCAGATGGATGCATACGAGCACAGGCTCAAAGATGTCTGGTTCACCATAGCTGATCGGTATATATTTCAGAATACGATGAATGATGATTTCAGTGATGAGGAAATGAAATGGCAATCCGTCGCCTCGATCTCGACGCAGTTCAGGCTTTTGTGCATATCGCAGAATTGGGTAGCTTTACCCGCGCCGCCGACGCCTGCCAGATGACCCAGTCCGCCGTGAGCCTGAAGCTGAAGCGGCTCGAAGAGCGCTTGGACTGTCGTCTCGTCGACCGTACGCCCCGGCATGTGCAACTGTCTTCGCAAGGCGAAGCGTTTCTGCATCATGCCCAAGAACTGCTGGCGGTTCACGATAGGGCAACAGCGACCATCACCGCCTCGCGGGAGCGCTTGGCGATAGGGATCAGCGATCACGTGGCTGGTCCGGAACTCCCGGCGCTGATCGCCCGGATGAATGATCAGGACCGACAGCTCTTGATCGAGGTACGGATCGGCTCCTCAGGTGATTTGTTGCAGAGCTTCGACCGGCGCGAGCTCGATGCGGTAATTGTCCGTCTTCACGTCGGTCGAACCGACGGCGAGATGCTCGCCCACGAGAGGTTCGGTTGGTACGCCTCTCCGACTTGGAAGCACCGGGCGGGCGAGCCACTGCCGCTTGCGACGCTTGCTGAACCGTGCGGCGTCCGCGTTATGGCGGGCCAGGTTTTAGATGAGGCTGGCGTGTCGTGGACCGAGGCATTTGTCGGTGGTGGTGTTGCTGCGGTTTGTGCAGCGGTCACGGCGGGCCTGGGAGTGTCCGCCTTGGCAAAACGGATGCTGCCCCTCGGCGCGGTGGATGTTGGCGAGACGTTGGGATTGCCTGAGCTACCGCGTTTGCCGGTCTTGCTGCACTCTCGGGTTGGAAGTGGGCGTGCGCACGATGCTATGGCAAGACTTGCGGCCGCATTTCGAGGTGTCGCAAACGCATAGGTCGCGTGTGGCGTTCGTCGATACGACAGCAGACGGTCGAAAGCCATGGAGCGCTCATCGGCAAGGTCCCAGTGTCGAACAAAAGGTCGGTGCATTTCGCGACGGACCGTTCTGGTCCGAACGTGGGTTTGGGGCATGGTCCGGACTTATGTATCAAATTGAACCGGCCCGGTTTTGCCGGAGGCCTTTTACTCCGTTTCAGGCGACGTTATCGAACTTCTCCTTGGCCTCTGCTGGCGGGATGTTTCCGATGGGCTGAAGCAGGCGGCGGTTGTTGAACCAGTCGACTCGCTTCAGAGTCTCCGATTCGACGGCATCCGCGGTTTTTCTTGGTCCCTGCCGATGGATGACTTCGGCCTTGAACAAGCCGATGATGGTCTCGGCCAGGGCATTGTCATACCTGTCGCCGACGCGGCCGCCCGACGGCTCGATTCCGGCTTCGGCCAGGCGCTCCGTATAGCGGATCGACACATATTGGCTGCCCCTATCCCCATCGTTCGACAGATCCCGTAAACAGTCCTTCCAGCTTCCGTCTATCGGCAACGGGTCCTGAGCCGAAGGACACCTCTGTCACCTCCACGACGGGGTCACGTTGGTCAGCGATCACCGGCACGGGGCGCGGGAGCGTTTCCGCCATCCCCGCCGAGAATGTCCCGCAGCATCCGGTCAAGAATGCCCTCGACCGTCTGGCCCGCCTGTCCGCCGCGCGGCTGAGCGGGGCCTGCGGGCGGCTGCATCGGCAGCGGGTTTACCGGCAGTCCGTCATGCACACGCAGCATCGTTTCACGCCAGATCTCGGCCGGTAGGCCACCGCCCGTGACACCTGTCAGGGGAGTGTTGTCGTCATACCCCATCCACACACCTGCCACGTAATCGGCGGAAAAACCTATGAACCAGGCATCCCGCGCGGCCTGGGTTGTGCCCGTTTTGCCGGCCACAGGCCTGCCGGGGAGCGCAGCGCGCCCGCCTGAACCATCGCTGACGGCCTGTTCCATCATCCAGATCAATTGTTCCGCGGCATCCTGCTGGATCACCCGCTCGCCGATGCCGCCATCCGAGCCCATCAGCGGCAGCTCATCGCCCATCAGGCGCAGCTCGACCATGCCATAGGGTTCAACCGCCGATCCGCCATTGAGAATGCCCGCATAGGCGCCCGTCATCTCGATCAGCGTGCTTTCCGAGGCCCCCAGCGCCAGGGCGGGGCCCAGCGCCAGATCGCTCTGGATCCCGAATCCTTCAGCTACCGCACGCACTTGTTCGCGCCCAACGCTTTCGGAGATTTTAACCGCCGGGATATTCAGCGATTCCTTGAGCGCATGGGTCAGCGTAACCTCTCCGTAGAACTGATTGGTATAGTTGCGCGGACACCATTCGCCCGACCCCGGGATGGTCATGCACAACCGGTCATCCACGACCGTGTCGCGCGGCGAATACCCAAGGTCGAGCGCTGCGGCATAGACAAACGGCTTGAAGGAGGATCCGGTTTGGCGCAGCGCCTGGGTCGCCCGGTTGAACGCACCCGCGACGCGCGTCTTGCGCCCGCCGACCATGGCACGGACGGCACCATCGGCACTCATCACTACAATCGCCGCCTGGGCCTTGGATCCGTCGCGTACCTTGGTCTCGAAGATTTCCCGCAAGGCATCCTCGGCAGCTGTCTGGAGCCTCTGGTCCAGGGTCGTTCGGATCACCACATCTTCGGTTGTGTTGCGGGTAAAGTAATCGGGGCCCGACGACATGACCCAATCGGCGAAATAGCCGCCCGCCCGCGCCTCTGCCGCCGCGCTCAGCTCGGCAGGGTTGGCCATGGCCATCGCCCGGTCGGTGTCCGACAGATACCCCTGTTCGGTCATCAGGCGCAGGATGGTCGCCGCGCGGTTTTGCGAGCGTTCAAGGTCGTTGGTCGGCGCAAATCGCGTGGGTGCCACCAGAAGGCCGGCCAGCATCGCAGCCTCGGCCGGATTGACCTCGGCCGCCGATTTGCCGAAATAGCGCTGGCTCGCGGCCTCGAACCCGCGCGCTCCCGCGCCCAAAAAGGCCCGGTTCATATAGATCGTCAGGATCTCGTCCTTGGAATACTTGACCTCCATCGCCAGGGCATAGATCGCCTCTTTGGCCTTGCGCGACAGCGATCCGCGCCGACAATCGGCTTCATACTCCGCTTCGGTCATGGCGGACGTCGGGTCGAACGGCTCTCCCAGGCACAAAAGCTTGGCGGTCTGCTGGGTGATAGTAGACCCGCCATGTCCCGACAGCGGACCGCGCCCCTCGGCAAGGTTGATCCGAATGGCGCTGGCCACGCCGCGCGGGCTGATCCCGAAATGACGATAGAACCGCTTGTCCTCCGTCGCGATAATGGCGTTCTTGAGATGCGGGGAGACGGTGTCTGCGCTGACCGCGCCGCCGAACTGTTCGCCACGCCAGGCAAAGACCCGCCCGTCCCGGTCGAGCATCGTAACCGATCCGCGCGCGCGGCCATCCAGCAACGCCGACAGATCGGGCAGGCTCATGTACTGGATGCCGACCGCGACGCCGATCAGTGCGGCAACCACCGCCGAGACGCGCCAGACCACCGCCCAGAGCAACCGACCGACCCAGCGCAGGGCCGCTCCGATCAATCCGCGGAATCCAACCGCACGCGCAGGCGGTCTGCGCCGCCCACCGCCACGACCGGTGGTGCGCCGCCTGGTTGGCGCGCTTTTTTTGGGCTTGGCCTTTGCGGTCGGTTTTCGTGCCGATGAATTCGGATACCGCCTGTCGGCCACCAAGGGCGGTTTACGCCGCCGTGAATCGCTCATTATCTGCCCTGCCCGGCTCTGATTTTTTTGCACCATACCCTGCCTGGATGGATTTGTTGAGACTGGTATCGCGCAATTCGAACCCTTCCAATTTCGCCTAATTTTTCATCGCATTCACGTATTTGTGCAAAAATTATGCAACTTCTCGGAGGGCGCCCTGTCTGAATCCGCTGCACCACGTTTCATTGCCCCCCGCATTTGCGCTCTGAATTCCCGTGTCATTGCAGGGCGACCTGCCTACCGAAGGGGACGCAAGTGAAACTCATCATTGCTACAATCAAGCCTTTCAAGCTGGAGGAGGTTCGCGAAGCGCTGACCGAAGCCGGCGTGCGGGGCATGATGGTAACCGAGATCAAGGGCTTTGGATCTCAGTCCGGCCACACGGAAATCTATCGCGGTGCGGAATACGCCGTGAACTTTGTACCGAAAATAAAGATCGAGATCGTGGTCGCCACAACGATGGCGGATCAGATCGTCGAAACCATCGCCAAGACCGCGCAGACCGGGAAAATCGGCGACGGAAAAATTTTCGTGCTCGATGTCCAGCAGGCGATCCGCGTGCGGACTGGCGAGACGAACGAAGACGCTCTGTGAAAAACAGCGTAACGCATAGGGAAAACAGACGGATGAAACTTCTCAAAACACTTCTTCCGGCCGCCGCACTGGTTGCGCTGCCGACCCTGGGCCTGGCCCAGGATGACGGCCCTGTCGCGGGGGTGAACCCCTCGACAGACATGGTCTTTATCATGAATTCGCTGCTGTTCTTGGTTGGCGGCTTTCTGGTGTTCTGGATGGCCGCAGGCTTTGCCATGCTTGAGGCCGGCCTGGTGCGCTCCAAGAACGTGACCATGCAGTTGATCAAGAACATCTCGCTCTTTTCGATGGCGGCGATCTTTTACTATTTGATCGGCTATAACCTGATGTACCCGCTGGGCACATGGATGATGGACGGGATTGTTTCGGGCGTCTGGGGTCCAGGCGTTCTGGAAGCGGTCGGCGTCACGGCCGACGCCGCAGATGATTATGGCTATGCGGCCACATCGGGGGACTTCTTCTTCCAGTTGATGTTCTGTGCGGCCACCGCCTCCATCGTTTCGGGGACCTTGGCCGAGCGGATCAAGCTGTGGCCATTCCTGATCTTTGTGATCATCCTGACTTCGATCATCTATCCGCTGCAAGCGTCGTGGAAATGGGGCGGTGGCTTCCTGGACGAGATGGGCTTTTTGGATTTTGCCGGTTCGACTGTCGTACACTCGGTCGGTGGCTGGGCCGCTCTGGTCGGGGCCATCATCCTTGGGCCGCGTATCGGTAAATACAAGGACGGCAAAACCGTTCCGATCCCCGGCTCGAACCTGGCGCTGGCAACCCTTGGGACATTCATCCTGTGGATGGGCTGGTTCGGCTTTAACGGCGGTTCGCAGCTGGCCATGGGGTCGGTCGGAGATGTGGCCGATGTGGGCCGGATCTTTGCCAACACCAACACGGCGGCCGCCGGTGGTGCGATTGCGGCACTGATCCTGACCCAGGTCCTGTACAAAAAGCCGGACTTGACCATGGTGCTGAACGGCGCGCTGGCCGGTCTGGTGTCGATTACGGCTGAACCTCTGACGCCGTCGCTGGGCATGGCCACCCTGATCGGTGCCGTGGGCGGTGTGATCGTCGTCTTTGCGGTTCCGTTCCTCGACAAGCTCAAGATCGACGATGTTGTCGGCGCGATCCCGGTACACCTGTTTGCCGGTATCTGGGGCACCATCGCCGTGGTTCTGACCAACCCCGATGCGAACCTGGGTGTGCAGCTCTTCTCGATCCTGGTCGTGGGCGTCTTTGTGGTCGTCAGTTCGGCGGTGGTCTGGTTCATCCTCAAAGCGACGATGGGTATCCGTGTCGGAGAAGAGGAAGAAATCAACGGCCTCGACATGTCCGAGTTGGGTATGGAAGCCTATCCGGAATTCTCCAAAGGCTGACGTCTCCTTCCGACAGCCTTTCACCACCTGCCCGGGCGTTCGCGCCCGGGTTTTTTGCGACCAGATTGTTCCCAGTGCGCAAAATCCACCGATCGCTGCCGGCTCCGCGAAAGGTTGCCTGATTGATCAAGGCCAATGCCATCAGCCAGTTCATTTTGGCATCCGGTCCTCTGTTTGTGGAGAAACGCAAAGATCAAACACCCCTATCTTGGTCCGGGACGCTGTCCTGCGAGATGATCGCTCTACCATTGCGCGCTACGGTATTTTTGCACCTGCCGCTAGTCTGCCCGCTTAGAACGCTGGAGAACTGGTGTGAGAATCCGTCCTGAGGCCCCGTAACAACGCTGGATTGCGAAGTCCGCGCACGGTTATCCTGCCGCGCCTCCAAGAGGTCGAGCGGTGTGGTGGGAGCTCTCGGGTGGAGGGAAACATGGCGTTCATTCGGCTTTGTCCAAGGTGCGGTCGAGGATCCGCTAATGGCCCTCGCGGCCTTTGGCAGGTTTGCCAGAAACCGGCCCACCTCCGCAAGGATCAGGCCAGCAAGCGACGTTACTTTCGTGGCCTCATATACAACCAGATCATCGCGCCCAGAAAGGCGAATGTGGTGACGTTCATCAGCGTATCTGCCGCGTCACCGATCAGCATGGGTTTCTTCCTTGAGGGCACGCGCCAGGCACGTGACCAGCAACACGATGATGAACACAAAAGGCAAAGCACCCAGAGCGATCAGGCTGCGGACCGCCTCGATCGACCCCGACAGGATCATCGCACCACCCAGCAATCCCAGCACAACACCCCAGATCAGCCGCACGCGCGGGGCAGGCTCGGGATCGCCGCCGGTCGAGAATGTTCCCAGAACAAAGGCCGCGCTGACAACGCTGGTGACGATGAATAGGAACGCGGCGCAGATGGTGGCCACCGTCGTGAGCCCCGAGAGAGGCAGCCGAGCCAGCAGGTCAAACGTCACCCGTTCGACATTGGATTGCGTCGTGGCGACCAGTCCGCCATTACCCTCCAGCGTGTCAAAAAGCCCGATACCGCCAAAGGCGCCAAACCACATCATCGAAAACAGGGTTGGCACAAACAGGACACCCAGCACGAACTCACGGATCGTTCGACCCTTGGAGATCCGTGCGATGAATACACCGACAAAGGGCCCCCAGGCGATCCACCAGACCATATAGGTCAGTGTCCAGTCAGCAAACCATTGGCCCAGCACATCGTCGAAAAAGGTGAAGGTCTGAAAGCCGCGCGGTACAACCTCTGCGATGTAGGTGCCAAAACTGTTGAGGATGGCATTCATGAGGTATTGCGTGGGTCCGAACAGGATCACAAAGATCAGCAGGAAACCTGCAATCAGCATCGCCAGGTTCGACAGGCGCGACATGCCCTGACCCAGATCGATCATCAAGGGCGGCAGGTAGCATAGGAACAGCGCCGCAAAAACGGCAATCAGCAGCTCCTGCCCAGCGCCGTTCCCCTGCATGAGCACATCAACGCCGTCTGCGACCTGAAACACACCCATCGCGATCGAGCCGCCGACGCCAATGGCAATCGCGGCGATGGCCAGAAAATCCGACAGCCACCCGGTGACCCGCGCCCAGCCCTCGCCCGGGAACAGCGAGATCAGCGGTGCGCTGATCAGCATCGGGGTGCCCCGGCGAAACGCGAAATAGGCGATACACAGGCCGGTTGCCGCATAGATGCTCCAGGCGTGCAGCCCCCAATGAAACAGGGTGGTTGTCAGGGCTTCGCTTGCCGCAATGGGCTCTGGCAGGAAATCACGCCCGAAGGCGAAATGGGTCAATGGCTCGGCCACGGCCCAGAACAGCAGCCCAACGCCCATGCCCGCGGAAAACAGCATGGCCAGCCAGGCGGGTGTCGAAAACTCCGGTTGGCTGTCATCGGCGCCCAGCCGGATGGTCCCATAGCGCGACAGGGCGATCCAGACGCAAAAGACCAAAAGGCCGGTCACTGTCAGCATGATGAACCAACCCCGCCCTTCAAAGGAGCGTTCAACGATTGCCCGCGAGACCGCAACGGCTCCCTGCGGGTCGAAGATCCCCCACAGCCCTACGGCCCCCACCACAGTCAGCGATGCGGTCAAAAGCGGTGTGTTTGCCTGCATCAGGCGGTATCCGGCATGCGCTGCGCGGTGGGCCCGTCAGGTCGCATTCGGCTCGACCTCATCCCCTGCGATCCGAAAAAAGACTGTGTAGAGCGTTGGCACGATGATCAGCGTCAGGATCGTCGCAAAGCTAAGACCGCAGATAATCACCACGGCCAGGGATTTGAAGAAGGGATCCCACAGCAGCGGCACGACCCCTAAAACCGTAGTAAGAACACCCAGTGAGACGGGTCTGAAACGGCTGACGGAACTGTCCACAACCGCCGCCATGCGCGCCTTGCCACCGGAGATTTGCGTATCGGTTTCGTCGATAAGAACGATGGCGTTCTTGATCAGCATGCCGGTCAGCGACAGGATGCCCAGGATTGCCATGAACTCCAGCGGTGTCCGGGTCGCGGCCAGGCCCCAGATCACACCAATCAGCGCCAACGGGACCGTCAGCCAGATGATCAGCGGCTGGCGCAAGGCGTTGAAAAGGAAGATAACAACCAGCACCATCGCGCCAAACCCCAGCGGCATCGTCGCGGCCAGGCCCGCGTTGGCCTCGGTCGAATTGCCAAACTCGCCCTTCCATTCAAAGCGATACCCAGGCGGCAGCTCAATTGCTTCGATCGGGCCACGAACCTCGTCAAAGAGGTCTCCTGACAGCACACCCGGTGCGTTGTCAGATTGCGCGGTGATCGCCAGATGCCTGTCGATCCGGCGCAGATTGCCCGCCTCGAACACCAGATCAAAGCGGTCCACCACCTGAGCAATGGGAATATATCCGCCCGCCACCTGGCTAAAGACTTGGACGTCGCGCAGATTGCCCACTTCGTTCCGGTCCGCCTCGAAAGGGCGCATGATGATGTCGCGCAGCTCGTCGCCTTCGCGGTACACCCCCAGATTGGCGCCATTGAGGTGACTGTAAAGCGCGTTCGAGATCTCGCCTTGGGTCAGTCCCAGGCGGCGTGCGTTTTCGGTGTTGATCACTGGGCGGATCGTCTGCACCTGTTCGCGCCAGTCATCCTTGATCGCGATGGCTCTGGCATCGGCCATGATCTGTTTGGCCTGGGCCGCGAGGTCGCGCAGGACGACCGGGTCGGGGCCAAAGAACCGGGCTTCGATCTTGGAGCCGCCGCCCGGCCCCAAGACGAACTTCCAGACCTTTGCTGTCGATGCAGGAAACTCCGCATCGACCCAGGTTTGCAGATTGGTCTGCAACGCCGCGATCTGGGAAAAGTCTTCGACATCCACCAGCACCTGGCCATAGGCGGAGTTTTGGTTTTCCGCTTCGTAGATCAGCATAAAGCGCAGATGCCCACCACCGACCATCGCATTGGTTCCTGTCACGCCATCGAGGCTGCGGATGTGTTCTTCGATGCGCAGGATGTCGGCTTGGGTCTGGGCGATATCAGTGCCTTGCGGCAGGAAGTAATCCACCACGAACTGCGCGCGCGTCGACGTTGGAAAGAACCCGGGCGGCACCATCGAAAAGAGGGCGATCGCCGACACAAAAAGCCCGGCGATCACGGCGACAGTGATATAGCGCACGCGGATCGCTTGGGCCAAGAGCCCGCGATACCAGCGCAAAACGACGCTTTCGCGTCTTTCTGCCTGACCTCCGGGTTTCAGGATCAGCGTGCAGAAATAAGGTGTCAACCAGATCGCCACCAGCCACGAAAAGAGCAGGGCAATCGCAATCGTCCAGAACAGGCTGCCGGCGTATTCTCCGGTGTTGTCTGGTGAAAAACCGATGGCCGAAAATGCAAGCAGGCCCACGACCGTCCCGCCCAACAAGGGCCATTTTGTCTGCGCCACAATGGACTGCGCGGCGCTGGCCGCGTCTTCGCCCTTTTGAACCTTAACCAGTGTGCCTTCGACCACCACGATGGCATTATCGACCAGCATCCCCAGCGCAATGATCAGCGCCCCGAGGGAGATCCGCTGCATGTCGAGCCCATATATATACATCCCAAACAGCGTCCCGGCCACCGTGACCAATAAGATGCCGCCCATCAGAATGCCCGACCGCAGGCCCATGAAAACCAGCAGCGTGCCCACGACGATAATCAGGGCCAAAACCACATTCATCACAAAGTCATCGACCGAGACCGCCACCGTGGCCGACTGATCCGAAATCGGCAGGATGTCGATACCGATCGGGCGCTCCGAGATCAGCGCATCCATCCGCTCTTTGACGGCTTCGCCCATGGTCACCACGTTGCCACCGCGGGTGTTCGAGATCCCGATGCCGATGGCAGGCCGCCCATCGCGGAACAGCAGTGCGGTCGCCGGTTCCCTCAAACCGCGGGAAATGGCCGCAATATCGGACAGACGAAACGACACGCCCGTTTGCGGATTGGTGATCAGCAGATTGCCGATCGCCTCGGTCGAGCCAATGGCGGTTTGCGGCCTGAGCTCCAGCCGGGTTTGTCCGGCCCTAATCGAACCTGCCGGGGTGACGAGGTTCTGGCCCGTAAGGATGTCGCCGATCTGGCTGGGAGCGAGACCCAGCTCGATAATGCGCGCCGGTGAATACTCGACATAGATCACCTCATCCTGCACGCCGTTCAGAACCACTTTGGACACACCATCGACGGTGACCAGTTCACGTTGCAGGTCTTTGGCGTATTCATGAAGCTCGCTCAGCGTGAAGCCTTCACCCACGACCGCAAAGTAGAGGGCAAAGACGTCGCCGAAGTCGTCAAAAACCTGCGTGGCCAGCGCATTGGGGGGCAGATCCGCCTGCGCATCGCTGATCTTGGCGCGCAGCTGGGTGAATTTCTGGTTGAGCTCGGGATAGTCCGGTGTCTCGGCAATCGTGAACTCAACCGTTACATTGCTCAGACCGGGGGACGAGACAGACCGCACCTCTTTGACGCCAGAGAGTTGTTGGACCGCGTTCTCGATCACTTCGGTGACCTCGGTGGCCACCTCTTCGGCGCCCGCGCCCGGGTAGGGGGTAATGACCTGCGCCTGCCGGATTAAGAATTCCGGATCCTCGAACCGGGGCAGGTTCACATAGGCGAAGTACCCGGCCACCAAGATCAGCAGGGTCGAAACGGCCGAGATCGCCCTCTTTTCAATCGCGAAACGCGCGAGATCCATGGGCTATCCCCCGATCTGGGTAATCGGGCGGATGCGCATGCCATCCATAATCTGGCTGACGCCAGCCGATATAATCGTGTCACCGGCCGAGAGGCCTTGGGTCACCACCACATGATCCCCGGCAACCTCGCCTAGGGTTATGGTCTGGCCGACAGCCGTGTTGCCATCCTGCACGACCCAGACAAAGGGCGATCCGTCGGACTTGGACGCCACAGCCGTCAGAGGTATGGTCAGGGCGGTGGCTTCGCTTGGCGCGGTGCTGATCACGCGCCCCACCATACCCGGCAGGATCATCTCGTTTCTTGGTACCGCAACCGCGACACGGGCGCGATAGGTCTGTGTCGCGGTGTCGGCCTGCACGGAAAACTCGACGGTCTGTGAGTCAAAGATCTGGTCCGGCAACGAGTCAAAGATCACCCGGTTGACGATACTGCCGGGACCATTGCGACTGAGCGCCGTGATATCGGGACCCGGCACGTCAAAGGACAAATGCACGACTGACAATGCCTGTAGCAGAGCGACGGACTGGCCTGCCTGCACGTTGCTGAAATTGTCGATGTCGCGCCGGGCGATGATGCCCGCGAACGGCGCTTCGAGTGTTGCATAGCCGAGGTTGCTTCGCGCGACCGTCAATTGCGCTTCGAGCCCGCGAATTGCGGCTTCCGCCGCGTCGATTTCTTCGGGACGGCCACCGGATTGGCCGATCCTCAACTGTTCGATCTGGGCCTGCAGGTTCGCTTCGGCCACGCGCAGGTTCGCCTCGTCCTGTTCAAGCCGGGCGTCTGCCACAACCCCCCGCTCTGCCAGCTCACGGGTGCGTTCTGTCTGTTCGCGGGCCTGATCCACCTGAGCCTGCGCCGAGGCGACCGCCGCTTCCAGCGCCACGATCTCTTCGGCGCGGGCGCCTGTTCTGAGTGCGTCAAGCTGCGCCTCGGCCTGGTCCACCTGGCTTTCAAGCTGGGCGACCTGGGTCTCGAAATCCTGCGGATCGAGCGCCGCGATCAGGTCCCCCTCCTCGACCTCCACTGCCCCGCGGATTGGCAACTCGACCACCTGTCCGCTGACCCTGAAAGACAGCTCGACCTCTGCCGATGGCAGGACGATGGCCGGATAGGTGCGCCTCAACTCATTGGTCGTTTCCGCAACAGTAAAGACCTTGGCAGGACGCGCGACGTCCTGCGCGCTGGGCGCCACAGGAATGGACACTGCCGCCAGAGCGATCAACACAAAGATAACAACACGTTTCATAATATACGCCTCTGCCCTTAAAGCTCGGATCGATAAGGGCCTCAATTACCTAAATATTCAAACAGAAAGGAAGATGCAGCATGTCAATGGCAACACAAATCCTTGTGGGAACGTGTTTGCTGTCAGTTTGTGCGCATTTGCACGTTGCTGTCGTTGTGGTGATCCTTCCGGTGTTTCCGCGCCTTGCCTCATTCGGCGAACAGGTTCACAGGGTCGAATTGCTACAAGTTGATCTGTTAATCCAGCCTTTACCTCCGCTGGTGTATCCCCGCCCTGGGTGAATAAAGGTGGTGGAGATGAGCGCGCAATCAAACGTCGCGCCCACGATCATCAAACGAAAAAAGGTTGTTGCGGGCGACGGGCACCACGGTGGGGCCTGGAAGGTCGCTTACGCGGACTTCGTAACCGCGATGATGGCCTTTTTCATGATGATGTGGCTATTGAATGCGACAACAGAAAAGCAACGCAGCGGGATCGCGGATTACTTTACCCCGACGGTACCGATCAACCGCCAATCCGGCGGTGGCGAAGGGATGTTCAACGGCAACGCGATCTTTTCCGAAGATGTGTTGACCCAGGTCGGGACGGGTGCATCGCAAGCGCGCCCGACAGAGGCGAACCGCGCCCGCGGCCAGATGGAAGCGGAGAACCAAGGCGCCAGCCCCGAAGATAACTCGGCGTTTCGTCAGATCGAGGAGGCGTTGTTCAGCCAAAGCGGCGAGAGCATGGTCTCGGACGCGTTGATGCGCCACATCATCACCCGCGTGACCGACGAGGGTCTGGTGATCGAGCTTTTTGATCTTGAGCGGGCCACTCTTTTTGAAGAGGGAACGGACGAGCCGACCCAGCTGATGCGTGATCTTGCGGCGATGATCCAAAGGGTCAGCGGGCTGGTCACAAACCAGATCGCCGTTGGCGGGCATGTCCGTGCAAACCCCGTCGTACAGGCCACAAACCCGGTTTGGAGCCTGTCGGCGGCGCGGGCGGACCGGATGCGCACGCTTCTCAAGGGCAGCGGTATGTCGTCTGACCGAATTCGCCGGGTCACCGGTCACGCGGACCGGACGCCTGTGGCCAGGGATCCGATGGCGATCCGAAACAACCGGGTGGAGGTGATCTTCTTGCGTCGGTGACTGGGAAATAGCGCGACTTTTAGCTGTTAGCGCGGTGTTAAGTCCGCCTGCGGTATCGCTGACATCGAACTTGATTTGATGCTGCAGAAAGGCGCGCATATGACCATTTCCTCCTCCCTCAATGCCGGTGTTGCCGGATTGGCGACCAATGCTTCTCGTCTTGCGACGATCTCGGACAATATCGCGAATTCCTCGACGATGGGGTACAAGCGGGTTCAGACCGATTTCTTTTCGATGGTAAGCAGCTCGACGGGTGGCTTTTACTCGGCCGGTGGTGTCCGGGCGACCACACAGCGCCTGGTCAGCGAAAGCGGATCATTGGTAAGCACGTCGAATCCGACGGATCTTGCGGTGCGCGGCAGGGGATTCCTGCCCGTCGTGACAGAGGCGCAGGTCAATGCGCCCCAAGGCGATCTTCAGATGCGTCTGGCCTCGACCGGGTCGTTTCGGCCTGATGAGGCGGGGTATCTGAAAACGACTTCCGGGATGATCCTAATGGGCTGGTCGGCCAATGCCGATGGCAGCATTCCACTGCAACCGCGCGACACCGCCGAAGGGTTGGTTCCGGTTCAGATCAACGGCAATCAGTTGATTGGCACGCCAACCACCGAGATGACGGTTGGTGTGAACCTGCCGGCGGCATCGACAGAAGCGGGGGCAGCAGGTGACCCGGAAACCCTGTCCGTCGAATACTTTGATAACCTGGGCGCTTCCGAGACCATTGTGATCGAATTCACGCCAACGGTTGCGGGAACCGGCTCGTCGAACGAGTGGACAATGGTCCTGACAGACTCGGCATCGGCAGGCGCGGTAATTGGGGAATACACTCTTACCTTTGACGACAGCCGAACCGGCGGTGGCACCCTGAACGCCGTCGCGACCGTAACCGGCGGGACCTATGATGCCGCCACCGGGAGTGTCGTTGTCAATGTCGCCGGAGGGCCGATTGAGCTCAACATCGGGGCCTTGGGCGAACAAGGTCGGATGTCGCAACTGGCCGACACATTTACCCCCGTCGTGATCGAAAAGGACGGCGCCCCTCCGGGTAATATGGTTGGTGTTGAAATCGACGCGAACGGTTTTGTGATTGCGCAGTTCGATACGGGTGAAAACCAGGTGATCTATCAGATCCCGCTGGTCGATGTGACCAACCCCAACGGTATGATGACGATGGGTCAGCAGACCTATACGCCAACCTCTGACAGCGGCGATTTCTTCCTTTGGGATGCCGGCACCGGTCCGACGGGCGAATACGTGTCGTTTGCACTGGAGGAATCGGCCACCGATGTGGCGGCGGAATTGACTGCGATGATCCAAACCCAGCGCGCCTATTCTTCGAATGCCAAGGTGATCCAGACCGTCGACGAGATGCTGCAGGAAACCACCAACATCAAGCGTTGACGCTGAACTGACCACAAGCACCGACTTATGAAAGGATCCAGTCATGAGCATTTCATCCGCGTTCAGCGGCGCGCTCAGCGGATTGCAGGCGTTTGGAAAGGCGTCCGAGATCATTGCGGCGAATATCGCGAATGCAACCACGCCTGGATATGGCAAGCGGGCGGTGGTGTTGGCCTCAAGTACGGTGGCTCCCGGCGTTGGCGTCGCCGGGATCAGCAGACTGGCCGATCCGGTTGTTCTGGCCGCACGGCGGACAGCCGAGGCACAGTTCGCGGGATCAGAACAGGTTGCCGGGTTCTACGCAGGCTTTATGCAGAATGTCGGGACAGCGGATGATCCAACCTCTCTTTCGGGGCGGATTGCCACGTTCGAGGCCAAATTGATCGAAGCGGCAAGCTTTCCTGATGCGCCAGCCAGACTGAACAGTGTGGCCCAGGCAGCGGTCGAGCTGGCGGACGCGTTCAATCGCGCGGGGAACGGCATCTCGGACGCCCGCAGTGCCGCAGATCAGTCCATCGACCGGCAGGTGATCCGGTTGAACGTCGTGCTCTCCGAGGTGGACCTTCTCAACACCCAGATTACCACTGCGCAGTCGCGGGGTGTGGATACGGGCGGTCTTTTTGATCAGCGTCAGCTGCTGATCGATGAAATCAATGTCATGGTCCCGGTTCGTGAAGTGGCCCGGCCAAACGGGCAGGTCGCTCTGTTTACCGAGGCGGGCGCGATCCTCCTTGATGGCAAACCGGCAGAGCTGGAGTTTACTGCGGTGAACACGGTGACGCCGTTTCAGTCCTTGGCCGGAGGGACGCTGTCCGGCCTGACTATGAACGGCATGGCCATCCAAACCAGCGGCCAAACCAGCCCGCTGCGCGGTGGAACGCTCCTGGCCCAGTTCGAGATTCGGGATCAGGCAGCCCTGGCGGCGCAGACCCAGCTGGATAGTGTCGCTCGCGACCTGATCACTCGCTTTCAGGATCCTGCGGTTGATGCCACGCTCGCCCCAGGTGATCCGGGTCTCTTCACGGATGCGGGCGCCGCGTTCGATCCGATCAATGAGGCGGGGATCGCCAGCAGGATCACGATCAATGCTTTGGTCGATCCGATCCAATCCCCTGAAACCTGGCGCCTGCGATCCGGGCTTGGAGCTGTTGCGCCGGGCCCTGTCGGTGATGGAAGCCTTCTGAACGCCATGCGCGATGCGCTCAGTGACGTCCGTTCGGTCGCATCCGGTGATCTGGGACCCGGTGCCCAGACCTCGTCCGGGCTGATGTCAAAGTTGTCCTCTTGGGCGGGGGCCGCGAACTTCAACACCGAACAGCGGTTGAGCTTCTTGTCGGCCAGTTACAACGAAATGGTGGAGCAGGAACTTTCGACGGGCGTCGATACCGATGCGGAACTGCAGAACCTTCTGGTTGTCGAAAAGGCCTATGCCGCCAATGCACGTGTTCTGGCCACGGTGGATGAAATGATGGAACTTATATTGGGGCTTGGATGACATGAAAGCGACAGCAATCGGTGATTTGGCTCAAACCTTCATGTTGCAGCAGCGCAGTACGCAATTGCGCGCCTCAATGCTGCGCCTTACCCAAGAGATGAGTACGGGCATCGTCTCGGATGTGCAGAGCCGATTGGGTGGGGATTTTGCGAAGCTGTCCGGGCTTGAGCATCGGATGACAATTATGGACGGTTTGCGCGTTGCCAATACCGAAGCGGCTGGTTTCACCGAAGCCGCCCAGATGCGGCTTGGCCGCGTGACCGATACGGCAGGTGAGCTAGGCAATTCGCTTCTCGCGCTTGCCGCCAGCCCCGGTACCGGGGTTGTCAGCGGTTCGGCCGATCGAGCAGCTGCGGCCCTCGAGGATGCTGTTCACGAACTCAATGCCAAATTTGCCGGACGTGCACTCTTTGCCGGCGTGAGCACCGACAGTGCGCCACTCATCGATGCGGGTGCCATTCTGGATGAATTGCGTGTCGTGGCAGCCGGTGCCGGAACCGCCGCCGCTGCGATCACCGCAGTCGGAACCTGGTTCAACGATCCAGCGGGGTTTGAGGCGACCGCTTATCAAGGTTCGACCACCGATCTTCAACCCTTCGCCATCAACGAAGACAGAAGCATTCCATATGAGCTGCGCGCTGACGATCCAGCCGTTCGCGCGGCCCTTCGAGATATGGCTGCCGCAGCCCTTGTCACCGATCCGGCCTTGGGTCTTTCCGGTGCCGAGCAAGCGCAATTGGTCAGCGATATCGGAGAATCCCTGCTGGTCGTTCAGGATGACCTGATCGGCCTAAGCGCCAATCTCGGCGTCACCCAAGAGATGATCGAGCGGGCGTCTGTGCGCCAGGAGACTGAACGCCTCGCGCTAGAAGATGCGCGCAATACCCTCTTGGCAGCAGATCCCTTCGAGACGGCAACCGAACTTGAGGCCGTGCAATTCCGACTAGAGAGCCTTTACGCCGTAACGGTTCGTTCGTCCCAACTCAGTCTGGTGAACTTCCTCAGATGATACGCATTTTCTCCGCTTTTTTGCTGTTTGTTTTACCCACATGTATTCTGGCCAATCCCGTACGCATTAAGGATTTGGTCGAGTTTGATGGTGTGCGCGGTAATGATCTGGTCGGCTACGGGCTGGTGGTTGGGTTGAACGGAACCGGCGACGGCCTCCGAAATGCGCCGTTCACCGAAGAGATCATGACGAATATGCTGGAGCGGCTCGGCGTGAATGTGACCGGTGAGCAGTTCCGCCCCAAAAACGTGGCCGCTGTTTTCGTCACTGCGACACTGCCTCCGTTTTCACGCACAGGCAGCCAGATCGACGTTACGGTCTCGGCCATTGGCGACGCCAACAGCCTGTTGGGGGGTACACTGGTGATGACGCCTCTGAATGCAGCGGATGGGGACATTTACGCTGTAGCGCAAGGTACGATTATTGCTGGAGGTGTGACGGCGCAGGGCAATGCGGCAACCGTCACGCAAGGTGTTCCAACAGCCGGCGTTATTCCATCCGGGGCTCGGGTCGAGCGGGAGATTGATTTTGAATTCTCATCGCTAAGCCGGGTGCGCCTTGCGTTGAGAGAACCTGACTTCACGACGGCAGGCCGTATCGAGCAGGCGATTAACAACGACTTTGGGCGGGCGGTTGCGATCATGCTGGATTCTGGCACTGTGGAACTGAACGTCGCTGATACCCGCATGGTCTCTACCGCCCATGCGATTGGCCGGATAGAGAATATCGCCGTTGAACCGCAGCGGCGCGCACGCGTCGTTGTCGACCAAAGGTCTGGAACTATTGTAATGGGAGAAGATGTGCGGATTTCTCGTGTTGCAGTTTCTCAAGGTGGACTAACTTTGCGGGTCGAAGAACGGCCCCTGGTTGTGCAGCCCAATCCCTTTGCAGAAGGGGAAACTGTCGTTGTCCCGCGTACCGATGTGGACATCGAGGAAGAACCTGGTACCGGGTTGGCCGAAGTTCCCGATGGGACATCCCTTTCGGAGGTAATTGCGGGCCTCAATGCTTTGGGCGTTTCCCCCCGGGATATGATCGACATCCTTAAGAGCATTAAGGCGGCCGGTGCTCTGCATGCTGAATTTGTAGTTAGGTAGGAGGAAATTCATCGACTGATATGAGTTGGCCTGAATGAGATCAGACACCGCTCCCGTGTCAGCAAGCTGGAATAGCGGCGGCACATCTCTTGAATGAGATGATGATGGTCCGTCTTGGTGGTTGTGCAAACCAGCCACAAAGCGAGGAAGCCAAGATGTTGAGTCCCACCGATATGTTCATCAAACACAAGATCGGATTGCTGACCCGGGTGGAGAGACTCGGCAGAGCATTCAAAGCCTCCGTGATCACAGGCCTTGGACCTTCTTCCAGAGAACTGGACCGGTCAGTGAACCGCCCCTTGTTTACCGGAGACTGTTAAGCTCGTATTTCAAGCTGCAATGTCGTCAGTTTTCAAGCTCCTGTAGTACGCGCCCTCTGCTTCTTGTGGCGGGATGTATCCCAGTGGTTCAACCAGG
>NZ_JAAWWD010000050.1 GCF_021404545.1 Aestuariivita sp.
CATCTGTCGCCGCGTTGGGGGATAAAGGGGGCGTGTCCCTCCAGTAATTTTTTGTCAAAAAGTCCCTGGCGGTAAAAGATGGGCCAGCCTTCGGGGTTTATGGCGAGAAGGTGCTGGTGCCAGAACTGACCCCCGGCACTGTGGTCATTCTGGATAACCTCGCTACTCACAAGAATGCAACTGCTGCCAAAGCGATGCGAGATGCCGGATGCTGGTTCCTGTTCCTACCGCCGTATTCCCCCGGTCTGAACCCAATCGAAATGACATTCTCTAGGCTAAAGGCACACCTCGGGCGTATCGGTGCGCGGACATTCAACGAGATGTTCGGCGCCATCACCGAAGTCTGCAATCTCGACTCGCCTCAAGAGTGCTGGAACTACTTCAAGGCTGCCGGATATGTCTCAAGTTAAAGACGGGACACCCCTAGCGTGGGTGGCATCATCTGGACAGAATACTCGGCCTGATTTGCAGTCATGAACGCGAAGAGCTCTGTCACCCGGCAGTCGTTCGCTTGCGAACGATGAGAGGGCGCGATGTCACGTCGTTTTGTGCAAACCAGGCGTCGTCCATTGGGCTCGGACCAATGGCGCCATCAATGGACAACCCTTTGACAAGATGTCT
The DNA here is from genome assembly GCF_021404545.1 of Aestuariivita sp. Classification (GTDB taxonomy): domain Bacteria; phylum Pseudomonadota; class Alphaproteobacteria; order Rhodobacterales; family Rhodobacteraceae; genus Aestuariivita. The sequence goes on from NZ_JAAWWD010000050.1 coordinate 622, forward strand.
CGCTCCTGTCGGAGTTGCTTGACCTCGCGGCGAAGCTGATGCAGCTCGTCACGGTCTTCGCGGGTCAGGCTGCTTGGGTCGTTGCCATCATCGGTAGCGGCCTGCCTGACCCACTCGTGGATCGTCGCGGCGCAAGGCTCATACTCCCGCGCCAGACGTTCAACACTGCGCTCGGCTCGCACCAGCGCGACCATCTGCTCGCTGAATTCCGCAGCGTACCGGTTCCGTGTTCGCGGCGTAAAAAACACTCTCCTTCATCAAGTGAAAAGTGTCCATCAGTCCGGGGGAAATACAGCTCCAGGCAGTACCTGCTAAACCACCTGCTGGTCCCGACGGAGCACCGCGTCCTGCAAGACTGGTCAAAAATGATCCCCATGCCATACCTAAAATCCCCCTATTTAGTTAGTTTTGATTCCAATTCTTCTGCAAAGCGTGACGCAGAAAAACCGTATGTCCGCAAAGGGGGCCGGGCGGATCACTGGGGTCGGGGTCGCACTAGCCTGCCGGTGTATAGGTCGCATCCAGACGACCGCGCAGGTAATCGGCGCCGCTGATGGCAGCGTATTTCGGCGCACCGGTTCCGGGCAGCGCTTCGATGACCGCATCCGGGTTAGGGTCTAGGAAGAACGCCACAGATTGCCGCGCGCGTTTGGGCGGCAGCACACGATGTGGGGTCGACGCGTAAATGTCATTGGTCCAGCGCATCAGGCAATCGCCGATATTGACGATGAAAGCGCCCTCTACATGGGGCACAAAGGTCCAGTCGCCGCCGCGCGGGCGCACTTGCAGCCCGGCCTCTCCATCCGTCATCAGAAGTGTGATCGAACCATAATCGGTATGTGCCCCGGCCCCGATCTCTCCCTCAGCGCCAGTGCCCGGCGGATAGCTGAGCAGGCGCAAAGTCGCCATCGGCGCATCGAAATAGCGCTCGAAATAGCGCGGCGGCAGCTTCAGATCCCGCGCGAACGCCTGATGCAGGGACCGCCCTAGTGACCAGACGCCTTCATAATATTCCAGCATGGCCTTTCGAAATCCGGGGATCTCAGGCCAGACATTCACACCCCGGAACGGCTCGGCGGCCACAACACTTGGATCGTCGGCTGACAAATCATATCCGATGTTAAAGGCCTGTTTGCGATCCAATTGGCCAGACGTGTCATCCAAAGACTCGGTCCCTTCGGCGGCCCAACCCCGATTGTGCGGGTTCTTGAGGATCGAGAGAGGCGCCTTTTGCGCGTCCGGCAGGGCGAAAAACCTCTGTCCTTGCGCAAAGACCGTGCGGATCAGGTCCGGGTCGACCCCATGCCCGGTGAGCAGGAAGAAGCCGGGGTCACGGCAGGCCACCCCAAGCGCGCCGGAAAACGCCTCGGGTGTGGCGGCATAGTCGCGCCAATCGAGGATCGGGATCATTGCGGTACCTCCTGTCGTGCCACCGGCCCGCCCGTCAGACGATCCACCTTGGCACCGACCCTGCTCAGATGGGCAGCGCGGCTGTCGGGGGTTGAGCTGTCCATCAGGTAATGCGCGGCAAAGATCCGTTTGCACCGCCGCGCACAGAGCAGATGCACACCCCGCAGAATCGTGCGCCGACCAGGCGCCCCGATCAGCCGCGTAAGCCACCAACTGGCGCCACAGGTCGTAAACACCGCCAGCCGGGTGATATGGCCCAGACCCGGTCGGATGTCAGCGTTCTGTGCATCCGGCATCAGGAAGGCCACCCCAGGCACCAATACCCGGTCAAGCCAGCCTTTGAGCATCGCAGGCAGGCCGTACCACCAGGTTGGATAGACAAAGATCAGCGTGTCGCACCAGATCAGATCCTCCAGCTCGACCGCGACGAGCTGGCGGTTGCGCGTTTCATCCTCGTAATCGCGATGCTCGGGCCCGCCCATCACCGGATCGAACCCCATGGCGTAAAGATCCTGCACGCGCGTCTCGGCCCCTGCCGCCGCCAGCCGGTCCAGCACGACGTCGCGCACCGCGGCGGTAAAGCTCTCGGACCGCGGGTGGCAATATATCACAAGCGCCCGCATCAGAGCCTGCCCAGCTGTTGCGCGACCAGGCGACGGAAATTGCGGCGCTCGATCTCGGTGGCGCGGTTCATGTCGTAAAGCGCCATGTACCGCGTGCGCGCGCCCGGGTGCAGCACCGCTCGGATATGACGGGTAACCGACTTGCGCGGCGGGTCACCGCACATTAAGGCGCGCATGCGGGTGCCGCCATAGGTGGTCACGGCCGCCAACCGTTTGATATTATGCAATTTCGGTTGAAGCAGGCCGTCCTGAAGGACAAAAGACACGCCCGGTAGGAAAACCCGGTCGATGAAGCCTTTGAGAATCGCCGGATATCCGAAATTCCACACCGGAAAGACCATCACCAATGCCTCCGCCGCCTGTAAACGCACCGTATAGTCGGCAACCGGGGCGGTGTTGCTGTCCTGATCATGATACGCGCGCCGTTCGGATGCCGTCATGACCGGATCGAACCCGTCCTTGTAAAGGTCGAGGGCATCGACCTCCCATCCCGCGCCGGTAAGCGCCTCGCAAGTTGTCTCATAAAGGGCCTGGGAAAAGCTCTCTTCGCAGGGATGTGCGAACAGAACCAGCGCCCGGCTCATTCGGCGGCCTGCATCTTGGGATAGGCATACATACCGCTGTAGTCCCAGTCGGGATCGTCCCAGGCGATCATCTTGCCGGGGTTCAGCAGGCCCTTGGGATCGGCCTCCTGCTTGAAGCGCAATTGCCTGTCATCGACGGTCTGCCGCCCGCCTTCCTCCAGCGTATAGCGGTGGGGGTTAAAGATCATCGCGCCTGCGTCCTCATGCAGCCGGATGATCTCATCGAGCCGCTCTTCGCTCGTGAATTTCACCAGAGAGAGGCCCGCGAACATCACCTTGCCGCCCTCGCGCAGCACTTCGAGATGTTGCAGGACCTCGGGCGAGAACTCGGCGCGCATTTTCTCGATCAATGCACGGTGTTCAGGGTATCCATAGCGCACCTGCAAATAGGTGATCGACGGATCCACCTTCAGCGCGCGCAGCGTGGTGTGGTTCCAGCCATATTCAAACACACGGCCCGGGTTGCGATCCCAGTTGGTGTCCCCCGAGCGGTAGATGACCCGCGCACCCGCACGGCGCGCGGTGAAGGTGTCGAACCCGTCCATCGACTGCGGCGCCACCATCAGGGCGACCACATGCGTGCCTGGCGCAACATGCGGTTTGACTCGCTGGAAATAGTCATGCGCAATCGGCGCTTCGAACACCGTGGCCAGCTTGATCAGGATGCCGTCCTCATTGGCCAGTTCCTCGGCAAATTCCATGGCCGGGGTAAAATCGTCGAAGGCCACGAAAAGCTCGACCCAGTCATAGGCGGGGGCCAGCGGCATCTCGATTTCGGTGATGATGCCGTTGGTGCCATAGGCGTGGCTGACCCGCGCCAGCTCCTCGCCGCGGAACTCCAGCACGCGCGGCTCTTCTTCCATCGTCACCACGCGCAGGCGGATGATATTGCCCAGATCGCGCAGCGATCCCCAGGTGCACGAGCCGACCCCGCCCGATCCCCCGGCGATGAACCCGCCGATGGTGGCGGTGGCCCAGGTTGAGCTGAACATGCGGATCTCCTGGCCCGACTGCGCGATGCATTGCGCGTCGAGATCCTTGAGCAGACAGCCCGGCTCAACGATAACGCGGCCCGGATGAACCTCTTTCACGGCGGCCATATGGTGCAGGTGCATCACACATCCCCCTTCCAGCGGCATGGCTTGCCCGTAATTGCCGGTGCCCGCGCCCCGCGTGGTGACTGGCACATCATGAACGTAGCAGGTTTTCAGAACCTCGATCACCTCGGCCTCATTGCGGGGTGAGACGACGAAATCCGCCGTGACATGATCCAGACGGGATTTCAGAACGGGCGAGTACCAAAAGAAATCGCGGCTTTTGGCGCGGATCGCGCTGTCGCTCTCTTCGATATCGAGATGGGACAGGGCGGCTTTGGCGGCGGCGGTATCGGGGCTCATGCGGTCCTCATCAAATGGTCAAGCTCGGAATAGTCGGGCACGCTCCGGTCGATCTGCTGACCGGCGCGCAGCACGACGCGGTCCGATTGCGGGCGCGCGAAGAGCTCGGTCCAGGACCGGGCCTTGCAGATCACCAGATCGGCGGGCGCGCCGGGGTCCAGCGACGGCGGCGCAAAGCCACATGCGGCAGCCGGGTTCGACAGGAACGCCCGGCTCCAATCGGCATCGGAATGGTCCAGATGCCCGATGCGCGTCGCCTGGCGCATCACCTCGATCATGTCGAGATCGCCATAGGCGTAGAACGGATCGCGCGTGTTGTCGGAGGCGAAGGACACATTGATCCCCCGCGCCTTCATCTCATGCACCAAGGTGATCCCCCGCCCGCGCGGCGTGCGGCCGGATTGGCGGTCTTGCAGATAAAGATTGCACATCGGCAGCGAGACGATGTGCAGACCGGCCTTGGCCACCAGATCCAGCGTGTCCATCGCGCGCGCCTCATCCTGGGTGGACAGAGAGCAGCAATGGCCCACAACGATGGGCGCGTCGAACCGTTCCTCGATCGCGACCTCGGCAATGGCGCGCAGGGTCTCGGCCTGCGGGTCCATCGTCTCGTCGGCGTGGAAATCGGCGGAAAGGCCCCGGTCGGCGGCCAGTTGGAAGAAGCCGCGCAGCCGGTCGCGCAGATCGGCGATCGGGTAGGTCACCATGCCAAGGGTGCCTTTGTGTTCAGCCACCAGATCAGCCGTATGCGCGAAGGCGCCACTCAGATCCATCCGGTCGACCCCAATCAGGCAGGCCGCTTGCAGATCGATCCGGCCTGCCCAATCGGTACGCAACTCGGCAAAGATGGGCCAGCTGATATCGTCTTGCGGCGGAATGCTGTCCAGATGGGTGCGAATACCAGACGTGCCATAAGCGAATGCGCAACGCAGGCCGAACGCCATCCGCGTGCGTATGTCATCGGCTGACCAATTGGCGGCGCGATCCGTGCCCACCGTCTCCAGCGCGCCCTGAAAACTGCCATCTGGATTGGGCGCCCGGTCCCAGATATGGCCCTTGTCCAGATGGGTGTGCATGTCGGTAAAAGTGGGCAAAAGCATCGCACCGCCCATATCGACCGGCGTCCCGCCTTCGGCAACGATGCGGTCGCCATCCAGAGAGATCGAGATGCGCACCAGATCGTCGGACCGGTCCAGCAGCCAGCCCGGGACGGTCACGTTCTCCAGCCGGACCGGCACACGCGGAAGCGTCGTGAAATCCATCATCCCTCCCGCTTGAGCGCGCTCTCATGCCATTTGCGCAACAACAAATGACTGATGAAGCTGAGCCCGGCAAAGATTACGACACCGGTGACCGCGATCAAAATGAGGGCGGCAAACATGCGCGGGATGTTCAGCCTGTAGCCCGCCTCGAGAATGCGGAATGCAAGGCCCGAACCAATACCACCGGTCCCGGCCACGTATTCGGCGACCACCGCGCCAATCAGGCTGAGCCCGCCTGCGATCCGCAAACCGCCCAGGAAATAGGGCAGAGCCGACGGCAATTGCAAAAACCGCAGCGTTTGCCAGCGCGTCGCGCCATAGATACGAAATAGATCGCGCAGGTTGTGATCAGCCGAATTCAGACCCAGCGTCGTATTCGACAGCACCGGAAAGAACGCCACCAGCCAGGCACAGAGCAAAAGCCCAGCAATCCGGCTGTCGACATAGATAAAGATCAAGGGCGCGATCGCCACGATCGGGGTCACTTGCAAGATGACCGCATAGGGATAGAACGACATCTCCATCCAGCGGCTTTGGGTGAAGAGGACAGCCAGCCCGACCCCTCCAATCACAGCGACGGCCAAGGCCATCAGCGTGATCTGGAGCGTGACCAAAAGCGCATCAAAAAGGATTGGCCAGTCCGCAACCAGCGTGCTGAACACCAGGCCGGGTCCCGGCAGGATGTAATGCGGGATCTCGTTCCAGACGACCAGCCTGTCCCAAAAGAAAAGTGTGATGACCAGTACCACCACCGGCAATGTCCATTTGCCGATCTTGTCGATCTTGCGGGCGCGGCGGCGGCGCAGTTCTTCGTCATCGACATCTGAGACGGCGCTTGTGTTTTCCTCGACAATGCTCATGCGGCCTCGCCCTCCATCGCCTCGTGCAACGCATCGGATGCGGCGCGGCAATGGGCGGCATATTCGGGTGACGTGCGAAAATCCTCGTCCCGCGGATAGGGTGCATCCACAGTCAACTCCCGGATCACCCGACCCGGGCGCGCGGCCATGACAACGATCCGGTCCGACAGAAACACCGACTCAAACACCGAATGGGTGACAAAAATCACCGTGCAGCCGATCTTGTCCTTGAGCGCAAGAAGGTCGTTGTTGAGCCGAAACCGCGTGATCTCGTCCAGTGCGGCAAAAGGTTCGTCCATCAAGATCAGGCGCGGCTTGGTCACCATGGCCCGCGCGATGGAGACGCGCATTTTCATGCCTCCCGACAGCTCACGTGGGTATGCGTTCTGGAACCTCTCCAGCCCGACCAGTTTCAAGGCCTCAAGAATGTCATCCTTGACCGAGGCATAGGATTTGCCCCGCAAGCGGAATGGCAGCCATACGTTCTGTGCCACCGTCGCCCAGGGCATCAACGTGGGCTCCTGAAAGACCACGCCCAGGTCACCCGCCGCCTGCCCGCCCGACCAGGTGATGCGCCCCCGTGTGGGATGGATCAGATCGGCGATCAGGCGCAGCGCGGTGGATTTGCCGCATCCGGATGGCCCCAGCAGTGAGATAAAATCGCCGCCATTCACCGTCAGCGATAGCCCTTTGAGCGCAACCACCGTGCCGCCAAACACCTTGTCGACACCTTCGATCCGCAGGACTTCGGCGCGCGAACCAAGGGGCGCGGGGGAAATTGACATGCGCGGTGTCTCCTTCACGTCAACGGGGGCGGCCTGGCCCGGCCGCCCCGGTTCTGAGTGTCACGGGCCTCAATTGCCGGGCTTGAGATCCATGCCAACGCCCTGATTCACGAATTGGGTGGTATAGATCGAAGCGATGTCGATCCCTTCGGGCACCACGCCAGCCGCGACCATCTTGTCATAGAAATCCTGCACAATCTCGGGGTTGATCGCCATGATGCCTTTTTCCAGCGCATCGCCACTGTCCACGATACCCCAATCCAGCATTTTCTCGATGGCATAGTCCATCTTGTCATCCGACATATCGGGGTTGTCTGCCTTGATCAGGTCACGCGCCGCCGAGTTGTCGCCGTAGAGGAAATTGTACCAGCCCTTGGCCGACCCCTCGACAAAGCATTTCACAACTTCAGGGCGCTCTTCGATGGTGGCCGCCATGGTCTCGATCGTGGTGGCATAGGAGGAGAAACCCGCATCCGCGATAAGGAACACATCCGCCTCTATCCCCGCCTCGCTCAGAACCGCATAGGGCTCGGACGACAGATATCCCTGCATACCCTTGGACTCATCCGCGATGAACGGCGCGGGGTTGAAGGTGTAGGGTTCGCGCTGTTCGACAGTGAACCCGTATTCTGCGATCATCCACTGGTAATAGGATGTGAACCCATTGTCGCCGATCAACAGGGTGAGGTCCTTGAGATCCTCGAATGTCTCGGCCTTGCCGGGGTGGGCCAGGATCACCTGCGGGTGTTTCTGGAACGTTGCACCCACCATCACAACGGGGATGTTCTGCTCGGCCATGTTGAAGGCCTGAAGCATGTCGCCGCCCATATGGAAATCCATCCGCCCCGCCAGCATCAGCGCACGGTTGTTGACTTGTGGGCCGCCGGTCATGATCTCGACCTCAAGCCCACAGGCCTCATAGGTGCCATCGGCCACGGACTGATAGAACCCGCCATGCTCGGCCTGTGCCAGCCAGTTGGTGCCGAAAACGACCTTTGTGGTCTCGGCCTGCGCCAGCCCTGCGGTCACCGTCAGGGCGACGGCTGCGGCGATTGATCTGTTGAGGGACATTCCCACCTCCTTGCTATCATGATGCGCTACCAGATGTGTCAGCAGCGGCGCGCGACCAGAGCGTCAGCAAACAGCGTGGCGGATTCCCTCCCGGGCGCAAGCCCCGTCGCCCAAAAATCCGGCGCTTTTTTCATCCATGCCAAGAAAACGCGCAAGGTCACAGCAGTTGCAGCGGGGCCGCGATGTCAGGAGCGCCTCTCAGATCTCCCACGCCTGGCGGACTGCGCAGAAAGGAGCACGACCGCCTCAGCGGTCAAGACAGTGCGCGGTGCCTGTGCCGCCATCCCGCCTGATCTGGATGATAGGCGGATCAACGGGGGCGGCCCCTCAAATGGCAGGTAAGGAGATCAGATGATTGTCCCAGGCACAGGCATGTTGCACGTCCCAGCCCATGCCGTCGCGGTCGCGATAGAGGACCCGGCCAGTTCCTGCTGTCATCATGAACCCTTCATTCAGCCCAGCCACCCCGCAGACATCGGGCAATCGGTGTTCCTGAAACGCACCCTTGCCAAAGATCTGGCAAACGCCTCCCCGAGGGGAGGTCACTGCAATGGCATGGCCCACCGGTGCGATGGCGACACTGCCTGCATAGCCGCGCATTTCGGCCCGCGATTGGGCGCCCGCGTCGAACAGCCCACTTTGACCGCCGCGATGATGCAGGCCCAGAACGGGCGGCCGGGCGGCGCTGTCGCCCTGCCATTGCATGGCAAATGCCACACGCCCATCCGATCCCACGGCAAGATGACGGATCGAGTGCCGACGATACAGCTCTCCCAGATCCAATTGATCCGCCACCTGGCCCAGCGCATCGAGATAGCTCAGATTAGACCGCATCGCGTGCAGGTTCAGCTTGGTCCGACCGGTATCGGGATGGGTTTCGATCCCGCCATTGGCCACAACCAGGGTCTGTCCATCCGGCATCAGACGAATGTCGTGCGGGCCGACGCCGCCCGACGGGACCTCGCCCATACGGGCATAGCCCCGCGAGACGTCCCAGATGCCAACCATACCGCGCGCCGCGTCATAGTCGTTCTCGGTCGTGTAGAGCAGTGTGCCATCACCCGAAAACACGCCGTGACCATAAAAGTGCCGCCCATCGGGAGCCGTCAGCCGGGCGCTCTCCCGCCGGTACACGCAGTTGACGACCACGGCAAAGGTGCCCGGACGGCGGGCAAAGGCCACCACCTCGGGCTGGATCGGGTGGCAGGCGGCCGCGTGGCCGCGACCCGGCAAGGCGCACTCAAAGACGATCTGGCCAGTGGTGGACAGACCGCAGAGCCCGAATGAGCCGTCCGCCCTGCGCGCTGCGGAGACAAACGCCGGACTGCCCGCATCGGCCCATGTCAGGGTGGGGACAAGCCCCGTCGCAAGCAGACCAGCGATGAAGGTTCTGCGATCCGTCACGATCAGTCCCCGTCCAGGGCGTTGAATCCAGCGGCGATGCCCAGGCGCGGCCCAAGATCCTGTGCCACTTTGCGGCGGATATCGTCGATGGCGCTTTGCAGCGCCTCGACCTCAAAACGCCCTTGCGGCGTGCTCACACCGGCAAAGACCGGATCGTCCATCCGCTCCGCCAGATCGAGCGCGCGCGCGAAGGCGGCATCAAGGTCCGGATCGCCGTCCGACAGCAGCGCCGTCAGGTCCCGCGTTGCAAGCAGGCTCAGCATCACATGGCGCAGCGACCGGCCCGAGCGGCGCGCCTCGGCACGCATCGGGCGGGGCCGCTCAAACGTGCCCATCGGACGGCCCAGCCGGGTCTGTGCGGTGAACTCCAACCCGGTCGATAGCGCGGTGAAGATCTGGCGGATGGCCTCATTTCGGTCGCGGAAGGTCTCGTTCGCACCGGCCTGTCGCATCAGGTCGGCGTAACCACCTTCCCATCCGGTCAGGATGGCCTGCGCATTGGCTGCGATATCCGCCGACATCACCTGAACGAGGCCACATCGATACGCGCCCTCTCCCGCCTGCACGAAAGCCGGGTCAAAGAGCATGAACTCCAGCGCATAGAAGCCACGCGCCGCGATCGAGACGGTCTGAAAACCGGCCAGCGTATCGGCCACGGGATCGCTCTGCACAATCAGGTCTCGTACCGCTCGGGGGGTTGCGCCGCGGCTGTCAGGCCAAAAGGCCAGGGCAAAGGCGCGGTCCTCGGTTTCGGACGGGCCAAACCGCAAATGGCTGACCCCGACCCAGGCATCGAACGCCGCGTGATAGGCCGTGCGAAGCCCGGGCGCATCAGGTCGGCAATCTTCCTGCGCTGCGCTGGCCAGCCCCTCGGCTTGGGCTGCCAGCGTCTGATAGCCGGGCATCACATGCCCATCGAGGATTGCAGAGATATCGGATGTCTCGGCCGAGGCCGGGACCACACCCAAAACCAAAAGAGCGGCAAGGCGCCTCAACATCTCAGAGGCTTTCAAGAAAGCGGATCAGTGCCGCGCGATCCTCGGGCGGCATCTCGACCACCGTATCGCGCTGGGCCTGCGCCTCGCCACCATGCCAAAGCACGGCCTCAAGCAGCGATCGCGCCCGACCGTCATGCAGAAAAAAGGTATGGCCCGACACCTGCTGCGTCAGCCCTATCCCCCAGAGCGGCGGGGTCCGCCATTCACGCCCTGTTGCCCGCGCTTCGGGGCGGTCATCGGCCAGACCTGGCCCCATATCGTGCAACAGCATATCGGTATAGGGCCAGATCAGCTGAAAGCTCTGTTCGGGCTGACCCTCCAATCGGTGGGTCACGAAAGACGGCGTATGACATGCGACGCAGTTGGTGGTGTAGAACACTTCCTTGCCACGCAAGACCTGTGGATCGCCCACATCACGCCGCGCGGGGACCGCCAGGTTGCGGCTGTAGAAGGTGACAAGATCAAGACCCACCTCATCAATCTCAAACCGCCTGAGATCCCCGTCACCATGAGGGGCCGCGCGGCATGACGTCTGCTCTTGGGTGCATTCGCCCCAAGGCGCCGGAAAAAGCGGGTTCGAAATGCCGATATCCCCGGCAAAGGCTCCGGCGCTCTGATGTCGAACCGTGGGCGTCCCGGCCTTGAGCCCGAACCGGCCCAACATGGGCTGGTCGTACTCCACCGACCACACAATATTGGCCCGGCCCGAGATGCCGTCACCATCCAAATCGTCCGGATCGGCGCCTGCAAGGATATCCGCCGCTGGTATCGCCTCCAAAAGCCCTAGACCGATCATCTGAGGTGCGATGCGCGGGCTGAGCATCGCCTGCGGATGCAGCGGACCATAACCAAGCTCGGCGGCGGTATAGGTGGGCTGGCGCAGCCACGTGACCTCTCCGCCTGAAAGCGGCACCTCGATCTCTTCATAGTCGATGCGCAGCTCATATTCGGCCGCATGGCCCGCAAGACTGAAATCCTGAAGCTGCGTGCCATAGGTGGGGTCAGGACGGGTGGGCAGGTAATCCGCGATCCCGGCCACCGCATCCTCCGGCGTGCCAGGAATGGACACCCTCAGAAACATCGAGATTGCGTTGTCGTCCGGTCCCTGGGGCGGATGCCCGCGCCCGTCCTTGAGATGGCAGCGCTGACAGGAGCGCGCGTTAAACAGCGGGCCCAGACCGTCGGACGCGAGCGTAGAGGACGGCGACGACACCCAAAGCTTGCGGAAAAGACCGTTGCCAACCTTGAAGTCCAGCTCATCCTCAAAGGCAATATTGCCCGAGGGTTGTGAAAAGGCGTTCGCATCCGGCGTGACCCGGACGGTCGCGGCTCCTGCTGACATCTCCTCGAACCGTTGCGGGGCGTCGAAGGAGGTTGCAGGCGCGGTGACGGCGGCGACCCGTGCCGCCTCCTCCGCCGTTCTGGGCACGATGTTGAGATGCGGCTCCTGCAATGGATCGGCTAAGCCGACCGACCCTGTCAGAAGGACCAAAGCGAGACCGCGCCAGGTTTTGTAGCATATCGACCGCACCGTCCTCACCATAGTATTCACCCTCCCCTTTGCACATCCAAACGCCCTGTCGCGCCGATGTCAGCTTCCCAATGTCCACACCAGGTTCACACCCAGCACCTGATCGGTCACCCCGGCATCGTCGACATGCGCGAGCGCACCGCCGATCACCAGACCATCCATCACCTCATAGTCCGCGCCGATCGAGATCAGATCGGTCACGCCCGCCATGTCCAGATCGCGCCGCGCATAGGTGCCCGACAAGGTCACCTGTCCGAGGCCGTAGGCTGCGTTCAATGTGGCAAATGTCGCATCCTCAGCCCCGCCGCCAAAATTCTGAAACGCCGCCAGCTCGGCAAAAAGATCGATCCCGGTATCCAGGGAATGGCCGACCCCTGCGACAACCCCTGTCTCATCATCCACATCTCCCGCCCCTTCGGACAAGAAACGCGCGCCGACGTGATAGTAGGTGTCGCCCAGCTCCTGGGTCCATTGCACCGCGAAATTATCAAACTGGCCGGTGTTTCCGGCGCCGCCTGCGGCGCTGTCGTTGCGGCCCCGGTCAAACCCGATGGACCTGCTGAGGTTGGTTTCATCGGCATAGAACACACCGAATGACAAGGTTCCGGTCTCGCCCACCGCGATATCGGCCAGAAGGCTGATCTGTTCGACCAGTTCATAGTCTTCTGCCAGCGCATCGCCGAAGTATCCGGCGGCATTGTCCCAGGCCGTGCCAAAGACAGGCGCCGTCTTCCCCAAGGTGAAGGTAGCCGGACCTGCGCCGAACCGGACGCCTAACTCCTCTGCGTAAAGGCCAAGATCGTCAAAGCTGCGGTCGGCAATCGGATCGGTAACCGATTCACCAACAAGCGTCGAAAAAAGCGCGAGCCCGTTGGCGAACGTATAGGTGGCTCCGAAGGTGACCGTTGCAAAGGTATCGCGGATTTCATTGGCCGGGTTGTCGGACTCGTATGTCTGTTCGTTGCCGAGCTCCAGCTCCAGCTCCCATGTGAACCCGGTGTCCTGTGCATAAGCGCGACCGGAAACCGCGATGAGGGAAAGCGCCGCCAGAGCGCGTATGGATCCATTCGTCATGACGTCTCTTTTTGTCTGTGGTGCAGTCTGGCGGCGGCTGGTGATGCAGGTTTGTTTGGTTTGGTTTACTCAAAGACGGCGCTGGGGTTATCGAGGCTGTCTGACCCCTCGAACTCGATCGCGTCGGCGCCCAGAACCGCGACCACCCGTTCGATGCTCCGGGTCTGGTCGATCAATCCCTCTACGCCTCCCATGATCAGCGCTTCTCCGGCGGTGTTGCCGCGCTCAAGCATCATGTCATAGGCAAAGCCCGCCTCGGCCGCTGTCTTGATCCGGCCCAGCGCCATGACCGTGGTCGAGAGCGCGCCGCGCATCTCGGTATCCAGCGCCGGATCGGTGGCCGTGACCAGATCCGACAGGGACGGACCCGAAACCAGCGTGCCATCGATCCGGACATATTCGCCAAGATAGACGTTCTGAATACCAATACCGTTATAGTAATGGCTGTTGTGGGTATTGTCGGAAAAGCAATCATGCTCCTCCTCGGGATCGTTCAGCATCAGGCCCAGGCGCATCCGCTCGCCTGCCTGCTCGCCATATGAGAGGGAGCCCATACCGGTCAGGATTGCGGCAATGCCGGCCGTCTCATCCGTCATCAGCTGTGCCCGCGCGGCCCCACCATCGACCCATTGCGCCGCCATCCAGTCAAGATCGCTGACCAGCAGATCGGTGGCCGCACGCAGGTACTCGGCCCGCCGGTCGCAGTTACCGCCGGTGCAAGCCGCGCCAGGCGCATAATCGGTCCAGGGCCGACCGCCCGCGCCGGGGCCATGCCCGTTCAGATCCTGCCCCCAGAGCAGAAACTCGACCGCGTGATAGCCAGTAGCGACATTGGCCTCGATCCCATCCGCCTCATGCAGCGTCTCGGCCAGGAGCACGGGCGTGATCTGTGCCGCGTCGACGGGGTCGCCAGAGAGCGCAAAACTGGCATTGGCAACCACGTTGAGTACCGAAAACGCATTCTCGTCAGACGGCCCGCCATAGGAGGCATCCACATAGTCGATAAGCCCTTCATCCAGCGGCCAGGCGTTCACCTTGCCCTCCCAGTCGTCGACGATCGCATTGCCAAAGCGATAAACCTCGGATTGCTGATAGGGGACCCGCGCCGCGATCCACGCCGCCTTGGCGGCTTGAAGGGCCTCGGCGGACGGGGTCGCGATCAGCGTATTGACCGCGTCTTGCAGCGCGCGTGCAGAGATCAGGCTGTCCTCGAACTTGGCCGCAGCAATATCGGCATAGGTGTCCAGAACATCCGATTTGGCAGGCTCGGCCTGCACAGCGGCGACCGAGCCGAGGCCGACGGCCAATGCGCAAGGCAATAGAACTCTTGATTGCATGTTGAACTGTCCTTTTAGTGCAACGTCGTTGTTTTTGGTCTTTCTATCGATGAATCCCGGGGCACCGCCGCCATCTGCCGCAACGCCAGACCCAGATCACAGGCCAGATCGGCGATGCAGAGCGCCAGATCGGGCCGCACGATCAGGGTCGCCATCAGCATGGCATCCTCGCGCGCGCCATCTGCGGCAGCCGCCACGAAATTGGCAAAACACGCCTCATCCGCGCCCAGGCATTTGCACGTCACATGGTGGCGCATCAGCGGGCGCCTGCCATGCTGCGCACAGATCTGGCACAGCTCTTCAAGCGTATGCAGCGCGGACCGACCCCGGTGCGGACCCAAGGCCGATGCGAAATCATTCCAGACCTGCTGTTGCGTCTCGGCGCCGGAAAACCAGAGCCTGAGATAGAGCACGGCGCGGGCCTCGACCGGGCCAAGCTCGCTGACATATCCGACAGGAACAGCGCCACGTTGGGACATGGTCTGGGTCATTTCGTCAGGATCAGCTTGCCGGATTTGGTGATCCGAAGCCGGTAGATCTGGTCACCCAGGATGATCTCAGCCAGATCGCCGCCCCGGACCAGGTCGGTGGCGTCGTAGCGTGGCAGAGCCGGGACGCTGTGTGCGGGCAACCGCTGGGGAATTTGCGCAGTCATCGGTGCGCCTCCCAACGCTGTGCCGCATGATCCAGCAGCCATTCCAGGCTCAGCACTTCTGGGGCGCGACCGGTGTCGGTCAGCCCCCAAAGCTCGGACCGGCACGGGCTGGGTTCGGTCTTTGGCTCAGGCAGAGGGTATGTATGTTGATATGGGTATTGCATCTGGTGACCTCCGGAAATGGGGCCGGGCTTCCCCACTTGTGCCGTCGGGGTGGCTAGACGCCTAAAAGCTGACTGAAACAGTCAACCATGTCAACCTGAGTCGTTTAGTCAGGAATTGACCGAAAGGCTGATCTCGCCTGAGCCAAGAATCCCCGATGGCAGAGCATGGAACCGCGCCGCGCCCCATGGCAGCCAACCCTGTTACAGGCTTGGAAAACCACGTCTGAACCACGTTCAAGACGGCTCCTTGAGTGCCCCGAAGCCTATTCCGCCGGCGCGCCCCGATAGCCGCCGGTCGGATATCAGTTGCGCTGGTTCGGACATTTCGCCGCGCCCGATGGCCGCACTGCGCAAACGGCGGATCAATCCGGGACCTGCGCCCGGTCTGACAGCTCCGCAAGATCGACCAAGGATGAACGTGCCGCGCCGTACGATGCGTCAATGCATCCGATGCACCGCAGACGACATGCGTTGGCACTAACGGCTCAACCGCTCCAGCGCGCGACCGTTTGACCAGGTGCCATGCAAAGTGCCGTCCGACATCAGAACATAGACAACCGGATGGGTGTCGCCCCAGTCGACCGACAGGACGCGACCGTCAAACGTGCCCTGCCCGGAGTAGGACTGGGCACCCACCTGCCAGGCGATCTGTACCACGCCGCCCTGCTGCGCAATCACCGCCTGACCGCTATAGGTGCTGCCATCGGGGTTGCGCCCTTCTGCCCGGTAGGTGCCTGTCAGGTCCCTCAGGGTCTGCGCCTTCGCCCCGCTGTCGGCCGCGATGATCAGCGCGGCGAGGCCCGCTCCAACTGTGGCGCGCCTTGTCCATTTGCCTGTCATGCCGTATGCCCCTCTCAATGGCGTGAGCGTTCATTCTCCCCGGACCGCACCGCTCTTGTCACGCATTTTTCGATGGCATCATCTTGCTGGCAGGGTCCGGTCGATGCGCTATCTGTGCAATATGGCCGATAGTCAGACCCCTCCCGCCGCTGATACACGCGTGCTCTATAATGCCGATTGCCCGGTGTGCAGTTTTGAGATCAACCACTATGCGACCTACGCGCAAAAACGTGCACTGCCGCTAAGGTTCGAGGACCTCAATGACAGTGACATGGATGACTGGGGGCTGACCCGGGATCAGGCGGCGCGCAGGCTTTATGTCCTGAAGGACGGACAGATGGTATCGGGGATACCGGCCTTTCTGGTGCTCTGGCAGGACATGCCGCGTTATCGGGTGCTGGCGCGGATCGTCGGATTGCCGGGGATGAGGCTCCTGGCCTGCGCGGTCTATGATTACGTGTTGGCGCCGCTGATCTATCGCTGGCATCTTCGCCGTCAAGCGCGCCGCAACGCCTTGAGCTGAGCGGTGTGGACGCAAAACGGCGGAGGCTCCGTCGCGGTTGGGCTTTGGGCCAGCCAATCGGCACAACGATCAGCACATCCCGCAGCCTCGCATCGCGCGACCATCTCGGCATACTGGTCGGGGCTCAGCGCCGCTCTGGCCATCGCTCCGCTCAGGTTCACGCCCGCGACACGGGCAACAGATCGGGTCAGCCAGAAATGCGCGTCCACCCCGTCCAGCACCGCCATCTCAGGCCTCGATATGCGCGCGGCGCAACTCTTCAAAGCGGGCGCGGTTCAGGCAGGTCGTGGGCGCGCACGGCTCGTGGTCATGCCGGGCCAGCCAACGGTCGCATTGCGGCGCCCAGGAGCAACCACGGCATGTCTGAACGATGTCCGCCCAGTCTTTTTGCGTGAGCTGCCCATCGGCATACGCCCGGCCGAGATCCACATCAGCCGCCCGCCCCATACGTTGGGCCAGCCAGACATGATCCATAAGGGGACCCAGGGGTTTCATGCCTGCCCCCCCTCCACCGCAAGCGCTTTGAGCAAGTCGGTGTTGCGGCAATAGCCCGGCGGCATGGCCCCCGGCTGTGCCGTGTCCAGCCAGCCCGCGCAATGCCCAGGATCGGAACAGCCCGCGCAACGCAGCACCGCGTCGGCCAGCGCATCGAACTCCATGCGACCCTCAAGAACGGCCTCCTCAAGATCAACCCCAACCGTTTGGGCCATCCGGTCCACCAAGCCTGCGTGATGTTTCAAATCTGATCGGTCGTACATGGCACGTGCTCCCTGAGATGCGGATAGCATGGATCATAGGAGCGTGGCTGGGACCCGCTTTGATCAAGGTCAAGATGCGTGTCGCAGGCGCGATTGGGACAAAGTCTGGATTTCCCCACCTGACGGCGCAGCGACCCGCATCTAAGCTGTGGCGTATTGAACGTCATTTCTTTGGTCGGTTTTCAGACACTTTATTTCAAGGCAGGTACTTCACATGGCACATCTTTATCTCGATCTCGGTGTGGCCGATGTGATCGGCTTGTTGGGTTTCTCCCTCTATATGCTGAACTACACCTCGCTTTCGCTGCGCTGGGTCTCGGGTGACAGCGTCCAGTACCTGGCGATGAACATGGCGGCGGCGACCTGCGTGCTGGTGGGGTTGACGACCCAATTCAACCTGCCATCGGCCATGATCCAGGTGTTCTGGATCGTGCTGTCGGTCTTTGGTATCGTTTTGCGCCTGCGCAACCGGGCTTCACACCGGCGCGCGGCAGAGCGCGCGCAAACCCGGTCAAACGCCCTGACAGCATCGCCCTGAGCCGGCGCCGCCCTACCCGCCGATCCGGGCCAGCGTATTGCGCACGGCCGTCGCCCGCTGGGCATTGGGTGGGTGCGTGCCCAAGAACCGGTTGCCGGGATCGGGAATGCGGGCAAAGAATTCCGCCCCGCGCAACACGTCATAGCCCGCCCGATGGGCGATAATGGTGCCCAGTTCATCGGCCTCCAACTCGAACTCCTTGGAATAGCTGCGCGCGCCCACCACCGCGCCCAGTTCCTGCGCCTGGCGAATATCGGCGCCGGTGCCACCGGTGACCGAGGCCAGCCCGGCAAAAATCAGCGCGCCCGCGGCCGCGTTGCGCTGTTGCCGGTCGAGATGGCCCAGGATGTGATGCGCCGCCTCATGCCCCATCACAAAAGCCAACTCGTCAGTGTTGCGCGCATCCGCGATCAGCGCGAGCGTAAAAGCCAGAACCGGGCGCCCGGTTTCATCGCGGGTCTGAAACGCATTTGGGGGCTGGTTGGGACGGTCATCGACCAGGATCAGAAAATCGCAATTGGCCCCCTGGGTGCGCCGTCGACACTCACGTTCTGCAACAGGCTCGACCGTCTCGACCACGCTGACAAAGCCGCGCGCGGCGGCGCCGGGGCTCAGCCTTGGCTCGGTCGTCGTGCTGCCTGTAGTTGCCGGAGCCGACGGGGGTGCGGCCACATCGCACGCCGCCACGGCAAGGGCCGCCACAACGGCGGCGCATCGCAGAACCCAGGGCATCGCATCTCCTTTTCATGTCAGCTTCATGTCAGCCGATTTGGATAAATTAGCATAAAGCGTCCCGCCGAAAACCTATGAGGATTCCCTTTAAGCTTGATCTGTATTACCATGATTTGGGGGGAGGCACACATACAAACAAATATACAAAAAGGCGTGT
>NZ_JAAWWD010000010.1 GCF_021404545.1 Aestuariivita sp.
TAGCAGTCTTTCTGTAGATGCGTAGAGATGAGTCCCCTGCCCCCCCGGTATCCGGCCGGGCGAGGGGCCCGCCCCGGCCCAGGCGGCGGAATCGACAGGTTAGTCCGAGGGACCCGCCGAGACCAGCATCGCGGCGAGTGCCGGGGCGATTTCCGGGCTGACAACGTGGGTCAGCGATGCCGAGGGGCAGCTGACCTCACAGGCGACCAGTCTGACCAGCCTGACCAGCACAGTTGGGTCGCAGTCCGCGACCATCCAAGCGCAGCAGACTTCGATTGACGGTATCGAAGCGGAACATGCCCTGCGTATCGACAATAACGGCGTGATTTCCGGTGTCGTCATTCGGTCTGATCTGGACAACGCAGGTGTGCCCACAACGGCTGCGGTCTATCAGGTCGACAAGTTCTCGATCATCGCGCCGGGCGATCCATCCGCCACCGCGCGCAGCCCGTTCGTGTACTATTCGACGCCACAGGTGATCGACGGTGTGACCTATCCGCCCGCGCTCTACTCCAAAGACGCGATCATTCAGACTGCCCGCGTCGGCACGCTCCAGATCGCCGGGAATGCCGTCACGGTCCCGGCGCGGGTGACACGCCCCGGCGTCGTGGAGATGACGTCGGTTAGCACGTGGGAGGTTCTGGCCAGCCTCGCAATGAACCGGAAGGGCTATGCCACCGACCTCAGCTTTTCGGCCACACTCGACGGCTTCGGGTCCGGTGTGCTTGAGTTTGGTTTTTTCCGCGACGGTGTGCTCTTGAACAAGCGCCACCATGCGACCGCACCGATGGGCCGTCAGACGCAAGTGTCGGCGACCTTCACGGATTTCGACGAAGGCACGGGACCCACTGTGTTTCAGATCAAGGGCCGCCGCGCGACCCCGGGCGTTACAGGCGGCTGGGACGCCAATCTTCGCGTCTTCAATCGCCATCTCGCAGCCTGGCAGTTTCAGAGGTAGGGTATGGCAGGTTACATCGTCTATATCACGAACGAGGGCACAGCGACGGCGCGCCCTGTCAGCGCTTGGGGCGAGACCCCAACCGTGGCCGACATCGCAATCCAGGCCACCAGCCCCGATGAAACTGCGGTGCAGTTCGACACGTCTAACTTCACCTCGGATTTCTCCTACACCTACGACACGACAGACAGTTCCGTCACCGCGATCCCCGTCCCGTCAACAGCAATCACAGAAGAGGCCGCGCGTCGCGATATCACCGAGCGGCTTCGGGCCAGCGACTGGGCCGTGTTGCCTGACGCGCAGCTCAATGACCCGACACTGTGGCTTAACTACCGCGCCGCCCTGCGCGCGGTCCCCAACCAACCCGGATTCCCGGCCTCGATCACGTGGCCGACCCCACCCACAGACACCGAATTCTAGGAGGTAGAACAAATGGCATGGTACAGCACCGGCACAGTGTCGGTCACAAACGGAGGCACGACAGTCAATGGTGCAGGGACCGGGTGGTTCGGCGCATTGCAGGACGGTTGGGGATTTGTCGGGCCGGACGGTCGCGCATATGAGATCGCCTCGGTCACGGAAGCGACGACATTGGTTCTCGATACACCTTATCAGGGCGCAACAGCGAGCGGGCAGAGTTACGCCTGTTTCCCGACCAACAGCCTGCGAGAGGATCTTGCGTCTGCATTCCAGACGATCCAATCCACCTTTCAGGGCTACATCGACACCTCTCTCGTCGGCAAGTTCCTGGACGGCACCTTGGCGCTTCCGGGAATCACCTTTGTCGCGGATACCGACACGGGCCTGCGGCGGCCCGCGTCCAATCGCGTGGCCCTTGTCGCCGGGGGTGTCGATCAGCTTGATCTCGTTGGGGGTGTCGCCTCCGGGGCGGCGGTGCAATCCGGCGCCACAGACGTCACTCCAGGACGCCTGATGCTTGCGCAACACGGGTTCGGGCCGGGCAACCTGCTGGGGACCGTGTCGCAAAGCGGCGGCGTGCCCACCGGTGCGGTGATCGAGCGCGGCAGCAATGCCAACGGCGAATATGTGAAGGTCGCTGACGGAACAATGTTTTGTCAGCATTTTGTGGCGTCTGCGCTGTCTTCGAACGTGGCAACAGGAAACATATTCACCAGCGCGGATTACACGTGGACATTCCCCGCACCATTCATCACGTCAACGGACGCTTATGTTGCATGCACGCCCCTCACCTCGGCCAATGTCTGGGGCAAGGGCCGCACGACCGCTACCACGACGGGCGTCGCGCGCCTCTACTCGTCGGCATCAACAGGAGCGGTGAGCATATCTCTCTACGCTTCTGGCCGTTGGTTCACATAAGGAAATCAAGATGCAGTTATCATTCTCTCCATGCCGAATGGACAAGGCGCAACCCAGTCTCGCAGTGAATGGCGAGGTTCTGACGATCAACGGCGAGGCGTTCGATTTCAGCCCATTGCCCGATGGCGCGACCCTGCCGCGCGCGGCAGTCGCGTGCGATTGGCTGGCGTCCGACGTTGAGCGCATCGACGGGGCGATCCACCTGACGCTGATCCTGCCGCACGGGGCCAATGCCCCGCAAGAAACCCGGTTTCCAGCCCCCGTCACGATCGGCGCGGACGGTCCGGTCGATCTGCCTGCCTATGAGGAGATGTCCGAATGAGCAATATCGACTTTGGCGCCGTGATCACCGCCCAGGACAAGGATGCCCAGGCAATGGAGAAATGCCGCGCGGGGATCACCGCAGAACGAAACAGGCGCCTTGAAAGCGGCGTCGTGATCCCCATCGACGGCTATGGCGAGGTGCCCGTGCAGGGCCGCGAAAAAGATCGCATCAACCTCATCGCCCTGGCGGACACCGCGCGGTCCCTGATCGAGGCCGGGCAGGTCTCACAGACCGTCCCGTTCCGCGATGCCGACAACGTGATGCATCAGCTCACACCCCCGCAAATGATCGAGATGGTCGACAAGGCCAAGCAGGCCGCCTCCGCGATCTATGCCGCGGCCTGGACGATGAAGGACATGGCCGCGCCGCCACAGGATTACGGCGACGACAGCCACTGGCCCTGAGGCGGGAGGCGCTGAGTGCCTGACGAGGGAGATGGGCCGGTCCATAGGCGTTGATATCGCGGACACAGAATGAGGAGCGAAGGGGGCGGAAACGCCCCCTTCGAACGGGGCAAAACCTACCAAGTCACCCCCGCCGACCGCACCTAGATTACGGCCGCTCCCGCCTCTTGCGAGGCGCGGCCAAACTGGAGTGATTCGGTTGCAACATGAAGTGCGTTGTGCCGCCTGTGCGCGTCTGCTATTCAAAGCCAGCGATCCAGCAGCGCTTGGTTGTCTTGAGATAAAATGCCCGCGCTGCAAGACCCTGACCATCCTGAGGCCGAACCAGAGCCCCGAACCGAAGCGCCCAGAGCGCGACGAATAGGCGGCTACATGTGGCTCCATATCCCCAAAGACCTGATGAATTGCGCGGGCTCAGCTTGTGCGCCGGCGTTGGCGGCCTCGACCTCGGATTGCACATTGCCGAACCGGGATATCGCACTGTGTGCTTTGTCGAGCGAAACAGTTTCGCCGCGGCCTGTCTCGTGGCGCGGATGGCGGACACGGCCCTGGCTCCAGCGCCTATATGGGACGATCTGCGATCCTTTGACGGCCGAGCGTGGCGCGGCCGCATTCATATCGTCACTGCCGGATATCCGTGCCAGCCCTTCGCCCTCTCCGGTCATCGCAAGGGCGCCCAAGACCCCCGCCACCTTTGGCCCGATGTCGCCCGGGTCGTCAGTGAGGTCCAGCCGGAATGGTGTTTCTTCGAGAACGTCCCCGGCCATCTCACCCTCGGTTTCCGGGACGTCGTGGGAGACCTTCAACAGCTGGGCTATCTCGTTGCTGCGCGCGTCGTATCAGCGGCGGAAGTCGGCGGGTCTCATCTTAGGGAAAGGCTCTTCATTCTGGCCCACGCCGACCTTCAAGGGCAGCGGCAACAGGGCCTGCATTCTGGTCGGACCCGAGGGGCTGAAGTTCTGCACCGACCGCAACCAGGCAGGCAAGCAGATCGGGATCAAGAATGCGGTGGTGGCCTGGACACTGTTCTGGGATCTTCTGATCGCCTCCGGTTGGACGCCAGCGCCCTTCCCCTCTTCCCACCGCTGCCGGGTCAATTTGTCGAATGGGGAGCGGCGCTGGACGCCCGGCCCGACCTTAAACCCGGCCTGGACCGATTGGACGATGGGCTGGCCGATCGGCTGGAGCGATCCGCGGCGGCCGGTAACGGGGTGGTCCCGCTGGCTGCGGCGCATGCGTATGTCGCTTTGAAAGCGGCGTTTCAGGAGGGGTAAATGATCCGATACATCGCGCCCATGTCCTGGGCCATGCGGATGCACATGTTGACCGCGCCCGCCTCTGATACGAACGACAAGCCGTCCACCGTAAAGGTTCCGCTGCGCTCATTGGCAATCCGAAACGTCATCATGGGGTGTGTCCGTTTGGGTGACCCCGACAGAGGCGCGCGGCCCCGCCGCTACAGCCCATCGCAAGGATAAATCTTCATGCACGATCCTGATCTTCAGCCCGTCACCCCGGTTCGGCCCGCGGCCCCCTGGCTGGGCGGCAAGCGCGTCCTTGCAAAGCGGCTGACCGCGATCCTCGACCGGATCCCGCACAGTACCTATGCCGAACCCTTTGTGGGCATGGGCGGCATCTTTCTGCGCCGCGCGCTGCGCCCCAAGACTGAGATCATCAACGATCTCGGCCGGGACATCGCAAACCTGTTTCGCATCCTGCAGCGTCACTATCCGCAGTTCATCGACTGTTTGCGGTTCCAGCTGACCACGCGGGTCGAGTTCGAGCGCCTTGTTGCGACGGATCCCGCAACGCTCACCGATCTAGAGCGGGCCGCGCGGTTTCTCTACCTCCAGAGGACGGCGTTCGGTGGCAAGGTATCGGGCCGCAATTTCGGGGTCTCGGCCGATCGCGGAGCCCGGTTCAATCTGACCACGCTCGAGCCGATGCTCGAGGACTTGCACATGCGCCTCTCCGGTGTGGTGATCGAGTGTTTGCCGTATGGTGCCTTTATCGATCGTTATGACGCTGCGGGAACGCTGTTCTACCTCGATCCGCCCTATTGGGGGTGTGAGACCGATTACGGCAAGGACATGTTTGCCCGGTCTGACTTCGAGGCCCTGGCCGACCAGCTGCGCGGGATCGAGGGGAACTTCCTGCTCTCGCTGAACGATGTGACCGGTGTTCGAGAGGTGTTTAAAGGCTTTGAAATGACCCCTGTTCTGACCAGCTATTCGATCGCCAAGCAGGGGCGGCGGTCAGGCGGGAACGCGGAACTGATCATTTCAAGCGCCCCGCTGGCCGATCTGACGTCCTGAAAAACATTTGTTGAAAATATCTCTGTCATTTTGGAAAAAATCCGTGTCCCGCTACAGCTACACCCGCAAATCCAATTTGCAGCTTTGCCCGTTGAAAGCCGACCATCCGTTGGGTTATTAAACATTTGTTCAATTATTGGACGCGTGAGGGAGGACTTGCCGATGGATTTCGCGCTGACCGAGGAACAAACCGCCATTTTCGACATGGCCCATGCCTTTGGACAGGACCATATTGCCCCCCATGCCCGGCAGTGGGAAGCTGATGGCACCATCCCCAAAGAGCTGTGGCCGATGGTGGGTGAATTGGGGTTTGGCGGGCTCTATGTCTCCGAAGACGCAGGCGGCGCCGGCCTGTCCCGCCTGGATGCCACATTGGTTTTTGAAGCGCTGTCAATGGCCTGCCCGTCGGTCGCGGCCTTCCTGTCGATCCATAATATGTGCGCCAAGATGCTCGACACATTTGGCAATGACGATCTGAAGTCGCGTGTGATGGGCGATGTGCTGTCGCTCAACACGGTGCTGTCCTATTGTCTGACCGAGCCCGGCTCGGGCTCGGACGCGGCCGCTCTCAAGACCCGGGCAGAGCGCACGAATGAGGGCTACAGCCTGACCGGCACCAAGGCGTTCATCTCGGGCGGTGGCTACTCGGATGCCTATGTCTGCATGGTCCGCACGGGCGAGGACGGGCCCAAGGGCATCTCCACCGTCTATGTCGAGGACGGCACGCCCGGTCTGTCCTTCGGCGGGCTTGAGGACAAGATGGGCTGGCGGTCGCAGCCCACCGCGCAGGTCCAGTTCGATGGCTGCCACATCCCCGCGGGCAACCTTGTGGGCGAGGAAGGCCACGGGTTCAAATACGCGATGATGGGGCTGGATGGCGGTCGGCTGAATATCGCGGCCTGTTCCCTCGGAGCGGCGCAAACGGCCATCAATCAGACACTGACCTATATGGGAGAGCGCAAGGCCTTTGGCCAACCCATCGACCAGTTTCAGGGTCTGCAATTCCGTCTTGCCGATATGGAGATCGAGCTGCAGGCGGCGCGCGTGTTTTTGCGCCAGGCGGCGTGGAAGCTGGACCAGGGTGCGCCGGACGCCACCAAGCATTGCGCGATGGCCAAGAAATTCGTGACCGACGCTGGCTCCAGGGTCGTCGATCAATGCCTGCAACTCCATGGCGGATACGGCTATCTGGCCGATTACGGGATCGAGAAGCTGGTGCGCGATCTCAGGGTGCACCAGATCCTCGAAGGCACCAATGAGATCATGCGCATGATCACGGCGCGCCACATGCTGGCGGACCGGGGATGACCTCCGGGCCGGGCGCGGATTATTCGTCGAATAATCGCTCTTCTTTCACCGGACTGAAATCAACACAAATATGTGCACATGACTGATATCCACATCCGCATCGAGGGCCTGGCAGGCCGCATCACGCTGAACCGGCCCGCGGCACTCAACGCCTTGACATACGAGATGTGCACCGCCATCGAAGATGCGATTGACGCCTGGGCCGCCGATGACAGCGTGGCCCTCGTTCTTTTCGACGCGGCAGGGGACAAGGCCTTCTGCGCGGGCGGCGATATCGCCGAGCTTTACGCCACAGGCACCAAAGGCGACTTTGCCTATGGCCGATCATTCTGGAGCGACGAATACCGGCTGAATGCCAAACTCTTTGAATACCCCAAACCCGTGGTCAGCCTGATGCAGGGCTTTACCATGGGCGGCGGTGTGGGCCTGGGCTGCCATGGCTCGCACCGGGTTGTCGGAGAAAGCAGTCAGATCGCCATGCCCGAATGTGGCATAGGGCTCGTGCCGGATGTCGGCGGGTCGTTGATGCTGGCGCTCGCGCCCGGGCGCCTGGGGGAGTACCTGGGCGTCACCGGTGCGCGCATGGGACCGGCGGATGCGATTTACGCCGGATTTGCAGATCACTATATCCCCCAAGACGCCTGGCAGGAGCTGACCACACAGCTGGTTGAAACCGGCAAGGCCGACCTGCTGAAAGATTTCGACACCACGCCGCCCAGTGGCAGCCTTGCCGCCCAGCAACCTCAGATCGACCTGCTTTTTGACGGTGAGGCATTGGGGGATATCCACAACACGCTGCGCGCCGATGCGGGCCAAGTGGCTGCCGACGCCCTCAAGGCTCTGAGCCGTGTCTCGCCTCTTTCGGCTGCCTGCACGATTGAGATCGTGCACCGGCTTCGCACATCCTCGCTTACCATCCGCAAAGCGCTGGAGATGGAATACCGGTTTGCCTACCGCGCGATGGAGCATGGCGATTTCCTCGAAGGGATCCGCGCGCAGATCATCGACAAGGACCGCACCCCGCACTGGCAATTCGCCGACGGGACGGTCCCGACCAGTGCCGTCAGCGCCATGTTGCAGCCGCTGGGACCAGACACGCTGACATTCTAAGGGAGGGTGCAATGAAGATCGGAGTCATCGGACTGGGCAATATGGGCGCGCCCATGGCCGCAAACCTGGCCAAGGCAGGCCATGAGGTCACGGGCTTTGACACCGCGGGCGTTCGCGCCCAAGGGGTCACGGCCGCAGCAAGTGCCCAAGAGGCCGCGACCGGCGCGGATGTGGTCATCACCATGCTGCCAAACGGGCAAATTCTGCGGGCGGTCGCCGCACAGATCATCCCCGCAATGTCTCAAGGCGCCGGGTTCGTCGATTGCTCCACCGTCGATGTGGACAGCGCACGCGCCGTGGCCCGACAGGCCGCAGATGCGGGCCTGCTGCCTGTCGATGCCCCTGTTTCGGGCGGCGTCGGTGGCGCTTTGGCGGGGACGCTGACCTTCATGGCGGGTGGCTCGGATGCCGCATTTGCCAAGGCTCAGCCCCTGTTCGACATCATGGGACAGAAGGCCGTCCATTGCGGCGACGCGGGCGCCGGTCAGGCCGCAAAGATCTGCAACAACATGATCTTTGGCGTCACGATGATTGCAACCTGCGAGGCTTTTGCGCTGGCCGACAAGCTGGGGCTGGATCGCCAAAAGATGTTCGATGTCGTCTCGACCTCTTCGGGCTATAGCTGGACGATGAACGCCTATTGCCCCGCCCCTGGCGTTGGCCCGACCTCGCCTGCCGACAACGATTACATCCCCGGATTTGCCGCCGATCTGATGCTCAAGGATCTCCGCCTCAGCCAACAGGCCGCGGCCAGCGCCGATGCCGACACCCCGATGGGGCAGCTCGCCGAAACGCTTTACGAAGCGTTCGTCGAGAACGAGGACGGCGCCGGTCGGGACTTCAGCGCCATGCTCCCGCGGTTTGAGAAACGCCGCCGCGAAACCTGATTCAGACATTGCGCCCCACGCCTGCGGCGTGACTTTCCTTGGTAGGATGAGACATGGACCGATATCCGCGTCTCATCTGACCGGCAAATCTCAGGAGTAAACGCACGGTCGGCGCCGACGTGAAACGCCCCTACTCCGCCGCGACCTTTTTCGCACTCAGCATCGGTTTGAGGTACCGACCGGTATGCGAGCGTTCCGCATCGGCGACCTTTTCGGGCGTGCCGGTCGCCACAACCTCGCCGCCGCCATCGCCGCCTTCGGGGCCGATATCGATGATGTGATCGGCGGTTTTAACCACGTCGAGATTATGCTCGATCACCACGACCGTGTTGCCCTGATCGACCAATTCATGCAGCACTTCCAATAGCTTGCGCACGTCCTCGAAATGCAGACCAGTGGTCGGCTCGTCCAGGATATAGAGTGTGCGGCCGGTCGAGCGTTTCGACAGTTCCTTTGAGAGCTTGACCCGCTGCGCCTCTCCTCCCGATAGCGTTGTCGCCTGTTGGCCGACCTTGATATAGCCCAGGCCGACCCGCACCAGCGCGTCCATCTTTTCGCGGATCGACGGCACCGCCTTGAAGAACGCCTGCGCGTCCTCCACCGTCATATCCAGAACATCGGCGATGCTTTTGCCCTTGAATTTGATCTCCAGCGTTTCGCGGTTGTAACGTGCGCCTTTGCAGGTCTCGCAGGTCACGTAGACGTCCGGAAGGAAGTGCATTTCGATCTTGATCACGCCATCGCCCTGGCAGGCCTCGCACCGGCCGCCCTTGACGTTGAAGGAAAACCGCCCCGGCTTGTAACCGCGCGCCTTGGATTCGGGCAGGCCCGCGAACCAGTCACGGATGGGCGTGAAGGCGCCGGTATAGGTCGCGGGGTTCGACCGGGGCGTGCGCCCAATGGGGCGCTGGTCGATGTCGATCACCTTGTCGAGATGTTCCAGCCCCTTGATCGTCTCACAGGGTGCGGGCGTCTGGCGCGCCCCGTTCAGGCGCATCGAGGCGGTCTTGAACAGCGTCTCGATGGTCAGCGTGGATTTACCGCCCCCCGACACGCCCGTCACGCAAACGAATTTGCCCAGCGGGAAATCGACCGTGACCTTCTTGAGGTTGTTGCCGGTGGCCTTGACCACGGTCACTTTCTTTTTTGTTCCCTTGCGCCGTTTGGCAGGCACCGCGATCTCGCGCGTGCCCGACAGGTATTGTCCGGTGATCGAGGCCGCGTCCGCCGCGATCTGGGCCGGGGTGCCATGCGAGACGACCCGCCCGCCATGCACGCCCGCGCCGGGGCCGATGTCATAGACGTAATCGGCCTCACGAATGGCCTCCTCGTCATGTTCGACCACAATCACCGTGTTGCCCTGATCGCGCAGCGATTTCAGTGTGCCCAGCAGCCTGTCATTGTCGCGCTGATGCAACCCGATGGAGGGCTCGTCCAACACATAGAGAACGCCTGTCAGCCCCGAGCCGATCTGCGAGGCCAAGCGGATACGCTGGCTTTCCCCGCCACTTAATGTTCCACTTGAACGTGAGAGCGTAAGATATTCCAATCCCACGTTATTCAGGAATCCCAAACGCTCGCGGATCTCCTTGAGGATCGCCCGCGCAATCTCGTTCTTCTGGTCGCTGAGATGGTTCGGCACGCTCTCGACCCAGGCATAGGCCTCGCGGATCGACATCCGCACCACCTGGCCCACATGCATGAGCCCGCTTGGCCCGCCGATCTTGACCGCAAGAGCCTCTTCGCGCAGGCGGTACCCCTCGCAGGTGCCGCAGGGACGGTTGTTCTGATAGCGCTCGAATTCTTCGCGGATCCAGTTGCTGTCAGTCTCGCGGTATCGCCGCTCCATGTTCGGGACGACCCCTTCAAAGACACGGGTCACCTGATAGACGCGACCGCCCTCGTCATAGCGGAACGGGATCTCATCCTCGCCCGAGCCATAAAGGAAAACCTGCTGCACATGGGCGGGCAGATCTTTCCAACGGGCGTTCTTGTCGAACTCGTAGTGTTTCGCAATCGCCTCAATGGTTTGCAGGAAATAGGGGCTCTTGCCCTTGCGCCAGGGCGCCAGGGCGCCATCGCTGATTTTCAGCGTCTGATCGGGCACGACGAGCCGTTCGTCGAAAAACAACTCGACGCCCAGACCATCGCAGGACGGACAGGCCCCAAAAGGCGCGTTGAACGAAAACAGCCGCGGCTCGATCTCGGAAATGGTGAACCCGCTGACCGGGCAGGCGAATTTCTCCGAAAAGGTAAAGCGTTCCGGCTCTTCCGTTGCGGTCTCCAGAATGGCAATGCCATCGGCCAGATCAAGCGCGGTGCGCAGACTGTCGGCCAGCCGGGTCTCCAGCCCCGCGCGCACCACGATACGATCCACCACGACGTCAATATCGTGGCGGAACTTCTTGTCGAGCGTGGGCGGCTCATCGAGCTCGTAGAATGCGCCATCGACCTTGACCCGCTGGAAGCCCTGCTTGCGCAACTCAATGAATTCCTTGCGGTACTCGCCCTTGCGGTCGCGCACGATGGGGGCCAGCAGATAGGCGCGTGTCCCCTCCTCCATGCCCATGATCCGGTCGACCATATCCTGCACCTGCTGCGCTTCGATGGGCTGGCCGGTGGCCGGACTGTACGGCGTGCCCGCGCGCGCAAAAAGCAAGCGCATATAGTCGTAGATCTCCGTCACCGTGCCGACGGTGGAGCGCGGGTTTTTCGACGTCGTCTTCTGCTCGATCGAGATCGCGGGGCTGAGACCGCTGATGTGATCCACATCCGGTTTTTCCATCATGTCGAGGAATTGCCGCGCATAGGCGCTGAGGCTTTCGACGTAACGCCGCTGGCCTTCGGCATAGATCGTGTCGAAGGCGAGCGAGGATTTGCCCGACCCCGACAGCCCGGTGATCACCACCAGTTGATCGCGTGGAATATCGACGTCGATACTCTTGAGGTTGTGCTCGCGCGCGCCGCGCACCTCGATCTTTTTCAGCTCAGCCATGCGACCCCCGGGGTTAACGGTTCAGACATAAGCCACGCGCCCTGAGTCTCCAACCAAAAAATGAGAACAGATCATGAACGGCGCTGTTTGGCCATCCAAAGATGCGCGGCACCGCCCAAAGCAAAGACAATCGCCGCCAATCCGATCATCCCGCCATAGCCCGCAATCGCCAGAACCGCCGCCAGAATGGGCGTGCCCAGCGTATTGCCCACATTGCCCATCTGCGCAATGGCCCCGTTGGCCTGCGCCTGGGTGACCGCATTATCGTTGAGCTGCGGCACCACGGCAAAGGAGGCGCCCTGCACCAGGCCCAGCGCACCCGCCAGCACCAGACAGGCCAGCGGCAGACCCGGTGCGAAGAGCAGCCACAAAAGGCACAGCACCGTCCCGCCAAAACCCAGCAGGATCACCGACATCGCGCTGATCCACCGCATCAGCGCCACGCCCAGCGTCATCGACACCAGGATCGACACCAGCGGCATCGCCCCCAGCACCGGTGCCCGCAGATCGTCCGGCAGATAAGGCGGGATCAGCGTCAGCAGCGCGAGAAAACAGAAGGTGTAAAACAGCCAGCCAATCGCAGGTGCCGCGATATAGGGCGAGCTGTAGATGGTCACATGATCGCGCATCACCCCGCCCAGCGACAGGGCCCCTACCGGGCGCGGCACGTTCAGGCGGCGCAGCGCCGCCCCCAGCCAGAGCGCCAGCCCGGCCATCCACAGCGCATGTGCCACAAACAGCGCAGGCAAGCCAAGATGACCCACCAGTGGCAGGCCCGCCCAGACGAGCGCGGTATAGGCAACGCCGAAAAATGTGCTCCACAAGGTCAGCGTCAAACCTCGGTGGGACGGCTGAGACAGTTGTGCAATCAACGTGGGCGCGGCCACAACGATGGCCAGATGCGATGCCCCCTCCAGCGCGCGCAGAGCCAGCATCGCAGGCAGTGGCGGCAACAGCGCCTGGGCCAGTGACAGAACGGCCCCGCCCCAAAGCGCCCGGATCAGGGCGCGCCGATACCCCACCCGCGCCACCAAAAGCCCCGCCACCACGCCAAAGACGATGCCGACAAAGCCCACCAGCGACACGATAAAACCAAGAGATGCACCCGCCTGCGGATAGATCTGCGGCAACTGATCATAGATGACGCTGATCTTGCCATATTGGGCCGCGGCGCCCAGCCCGGCGAACCAAATCAGAATGATCAGCCCAAACGGGGTGCGCTCAGGCATTCATCGTCGGGCAATCGCCCAGGCGCAGATCGGCATCTGGGGATCATCTTCCAGCGTATCGACCGCCTCGTCATAGACGGGGGGCCAGTCCTCACCCATGTTCCTGAGCGCTGCGTTGCGGTTGCCCCATTGATGCGCCTCGATCTTGTCTTCGTCGAACCCGCCTTCGATCAGCAGGTTCTTCAGCCCCCGCGCCGACCAGCGCGAGCAATCGTAAGGCGCCGCATGGAAGGGGATGAAGAACGGCACGGCGAGCCAGAAATGCCCACCAGGGCGCAGCATGTTGCGCACGTTGCGGGTGGCGGCATAGGGGCGGTCCAGATGCTCCCACACCTGATTGGCCAGGATCAGGTCATAGGTGCGCACCGATCGGTCGTCATTGCGGATCGGCCCGGCACAGATGTCATAGTCGGGATATTTGAACTGCGTATAGCTGGCGAAGGTGAAGTTCTTGCCCCACTTGCCTGAAATCTCGGCAACATCCAAGGCTTCCGGCCCCAGCGCCCGGATCATTTTCCGGCTGAAACGTTGCATTGCGACACGGTTGAGACTGACCATGCCCAATCTATGACCCGGGGCCGCGCGGTTTGCAATCCATCACCGCGCGATCCGGCTGCGGCACGCCTACATGTGGATCACGCGACCGTAGGCGTCCAATACGCTTTCATGCATCATCTCGCTGAGCGTGGGGTGGGGGAAGACGGTGTTCATCAGATCCTCTTCGGTGGTCTCCAGCTGGCGACCCACCACATAGCCCTGGATCAGTTCCGTCACCTCGGCGCCCACCATATGCGCGCCCAAAAGCTCGCCTGTCTTGGCGTCGAACACGGTCTTGATCATGCCCTCCTGCTCACCCAGGGCGATGGCCTTGCCGTTGCCCATGAACGGAAAGCGACCGACCTTTACATCGTATCCCAGCTCCTTGGCGCGCGCCTCGGAATACCCGACCGACGCGATCTGCGGATGACAATAGGTGCAGCCCGCGATGCTTTCGGGTTTGACCGGGTGCGGCGTGCCGCCCGCGATCATTTCGGCGACCATCACACCCTCGTGGCTGGCCTTGTGCGCAAGCCAAGGCGCCCCCGCGATATCGCCGATGGCCCAGACACCATCCACGCCGGTCCGGCAATAGGCATCGGTCACCACATGGCTCCGGTCCACGGTGACACCCAACGCCTCCAGCCCCAGCCCTTCGGTATTGCCGACGATGCCCACGGCAGAGATCACGGTGTCAAAATCATGCTGTTCCACCTTGCCGCCCGTCTCGATATGCGCGGTCACCTTGCCCTTGGCGCGATCCAGTTTCTTGACCATGGCCTTTTCCAGGATCGTCATGCCCTGTTTGACGAATTGCTTTTTGGCAAAGGCGCTTATCTCGGCATCTTCAACCGGCAGGATGCGGTCCATCACTTCGACCACAGTCGTTTCCGCCCCCAGCGTGTTATAGAAGCTGGCGAATTCGATCCCGATGGCACCGGATCCGATGACCAGCAGTTTCTTGGGCATCCGTTGGGGCACCAGCGCATGTTTATAGGTCCACACAAGATCGCCGTCCGCCTCCAGCCCCGGCAGTTCGCGCGCGCGCGCGCCGGTGGCGACGATGATGCTTTTGGCGGTCAGGTCCAATGTCTCCTTGTCGGTCTTGACGCTGACCTTGCCCTTGGCGGGGATCGACCCCTCGCCCATGATCACGGTGACCTTGTTCTTTTTCAGCAGATGCTTGACCCCACCCGACAGTTGCCCGGCCACATTGCGCGAACGTTTGACGACCGCATCCAGGTCATAGCCGATATTCCCCGCGCTCAACCCGAACTCGGCGGCGCGCTCCATCAGGTGAAACACCTCCGATGAGCGCAGCATCGCCTTGGTCGGGATGCACCCCCAGTTCAGACAGATCCCGCCCAGATGCTCGCGTTCGATGACGGCTGTGCTCAACCCAAGCTGAGCCGCCCGAATGGCCGCCACATAGCCCCCCGGCCCGGACCCAATCACCACCAGATCAAAGGAAGTCGCCGCCATATCATACGCCTTTCGCGTGAGGTAAGAAATTAGTTCAGCACTAAACTACTTTTCAAAACACATCAACGGCTCCCACCGCGACAAATCGAATGGGGCATCCTTGGCCTGTGGAATAGGAGCGTTGTCCCCCGATACCACCAGTTCACACCGTATTGCGCCCCAAAGGCCAGCCATTTTTTGAACAAGGGGGTGTGGCGCGGCGATGGGGCCTCACGGCCACATGGGCGGCTCTCGCAGCGGGTGATCCCATGGGATCTCTCAAGGATTGGATAATCGTCCGCACCATAACCCCCGCAGGATCCCACCGAGGAGACCGTCGGGCGTTCCCACCTTAGGGTCAGTTCGCCGCTTCCAGTGTCCGGATCGTGGCGCCGTAACCGCCCGCCTCGACATAGGCGCGCTCGGGTGTGGTCATGGCCCGGGCAAGAGCCTCATTCCGATACGGGAACCGACCGAACTGCCGGATCACTTCCCGATGGGCGCGAGCATGAACCAGGTTATGCGCGCCGGACTGCGGCATCCGTTCGCACATCAGCCGCACGCAGCGTTCCTGATCGCACAGGTTCTCCGAATGCATCAACGGCATGTAATAGAACTGTCGCGCGGGCTCGTCGATCTTCATGTCCCAACGTTTGTCGATAGACGATTTCGCGACGGCCAGCGCCGCACGATCCGTCGCAAACGCCTTGGCCTGGCCGCGGAACATGTTGCGGGGAAACTGGTCGGTGAGCAGGATATAGGCCAACGCCCCGCTGGGATAGGTCAGCCACATCGACAGCGCCCCATCGGCGCTGCGAGACCACAGACCCTCGAACCGGTCACGGATGGTCTGGTCAAGCGCGTCATCCTGCGCGTACCAGCCATCGGGGCCGACCTCATCCAACCAAAAACTCAATACATCTTGTGGACCGGTCATCTTAACGCTCCATGGCCTCGAATTCAGTCACCTGAACGTTACAAAGCCTTTTGATACAATGCAAAGTCACGAATGCTTTCAGCTTCGTCACATTCACGATTGCGTAACAATTAGGCAGCATCGTCGTCTTTCGCCTCATCGCTTGCGATTTCCTGGGCCAGTTCCACGGCAACAGGGCCGACACCGGGGCCCATGGCAACATAGGCTCCGGTGTCTTCGACCGGGGTCGAGGGCCTTTGTGTCGACCGGTAGACGCCGTAAACCGCCAGCGCCGCGATCAGCGATCCGGCGAACATGAAGAAACCCGGCGGGCCGACGACTTCCATCGCCCAGCCTGTGATCAGCGGGCCGGTAATCGCGCCCAGACCGTTGATAAACACCAGCCCGCCCGAAGCCGCGGCCATATCGTCATAGTCCAGAAAGTCGTTGGTATGCGCGATCAGCAGCGAATAAAGCGGGTTGGACGCGCCGCCCATCAGGAAGGCCGCCAGCAGCAGCAGCGGAAACGATCCGCCGAAAAGCGCGCCGACAACCGCGCCTGCCGTCCCGACCACCGACACGATCACGATCAGGCGGCGCCGGTCCATCCGGTCTGAAATCCAGCCGATAGGATATTGCGTGATGATCGCGCCGATGAAGAAGGTGGACACGAATGTCGAGATCTGCGGAATGCTGAGATTGGCCTGTGTGCCGTAAACCGCCGACATGCCGAACTGCGCCGAAAAGATCCCGCCCAGCAGGAACATCCCCACACATCCCAGCGGCGAATAGGAGAAAAGTTGCCGAAGGCTCATCGGTTTGGCGCTGTCAAAGGCGGGCGTGGGGCTGATTGACAACAGGATCGGCGTGATTGCGATCGACACCAGGATCGACGGAATCACAAACAGGACATAACCCGACGGATCGGCAGTCAGCAGCAGGGCCTGCGCCACCACGATGCCGGTGGTCTGCACGATCATGTAAAGCGAGAGCGCCTGCCCCCGTGTATTGTTGTCGGCCGCGTTGTTCAGCCAGCTTTCGGCAGTGACATAAACGGCCGAGAAACAAAACCCGATCAGCACCCGGCCCAGTGTCCAGACGATCGGATCGACAAGTGTGGGATAGAGGATCATCACCGCCGAAATCAGCGAAGCGAGTGCTGCAAAGACCCGCACATGCCCGACCCGTCGGATCATACCCGGCGCCATGCGACTGCCGCCCAGAAAACCCACGAAATAGGCCGAGACGATCACCGACATCTCCAGCGTGGAAAACGCCTCGATCTCGCCCCGGATGCCCAGCAGGGTGCCTTGCATCCCGTTGCCGATCATCAAAAGACCCATACCGAGGAGCAGCGCCCACGCGCTTTTGAGGACCTGCATCATCTGATCGGGACCTTTCCGCCTTACCTATCCCTGTACCTGGCCGCCGGAACCATCCGAGTCGCAAGCAGAAACGACATCGGCGCGGCGTTTTTGGGCCGTGTCAGTCGGGGGTCGGGATCAACAGCGAACTGTCACCGTAGGAGAAAAAGCGATAACCCGTGTGTACGGCATGGTCATAGATGCCCATGATCCGCTCGCGCCCCATCAGGGCCGAGACCAGCATCATCAGCGTCGATTTCGGCAGATGGAAATTGGTCATCAGCGCGTCGGTCACCTGAAACCGAAACCCGGGGTAGATAAAGATATCGGTGTCGCCTTCCCAGGGCTGGATGGTTCCGCCCCGCGCGGCGCTCTCAATCAGGCGCAGCGCGGTGGTGCCCACCGGGATCACACGATGACCCGCGGCTTTGGTCGCGGCAATCTCGGCGGCGGCCTGCGCACTGACCCGGCCCCATTCGGCATGCATCTTGTGATCGGTCACATCATCGACCTTGACCGGCAGGAACGTGCCCGCCCCCACATGAAGCGTGACATAGGTGAACGCCACGCCGCGCGCGCGCAATGCCTCTATCAGCGCATCATCGAAATGCAGGCTGGCCGTGGGCGCGGCGACAGCGCCGGGATGGCGGGCAAAGACGGTCTGATAGTCTTCGGTGTCGCGGCTGTCCGCCGCACGTTTCGAGGCGATATAGGGCGGCAGCGGCATCGCGCCCGCCTGGGCCAGCGCGGCATCGAAATCTTCGCCCGTCAGGTTGAACTGCAACAGGCCCTGCCCGTCGGCGATATCCTTAAGCGTGGCGCTGAGGTCCTGGGAAAAGACAATCTCTTCGCCGATCTTGAGCTTTTTGAGCGGCTTGATCAACGCCGTCCAATCGCCGCCCATACGCGGCTCCAGCAAGGTGACCGCGATCCTGGCGCTGACCGGGCCTTGCGCGCTCTGACGGTGGCGCTGACCGGACAGGCGCGCGGGGATCACCCGCGTATCGTTGAGCACCAGCCGGTCGCCTGGCTGCAAAAGCTGCGGCAGATCTGACACGATGTGATCGTAAATGGCATCGCCCCGCGCCAGCAGCATCCGGGCCGAGGATCGCGGCCGCGCGGGCCGGGTCGCGATGCGGTCGTCGGGCAGATGGAAATCGAAATCGCTCAGTTTCATGGCGCGGCACTTAAGCCGTCATGGCAAGAATTGCCAGAGCCGACCGTCGCTGACCGAGGCTGGCGGCGCGCCTTGCAAATTCTGGGCTACCGGCCGACCCCAAAGGCGCTAACGCTCCCCGCCCGCAGGCGCACGGGGGCGGTTGGGCAGGGGTGCGGCTGGCGCGTCGCCCGAACTGCTCGCCGCTGGGGGCGGCTCCGGGGCGGGCGCGCGAAAGATCTCGCGAAAGATGCCCGGGGTCAGCCCGGACAACGGGTTGACGAACACTTGCGGGTTCTGCGCCGAGCCGGTGAGCGTATAGTTGAACCCAAAAAGCCCCTCCCCCCGACGCGGCGCCAGAAGACCGCCGATCTGGTTGAGCAGATACACCGGCGAGATCACGCCCTGCATATTGAGACGCTGGTTCGGCACGTCATAGACACCGTCCATCGACAGACCCAGCGAAGGTCCGGTCGCACGGCTCTCGTAAAGGGTGATGCGCGACGGGCTCATCCGGAACCGGGCGGCCACTTCGGAAAAGAGGATGCCCTGCCCGGCTAGCTCGTTGATCAGCCCGACGATCGAAATCGCATTCAAAAGGGCCGCGATTGCCGGCGCGTCCCGGATGTACGTGTCGGCGACTGTGATGGTGCCGTCGAAATTGCCCGGCTCACCGACCGGGCGCAGGGTCATGTCAAAGCGGCCCTCATGGGCCTGTTTCAAAAGACCGGCGTCGCGGAACACGCCGCCCGCGTCACCCGATTGCACCCGCACCGCGCTCCGCCCGTCCTCGGGCACGACCTGCCCGGTGATCTGGGTCTGACCGTTGATGCGGCCCTGAAACCCGCCAGCGAGCCCCCCGGCCAATGCGAACTGCCCGTTGAATGCGGTGAGCGCGATCGTGTCGGTCACCTGAAGCCGGTCGAGCTGGGCCACCAGCGCGTCGGACCCGCTGGCTGCTGTCCCGCGCCCGCCCGAGGATCCGAATGTCGCACGCCTCAGATCCAGCGTCCCACCGAGGATCCGCACCGCGGGCGCGCGGCCCGGACCGCGCCCTTCGAGACGCGCGCGCACATCCATCCAGTCGCCGCGCCGAAGCTGAGAAAACTCCGCCAGAGCCAGCCCGCCCCCCGGCGCGCCGCGCACCTGCCCGCTGGCACTCAGCCCCGGCGCGCGCAGGGTCAGCGATCTGACAAAGGCGGTCTCGGACAGCTCGGCGGCCAGCGTCAGGGCCCCGGTGCGGGTGGCCGATTTCGTCCAACCCAGTTCCGGGATCGACAGGCGGAGCCCTTCAAGGGTCGAGCTAAGCTGCAATTGCGGCGGCGCGCCGGGGGGCAGGTCGATCTCGAACCGGCCGATACCCGATCCGGTGACCGATCCCGGCGGCAACCCGATCTGGAACGCGTCGAGCATCTCCGGGCCAAGGGTCAGAGTGCCTTCGACACGGCTGCCTATGCCCGGCTGGCCAAAGGGCTGGATCCAGGTCGCCTGAAACGGCACCGCACTGATCAGCCCGGCGCCGCCGATTTCGATCCCGTCATGGGTGGCGCTGACGTTCAGCGTCGGCGCAGAAAGGGTCCGTCCCGGCACCAGAATGCCGCTCTGCACATCGCGGGCCAGCGCATCGACGAAAAAGCTCACCTCGGCGACGTCCACCCTCTCCTTGAGCGGCAGAGAGATATTGCCCTGAAACACCGCCGTGCCGTCGGCCAGCGTGACCGGCAATCCGGGCAGCTCCAGAATGCTGAGCGGCGGGCGGTTCAGAAGCGACAAAACGCTGGTGATCGTGCCCCGCCCCATCAGCCGCACAATCGCCGGGGCCGCCTGGCGGATCGAGGTGTCGGGGATGATAAAGGATGTGCCCGCCACATCGACCGCCCCCCCCTGCTGGGCCATCACACGGCCCGCGGTGGCGGTTGTGACAAAGCGGTTGTTGATCAGACTCGCTTGACCGGTGGCCCCTTGGATGGGCGGCATCGAACGCATGAATTGAACCTGGGCATTGGCATAGTCGAAGTCGATATAGACACCCGGCGCGCGTTGGGGTGTGATCCGCACGGCAAGGTTGACATCGCTGAGCCGCCCGCCCGACAGGTTGCGCGCGATCCAGCTTCGGGTTTTCGGGATCGCCCCTTCCGGCCAGAGTGCCAGAAGCCGCGCGGGCGTCAGCGCGTCCATTTCGCCATCCAGCGCCAGATCCCAGCCCGCCTCGGTCGCGCGCAGCGCACCTGTCAGATGCAACGCATTGCCCTGATCGGCGATGAAAAGCTCCCCGAGCGTCAGCGTAAACGGATCAAGATCCAGCCGGAAATCCGCGGCAGCCCCACTCAGCGTGATCGGCTCTGAATAAAGCCCCGCCGGGTTCAGCCGCGTGGTGGTCAGCCGCATCTGGCCGATCAGGTCGTCCAGTCCGCCCGACCCGATCCCACCCAGAGACATCGTGCCTTCGGCGCTGCCGGTGACCCAATCGCTGACCACCGCGACCTCGTCGAAGACGATCAGCTGCTGGGCCGGGTCATAGGTCAAATAGGCCTGCGCGCGCTCGAACGGGATCGGCCGGGTCTGATCGGTTGGCTGCAGCACGCCGGCACCGATCTGAAGCGTCGCATTCAGCAGGCCGAACGCGCCGGTCTCATCAATTTCTCCGCGCAGCGCCCCCGAGAGCGGCGCGCGAAGCGGCCTCAGCCACGACAGCGCCACGCTTTGGCTGGCGATATCACGGGCGGGCACATCCGTCAGGGTCAATCCGAACCGGGCCGACGCTTCGCCCATATCCGAGCTATAGTTCACCTCGACCAGGGAGGCGAAATCGCGCCCCGTCAGCACAGCCAGATTACCCGAGACGCGCAGCTCACCGGCCTCGCGCGTCAAAAGGAACGCGCCGTCATCGACCGTCCAGGCCTGGCCAGAGCGCGCATCCTCATAGCGCAGATTGACCTCCGTAAGCTCAACCGTGGTCAAGGCCGACAGGAACGGCGTGCCAAAGGCGTCGTCGAGCTGCTTGACCAGCGGCACGATCCCCTGCGCGGTTTCCACCGGGGCCGTGGCGCCGTCAAACGCAAGGGTGACGCCGCCTTCGGCATCCCGACGCAGCACCGCAAACGCGCCGGTCAGCGCAATCTCGCGCGGTTGGATCTGGCCCCTGAGCAACGGGCGCATCGCCAGGCTGGCCTCGGCATTCGACAGCGACAGGATCGGGCGCCCATCTGCGTCCGAGAGGCTCACATCGCGCAGCGCCGCGCGCGGGCGCCACCCGTCCGAGATCACCAGCTCGACATCGCCGAACGCGATCTGAAGCCCGCCCAGCCCGGCTTCGATCCGCGCCTCGACCCGGTCGCGCACCCATTGCGGCGCACGCAGGGTCTGGTCGATGATCAGCACCACCGCAAGCCCCGCCAGAATGCCCAGCGCAGACAGGCTCAGGACCGACCACGCCCCGGCTTTGCGCGCCGTGCGCATCTGGCGGCGCCGCCGCAAACGGCGCACGCGGTCCTCAAAGGTAGGTCGGTCGGATCGGGTCACTGCGGTGCCATCGGTCTGGGCCAGTTTTGTGGCGGCGTCTGCCTTTATTGTTGCGGGCCTTGTCCTAATATGAAACTCACAAACCCTTTAAGAAGTCCAGAATTAGCGAGGATCCGCCTGATGCCCGAAGTCAACGACATGGCCCCCGACTTTACCCTGCCGCGCGATGGCGGTGCAGAGGTCAGTTTGTCCCAATTGCGCGGCAAGACCGTGGTGCTGTTCTTTTATCCGCGGGACGATACATCGGGCTGTACCAAGGAATCCATCGGGTTTTCCGAAGCGCAGGACGATTTCGCCGCCGCCGGTGCGGTGATCTATGGCATCTCCAAGGACAGTGTCGCAAGCCACGACAAATTCGTCAAAAAACGCGCGCTCACCGTACCGCTTCTGTCGGATGAGACTGGAACCATGTGCGAGGATTACGGTGTCTGGGTCGAGAAAAAGATGTATGGCAAGACCTATATGGGGATCGAACGCAGCACATTCGTGATCGACGCCGAGGGCAAGATCGCCCATGTCTGGCGCAAGGTCAAAGTGCCCGGTCATGTCGAGGCGGTACTGGATGCCGTGAAAGGCATGGGCTGAATGCAATCGCTGGCCGCCCGCGCTGTCGAGGTTCTGACCACGCCCGACGGGCGGGCCAAGACGGCCCTCTCCCGGTCGCAGGCCGCAGCCTGGAAGGCGTCCCGCAACGGCGACGGGCCGGACATCCCGGTAGGCACCGCGCAGCCGCCGCTGCACCCGTCGCGCCCTGCCAAGCCGGAGCTCCTCTCGCCCCGCGACGTGCCCCGGCGCAAGCCGGGAACGGAGGCCGGGCGCATAGCGCTTTTGCATGCGGTCGCCCATATCGAGCTGAATGCCGTCGACCTGCATTGGGACCTGATTGCGCGGTTTTCGCACGTTCCGATGCCGATGGGGTTCTTTGACGATTGGGTTAAGGCGGCGGATGAGGAATCCAAGCATTTCAACCTGATGTGCGACTGCCTCGAACAACTGGGCAGCTTTTACGGCGCCCTGCCCGCCCATGCGGGCATGTGGCGTGCGGCCGAGGATACGGCCGAGGATTTCATGGGCCGTCTGGCGGTCGTGCCGATGGTCCTGGAGGCGCGCGGGCTCGACGTCACGCCGGGCATGATCGAAGTGTTTCGCCGGGCCAAGGCCCAGAGCGCTGTCGCGGCGCTCGAGACGATCTACGCCGAAGAAGTGCATCACGTGGCCTATGGCTCGAAATGGTTCCATTTCCTCTGCGGACGCGAGAACAAGGATCCAACGGTCGTTTTCCACGAACTGGTGCGGCGTTATTTTCATGGCGGGCTCAAACCGCCCTTCAACGAGGAAAAGCGGGCCGAGGCGGGCATTCCACCCGATTTTTATTGGCCATTGGTTGAAGCGCCTGCGCAGTAATCTGACTGTGCCTGTGTTTTGGGCTGGCGTGAATCGCACGAACTCCGGCGGTCAACCTACCGGGAGTCGGCGATTTTTTGCCAATTATGGCACTGATGCGCCGATCTCGCCACAGAATGGGACAACATCCTTGCCCAAATGCACCGCTCTGGATATGCATCCCGGGACGTAAACCAGTGCCCTTGCTCACAGGGCTGCGTCGTCATTGCGATGGGACAAGGAAGGGCGCGTGCGAACACGTCTGGCAATAAAAGCACATAATCTGGTCGAGCGGTATTTTCCTGAACGCCGGGTTTTTATGAAATCCGACACCGAGATGCGGTTCATCCGCCTGCGGCCCGAAACGCAACTTCTGGCGTTTGTCGGCAGTTCGCTGGTGGTGGCCTGGGCCATTATCGCGACGGCCATTCTGCTGATGGATTCCATCGGCGCTGGAAATTTCCGCGAGCAGGCCAAGCGCGACCAACGGCTCTATCAGGAGCGTTTGAACGTGCTGGCCAGCGAGCGCGACATGCGCGTCGAGGAAGCGCTGGCCGCGCAAGAGCGGTTCAACGCGGCGCTGGATCAGATATCGGTGATGCAGTCGCAGCTTCTGGCATCCGAGACGCGGAGGCGCGAGCTGGAGACCGGCATCGACGTGATCCAGGCGACATTGCGCGACACGATGCAAGACCGCGAGAGCGCGCGCGACCAGATCGCGGCCCTCAAAGAGGCCAATGCAGAAACCGCCGCCGCCGATGGTGGGGTCACCATCTCGGCCCCGGTGGATTTCCTGGCGACCGCGCTGGCCGAAACCGCGCAGGAGCGCGATCAGATCTATGCCGATGCTCAGGAAGCGCTGGACCGGGCGGAGGAGATGGAGTTCGAGATCGCGATGATGCGCGACCGCAATGACGAAATCTTCCGCCAGCTCGAAGAAGCCATGGCCGTCTCGGTCGAGCCGCTCGACAAGATGTTCCGCTCGGCCGGCATGCCGACGGACCGGATCATCGAACAGGTCCGGCGCGGATACTCGGGGCAAGGCGGTCCCCTGACCCCTTTGTCCTTTTCGACAAGCGGTGAAGAGCCTTCGGCCGACGAGCTGCGCGCGAACCGCCTGCTTGAGCAGATGGACAAGCTGAACCTCTATCGCATCGCGGCCGAACGCGCGCCCTTTGCAATGCCTGTGAAAAGCGCATTCCGGTACACGTCGGGCTACGGCTATCGGCGCGACCCCAAGACCGGCGGTCGCCGGATGCATAACGGCACCGACTTTGCGGCGGCCCCCGGCACCAATATCTATGCCACTGCCGATGGGGTCATCATTCATGCCGGCTGGCAATCGGGCTTTGGCCGGATGGTCAAGATTCAGCACGACTTTGGCATCGAAACCCTCTACGCCCACAACTCGAACATTCGCGTGAGAAAAGGCCAAAGGGTCTCGCGCGGGGATCACATAGCTGATATGGGTAGTACCGGCCGGTCGACCGGCACCCATCTCCATTACGAAGTGCGTGTCGGCGGCAACCCCGTTAACCCCATGATCTATATCAAGGCTGCAAACGATGTTTTCTAAAAGCAAAATCAACGAACCCGGGCCCAAGACGGCGGACACGGCCAGTGCGGCAGCACCCAAGCCGACGCCTTCGGTCCCCCCAGCGGCTGCCGATGCAAAGCCGGTCACGCCGAAAGCCAAACCTCCCGCATCGACCTTGTCGTCGGATTTGCACATCACCGGTAACATGAAGACCACTGGAGACATCCAGGTCGAGGGCACGGTCGAAGGCGACATCCGCGCACATCTGCTGACCATCGGCGAAAGTGCGACCATCAAAGGCGAAGTCACCGCCGATGATGTGGTCATCAACGGACGTATCGTTGGCCGTGTGCGGGGTCTGAAGGTGCGTCTGACCTCCACCGCGCGTGTCGAGGGCGACATCATCCACAAGACCATCGCCATTGAAAGCGGCGCCCATTTCGAGGGCTCTGTGCAGCGGCAAGACGACCCTTTGAACCCGGGCCGCGGGAGCAAGCCGGAAACGGCGAATCCGGCCGCGGCCAAGAAACCGGACACGGCTT
The DNA here is from genome assembly GCF_021404545.1 of Aestuariivita sp. Taxonomy (GTDB): domain Bacteria; phylum Pseudomonadota; class Alphaproteobacteria; order Rhodobacterales; family Rhodobacteraceae; genus Aestuariivita. The sequence continues at coordinate 25,288 of NZ_JAAWWD010000010.1, forward strand.
CGTAAGCAGACGGGGATGAGCGATACCGGACAGGCGTCGTCAGCTGGGTCTGCGGCGCCTGTTTCCGTTCCGGGCTTTTGCGCGCCGCAAGGCCGGAAATTCGTTCTGTTCGCGGCCATTCTGGCCTCGGCGCTGGGGTTCATCGACGGCACCGTGGTCGCCATCGCGATGCCCGCGATCCGCGAGACGCTGGGCGCGACGCTGGCCCAGGCGCAATGGGTCCACAATGCCTATCTGCTGACATTGTCGGCGCTGATCCTGGTGGGGGGTGCCGCGGGAGACCGGTTCGGCCTGGCCCGCGTCTTTACCTGGGGGATCGGCGCCTTCGTTGTCGCCTCGATGCTGTGCGCCGTGGCCCCGAACGCGGAATTCCTGATTGTCATGCGCGCGCTTCAGGGGATCGGCGCCGCGATCATGGTGCCGGGGTCCATGGCGATCATCGCGCGCGCCTATCCCAAAGCCGAGCGTGGCCGCGCCATCGGCATCTGGGCCGCAGCCTCGGCCCTGACCACTGCGCTCGGCCCGATTATCGGAGGGTTAGCGCTCAGCCTGGGCGGCCCCGAGATGTGGCGCTGGATCTTTGCGGTGAACCTGCCCCTGGGGGCCTTGGCGATTTACCTGCTGCGCACCCGGGTTCAGGCAGACCCCAATCAGCCCGGCAGCCCGATTGACTATCCCGGCGCGCTGAGTGCGACGATCGCCTTGCTGGCGCTGGCCTGGGGGCTCACAAGCCTCCAACATGGGCAAGGCGCATCCGTCACCCTGTGGATCGGAGCCGGTCTGGGCTTGCTGGTGGTGTTCCTGATCGTCGAGGCGCGCAGCGATCACGCGATGATGCCGCTGACGCTCTTTGCCTCGCGCAACTTCACGGTGGTCAACCTGCTGTGCTTCGTTCTGTACGGTGCGCTCAACATCGTGCTCTTTTTCCTGCCGATGACGATGATCGCCGGTTGGGGAATTGACGCGTTTCAGACCTCGGCGGCTTTCGCGCCCTTGTCGGTGTTCATCGCTCTGCTCTCTGCCCGTATAGGACAGCTTGCCGTCACCTGGGGACCCGCACCGCTGCTGTCGGGCGGATCGGCCCTGGCGGGGCTTGGATATGCAGCCATGGCGCTGGTCGCCCCGTACCAGATGTTCTGGGACGGGATCGTGCCCGCGATGTGCCTGGTGGGTCTGGGCATGGCAATGGTGGTTGCCCCGCTGTCGACAACGGTGATGGCCGCGGTCGCGGACAACCAGGCCGGTATCGCCTCGGGCGTGAACAACGCGATCACCCGGCTCGCGGGTCTGATCTGGGTCGCTGCGGTGGGCGGGCTTGTGGCGGGCGTCTATGCCGCGGCGGGCGGGACCGACAGCTTTGGCGTGACCTCGCAGACACCCGGTCACGCAGGCGCGATGACAGCCGGGTTTCAGGCGCTGGCCTGGTTTGCCGCGGCACTCTGTGCGCTCAGTGCAGGCCTGGCCCTTCTGACCCGGCGCAACCCGGTCGCACCTCCGGACGCTTGATCGCGCGATGCCGAGGACCGGGCGATCAAGCCGCACTGAGTGGATAGTCCTCCGACATCGAACAAGGCCAACGGGTCACCGGCTCGTTTTCGACCCGTCGGGATCCGGTCAGACCCAGGATGCGTCGCTGGCGTGCCGCCGCCACCGTCGGGGAGGATCGTCCATCGCTGCACCGGACCTTGTCCCAAGGCACCGGACAAGTGTCTCCCGATCCTATAGCTTTTCGAGTTTAACTTGAGGCATCTAACATCACTTTTGGCATTCGACCGAAGCGAGAGGCAGCGACCAAGGGGGGCAGGTTTTACTCGAAATGCATTAATCCCCCAGCATCCAGATCCCCTCGGGCCAGAACGCGTGAAACGCAAAGGCAAACATCACATCATGCGCGACATCCCGCCCCGCAGCATCGCGCACCCGGATCGAGCCCACATCGCGCCCCTTGGCAATGATGCCATGATCGAGCGCCGAGGCCTGCCCGGGCGTCCAGGACATCCGCACCCCGGCCTCCGAAATCTCGGCCTCTTGCGCAAAACGGGTCAGCGGCCAGGCGCGGTCGCCGACACGAACCACGCGCATCAGCGGCGGCACCCCATGTGGTGGCGGGTCACCGGAGTAGAGAAACGGCCGCGCCGCCCGGTCATACCCCTGATAGGGGGTGCTTCCATAGGGCCTGCGCATCGCGGGCTCTGCCATGACCAGCCCGTCGGGATGACGGCTCGTGAACGCCCCCCAGCTTTCTATCCAGGTGGGCAGAACGTCCAGCTCCGTACCGGTCAAGGCACCGACAATCGCCTCGCCCACCGCCTGTTGCCACCAGCTCTCGGTCTGACGGTCGAACATCACCATATCGGAGTGGCGCAGTTTACCGCTCACCCCAAACCGCAATACCCCCACCGGGGTGCGCCTGTCGAAGGTGATGAACGAATTGCACAATGGGCAATAGGTGACGGCGATGGGAATGCCGCCCACGGTGTCATTCACAATCTCATGCCAGATCAGAAAGCGGACCGGATAGGCACGCGGAGCCGCACCGTCGATTTCCACCGTGACCACAGGCTCACGCGCGTCCAGCATGACCGTGGCCGCCGGAACGAATGACGGATCATCCAATGCCGGAATTCCGTCCCGGCCGGGTCCGCCATCGCGGATCTCATCCCAGCTCTCCACTGATGTCGTGCCAAAATCGGTCTTGGGCCACTGATACCCCCACCGCTCCGGATTGGCCTGCCCCGCCCCCGGAGACCCCAGTGCCATCAAACATACCGCGAGACCAATCCCCCATCGCGTCATATCATCCTCCCCCTATCCGTGCTGGCAAGGATGCCGCAAAACCTGCACCCCGCACAGCCCACCCAACGCGCTTGTGACGAAAGCGGCACATCACCGGAGCAAACGGCCTCGGTCCTTCTTCTTGCTGAAAATACGATCGGGGAGCGCGAGGGGCTGGCCCCTCTCCAAACTACACATTCCCGACCAAAAAAAAACCGCCACCACCCGCCAGGCGAAAGTCGGTCACGAACCAAAACGGCGGGGGCCACCGCCTCTCGCCGCGGGTCGCCGCCCACCCGGGCGGCGAAACCTCTCAAAGATCGACAGCCCCCAAAGACCAGGGGCGTCACCGATATGCCCCTATTCAGGGCGTCACCGACATGCCCCTATTTAGGGCGTCACCGACATGCCCCTATTCAGGGCGTCACCGACATGCCCCTATTTAGGGCGTCACCGACACCACACTCATCCGATCCGGCTGCCCCATAACGGATCCGTTCCGGCCTTCCCCGCGTTTGATGGCATCGACAATCTCCATGCCCTCGGTCACGCGGCCCACAACCGTATATTGCCCGTTCAGGAAATAGCCCTCATCGAACATGATGAAGAACTGGCTGTTGGCGCTGTCGGGCGATTGCGACCGTGCCATGCCGACCACGCCGCGATCGAAGGGGATGTCGGAAAATTCCGCGGCCAGATCGGGGCTATCGGATCCCCCGCGCCCGGCCATGCGCATATCACCGCCCATCTTGCCAAACTCCACATCCCCCGTTTGCGCCATGAACCCGTCAATCACCCTGTGAAACACCACATCGTCATAGGCCCCCTCTGCCGCAAGATCGGTGATCCGCGCCACATGGCGCGGCGCCACCTCCTCGAACAGATCAATCGTGACGGTGCCGTTGGCCCCGTCCCCCGCAATCTCGATTTCAATGCCCGCCGCCGCCGCGGGGCCGGCCAAAAGCGCAAATGCAAATGCCAGCTTACGCATCTGCGGCCACCTTGACGCTGATCATCCGATCGGGCTCGGCGGGCGGCTCGCCCCGGGTGATCGCATCCACATGCTCCATACCCTCGATCACGCGGCCATAGACGGTGTATTGCCGATTGAGGAAATGATTGTCCGAAAAGTTGATGAAGAATTGCGAATTGGCGCTGTCGGGATTGGCGGACCGCGCCGCGCCCAGCGTGCCGCGATCATGCGGGATGCCCGAGAACTCGGCCGGAAGATCGGGCAGATCCGATCCGCCGGTACCCGCCAGACGCAGATTGAAATCGGTTTCCATATTGCCGTTCTTCACATCACCTGTCTGCGCCATGAACCCGTCGATCACCCGGTGAAAGGCCACGTTGTCATAGTGACCGGCCCGGGCCAGCTCTTTCATCCGTTCTGCGTGTTTTGGTGCGATATCGGGCAAAAGCTCAATCGTGACGGTGCCTGCCGACAGTTCCATCAGAATGGTGTTTTCGGGGTCTTTGATCTCGGCCATGGGGCCCTCCTTTGAAAATCTTGCGACGATAGGTAAGACCCTGCCGCGCAATTGCCAAGCCAAGCATTGACGCGCGGCACGATTCAGTCGACATGGGCACCGTCACGAAAACGGGGGATGGCAACGATGGGCTGGAACACGCTGGACGATATGGAGCTGACCGGCAAGAGGGTGCTGGTGCGCGTCGATCTGAACGTGCCGATGGATGGCGAGACCGTCAGCGATGACACCCGCATCCAGCGCCTGGTGCCCACAATCCGCGATATTCTGGGCGCAGGCGGCCTGCCGATCCTTCTGTCCCATTTCGGACGCCCCAAAGGCAAACATGTCCCCGAGATGTCGCTGCGCCCGCTGCTGCCCGCGATCGAGGCCGCCTTTGGCGTGCCCGTCAGCTTTGCCGCCGACTGCCGCGGACCCTCGGCCGAAGCGGCGGTGGCCGCTCTGGAGCCTGGCACGGTCCTGATGTTGGAGAACACCCGGTTCTATGCCGGTGAGGAACAAAACGACCCCGCGCTTGCAGCCGCTCTTGCCGATCTGGGGGATGTGTTCTGCAACGATGCGTTTTCCTGCGCGCACCGCGCCCATGCCTCGACCACCGGGGTGGCGCATCTGCTGCCGTCCTGCGCGGGCCGCCTGATGCAGGCCGAGCTTGTCGCGCTCGAGGCCGCATTGGGCAACCCGGACCGCCCGTTGATCGCTGTGGTCGGCGGCGCCAAAGTCTCCACCAAGCTCGATCTGCTGTCCAACCTGGTTGAAAAGGTCGATCATCTGGTGATTGGCGGAGGCATGGCAAACACCTTTCTGGCGGCCCAGGGGCTGGGCATCGGCACTTCGCTGGCCGAACATGATATGACCGATACCGCATCGGATATTCTCAGCAAGGCCGACAAGACAGGCTGCGAGATCATCCTGCCCAGCGATGTGGTCGTGGCGCGCGCGTTCCGCGAGAACGCCGCGCACCAGACGCTGCCTGTAAGCGCCTGTCCCACCGACGCGATGATCCTGGATGCAGGCCCGCAGAGCGTGGCGCGCATCGGCCAGGTGATGGAGCGCGCGCGCACACTGATCTGGAATGGCCCCCTCGGCGCGTTCGAGATCGCGCCTTTTGGCACTGCCACCTTCGCCGCCGCGCGCAAGGCCGCGGCGTTGACCAAGGCCGGCCAACTGGTGACAGTTGCCGGCGGCGGCGATACGGTGGCGGCCCTCAACCAGGCGGGGGCGGCGCATGATTTCACCTATATTTCCACCGCCGGCGGCGCGTTTCTGGAATGGATGGAGGGCAAAACCCTCCCCGGTGTCGCAGCGCTCGAGACCTGACCCTGTCAAAGACCCGCGCCTGCCCCATATACTGCACATCTGAACCGACCCAACCGGAGGGATGATATGCAGACCTGGACCCTGATCACCGGCGCCTCGACCGGGCTGGGGGTAGAGTTCGCCCGCCTCGCCGCCCGCGATGGCCATAATCTCATCCTCACAGCCCGCTCGAAAGACAAGCTGGATGCGCTGGCCCGGGATCTGGCCTCCGACGGGCGGGACATCGTGGTCATCCCTGCGGATCTGAGCAGACAGGATGAGGTGGAACGGCTCTGGGCCGAGGCCAGCACGGATCGCCGTATCGATGTGCTGGTCAACAACGCGGGTCTGGGCAGCCATGGCGATTTCGCCAGCGGCCAGACCTGGGCGCGCGAGATGCAGTCGATGACCGTGAACATGACCGCGCTGGCCTATCTGATGAAACAGGCCATCCCCCAGATGGAGGCCATCGGCAAAGGGCGCATCCTGAACGTGGCCTCCGTCGCGGGCTTTACCCCGGGCCCCAACATGGCCGTCTATCACGCCACCAAGGCATTTGTCGTGTCGCTCTCCGAAGCCGTCGCCGAAGAGCTGCGCGGATCCCCTGTCACCGTCACCGCGCTTTGCCCCGGGCCCACACAGACCGCGTTCTTCGAGGCCGCCGATATGGGTGGCGTGCGCCTTCTGGAGCTGGGCAAACCAATGTCCGCGCGCAAGGTGGCCGAAGCGGGCTGGCTTGCCGCGCGGATCGGCAAACGGATCGTTGTGCCCGGCGCCCTGAACAAGGTCCTGGCCTTCCTGCCACGGATCACCCCGCGACAGCTCACCACCATCATCGCCCGCAAGGTCATGGGCAAGCGCTGACTATTCACAAGCAGCGCACAACCTTCCAGGCCTCGCGGCAGGTCCAGACCTCCGCCCGGGAGCGGATCTGCCCCCTAATGGCGGTTGACAGCCACGGCGCCCGCCTGACGATCCCGGCAGCACCCCCCTTTGTCGATGCAAAACAAGGGCTTCCTTTCGCGAATCACCTGTGCGATACTCTACCTCAGCGGTTCGGAAAGAGACCGCGACAGAGGCAGACAGCAGTGACACGTTCCTCCAGACCCGGCTTTGGCACAGCGATCTATTTCTTCGCGGCCTTCGCACTGAGCATCTATTTCACCTTTGCCGCCGTACAGGGCGATTTCGGGCTGTTCCGTCGCGCTGAAATCGCGGCCGAAACCCGCGACACCGCCCAGGATCTGGAGCGGCTGCGGATGGAGGTCGCGCGGATGGAGAACCTCACGCTGCGCCTGTCGGATACCTATCTCGACCTCGATCTTCTGGACGAACAGGCCCGTTCGGTCCTCGGCCTGTTGCGCGCCGATGAAATCGTCATTCGCTGACCTGTTGCTTCTTCTGGCTCTAAATATTCCCGGAGCGCGAGGCAGAGCCTCGCACTGACACGGGTCCGTGCACGGGTGCCGGACCTTGTTCGCACGCCGCGTCACAATAACTCTCGCATCGCCGCGAAATTTCGATTATTGGGTAGTTTAACGCTAAACTATTCCGCCAGAGAGGGAGCCCCGAACGATGGCCGCGCGCAAAACGACCAAAACCCCCAACGTCTCGGCGGAGGAGCTCAAGACCCACTACCGCGACATGCTGCTGATCCGCCGGTTCGAGGAAAAGGCAGGCCAGCTTTATGGCATGGGCCTGATCGGTGGCTTCTGCCATCTCTATATCGGGCAGGAAGCCGTCGTTGTCGGACTTGAAGCCGCGGCCGAAGAGGGCGACAAGCGCGTCACATCCTATCGCGATCATGGCCATATGCTGGCCTGCGGGATGGACGCAAACGGGGTCATGGCCGAGCTGACGGGCCGCGAGGGCGGCTATTCCAAGGGCAAGGGCGGCTCCATGCACATGTTCTCCAAGGAGAAGCATTTCTATGGCGGGCATGGCATCGTCGGGGCCCAGGTGCCCATCGGCGCGGGCCTCGCCTTTGCCGACAAATACCTCGAAAACGGCCGCGTAACATTCGCCTATTTCGGCGATGGCGCGGCCAATCAGGGTCAGATCTATGAGACCTTCAACATGGCCGCGCTCTGGGATTTGCCGGTGGTTTTCGTGATCGAGAACAACCAATACGCCATGGGCACCGCGCAAAAGCGTTCCACATCGACGCCGGAACTGTTTACCCGCGGAGAGGCGTTTGGCATTCCGGGCGAAGCCGTTGACGGCATGAATGTGCTCTCGGTCAAAGAGGCCGGCGAAAAGGCGGTTGCCCACTGCCGCTCCGGCAAGGGCCCCTACATCCTTGAGGTCAAGACCTATCGCTATCGCGGCCATTCGATGTCGGATCCGGCCAAATACCGGACCCGCGAAGAGGTGCAGAAAATGCGCGAAGAACGCGACCCGATCGAACAGGTGCGCGACATGCTTTTGACCGGCAAACACGCCAGCGAAGACGATCTGAAAACCATCGACAAAGAGATCAAGGACATCGTCAACGCCTCGGCCGAGTTTGCCAAGGAAAGCCCGGAACCGGCGCTCGACGAGCTTTGGACAGACATCTACGCAGACGCGACTGAATAAGAGGACGACGCATAATGGCAACCGAAATTCTGATGCCCGCCCTCAGCCCCACGATGGAAGAAGGCACATTGGCCAAATGGCTGGTCAAGGAAGGCGACACCGTCTCGTCGGGCGATATCATGGCCGAGATCGAGACCGACAAGGCCACGATGGAGTTCGAGGCCGTCGATGAAGGTGTCATCGGCAAGATCCTGATCCCCGAGGGCACCGAAGGGGTCAAGGTCAACACAGCCATCGCCATTCTGGTCGAAGACGGCGAAGAGGTCGGCGCAACCCCGGCATCCGCGCCCGCAGCCGAAGCACCCGCGGTCCCTGAGCCTGCCCCGGCGACCGCTGCCCCCGCCGCCCCTGTGGCCGACACCTCCCCCGATTGGCCAGACGGGACAGCGATGAAACAGCAAACCGTGCGCGAGGCGCTGCGCGATGCGATGGCCGAAGAGATGCGCGCCGATCCCACCGTCTATCTGATGGGCGAGGAAGTGGGCGAATACCAGGGCGCCTACAAGGTCTCCCAAGGCCTGCTGGATGAGTTCGGCGCCAAGCGCGTGATCGACACGCCGATCACCGAACACGGCTTTACCGGGATCGCGGTCGGCGCGGCCTTCGGCGGCCTGCGCCCGATTGTCGAATTCATGACCTTCAACTTTGCCATGCAGGCGATCGACCAGATCATCAATTCGGCGGCCAAGACGCTCTATATGTCAGGCGGTCAGATGGGCGCGCCGATGGTGTTCCGGGGTCCGAACGGGGCCGCGGCCCGCGTCGGCGCCCAGCACTCGCAGGATTTTACCGCCTGGTACTCGCATGTGCCGGGCCTCAAGGTGGCGATGCCCTATTCGGCCTCCGACGCCAAGGGCCTCCTGAAGACCGCCATTCGCGATCCCAACCCGGTGATCTTTCTGGAAAACGAGATCCTCTACGGCCGGTCCTTCGACGTGCCCGAGATCGACGATTACACCGTCCCCTTCGGCAAGGCGCGGATCTGGCGCGAGGGCACGGATGTCACCCTCGTCAGTTTCGGCATCGGCATGACCTACGCGCTGGAGGCCGCCGACCGGCTGGCCGAGGACGGCATCAGCGCCGAAGTTCTCGATCTGCGCACGATCCGGCCCATGGACACCGCCGCGATCCTCAAATCGGTGATGAAAACCAATCGCTGCGTCACGGTCGAGGAAGGCTGGCCGCAGAACGCGGTTGGCAACTACATCACCTCGGTGATCATGCAGGAGGCGTTCGATTATCTCGACGCGCCTGTGATCAACCTCACCGGTAAGGACGTGCCGATGCCCTATGCCGCGAACCTCGAAAAACTGGCGCTGGTGACCACCGACGAGGTGATCGAAGCCGTCAAAAAAGTGACCTACCGGTAAGGAGCGGACCATGCCCACAGAAATCCTCATGCCTGCGCTCTCGCCCACGATGGAGGAAGGCACGCTCGCCAAATGGCTGGTCAAGGAGGGCGATACCGTCACCTCCGGTGATCTTCTGGCCGAGATCGAGACCGACAAGGCCACGATGGAGTTCGAGGCCGTCGATGAAGGTGTCATCGGAAAGATCCTGGTCGCCGAAGGCGCCGAAGGGGTCAAGGTCAACAGCCCCATCGCCGTGCTGCTCGAAGAGGGCGAAAGCGCGGATGACATCGGAGCGACCGCCGTCCCAAGTCCAGAGCCCGCCTCCGAAGAAGGCTCCCAAACGCCCGCAGCCGCGCCGCCGCCTCCAACCGCGGCACCCGCTGCACCGGCCAAGGATGGCACCCGCATCTTCGCCTCGCCGCTGGCCCGCCGGATTGCCGCCGACAAAGGCCTCGACCTGTCGCAGATCACAGGCTCCGGACCGCATGGGCGGATCGTGAAGGCAGATGTCGAAACCGCCTCGATCCAGCCCGTCGCCGCACCTCCGGCAGCCGCCCAGGCGCCAGGCGCACCCGCTGTGTCCGCCGCGATGCCGACAGGTCCCGCGACCGACCAGGTCCTCAAGATGTATGAGGGCCGCGCCTTTGAAGAGGTTCCACTCGATGGCATGCGCAGGACCGTGGCCGCACGCCTGACCGAGGCCAAGCAAACCATTCCGCATTTCTACTTGCGCCGGGACATCCGACTGGATGCGCTGCTGAAATTCCGTGGCGATCTCAACGCCCAGCTGGACGGGCGTGGGGTCAAGCTGTCGGTCAATGATTTCATCATCAAGGCCTGCGCCCTGGCGCTGCAACAGGTGCCCGCGGCCAACGCGGTCTGGGCGGGCGACCGCATGCTGCGCCTGACCCCGTCGGATGTGGCCGTCGCCGTAGCCATCGAGGGTGGCCTCTTTACCCCGGTTCTGAAAGACGCAGAGATGAAATCCCTCTCCGCCCTCTCGGCGGAAATGAAAGACCTCGCCACCCGCGCCCGCGACCGCAAGCTCGCCCCGCATGAATATATGGGCGGCAGCTTTGCGATCTCCAATCTGGGTATGTTCGGCATCGACAATTTCGACGCGGTGATCAACCCGCCCCATGGCGCGATCCTGGCCGTGGGCGCGGGCGTCAAAAAGCCCGTGGTCGGCGCGGATGGCGAATTGGCGGTGGCCACCGTGATGTCGGTCACGCTCAGTGTCGACCACAGGGTCATCGACGGGGCGCTGGGGGCCGAGCTGCTCCAGGCCATCGTCGACAATCTGGAGAACCCGATGGTGATGCTGGCCTGACCCTGCCTTCTTCTCTTTGAAAATACCGGCGGGGGGTTGGGGGCAGCGCCCCCAAGGATCTGCCAGAAACAACAAAAGCCGGGCAACCGCCCGGCTTTTCCCGTTCAATCAGATCCGGCTCAGCCGTCCTTGCCCAACATATGGTTCATGGAAATCGCGGGCTGATCGCAGCCAGCCTCGCCCACGATCTTGGCTGGAATTCCCGCCACGGTCTTGCAGGCAGGCACATCCGCCAGAACAACCGACCCGGCCGCTATGCGCGAGCAATGGCCAACCCGGATATTGCCCAGCACCTTGGCTCCTGCCCCGATCAGGACACCGTCCTCGATCTTGGGATGGCGATCTTCCTCTTCCTTGCCGGTCCCGCCCAGCGTCACGGAATGCAGCATGGAAACATTGTCGCCCACCACTGCCGTTTCACCGATCACGATGGAATGGGCGTGGTCGATCATGATGCCCTTGCCGATCCGGGCCGCCGGGTGAATGTCGATCCCAAAGATCTCCGAGATCCGCATCTGAAAGAAATACGCCAGATCTTGCTTGCCCTGCTGCCACAGATAGTGGCCGATACGATAGGCCTGCATCGCCTGGTATCCCTTGAAATAGAGGATCGGCTGCAAGAGCCGGTGACAGGCCGGATCCCGTTCGAACACCGCGACCAGATCGGCACGCGCGGCCTCGATCAGTTCGGGCGCGTCCGCATAGGCGTCATCGGCGATCTCGCGCAGGATCACCATCGACATCTCGTTCGATGCCAGCTTGGCCGCCACGCGATAGCTCAGCGCCTTTTCGATGGATTTGTGATGCAGGATACAGGCGTGAACCAACCCACCCATCAACGGCTCGTCCGCGACAGCCTGCCGGGCCTCTGAGGTGATACGGTCCCAAACCGGGTCCATTGCTGCGATATTCGGGTGTGCTTCGGCCATGGCGGTCATCCTTTTCTCGCCTCAGGCTATTCACATAAGTCAAAAATGACCAAACGCAAACCTGTGATCGGGTCGATCACGCACATGAATGCCCCCCATCCGGTCCCAGGGCACTCCGGCATGCCCTACGGTTTGGCCGAGAAAGCGGGGAGCCCATCACCTGGGACAAGGACCCGATATGCACCCCCCGTGACCGACCGTTTCTCGGGCGGCCCTCAGGGATAAAGGCGCGTTCGGCTCAGGGCAGGAACGCCGCGATGTCGCGCGCGGATGCAAGCCCGCATCCGCGCCACTTCAGGTCCGCCGCTGACTGAGGGCCTGTTGCATCAGACACCCCAGCACCAGCCGCATCGCCGCGCAGTAGTCGGGGTTCTCAAACCCAGGCTCGGCGGCCAGGGGATGGCAGCGCGCGACCTCCATCAGCGATCCGGTCCCCCAAAGCGGATGAGGCCGCCCGGTTTCGCGCCGGTGCGCCTCGGCGGTTTGCGCCTGTCGGATCATCCGCAGGCAGAGCCCCGATTGCGCGCCCGTCTCGACCCGCATCAGAGCACGGGCCGCCGCACATACATCGCCATAGTGAATGCGGCGCATCAGAGTGCAAAGGTGCAGGTCGCAGGCACGCCGGGGCCGAATCGGGCCGAGATCTGCGCAACCTCGAAACGTATCAAACCTGATGCGCCATCCGCAGTCTGAGCTGCGGCCTGATAACGCCATTGCGGCACGCTCACCTCTTCCTCCCGCAACACTCCGGCATCGTCAAAGATCCGCACGACATAGGCCTCGCGCTCTTCTCCCAGAGGGACCTCCGGCAGATCCCAGCTGTCTCCGTCGATCCGGGTGCGTCGAATCCAACTCAGCTCAATCGCGCCATCGGGGCGGGGGACGGCGCGCAAATGCACCGGCGACAGGGGTCTCAGCCCGATGCCGTCAAACGCCTCCACGCGCTCGACATAAGACGGATCGTCCAAGGGCCGTTGCGCGGGCCCGATACGATAGTGTCGCGCAATCCTGCGCTGCGTCGGGCTCAGATCGATCTGTTCCGGCGCTCCGTTCAACAACACGAACCATGACCCCTCCGGCCAGATCTCCGGCAACGCGGCATCGCTGCCCAACTGACCGCGCAGACGGCGGCTGAGCCAATAGGTGTTGGGCCCGACAAGTCGGGCATCGCGGAACTGAAAGAGCTCCCAATTGCCCGGGGTCCCATCGCCGATCGCGGCCAGATTGGCACCGTTGAGAACCGCCGCTTCGGGTCGGTTTTCAAGCGTGCCAGAAATCAGCTCGACCTCCAGTGGCGCCCCATCATCCCAAAGCCCTGCACACGCAGCCGCAAGCGGGGTCTGTGTCACACCGATCACGGACCGCGCAGTGAGAACCTGTGTCAACCAGTAGTCGGCATCCAGATCCGAACTGTAAAGCGCAACACTGCCGGGCCAGGGCTTGGCCGTGACCGCCAGATGCGGAGCATGCGGCACCTCGTCTCCGGTGATCAGAGGAAGATCGAGGAACAGAGGCTGCACCGGTACCGGCGCAACAAAGGGGCGCAAACCGGCAAGGCCGTCAGCCTGCTCTGCGGGCTCGTAAACGCCCGGCTCCACCCGCACCGCTTCGAGGATCTGCTCGGTCCCCTGATCGACGCGGTCGATCCGATAAAGCTCGGACGTGGCGCCATCCTCACTGGGCAGGGAGACGACATCGCCCGCGCCCAGATCCATCCGCGAGGGCGGCAGCGCAAACCGGGCGCTGTCGCGCGCCACGCGTGCCTCGCTCAGCCAGCGGTCCACAACCTGGCGCGCCTCCCCGCGTGTCAAAGACAGGGTCAACTCGGTGGCCGAAACCGCATGTGTGGCCTGATCGGGCAGGACCGACTCTTCGGATTGCAGCACATGATCGCCTTCGGATTCGATGAACTGCAAGCGCACACGTCCGGCAAGCTCGGCCTCGGTCTCACGCGCGCGTTCAATCCCGCCAGGGATCTCGTCGTTCACGACCACCATCTGAGGGTCAATCGGCTGTGCGTCCAACCCGTCCCGCATCGCAAAGATCAGGGTGCCGTTGCGCTCCACCGCATCGAACCCATAGCTCAGCATCAGTGGCTGAAGCGCGCTGCGCGCATCCCCGACATAATCCAGGCTGTAGCCGCGCACCACGCCGCGTAACCCCTCGACGTCATAGGTTGTCAGCCCCGCGCGCGCGCACACTTCCGACACGACCGACGCCAGCGTCCGAGCCGAACAGCGCCCATTGATCCAGTGCCCGCGCAGGTAATTCAGCCCGTCACTCCAGACCGCGAGATTATTGGGGAAGAACGGAAACGGCCGCGTATCCCACGCCCAGACATAGGCGTTCGACATATCCAGCATGCGCCCCTCATAAAGGTCAGCCTCGGGGTTTTTGGCAGGATCGTTCCAATATTCGAACATCGCGCGCAGATATTGCGCCTGAATGAAATCGTCGCGCCGCCCGTCTGAAAACCGCGGCAAGGCACTTTCCGAAGACTTGGGATCGACGAACTTGTTGGGTTGGTTGGTGCCCTTGTCAACGGCGCCACAGCCCAGTTCGGTAAACCAGATCGGTTTGCTGCGCGGCTTCCAATCGGTGGGCTCTGCGGCGCGCACGCCTCCGGTCCGCTCGTAATGCGCGCTTTGCCACCAGTTCCGCATATCCTTATAGCGCCAGATCCATGGCTCCCCCTCCTCCGCGTCGGTGATATCGGTGCGGATTTGCGCCGCGCGCGCCTCGGACGAATGGTAGTACCAGTCATAGCCCTCGCCGCCTTCGATATTGCCCTTGAGGTAATCAAGATCATAGATCGACGCCCAGTCGGCGGCATCCAGGTGATCCTGCCCGTCGCGCCAGTCCGACAGCGGCATGTAATTGTCGATGCCCACGAAATCGATGGCGTCATCGGCCCAAAGCGGATCAAGGTGAAAGTATCTGTCGCCCGACCCGTCCTGCGGCTGATAGCCGAAATATTCCGACCAATCCGCCGCATACCCGATCTGTGTCTCCGGCAGCAACATGCGCACCTCTGCCGCGAGATCGCGCAGATGTTGTACCGCAACAAAGGTATTGCCCGTGCCCCGGATCCAGGTGAGGCCCCGCATTTCACTGCCGATACAGAAGCTGTCGATACCCCCCGCCGCCGCGCACAGCGCGGCATAGTGCAGGATGAACCGGCGAAACCCCCAATCCTCGGGCGCACCGCCATAAGTAACGACGCCGTCGCCGACGGTGAAATCGGCTGCGGTCGCCGTGCCAAAGAACGTATCCACCTCTGCGTTTGCCTGCGCCGTCCCGTCGGGCGAGCCGGGTCGCCCCGGAGCCTCGCTCAGGGTGATGCGGCCCCGCCAGGGAAGCACCGGCTGATCGGGCGCATCGCTATAGGGATCGGGCAATCCGTTCCCATCAAGCTGGTCCATCAGAATGAACGGATAAAACAGGACACGTTGGCCTTCCGCACGCATGTACCGGATCGCTTCGACCACGGATGCGTCGGCAGGTGTGCCGCCATAGATCGGACGCCCGTCCTGCCGCGCGATCACATCCGCTCCGGACCGCGCTAGGCCCGAGACCGACCAGGGCATGCCCGATCCTTCGTCCTCCGCGCTTTCGACCTTGGGGGTCAGCGTGCACGCATCGCACCGCAGATCGTCGCCAAACCAGCAGACCACCAATGAGGCGGCGGAACAATTGGGCAGCTCATCGCGCAAATGGCCAAAGGACGTCTCAAAATCCGTGAGGCCCGAAGGGCTGTTTACATTCGCCGCTTTCTGCGCCCCCGGTCCGGTGGAGTAATAGACTGGCGTGGTGGCCAGCGCGTATTCACCGGATCCAGGCACCAGTGCGACGGCCTCTACGCCATGCGGCATCGATCCCGGTGCAGCCGCGGTGCCGCGCTGCTCGGGGCGGGTCACTTCAAACGAAAACTGGGGAACCCGGTTGCCGAAGGGCTCCAATGGCAGGTTTTCCATCACCACATAAGCGGTGCCGCGATAGGCCGGCACCTGCCCCGCCCCTTCGACCGCTTCCATCACAGGATCGGGCACCTGATCCATGGTGCCTGAGTAGATCGACATATTGAGGTCTTTGGGCGCCAGTTCCTGCCCATCCGCCCACACCCGACCGACGCTGGTGATCTCTCCCTCACAAATCGCGACGGCGAGGCTCACGGTATAGCTGTAGGTGGTTGTCTTGGGTTGTGCAGGCCCGCCCTTGCCGCCACCTGAGGTCGTCGCGGTTTCGGCAAAATCCGACGCCCAGATCACCTGCCCGCCCAACCGCACCCGGCCAAAGCCCTGTGCCACCGCGCCCCCTTCGCTGGCGCCGGTAAGCCGGAAGCGATCCACGCGGCCTGTTTCGACGCTTTGTGATCCGCGCCCCAAAAGCTGCTGGTCGATCAGTTTGCCGACCGTCGCACCAACTGCACGACCCACCGCGACCGAGGACAGCCCCAGAACTGTACCACCGATCGAGCCACCGATTGCGGCCCCTGCCGCTGACAATACGACTGTGCTCATGACTGCCTCTCCGTTGGAAATTCAAACCGTGCCACAATGCGGCGCCGCCAGGGGGCGCTAAGCAGGCTTTCAACCACCCCGCGCCCGGCGTACGCGTGGATGAACGCCGCCTGCGCCCCAACGGTCGAGACAATGCCAAGATGCTTGGCCACCGCGCCCGCGCGCATCCGAAACAGGATCACATCTCCTGGCAGCTCAGCCTGAAGGGGTTTGCCCACCAAATGGCGCAATGCCGCCTGCCACAACCGCTCTTGGCCCTGCGGCTCGGACCAGTCCATGGAATAGGCCGGGACAGCCTCGGGCTCATGCCCGTAAAGGCCGCGCCACACCCCCCGGATCAGGCCCAGACAATCTGTGCCCGCACCGACGGTAGAGGCCTGATGGTGATAGGGTGTGCCCAACCAAAAACGCGCCTCAGTTACGATATCGTCACGCTTCATCTGCGGCTGCCCCCGGTATTGGGATTGCCCGAGCGCGGATAGGCCACCATCCAATCCTCACCGGGGATATCCGGAAAGCCCTGGAAGTTCAGAAGGTTATTGAACTTGAGACGACAGGTTTCCGACCGCTTGTCGCATCCCGCCTCAAGCCGGACCAGATCGCCCGCAGCGATCGGCGCGCGCAACGGGGTCCACAGCGCGATCTCGCGCCGCCCTGCCTGCGCACGGTCCTGTTTGATCGCGGCCCAGAGGCCGGTCGCCGCACCGCTCAGCACGCTCAGCCGCCCACGCGCAAACCAGTCGGGCGCAAAGCCATCCAGCGCAGCCCAGGCCAAACGCCCCTGATCGACCACATCCTCGACCGCCAACTCGACCGCATATCCCGGATCGTTCAGATCGAACCGGCAGGTCACATCGCCCAGAACAGCCGTACACGGTTTTTGATAGATCCGGCCCTGCGGCGCATTCAACCCTTCGGTCAGCCCCCGAAGTTCGGCCTGAAACGCGCCCCCCGCGCGCCGCAACTCACCAATCGAGCCGCGAAACTGAAGCAGGCGTTGCTCAGGTGCGGCCCAGTTGACCAGCCAGCACCGCACATCCGCGCCGTCAAAGCGGCCCGCCTCGATATCGGCTTCGGTGATAGAGGCGTCGCTGATCGCGCCCAGCGCTTCGGTATTGTCCACCGAGAGGCCGGTCGACTGTTGCAAGGCATAGGCCGTGAGCCCCGTATCGGGCTTGAAATCGACCCCCTCGAACTGCAATGGCAGATCGTGATCGGTGAACCCAAACGCGACGCCATCGCGGCGCGCTATGGCCCAGCAGCGGCAGAGCGTTGTCTCGCCCCCCGCCATATGCGCCTTCAACTCAACTGAAATCCGGGTCATCACACACGCACCTCGACCACCGGCACATTGGGTACGTCACCTGCCTGAAAACTGGCCACGCTTGTCTGGATCCGGTCCGTGTCAAACCGCACCGGCACGTCGAACTCAAACCCGGCGGTCACAGACATGTCCTGATCGGGGGGGCGCGCAAAGGCGATCAGACCTGTGGTCTCGTCGACAGTGTAATCGACCGCTTCCTGCATCTCGTCCTCTTCGATGCCGACCCGCACCGTGCCCGAGACCGGTTTGGAAATCGGGCGGGCATAGCTGAACGCGCCCGACCGATAGGTCTTGACCAGCGGAAAGACGGTCTGCACCCCGTTGCCCAGGGCGATGACCTGATCCTGATAGGTGACCTCTTCCTTGGCGCGGCCGGATTTGAAGTCGGACCAGTCCTTCCAGCGAAATCCGTACATCTGCCCACGCCGCGCTTCGAAGAACGCAATCAGCGTTTCGACATCGTCGAGCGAGCGCATGCCCAGCCCCGCGTCATACCGCCTGCGCGAATGCGCCCAGGGCGTATTGCGCTCTTCAAACCCGTTGGCCAGCGTCACCACATCGGTGCGCCGCTCTGGCCCGCCAATCGAGCCAAAGCTCAACGAGGCGGGAAACCGGACATCATGGAAGTTCATCGCCTTCTCCTTCGATCAACGATTGCGGTTGCCGCGGCCAAGCGCCCGGCCCATCTGCGCCGCAATCTGCCCCTGGCTGCGCTGAAAACCCTGCACATCGGGCGTGCTCACCTGGATGACGACATGGGTCGTACCCCCCGATCCACGCACGCCCAGCTTGCCATCGGGGCCGCGCGCCAGGGGCATGATCGCCTCCGGCCCCGCCTCGCCCATCAGACCGGTGCCACCACGCATCGGAAACATCGTCGGACCGTTCACGATCCCGCCCGAGGCGAAGGGCATCACCCGGCCCTGGGCAAATGAGCCGCCATCGGCAAAGGGCAATAGCCCTTGCATCAGGTTCGATACACCGCCCGCAATCAGACCACCAAAATGGTCGGTCACCGGCTTCATCGCCGAGGAATAGACCGTGTTGATCATCGAGTGAGCCAGCGTGTCGAGCGCGTCGGATAGCTTGTCACCGTCAAAGACCACACCGTCGAACGCCTTGCGCAAACCGCGTGACAGCCCCCGCTCCAGCGTGGCCGCATCCTTGCCCGTGGCGGCAAAGCTCTCGCGGATACGCCGCAATTCGCCGTTGAAACCGGCCGCCATCTGGGATGCGACGTTCAGGCTGTCGCCCAGCCCGTTGGATGCCAGTTCAAGGTTCTCAATACCTTCGCCTTCACTCATCCCCTGTCTCCTTTCGGTGATCGGGAAACGCCGCTTCCAGCGTCTCCAACCCGGCCCGTGTCATCGGCGCGCGGCCTCCGCCATGGCCCAGCATCATCGCCAGCTCCGCCGGTGTCAGCGCCCAGAACCGCTCGGGCTCCAGCCGAAGCCCCTGCATCCCGGCGCGCATCAGGCCAGGCCAATCAAACCCGCTCATGCGTTCTCTCCGGGCACAATGAATGCGCGCGCCAAAAGCTCGGCACCCGCCCGCGCGGCAGCCATCGGCCCACCCGCGATATCGGCTTGGCCCAGCTCTTGGATGCTGATCACCGCGCCGCCGCCCAGCAGCCCGGCATGCACCAGCGCCAACACATCCGCCGAGGAAAACGCACCGCCCTCGAACCGCTCCACCAGCGCCACCAGCGAACCTGCTTCAACCCGCGCCTCAAGAGCGGCCAGCGCCCCCAGCGTCAGCTTGAGGACATGCGGCTCCCCGTTGATGGTCAGCGCCACCTCTCCCCTCCACGGATTGGTCATCGGCTCAGATCGCGGTGAAGGTCAGCGCACCGGCACTGGCCAGCGAGATTTCATAGGTCGCCTCACCATTATGCGCGCCGGAATACTCTATCGCGGTGACTTGAAAGGCGCCCTCCACAATGCCGAAATCGGGAATGATCACCTGAAACTCCGGCGTCTCCCCATCGAAGAACAGTTGCCGTGTCCGCTCATCGGTGCCCTGATCCTTGAACACGCCCGAGCCGGAGATCGCCGCAGATTTGACGCCTGCCCCGCTCAGCAATTCCCGCCAGCCGCCCTGGCTTTCCAGGCTGGTGACATCCACCGCCTCGGCGTTGAAGCTGACCCGCGTGGCGCGCAGCCCCGCGATTGTTTCGAACTGACCGCCACCGGTCATGTCCACCTTGACCAAAAGATCCTTGCCAGATTGGGCAACCATGTCTCTTCTCCGTGTTGAGTGTTAAATGTCATCGACGCGGGCGCGAAATCTCAGATCGATCTGCCGCAGCGATCCCGCGGGCCCGGTCCGCCGCGCAACGGCGCGGTCGAAATTGAGATAGACGAGCGTGCCACGGGTCAGAGGCAGCGGCATGTCCAGCGCATCCGTGATCGCACCGGCGGCCTGCTTGGCCAATGCGAACCCGGCCGCCGCCGACACCACCGAAACGGTGAACCGGTGCAGGCTGCCCGATCCCGTCACATCCGACCGGTCGGTGGCGGTTTCGGGTCCAAGGCTTACATAGAGGCTCGGCAAGGCCCCCTCGGGCATTGCATCGTAAATCGCGCTGCCGACCAACGCGTCCAACGCGGGATCCGCTTGCAGGTGTTGATACACTGCCGATTGCAACGCCGCGGACACTGCATAGCTCATGCCACGACCTCCTCTTGCGCAAAGCATGTCAGGTACCGGCCATGCCCGTCCCATTCGGTCACTGCTGTGATGGCATAGATCCGCGTCCCTTCTCGAAACCGCTGTCCGGGCTGAGGATGCGATGCCGCCCCATAGGGCGCCCCGCGCACAACGATCTTAAGCGGAACCGTTGCAACGGTTGCCGTGCCAGATGTCCGTTCCCGCCCCGAGCGGCTTTGAATCCCCGCCCAAAGCTCTCCCAGCGCGACCCAGGTCTCAGAATAGCCGCCCGCGCCGTCGGGCGCGCGCTCCGGAGATTCCAGCACCAGCTTGCGGTTCAGATGCGGCACCTTCATCACGCCCGGCCCGCGCGCAGGCGCAATGATTTGTACCGCTCGATCAGACTCGAGACGCCAAACGGCATGCAGCCGCCCGAAAGGCCGGTCTCATGCCGGAACTCGTAATAATGCGCGGCCAGCATCAGAACGGCCTGAGCCAGATCAGACGGAATCTCCGTGAACGCCGCCGCATAGCCGGCGCTGAAGGTAACCTTGACCGAGCCGTCCTGAGGCAACAAAGGCAGCAACATGCTGCGCGGCTTGAGCGCGGGCCTGTGCGTATCCTGCTCCAGCCAGTAGCTTTCGGCCGGAACGGCGGTCTCCTGACCCAGGCGATCCATCAACGTCACCGCATCGACCGCTGCAATCGGAGCCACCGGAAACACCTGACCCATGGCATTCTGCCAACCGTTCAGAACAAGGGAAAAGTTGCGCGTGATCAGCACCTTGCCCGTTCGGGCCTCAACCGCAGCGATGGCCGCGCGCAAAAATGACTGCAAGACACTGTCTTGCAAACTGCCTTCGTCAAACCCGCTGCCCATATGCAGATGCGCCTTGAACGCCTCCACCGGCAATGCCGCATCAGGTACGATGTTCTCTTCTATCAACATCATCAATTCACTCCGAATCTCTCTGCCCGTCCGCACCTGCTCGGCGCGGGAAATCGACCGCGTGCCGCCCCACGTTGCTCGGACGGAGGGGAGCAGCTAGACAACATGAGGGGTCTTCTCAGACACGCGCCCGATCCCGAGGTCGGCCTGCACAGGCCGACCTCTATCGACCTTCCTTACGAAAGGCCGAATTTCAGCAGCTTTATGGCCGCGAAATCGCTCACATCCCCGCCGACGCGCTTGGTCGCGTAAAACAGAACATGCGGCTTGGCGCTGAACGGGTCGCGCAGCACGCGCAGATCGGGACGCTCGGCCACGGTGTAACCGGCGGCGAAATCGCCAAAGGCAATGGAATGACTGCCGCTGGCCGCATCCGGCATATCCTCGGCAATCAGCACAGGATACCCCATCAGGCGCGCGGGTTCCGCCGCCGCGAGACCGTCGGACCACAAAAACCGGCCATCGGCATCCTTGAGCTTGCGCACCAGGCCCGCTACCTTGGAATTCATCACGAAAGTCGCATTGGCGCGATACTCCGCCCCCAGGGCATAGACCAGGTCGACGATCGCCTCCGCATTGCCGATCCCGCCATCGGTCCCGGTCGCGACATAGCCCAGATCCCCCCAGGACCACGATGCGTCATCCACGATGGTATGCGCCAGAAACCCCTTGGGCTTGTCCACACCGTCACCTGCGACAAAGGCCGCCGCCTCGGCGCGCGCGAACTTGTCCGCGATCCGGCCTGCCAGCCAGCCTTCAATATCGAAGGCACTGTCATCGAGCAGCCGTTGGGAGGCTTTGGGCATCGCGCTCAGCTCGTTCAGCGCAATAGAGATCCTGTCGATCTGCGGGCTGTCGGTCTCGCCGGTGGCTGCAGTCTCGGTGGCCCAGCCTGCGCCCACATCGGTGTGATCGACCAGCACGTCATAGGACGTCGCTTCGACATTGACCACATTGGCAATCGCCCGGATCGAGGCCGTGGCATTCAGAACCGACTGCACCGTGTCAGAGGTTTGCGGATCCACCAGATACCCGCCATCGCTGTTGACGGCCGTCGAGAGCGCCTTGCCCTCCATCTCCAGGCCCCGCAGCGCATCGTCATCGCCGCTGCGCAGATAGGCTTTAAAGGCTTTCTGGTGCGGTGCGTCCATCTCGACGCCGCCTGCCAGATGCGGGCGCGCCGCAAATTGGGTTTTACGATCCAGCATGGTCAGTCGCTCTTCCGTTTGTTGAAGTTTGTGTTGAATTTCATTCTGAAAGCCCTTGAAATCGGAAATGAAACCGGTCACCGCCTGCTTCACTTCCTCAGCCGGAGACACACCTTCCCCGACCCGAGCCTTCGTCTCGGTCTTGCTCATCAGCTTTTCCTTTTGATGCTGAGAAAGAGGCGCGTCAGCGGCGCCCCAGCTCCAGCCGCGCGCCCTCAAGGGCCGCCGCCAATTCGCGCAGGCCAGCGTCGGTTTCCAGGCTTTCGCCCTTGGACGCCACCCGCGCACTGGGCAGCATCGGGAAGGTCACCAACGACACCTCCCAGAGCTCCAGTTCTGTCAAGAGCCGCTGGCCCTTGTCGTTCTTTGCCGCCTTGAGCGTGCGATACCCGATCGACAATCCGTCCAGCGCGCCCGCCTCGATCAGTGCGGCGGCCTCCCGACCTCGCTGGGTGCTGTCCAAAAGCCGCCCCCGGACAAAAAGCCCCTTTTGATCCTCGCGCACCTCGTCCCAGATCCCGATGGGCTGCGCCGGATCGTGCTGCCACAGCATCTTGAGGTGACGGTTTTCCGTCCTGAACGCGGCCAATGAGGCGGCATAGGCGCCCCGCTGGACTATATCCCCGCCCTGATCGGTCTCGCCAAAAAGGCTGGCATAGCCACCGATCACCGACCCTTCCGACAGCTGCACTCCTTCGCCAAACCGGGCGAATTTGTGCTCCAAACCCGTCTCTTGCATCTCATCCACTCCTCGTTGTCTCACATCACCAGGCTCGATACCGACCGGAATGTCTCCGCCAGGATCACCGCGAGCATGCCGTAGACCATCAGCCACAGCCGCCGTTCGATCAGCTCGACCATGTCCTCGATCCGCTGGATTTGCGTGTGCAGCATCTCAATCTGAATTTTCGTCACCCTTTCGTGCGCTTCCAGCCGCAGACCGGGAGCACACAGAAAGCTTGTGTCGGGCTCAGCCATCCGCAGACCCTTCATCCCGCGCGGGCAGACCCAGCAAGGCGCGTTTCTCCCCCTCGCTCAGAAAATCGGCCTGGGTCACGCGCGCCCATTGCGCATCGCGCTCCGCTGCCAGGGCAGGCACCTGATCAAGGTCGGGCTTTAACTCCACCGCCTCGCCGCTATAGGCTGAAAGCCAGGACGACACCGCCGCCGTGACCCGCGTGGCCAGCGGCAGCACAGTCAGGCGGTAAAACGCGCGGTTGGCCTCCTGATAATTGGCATAGGTCGCGTCTCCCGCGATCCCCAGCAGCATCGGCGGCACGCCAAAGGCCAAAGCAATCTCACGCGCCGCGGCATCCTTGGTCTTCTGAAATTCCATGTCCGAGGGCGAAAACCCCATCGGTTTCCAGTCAAGCCCCCCCTCCAGCAGCATCGGGCGACCGGCGTTCCGCGCACCCTGATGATGGCTCTCCATCTCAGATTGCAGGCGGTCATATTGCTCGGCGCTCATCACGCCCTGCCCGTCGGCCCCGCGATAGACGATCGCACCTGACGGCCGCGCGGCATTGTCCAGCAGTGCCTTTGACCAGCGGCTGGCCGCGTTATGCACATCCAACGCCATCGCGGCGGCCTGCATCGGCGAAAGCCCGTAATGGTCGTCTTGCGGATGAAAGCTGCGGATATGGCAGATCGGCGACGGCTCGGTCACGTGAAAGCGATGCTTCTGTCCCCCAACCGCATATTCATAGGCGGCAGGCCAGCCATCGGACCCGGGCACCACATGCATCCGGTCAGACCGCAAGACATGCAATTCAACAGGCACAAGACCGTCGCCGGGCACGGCTTCAAGATAGGCATTGCCCGACAGCATCAACTGACCATAAAGCGCCTCCATCAACTCCGCCCGCCCTTGCGCCAGATTGGGGCGCGCCAGCAATGTCAGCAGCGGGTGCGTGTCATAGCGCCGCTCCGCATCCTGTAACACCACCGGCAACGCGGCGGCAGCCTCGGCGATCAGCTTGACCGACCGGAACCCCACGGGGTTGCCCGCAAAGCCGGTCTTGGTCAGCGAGACGGTATCGCGCGGGCTCCACGCCACCCGGCCCGAGCTGTGATAGGCGACCACCGGCCCCGTCCGGCTCGCCTTTTGTTCCGGCAGGTTCTCCTGCTTTGTGCCGCGCAAGAAATCAAACACCATTCTCAAGCTCCTCGTTCGCCCGGCACCCTGGCCGGGCCTCGTACCCGTCGTGTTGAGAAGAGTTTTGACAGAGCTTTCCGAAGACTTTCACAATCCACCGAACGGTGCTCGCCGGGCCCTTGTTTACAAGGACCGAACCCGCGGCAGCCGCCATTTGGCCGCCGGTTCAATCATCAGCTCATGCAGCGCCCAGACCAACGCATCGACCCGGTCGGGCGATCCGCTGCCGCGATACCCGCTCACTGTCATCTGCACCATCTGCTCTTCAAGCGCGCCCAACCCCCGCAGATGCCGCACCCGCCCCTGCTCATAAAGGGCCGCCACCGGTTCGGCCCGCGCGGCCTTGCCCCGGCTTGCGTGCACCCCGCGATAGGCCACCAACGGATCGAGCTGGCGCACCACCTCCTCGACAAGCTGCCCGCCCTGATTGACTTCGGCCACCAGCCGGTCCGCGCCATGTTCCCGCATCGCCTCGATCGCGGTGCGCGCCCAGCCCAGCGGGCTTTGCCCCTGTACGGTCTCATCGGCCAGAACGACCGCCTGCCAGTTCTGCGGCGGCCCGTCCATCCGCACCCCGGCCACGACAATCCCACAGGCATCTGACGACGTCTTCCCCGACACCGCCGGATCCAGCGCCACAACCACCCGGTCCAGCGGCGGGGCATGGTCGATCAAGGCCCCTTCCAACAGATCCGAGGTCCAAAGCGCCCCGTCCACATCCGACAACAGAACCCCGTCCAGCTCCTGCTGGCCCAATCGGGTTCCGGCATAGCGTCGCCGCACCTCTTCCAGAAAGGATCCGGCAAGATTGGCGCGATTAGCCTCCGTCGGCGCATGGGTAACAACCGTCGATGGCGCCTCCAGCAGTTCCTTGAGTATATCGACATTGCGCGGCGTGGTGGTCACGCAAACCCGCGGATCCTCGCCCAGCCGCAAGGCAAATTGCAACATGTCCCAGGTGTCGCGCGCCTTGCGCCACTTGGCCAGTTCATCCACCCAGGCCGCATCGAATTGCGGGCCGCGCAACCCTTCGGGGTCATGCGCGGAATAGGCCTTGGCCTCTGCTCCGTTGGGCCAGATCAACTTGGCTTCCCCCGCCTTCCATACAGGGCGGCGATCGGGCGGCGAACAAGCCAGAATGCCGCTTTCGCCGAACACCATCACATCGCGCACCTGGTCAAAGGTTTCGCCAACCAGCGCCACGCGGGACGCCGCTCCAGGATCCAGCGGCATCGCCCCTTCGACCTGTGCGCGCACCCATTCGGCACCGGCGCGCGTCTTGCCAGCACCCCGGCCCCCCATCACGACCCAGGATCGCCAATCGCCCCCAGGAGGAAGCTGATGCGGCAAGGCCCAAAACTCAAAAAGAAAAGGGAGGGCAGCGAGCCCTCCCTCTCCGATCTCATTTAGGAACCGCTCCTGTTGTGCAACAGGCGCGGAGGCGAGCCAGGCGGCACCCGACTTCAAATCGAGCGCGGTCAAGGTCGATGGCATATCCACCTTGCGCGATTCCCAGCTCTCGGTTCTTTTGATCAACAAGGTTTGCCTCCACTTTCAAACAATTTCTGATCAAGGCTTCTGACGGCGCCAGATGTTTCGACGCCACCGTCAAATCAACGCCCTCACTGTCGCGGATCTGTTGTTTCAGATCTTCAATGACGATCCGTAGTTCTCGGATCGAGTCGTGGAACGCACCGATCAGATCGGCCGTGCCATGCTCATGGTCTTCCGGGGTCACGATAGTCATATTGATTATTATCCTCATGCGTGAGTGAACTCCGCACGAGAGAGACGCAGATCCGCCCCTGAAGCATCGCCTCAGGATGGGTTATGCAAATCTTCCAGCTTGTCGCAACTTATAAGGGAAAGCGTTCGGAATGTCAAGGAATTTCTGATGAGCTTCGCCACCCAACCCCCTGATTATAAATGTTATTTATTGGTTAACAGGGCGTTCGCAAGGTCAGTCGGAATTGGCCCGTTCCGCTTCGATCTGGCGCCAGCGCGCCACATTGCGGTTATGCTCGGCCAGGGTCTCGGCAAAGGCATGACCACCGGTGCCGTCGGCCACGAAGAACACATAATCAGTCTCGTCCGGGTTCACGGCCGCCTCAAGACTGGCCAATCCCGGATTGGCGATGGGGGTTGGCGGCAAACCTGAAATAACATAAGTATTCCAAGGTGTTTCGCCGCGCAATTCACTGCGTCTCAGGCCGCGGCCCAACGTTCCCTGACCCTGAGTAATGCCATAGATTACCGTGGGGTCGGTTTGCAGGCGCATGCCCCGGTTCAGTCGGTTCACAAAGACGCTTGCCACCTGCTCGCGCTCTTCTGCGACCGAGGTTTCCTTTTCAATGATCGAGGCCAGGATCAGCATCTCTTCGGGGCTTTCCAGCGGAAGGCCCTCTTGCCGGTTCTGCCAGGCCTGCGCGATGCGCTCGGTCTGTGCTGCCTCCATCCTGCTCACGATATCCGCCCGGTTGTCACCGGCCTGCACCTCATAGCTGTCTGGCGCAAGGCGACCCTCGGCGGGAACGGCCTCAACCTCCCCCTCCAACACATCCATCGCTTTGAGGCTTTCCACGACCTGCCAGCTGGTGACGCCTTCGGCCAGAGCGATCCGGAAGCGCGTTCCGATCTCGGCCTTCTTCTCCACGTAAAGGTCGGGAGCCTCTTCTTCGGCCGGGTTGTATTGCGCCATCTCGACAAACCGGTTTGTTGCCGGATCAAGCTCGCGCACTTCGGCAAGAACCCGTGTGACACCGATCCGGTACACAATCTCGGTGCCACAGGTGCTGGCCCCGCCACGGGTGATCTGGTCAACGATGGTCTCCATCGATGCACCCGGCGCGACAAGAAAACTCCCCGCCTTCAACTGATCGGATTTCTCGGAGTAATCCGCGCCCATCCGGAAGATGCGCGCCGATGTAATGGCGCCATCCGCCTCCAGCGTCTGGCTCACCCGCCCCATGTTCGAGCCGCGCTCGACCTGAACACAGATCGCCTCGCTCAACGGGCCGGGTCCACGATACTGACCCTGACCCCACATGATCAGGCCGCCCAGCAGAAACAGCCCCACGATCAGCAGGGACAGCCCGTTAGAGGCAACCGCCCGCCACATCAGTCGACCTTCCCAAAGACCACGCTTGCATTTGTCCCGCCGAACCCGAACGAGTTCGACAGCGCGATGTTGATATCGCGCTCACGCTTGGCATTCGGGGCCAGATCAACCGGTGTCTCCACGGCGGGTGTGTCCAGATTGATGGTCGGCGGAGCCACCTGGTCGCGGATCGCCAGGACCGAGAAAATCGCCTCGATCGCGCCTGCCGCACCCAACAGATGCCCCGTCGCGGATTTGGTCGACGACATCGTCACCTTGCCCGCCGCATCGCCCATCAGACGTTCGACCGCGGCCAGCTCAATCACATCCGCCATGGTCGAGGTGCCATGCGCATTGATGTAATCCACTGCCGACGGATCAATATCGGCATCACGCAGGGCCGCGCGCATCGACCGCTCTGCGCCTTCGCCATTCTCGGACGGGGCGGTGATATGATACGCATCCCCCGACAGACCATAGCCCAGAACCTCGGCATAGATCTTCGCGCCGCGCGCCTTGGCGTGTTCATACTCTTCGAGAACGACGATGCCCGCCCCTTCGCCCATGACGAACCCATCGCGGTCTGCGTCATAAGGGCGGCTGGCCGTCTCTGGCGCGTCCGGGCGCTTCGTCGACAGCGCCTTACAGGCGTTAAATCCAGCTATACCCACCCGGCAGATTGCGGCCTCGGCGCCGCCTGCGACCATGACATCCGCATCGCCGTATTTGATGAAACGGGCCGCGTCGCCGATCGCGTGGGCACCTGTGGAACAGGCCGTGACCACAGAATGGTTTGGCCCTCGAAAACCATAACGGATGCTCACCTGACCCGAGATCAGATTGATCAGCGCGCCCGGAACAAAGAACGGGCTGACGCGGCGCGGGCCCTTCTCTTCCATCATCACGGCCGTATTTGCGATGGAATTCAGCCCGCCGATCCCCGAGCCGATCAGGACACCGGTCCGCTCCTGGCTTTCGGCATCGTCCGGCATCCAGCCCGAATCCTCAACCGCCTGCTGCGCGGCGGCAAGACCAAACATGATAAACGTGTCGATCTTGCGCTGCTCTTTGGGCTCCAGATAGGTATCGGGATTGAATGTCCCGTCACTGCCGTCCCCGCGCGGCACCTCACAGGCATAGGTCGTCGTCAACCCGGTGGTGTCAAAACCGGCAATTGGACCGGCCCCCGATTTCCCCGCGAGGATCCGCGCCCAGGATTCGTCCACACCATCCGCCAGAGGCGTCACCAGCCCCAGACCCGTCACCACAACTCTGCGCATGAACTGCCCTCTTGCCTGTCGTCTTTCCAGCGCCCTGCTCTTACCCCGACCGGTCCCCCGGGGGCAAGGGTGCTCAGATGTCCCGGTCGGCGACCTGACGCGCAATCAGACCCAGCACCGTCGCCAGGATCTGGCCGGCGGTGCGTGCGCCGATGCCAGCCTGATCCGCCTCTGGCATGAACTCGACCAGATCGAACCCCGCAATCGGGCATCGCGCGGCAAGCCCGCGCAACAGCTGCAAGACCTGCGCATGGGTCAGGCCGCCACCGGTAGCGGCGATCACCGCGGGCATGATCGACGGGTCCAGCGCGTCACAATCAAAGCACACGATCACCGGCTGGCCCGCAGGCACGGCGTCCAAGACAGAACTCACACCAACCTGATGCACAATGTGAGCAGGCATGATCTGCGCGCCATAAGCGTCGGCTGCTGCCACCTCGGCCTTGCCTGCCGATCCAATGCCGCGCGCACCGACCTGAACAATCGTGCCGATATGCTCCATCTCGCTGGCGCGCCGCATTGTGGAACTCAGCCCCCAGGGCGTCCCCTCCACCTCTGCACGCCAGTCGATATGGGCATCTATCTGCAATATGTTGAATATGCCCCGCCCGGCAAAGGCCTTCAGCATCGGGATCGGGACCGAGTCGTCACCGCCCAACAGCACAGGGACACCGCCGCCGTCCAGGATTTGAGAGGTCCTCTCTGAGATCAGTCGCCGGTTCTCCTGGGGAGTGTTGGGATCGACCGGCAGATTGCCCAAATCGAACGCGCATATGCCCTTTGGCAGGACGCGATGGCCCAGATCGAAATTGTACCGGTCATGGCTGCCCGCATAGGCGGCGGCCCCCAGGCGCATCGCGTGCGGCCCGCCTGCGCAATAGGCCCCCACGGATCCGTAGGGCGTTGCGCAATCGGCGCCAAAGACCCCTATATCGCCTGAAAAACTCTCGGCCCTCGCGGCAGGCAACCCCATCAGCGTTTCGCCCGCATCGCCGCCAAACATATCCGACAACAACACCATCGCTTACTGAAAGCCTGCCACGGGTTCCGGTCCCGGGCGCGCCACACCCAGCGCCTCTACCAGATCGATATCCTTGCGAAAGAGCGCCCTGCCAACGATCGCACCGGCGATATTGGGCACATATTTCAGACGCGCGATATCGTCGATGTTGCGGACCACACCGCTCGCGATCACCGGCGTGCGGGCCTCGGTCGCCAAACCGGAAATCAGACCCAATTGCGCCTCCACCTCCGCCATATCGCTGTCGATATCCGTCACGATTATGCCGGCCAGCGGCGCGTCATCGAACGCTTGGATGAACCCGGATGGTGTAAAGGCACTGGGCGTGCGCCACCCCTCGGTCATCACCTGACCCTGCCATACATCCACCGCCAGAACGATCTGATCGGGGTGGTACTTGGCCAACTCCTTGACCAGATCGGGATTTTGCGCCGCAAGCGTGCCCACAACCACACGCCCGGCCCCTTTGTCGATCCAGCGTTCCACCCCATCGCGTGTCCGGAACCCGCCGCCCAACTGCACCGGAATCCCTGCGGCGCGGATGATCTCTTCGACCAGATCACTGTTTTCCGACCGCCCCTCCACCGCATCCAAATCGGTCAGATGCATCCACTCCGCCCCCGCCGAGGCATAACCGCGCGCGGTTTCGACCGGATCAACATGCCAGATCACCGGTTCTTCCAGCCGTCCCCGGTTCAGTGTCACGCAGCCCCCGTGCTGCAATTCGATTGTCGGAAAGAGTATCATCGTCTCGGCCTCCCCGCCTGGACCATCATCGCACCGCTCTGGGTCCGATCACTCTACCACAGAGCGAGCCACACCGATCCTCAGTTTCGACATCCCGCGGACCGATAGCGGCATGGTCGGCCTCCGGGTGGGCCGTTTCGGCGCATCAGAACCAGCGCAACACCGTCCATCTCGGCATCGCGCAGCGTACGATATCCCAACGCCTCCGCAATCCTCAGCGACCGGTCATGCGCCTGCGTGATCAGCGCGGTGAGCGGACCGGGAATGACCCGGTCGAACCACTCATGTGCGGCCTGTACCGCTTCCAGAGCCAGACCCTGTCCTTGCGCCTCGCGGGCCAGAACCCAGCCCGCCTCTGGATAGGGGTCGAAATCATCGCCCAGTTCGCGGTTGCCATAAAAGAACCCGGTCTGCCCGACCATCCGGCGCGAGCGCACCTCCGAGATGGCCCATTGACCAAACCCGGTCATCTGCCAGTGCCCGGCATTGCGCAGGAAGGCGTCCCAACTCGCCGCGCGCGACCTCGGCCCGCCCCGGATCTGCGCGACGACCTCTGGGTCTGCCCAGATTTCCGCAAAGCGATCAAAGTCTTCGGGCCGCATCGCACGTAATGTAACACGTGCGGTATTGATGATAGGGACGGTTCTTTTCATGGGTCGGTCTGGGCCTGCTGCTCGGGTTTTTCACCCAGCCTGCGCCCATGTGGCACACAGGTGCAAGGCCAAAAGAAAACGGCGCCGCCCATTTTGGGCCGCGCCGCGTAATCCTGCCGATAAACTCGGTCTGTCAGACGGGGTTAAGAGGCGTCCGAGATGAATTTGACCGCGTCACCAAAGGTCTGGATGGTTTCGGCCGCGTCATCCGGGATCTCAATGCCGAACTCTTCTTCGAAGGCCATCACCAGTTCAACGGTATCGAGGCTGTCCGCACCCAGATCGTCGATGAACGACGCGTTCTCGGTCACTTTGTCCTCTTCTACACCCAGGTGCTCTACAACAATCTTCTTCACGCGATCTGCGACGTCGCTCATGTCTGTTCCTCACGTCTTCCGGGCCGTTGGCCCGTTGTTCTGCCCTTGCCCGCTTGGGGTGGCTTGGTTGGTGCCCGCATGCGGGCGGCTCATCCCCGACATGGGGCAGCAGAGGGCACGCCCCTGCTCAAATGTGCGCCGCCTATAACACAGACCGCGTCAATGGCAAACGCTTTCACCCTTTCGGTCTCCCACCTGGGAAACCGTGCTGTCACAACATGGCCATCCCGCCATTGACGTGCAAGGTCGTGCCCGTGACATAGGCTGCCTCGGGGCTGCTAAGGTATAGAACCGCCGCGGCAATTTCCGCCGGACTGCCCATGCGTCCGGTGGGAATCTGCGCCAGAATGGCGCTTTTCTGCTCTTCGGTCAGCTTGTCGGTCATTGCCGTCTCGATGAACCCGGGCGCCACCGCATTCACCGTGATTCCCCGGCTCGCCACCTCATAGGCCAGCGATTTCGACATGCCGATCACGCCCGCTTTGGACGCTGCGTAATTGCCCTGACCGGGATTGCCGGTGGCCCCCACCACAGATGAGATATTCACGATCCGGCCCCAGCGGGCCTTCATCATGCCGCGCAGCACACCTTTGCACAGCTTGAAGGTCGCCGTCAGGTTCACGTCCAAGACGCTCTGCCATTCATCATCTGACATCCGCATGAACAGGTTGTCGCGCGTGATGCCGGCGTTGTTGACCAGAATGTCAACGCTCCCCATTGCCTCCGCCGCCTGTTTCGGCAGCGCGGCCACGGCGTCGCCATCGCTCAGGTTGCACGGAAGCACATGTGCCCGCTCGCCCAGCGCACCGGCCAGCGCCTCCAATGGATCCACCCGTGTGCCCGACAGGCCCACCGTGGCGCCGGCCCCATGCAATGCGCGCGCAATATCGGCTCCGATGCCGCCCGAAGCGCCAGTCACCAGCGCGTTTTTTCCCGTCAGATCAAACATCTCTCTTCCTTACTTCAAGCTTTCTGCCGCCGCCTGAACATCGGCAGGCGTGGCAATGTTCCGGGTCGCGATCTGCCGATCGATCCGGCGAACCATACCCGAGAGCGCCTTACCCGCGCCGATTTCCCAGATTTCGGTCACACCGCGCTTGCCCATCTCGATCACGCTTTCACGCCAGCGTACCGCACCAGTGACCTGATCAACCAGCAAAGACCGGATACAGGCCGGATCGCTTTCCGGCTCGGCCAGGACGTTGGCGATGAGCGGCACGGCGGGCTCTTCGATATCCACATGGCTCAGCGCTTCGGCCATTGCGGCGGCGGCGGGTTCCATCAATGCGCAATGAAACGGGGCGCTCACCGGCAGCAGCATCGCGCGTTTGGCCCCCTTTGACTTGGCGATTTCGATAGCCCGCTCTACCGCGTCCTTGTGGCCCGACACCACGACCTGCGCAGGGTCGTTGTCGTTGGCGGCCTGACAGACCTGACCTTTCGCCGCCTCCGCCGCCACGGCGCGGACGGCCTCCAGATCCAGCCCCAGAATGGCTGCCATCGCGCCCACGCCCACGGGCACCGCGTCCTGCATGGCCAGCCCGCGCGCGCGCAGCAGACGCGCCGCATCCGGGAGGCTCAGCGCGCCCGCTGCGGCCAAAGCAGAGTATTCGCCCAGCGAGTGGCCCGCCACAAAGGACGCCTGACTGATCGTTACCCCTTCGGCATCCAGCGCCCGCATCGCGGCCATGGATGTCGCCATCAGCGCCGGCTGGGCGTTCTGCGTCAGGGTCAGCGTTTCGATATCGCCCTCCCAGATCAACTGGCTGAGCGGTTCGCCCAACGCCTCGTCAACCTCCGCAAAGACGGCCCGTGCGGCCGGATAGGCCTGTGCCAGTTCAGCCCCCATGCCAATGGTCTGGGCCCCCTGCCCGGGAAAAACAAATGCGCGGCTCATCAACATCCCTCCGATCCTGTTTGCACTGGCATAGCTTCCCCTCTACCAAAGGGCAACGGCGCCCGAACCTGTGCGGAGCTGCGCGAGACTTGTGCGGTTGCGGCGCTTGAGTTGAGGGGCGCATGGCATAGCTTTGCCACGTCGCACCAAACCCGGAGCCGCCCAAATGAGCCTTGCCAACACCGCCCGCAGCTATGGCAGCGTGACCAAGACCTTCCATTGGCTGACCGCGCTGTTGATCCTGACGGCCATTCCGCTGGGATGGTATGCCAATCAGCTGCCCTATGACACCTCCGACCAGTTGGCGCAAAAGGCGCTGGTGTTTTCGCTGCACAAGACCGTGGGCGTTACCGTCTTTGCCGTGGCACTGGTCCGGATCCTCTGGGCCGTCACCCAACCCAAACCGGCCGGTCTGCACCCTGAGCGCAAGCTTGAGACGATGCTGGCCGAAACGGTGCACTGGTTGCTTTACGGCGCGCTGGTGCTGGTCCCTCTGACCGGCTGGATCCACCACGCGGCCTCCGAAGGGTTCGCGCCGATCTGGTGGCCCTTTGGCCAGACCCTGCCCTTCGTGCCCCGCGATACGGAGCTTTCGGCGCTCTTTGCCGGGCTGCATATCGTCACCAAATGGGTGCTGATCGGGGCGATTGGCCTGCATATCGCGGGCGCGCTCAAACATCACCTGATCGATCGCGACAGCACCCTGCGCCGGATGCTGCCTGGTATCAGCATAGGCCCGGTTCCCGCGCGCGAGAAGCACACTGTCCTGCCCGTCGTCGCGGCACTCCTGCTCTGGGCCGGTGCGATCGGGATCGGCAGCGTATCAGGGGCCTATGACAGCCACTCCGCGATTGTCCCGCAAGCCGCCGCGCTGGAGGAGGTCGAGACCGACTGGACCGTTCAGAACGGCAGCCTCGGCATCACCGTCACCCAATTGGGCAGCACGGTGGAGGGTCGCTTTGCCGACTGGACCGCCGCGATCACCTTTGAGCCACGCGAGACCCAAGGCCCTGCGGGCCGCGTGGATGTGACCGTCGCCATCGGCTCGCTGACCCTCGGTTCGGTCACGACAGAGGCTTTGGGTCCGGAGTTCTTTGCCGCCGAAACCTTCCCGACCGCCCGGTTCGAGGCAGAGATCCTGCGCACCGCCGACGGGTACATTGCCCAAGGCCCCCTCACCATCCGCGATCAGAGCCAGGAGATCACCCTGCCCTTCAACATCGCCATCACCGACGCCACCGCCACGGCCAGCGGCGCCCTGTCGGTCAACCGGCTGGAGTATGGGGTCGGCCAAAGCTATGCCGACGAAAGCTCGGTCGGGTTCGGGGTCGAAATTCGCTTTGATCTGACAGCGACCCGCACAGATCCGGCATAACAACGCCCAAACCCTCTGACCGAAACCCGCCTTGCAAAGGACCACAACTGTCGTTTAGCTGCGGTTGCCTGTCCCTTCAGCCCGTCAGAGTGGTCGCACATATGATTGCCGATATTCATTTGCCCCTGATCCTTCTGGCCGCTCTCGTGGCCAGCGCAAGCCCGGGTCCGGCAACGCTCGCGATCGCGGGCACATCGATGTCGCGGGGGCGCACATCCGGTCTGGCGCTGGCCTCCGGCATCACCACCGGGTCGCTGATCTGGTCGGTCTCCGCCGCTCTGGGGCTGGGCGCGCTGATGCTCGCCAATGCCTGGGCGTTCGAGCTGATCCGCTATGCGGGCGCCGCCTATCTGATGTATCTTGCCTGGAAGTCGGCGCGCTCCGCGCTCTGCGCCAAAGCCATCAAGACGCGCAGCCTGCGCGGGCATGCGGGCGCGCTTTATTCCAAGGGCCTGGCCCTTCATATCACAAACCCAAAAGCGGTTCTGTTCTTCGGATCGCTCTATGCAATCGGCCTTCCGGCCGAAGCCTCAGCCTCCCAACTTGCGCTGGTCATCGGCGCGGTCGGCCTGCAAAGCCTGATTGTCTTTCACGGTTATGCGCTGCTGTTTTCGACCCCGTCGATGACACGCGCCTATCTCAGGTTGCGGCGCTGGTTCGAGGGCCTCTTTGCCCTGGGCTTTGGCGTGGCCAGCGTCAAAATCCTGACCGCGCGTCTGCAATAGGCCGCAAATAGAAGAAACCGCCGACCCACAGGGCCGACGGTTCCCAACTCTGACTGACGGCGCGCTTACTCGGCGGCTTGCAGCGCTTCGACCGAAATAAAGACCTCGACCTCATCGCCGACCGCAGGCGCAAAGGCGCCCAAACCGAAATCGGACCGCAACAGCGTGGTCGTCGCATCCAGACCGAGCGTCGGCGTGCCCTGTTTCTCACCGAATGGGAACGGGGCGGATTTGTTCAACGTGGTCTCTAGAACAACCGACTGGGTGACGTCATTCATCGTCAGATCGCCGGTGATGTTGGCGGTGTTGTCACCGGTCACTTCGATACCGGTGGAGGTAAAGGTGACCATGTCGCCCTCCTCGGCACCAAAGAAATCGCCCGACATGAAATGCGCCTCGCGCGCTTCCCACCCGGTGAACATGCTCATCACCGGCATCGATACGCTCACGCTGGAATTGGCGGGGTCGGCTTCATCGAACATGATCTCGCCCTCAAAACCCGAGAACATGCCTGTCGTGGTCGAGAACCCAAGGTGATCATAACTGAACACAACCTGACTGTGGCTCGCGTCGAGCTCGAATTTGGCGGGGGCGGCCAAGGCGGCGGTGGCGCCGGTGGCAAAGGCGGCGGCAAGCAGAAATTGTTTCATGGCGGGCAAAGCTCCTGTTGGTGTTGACGGTCTGAAGTCAATTAAATTGGGGCAAATCGTCCAAACAACAACAGCAGATCAGGAACAGTTTCTGTGGATTTCTGAACAGACAGGGTCGATTGATGGATTATCGCACCAGCTCTGCCAGCTGATTGCGCAGGGCGTCACCGGCCGATGCATCCGCGAGCGGGATGTTGAGCAGGATCGAGCCGTCCATATCCCAGATCTCCAACTGCCCGCCCGTGATCTTGGCTGCGCCCAACGTGTCATAACTCCGGCGCAGAACCGTCACAGGCCGACCGCGATCGGTCTTGTGCAGGATGCGCATTTCGCGCCGGATCGGATCGAAATAGATCTCGGGCTGGGCAAGTGTCTTGTTCCGCAGGATCAGTGCCGCGCCGCAAAAGATGAAAAAGACCGACGCCCCAAGCTTGTATAGCATCAGTGCCGGATCCGCGGTCGCACCGGGCAAGAGCCACAGCCCCGGTCCGCTGAGCACCAGAACGGTACCGGTGAACCGCAAGAGAGCCATCGCCAATAGCCTGTGCCCCTCAAATCCCAATGTGACAGGCAGCGTGTCGGTGAACCGCGACCGGATGGCAGGCGGAAACACGCATTGTCTGACGGCCTTCGCCATCGGTGGATGACCAGGGCGTGCGCCAGTGCTTCTCCGTGCTTCCGTGACGATCATCTGGGACATATTCCTTTCCAACCCTGCCCTATTACCTCCTGCCCCCAGCGGATCTCGGGCGGCCTGAGATACCCTGATTTTCCTGTTTGGCAAAAATGCGTTTTTTGCTGGGCATGATCGCGGCCCGCACCTGCGTTCCCCAGCGCTGCCGCGTCTTGCACGGCACGCCAAACCGTGTATACGGAGCGCTCTTCCGCAAGATTTTGAACCGCGCAGTCTCTCGTGGTGGGGCTGCGGAAGATCAACCGCCCTGCCTTTGAAATGCGCCTTGATAACAAATGGAGTGCACATGCCGCTTTATGAGCATGTCTTTATCGCGCGTCAGGATCTGTCCAACACGCAAGCCGAAGGCCTTATCGAACATTTCGGTGCCATCCTGTCCGACAATGGCGGGAACCTCGTCGAGCACGAGTATTGGGGCATCAAGACCATGGCCTATAAGATCAACAAGAACCGCAAAGGCCACTACGCCTTTCTGAAGACCGATGCGCCCGCACCGGCCGTTCAGGAAATGGAACGCCTGATGCGCCTGCATGACGATGTGATGCGTGTTCTGACCATCAAGGTCGACGCCCATAACGAAGGCCCTTCGGTCCAGATGCAGAAACGCGACGAACGTGGCGACCGCCGCGAACGCCGCAATTGATCGCTTGAAGAAAGGACACTAACCCATGGCTGCAAAACCATTTTTCCGCCGTCGCAAGGTCTGCCCCTTCTCGGGTGATAACGCCCCTGCGATTGACTATAAAGACACCCGTCTGCTGCAACGCTATATCTCGGAGCGCGGCAAGATCGTGCCCTCGCGCATCACTGCCGTGTCGGCCAAAAAGCAACGCGAACTGGCCCGTGCCATCAAGCGCGCCCGCTTTCTCGCCCTGTTGCCCTACGCCGTGAAATAAGGAGAGAGACTGATGCAAGTTATCCTTCTGGAACGTGTGTCCAAACTGGGTCAGATGGGCGATGTCGTGGACGTCAAGTCCGGCTATGCCCGCAACTTCTTGCTGCCGCAGGGCAAGGCGCTGTCCGCGTCTGAAGCCAATATCGCGCAGTTCGAGACGCAGAAAGCGCAGCTTGAGGCACGCAACCTCGAAACCCGCAAGGAGGCCGAAGCCCTGGGTGAGCGCCTGGACGGGCAACAGTTCATCGTGATTCGCCAGGCCTCAGATGGTGGCAACCTCTATGGCTCCGTCACGCCCCGCGACGCCGCTGACGCCGCGACCGAGGCAGGCTTCTCGCTGGACCGCAAACAGGTCGTCATTGCACAGCCGATCAAGGAGCTGGGCCTGCATTCCGTGGATGTGACCCTGCACCCCGAGGTCGAGGTTACGATGGTCCTCAACGTCGCCCGCTCGCAAGAAGAGGCCGAATTGCAAGCCTCCGGCAAGACAATCCAGGAACTGGCCGCCGAAGAAGAGGCCGAGGCAGAATTTGAAATTGCCGAACTCTTCGACGAAATCGGTGCGGCAGAGCTGGACGAGCTGGAAGAAACGGACGATCAGCCCCGGCCCGAAGAGGATGCCGAAGACGACGGCGCGTCCAAGGCCTGATCCGTCATCATCGCTGCTGACATCAAAGGCCGCGCCCGGGCAATCCGGCGCGGCCTTTTTTGTCCTGTGATGGATCATGGGCAAGCATTCGCCGCCGGGTCGGATCCCCCGCTTGCGCCGACCGCCACAACAATCTTTATAGTGATTTCATGACTGATCGCCCCCTCACCCGCCGCAGCCTACTTGGCCTCGGCCTTATCGTGACACTCGGCGCCTGTTCGCGTAGAGGCCGACCCGGTCCGGCGCGCGCACGGTCCGAACCGCCGCTCTATCCGAACGAAACGCCCAAGCTGCGCCGCCAGATCAATAAATGGGCCGACCATTACGAGGTTCCGCGCACATTGGTCCAGCGCGTGGTGGTGCGCGAAAGCACACATCGTCCCTGGGCGCGCAACGGTCCCTATATGGGGCTGATGCAAATCCATCCGAACACCGCCCGCGGCATGGGATATCGCGGTCGGCCAGAGGGGCTTTTGGATCCTGAAACCAACCTCAAATATGCCGTAAAGTATCTGCGCGGCGCATGGATGGTGTCGGACGGCGACGAGGCCACCGCCGTGGGATGGTACGCGCGCGGCTATTATTACGAGGCCAAGCGTCGGGGATTGCTGGAAGAAACCGGTTTGAAGACGTAATCGCGCAGACATCCTGCGCCGCGCCCACATCCGCCTTGGGGGCGCTGCCCCCAACCCCCCGCCGGTATTTTGAAAGAGAAGAAAGACACCGTGCACCTGGGCCTTTGGCTTGGGTGAATGGCACGGCCTCCTGGATTTTCAGCAGAGGAATTTCCGGGGGCCGAAGCCACCACCACCGGGGATGCATTTCTCGCGTCGCCCCTCGGCAGCCCGCAGGAGCAGCGGCGCTTGCAGCGCAGTGCAATACCGGCGGATCGGTGCGGCGGCGTCCAACTGGCACCGTCTTGGAGTGAGATCGGGTTGTTGGGGGCGGGCCAAACGCCTTTTTGAGCGAAGCGTTCCGGGTGTTCAACGCGACAGACCTCCGTCTCGCGCCTCCGGTCTCTCCGACAAGCGCGCTCAAGCGAACCATAAGGAGAGCGTCCAGACTGCCCGATCTGGAAGCGTTATCTGTGGACTGCTGCCATCAGCCTTGCGCCCAGGCGCGACACGCAGCACGCGGCTCTCGGGTTGCGTCAGGATCGCCATGGCAGGGGTATCATTGACCGATGGTCTCGGGATGAGGGAAATGGTGTCGCTCCGGCCCGCTGCGAGCACATATCTGCGCCCGGCCTCTTGTGCCTTGCGCGGCCTCTCTTTAGAAGGGCCGAGATTTGGAATAGCGTGCCGCCTTTGGGGCGGCATTGAACCTATGGGGAATGCCACATGCAGGTCACTGAGACCCTGAACGAAGGACTGAAGCGCGGCTACGCGATCACCGTGACTGCGGCCGAGCTGGATGAAAAGGTCAACGAAAAGCTGGCAGAGGCGCAGCCTGACGTCGAAATGAAGGGCTTTCGCAAAGGCAAGGTGCCGATGCCGCTTCTCAAGAAGCAGTTCGGCCAGCGTTTGTTGGGCGAGGCGATGCAGGAAACCATCGATGGCGCGATGTCCAAGCATTTCGAGGACAGCGGCGATCGTCCGGCGATGCAGCCCGAAGTCAAGATGACCAACGAGGACTGGAAAGAGGGCGACGACGTCAATGTCGAAATGTCCTATGAGGCGCTGCCCGAGATCCCCGATGTCGATCTGTCACAGGTCACCGCAGAAAAACTGGTGGTCAAGGCTGATGAGACGGCGGTGGACGAGGCTTTGGCAAACCTGGCCGAGACCGCACAGGACTTCAAGGATCGCGAGACAGGTGCTCAGGCCGAGGATGGTGACCAGGTTGTCATGGATTTCCTTGGCAAGGTCGACGGAGAGCCATTCGAAGGCGGCTCGGCCGAGGATTATCCGCTGACGCTGGGATCCAACAGCTTTATCCCGGGGTTTGAAGAACAGCTTGTGGGTGTGACCGCGGGTGAGCAAAAGGCCGTGACCGTGTCTTTTCCCGATGACTATGGCGCAGAGAACCTGGCAGGCAAGGAAGCGGTCTTTGAATGCACGATCAAGATGGTCAAGGAGCCCGTCGCTGCCGAGATCAATGACGAGCTTGCCCAGAAATTCGGAGCCGAGGACCTGGCGGCTCTGAAGGCCCAGATCGCAGAGCGGCTGGAGGCAGAATATGCCGGTGCCGCGCGCGCGGTAATGAAGCGCGGTATTCTCGACGAGCTTGACAAGCTCGTGTCGTTCGACCTTCCCCCGAGCCTTTTGCAGGCAGAGGCCGACCAGATCGCGCATCAGCTCTGGCACGAAGAGAACCCGGATGTCGAAGGACATGACCACGACAAGATCGAGCCGACCGAAGAGCATACCAAACTGGCCGAACGCCGTGTGCGTCTGGGCTTGTTGCTCGCGGAGCTGGGCCAGAAGGCGGATGTGCAGGTTTCGGATGCCGAGATGACCCAAGCCATCATGAACCAGGCGCGTCAATATCCCGGTCAGGAACGCCAGTTCTTTGAATTCGTGCAGCAGAACGCCCAGATGCAGCAACAGCTGCGGGCACCGATCTTCGAGGACAAGGTGATCGACTATGTCACCGAGCTGGCCAAGGTGTCTGAGAAGGAAATCTCCAAAGAAGAGCTTCAAACGGCCGTTGAGGCGCTCGACGAAGAATAGTCGTCGAGCGCCCGTGCAGACAGTTCCAGGGGGTCGCTCTCAGGCGGCCCCTTTTGCATGGCGCAGGGGTCGCCGCCAGCGCCCACCAAAGCTGGAAGATCGACGCGCACTTGAAACCCTCAGCGCCTCTGCATATACCTCAGCCAGTGCGGCTGTGGTGAAATTGGTAGACACGCTTGATTTAGGTTCAAGTGCCTCTGGCGTGGGGGTTCAAGTCCCTCCAGCCGCACCACTTACAAATTCACCTACAGAAATACGCCTTAAAGCCTTGAACGGTAAGGCTATTTGGGGTGTTCTAGCGCCTTCAATTCGATGATATTCAAAACGGTCTGCAAAAGCCAGTCTCAGGACCATTCTGCGCAATGTGATGTCGCCACTTTCCCAGAGTTTCCAGGGGTTTGCGAGGAATCGTAGGGCGTGTTCTAGC
This sequence comes from Aestuariivita sp., assembly GCF_021404545.1. Classification (GTDB taxonomy): domain Bacteria; phylum Pseudomonadota; class Alphaproteobacteria; order Rhodobacterales; family Rhodobacteraceae; genus Aestuariivita. The sequence continues at coordinate 67,001 of NZ_JAAWWD010000010.1, forward strand.
AGGGCGTCAAAGCTCTGGTGTTTTGAGCCTTGCTGCGCGAGATGATCAACCATCGATGCCTTGGATTTTTCCAACTGAGCGATCTTCTCTTCATAGGCGGCGATCACTCTGCCGTTAGTCGCATCAAGGATGCGTTCAAGCAGTTTGTCGATCTGATCCTCAATGTCTGCAAGCTGGCGCTTGGCTGAGATCAACGTGTCTTTGCTTTGGCTCAGACGAGCCTCCCAAGCATGGCGAAACATGTCACGCGCAAGCTTGAGAACGCTCTTTGAGGGTTGGAGTGATTTGACGATTTCGCCAAAATCCTTTTCCAGCGTGTCACGCGGGATCGACTTCCCGTAGCTCGCGCAGCCTTTGGTTTGGCAGAGATAGTAGGCGTAGTGCTTTTTCTTCCCCTTTGCCCAAGAGGAGCGATACGGGTTGCCACAGTCAGCACAGCACACAAAACCGCGCAGCGCGAAGTCATCACCGATGTTCTTACGGGCCGGAGCCAATGATGCCGCCTTGCGGCGGTCTTGGACGCGCTCATAGGTCGCCATGGAGATCAGCGCGTCATGCTGCCCTTTGACCCAATTCAGCCCATAGGTCTCTGAGCAGATATAACCTGCGTAAAGCGGTTGCGTGATGACTTTGATGGCCTTTTGAAGCTTAACGTCACCATACCTGTTGCGCGGAAAGTCAGGGTGCTTGGCCAGAAACCGCGTCACTTCTGCCTGTGTTTGGAACCGACCCGAGGCAAAGCCTTCCAAGGCATCTGTGATGAGCGTCGCCATGGGCTCATCGCGAACAAGCAGTTTCCCATGCCCTTTGACTGTCTTGTAGCGATAGCCGATGGGTGCGTTGTGAACCCAATAGCCGTTTTGCATTCGTGCTTTCATCTTCTGTGCAACCTGACGGCCATTTTGCTTACGCTCTAACGCGCCTTGTGCGGCCATGATGGTTTCGATGAACTCCCCTTCCGGTGTGTCATCGAACTTGAAGTTCAAGCATTCGATGGAGGCACGCCGTTTGCGGAAGGCCTCGCGCAAGTCGAGATGAAAGCGCGTATCACGCGCAAAGCGTTTGAGATCATCAAAGATAACCACAAAGCTTGTCTCAGGTTGCGCATCCAAAAACGAAAACAATGCCACCATGCCCGGACGCTGCATAAAGTCTCCACCACCTGTGAAGGTATCGGGGAAGACAGCGGCAACGGCATAGCCCTTGGAGGCCGCATACTCACGACAGCGTGTTTCTTGCGACTTTAAGCCGTTACCTTCCTCTTCCTGGGCTTTGGAGGACACACGGCAATAGATGATAGCCTGCTGTGTCTGGGATTGGGTTTTCTCATTCATTCGGACTCCTCTCTGGCCGCTTTGGAAAAAGACAAAGCGGCATCGTTCTTTTTGGTTTTCTTGGGTTGGGTGGAGGATACCACATTGGATATCGACCGCGCCAGTTTTGGAGCAGGATTGTCGCCAAGCCCCTGGTGCGGGCTGAGACCAAACCCCAGATCGACAAAAGACAGCATGATTGACCACAGGGATTCGATCAGAACGCGCTTTTGGGTATCGGGGATGTCTTCATCTTCCAGATAGGGAAGATACGCCTCCCAATCGATGGACAAGGTTGGTGGTGTGGACGCATCAGCGTCTTTGGGGTGGCACATGGGCTGGCATCTCCTTTCTCCGGGGCCGGGTATGTTTGGATGGACCTGTTCTGATGTGCAGACGCACGATGAGAACAAATATAGAACAAACTAACACAAACCCGACGATCTCCCAAACGGTTTTTGAACAAAACGCGTTTCGTGTCAGAGAGATACACTCTGGCGATCTGATCATGTCCGGGTATTCTGAGGGTCAATTGGGGTAGGGATATCCACTATGAATCAAGAGACTGAGATGGATTGGCAGCATGCATCTGCAACAGACCGCATCGCTCCTACCAAGGCGTTGCACGACATACTCAAAGAGTTGGCGAAACACACAGGAACACACTTGGACGTTCTGGTGGAGCAGGCCCAGGAGCAACCCGTCAGCAGTACGCCCGATCCGCATAACAACTTCCGCAAGGGCAAGATCGCGTGGGAGCGCGCCGCCAAAATCCACGAATGGCTCGCGCGCAATCACTTCGCATTTGCGCAAAAGCGGGAACCGGGGTTGTTTCAGTTTCCCAGACAGTCCGATTGGGATGCATTTGTTGAAGCGCATGCAATTGTAGGACGTTTGCGGATTGTTCATCTCAAACAGACATTGGGTTTGATTGAGCGGGATGACGACCAGAGGCCAGTCGACCAGACCTTGCGTCTGACACAGCGATTTTGCTTTGAAGTGGAGACCGAGCTGCGAGGAGTGGCTCTTGGCTTCCAACGCTATAACGGCAAATGGCATTCAGTTCCGTTGGGTGCAGATCAACGCAACCCGAAGGCGCGAATCGCAGTAAGCCCACAGCTGGTACCACACAAATCGGATGGATCGCCGATTGGCCTTCGAGAAAGCAATGATGCTGGCGATCACTTGTTCGCTGTCTTGGTGGCGCAAGACCGCAACTTGCCGACTGATATGCCATCTTTGGCCAAGCTGGACTCAGAACGGTGCAGGTTTGAGCTTCACACCATTGCTGTGAGGATTGTGGCTTAGTGCTACCCCAGGCACCTCTTCTGCCAACCCGGCTTTCGTCACTGGGATACGGCTGGGCGGGTGTGTTTCCGAGGAATATTGACGCGTTAGTTTTGTGCGGCGACGCAATGGTTGAATTGATACGACCAATCGGTAGTATCTCGGGTAAGGCGATTAGACCTCCTCAATGAGCAGAAGATGAGAACGCGTTTTTCCGACACAGACACTGAGAGCGACGTCGAGCATTTTTTTGTTCTACCATTGCTGACTTCTCGCGAACTGCTGGGGATACCAGATACTGCGGTAATGACGAAAGCATCACTATCGACCATCGAAATTGGAAAGGGCAGCAATAAGAAGCGGTACGTTCCCGACTACCTTGTTTACAACGATGGTTTGCCTTGCATGGTCGTTGAAGCCAAACGACCGGATCAAACGCTCCAATCAGCTCTAGATGAGGCGCAACTATACGCGCTGGAGATCAACAAAAACTTCCCAAGTGGCGTAAACCCGTGCGCCATTGTCTGCGCGACCAACGGTAGGTCAGTTTGGTTTGCAGACTGGGATGCATCCGAACAGATCAGGGAGTTTGACACTTCTGACATAAAGATCGGGTCAAAAGAGCTTGAGGCTGTGCAAAAAATCGCTTGTTGGGATGCGCTCATCAAGTCAACCAGCAGATTAAAGAGAAAAATTACGCCCAAGGAGCTCCAGCGTGCGGCTGAGCACTTAGGAGAAAACCGTGTGAACTTGGCTAAGTCTGGCCACAACTCTCTGTATGCAGAGCTCGAACCGATACTCCGAAAATACTTTGATCCTAAAGATCGCGAGTTGGAGAACCTTATCGTTGAAAAAGCCTACGTGTCGACGGAGGAGACAACAAAGTATGAGCGATCTTTCGAGGATCATCTTCGTACACGTGTAATTCCACTGGATGACGAACGATCGGTTGAAGTGAAAACTAACAAAAGAGATGCAGGTACTTTCGGTAAAATTCTGACGCAACGCACAGAAGACAATCAACCATTTATGCAGCTAGTTATTGGAGGCGTTGGCTCGGGAAAAACTACCTTTTTGAAGCGTTTCTTTGCGCACCTTCTCCCTAGTGAGATAAAACGACGCGTCGTTTACTGCAGGATTAACTTCAACGTAGCGCCGGACGACACGGACGACTTGGAAAATTGGGTCTGTGAATATTTTATAGAGCACTTTCGGAGGCATTACTCACATGTAATCGACATAACGACCGAAGCGGGGATCCAGTCTGTTTTCTCCCAAGAAATAAAAAATAATTCCGGCGCATATGCATTTTTGAAGAAGAGCTCGCTCAAGGACTATCACAAACGTATTGCAGAAGACATACTGAAATGGATGTCAGACCCTAGGGTATTTGCTAAGGCAATCGCTCGCAGTGTGGGCGGTGACCGCAACTGCTCACTAATTGTCTCGTTTGATAACGTGGATAGGCGAGATCGCGATTCCCAGCTTCGGATTTTCCAAGTTGGTCAATGGTTTATGAATTCAACACGTTCATTGTGTATAATGACTATGCGAGACGAGACTTTTGAGGCATATAAAGATGAAAAGCCTTTAGATGCATTCCTCAAGTCAGGCAATTTTTATATTCGACCCCCGCGTTTCGTTGACATGGTATCTAAACGGCTGAGCTTAGCTATTTCGGAGCTTAGTTCATCAGCTGACGAGACGGCTTCTTACGAAATTGATGGAATTGGTGAGGTCAGATACCCGAAGACCGCGGTAGGGAGCTATTTGACATCCGTTTTTGTAGATCTTTTCAAAAAGCGACGCAACATATCAACCGTGCTGGAAGGGCTCTCTGGGCGGAACGCTCGAAAAAGCCTCGAAATGTTTATTTCTATATTAACTTCAGCGCACTTTGACACAAGAGATTTCACACAGAGTGCATTGACAACTGGCCAACATACTATCCAAGAGAACACTCTTCTTAGAGCGCTAATGCGCACAAACTATCTTTACTTCACACCATCTCACGGTTTTGTTCGAAACCTGTTCGACTTTCCGCTGACATCAAGCGACATGAATCACTTTTTGAAATCCGAAATACTGAAGTTTTTGATCGAAAACAGGAAGAAGGTTGGTGATACAAGATATGAAGGATACTTTACTGTTTCATTTTTGCAGGATGAGTTTTCTAAGTTTGGTTTTCAAAAGTCAGACATAAGAGATACTATCGACATGTTGATCGCCGATGAGTTGATTATGGCTGAACGGCAAACTCGTGAGAAGGTTTCCACGCAATCTTCTGTCCGAGTTAGACCATCTGGTTACGTTCATATGAGTATACTTTCCGGGCGGTTAGAATACCTATCTGCTTGCGCATTGATTACCCCAATAAGTGATGGCCAGACAGCAAAACAAATCGGTGAAAAGTGGCAGATTAACGTTCCGCACACAGACGCTAAGCATGGTATGAAGTCAGAGGCTGCATTGCTATTTGTGCAATACTTGAAATCTGAGCAATCCAGGGTGACAGCTGGGCATGTTGGTTTGGCTGACGAAACAAAGCCAGGTTGGCTACTTTTGAAACGAGCTACCGAAGCAATAGGGTTTACGCATGGGCAAACCCTATTGGGTGAGCCAGCAGAAATCGAGTTCGAGAGCCTTTTTGATCAATAGTATTCGTTCAAATGGCCTTTCTCAAAACGTCTCGGCATTTCATTGCTTCATATGTTTCGACCCTGTGTATGTTTGGGCTGCATTCACTTCCATCCGAGCGACCGCAAAAGCCGGTCATTCGTTGGTTGGAGTTCGGCCCACTGCCTCGCTCCTTGGGTTCGAAACGCACTGACGTCGCGGTTTTGGTTGATGAGGATGGTGTCGATATCAGCAAACATGGCCTCGGCTGTTCCAAGTTCATCCCAAGCTTCTGAAATGCCGCAGGCCGCTGCAAAGATTTGAGAGGCAGCGAGAACGGGCGACATGACAGCCTGTCTGTAGCCGAACATTTCGTCCGATGTCGGCAGGTAGTCTGCTGGTAGATGGTCCAAGCCTTCGGCCTGCGCACGTTTGATGCCAGGGATCATTGGCAGTTCCGCCAGATGACCCAACAGCATGAACAGGCGTGTAGACGCAAAAGGATGCTGGCGGAAAGGCTTGGATAAACGCCGCTCCTCTGCTTCGATGATGAACAGTACCGCAAGAATGCACACAGCGTAGTATCGGAACAGCGGCCAGTTTTCCTTTACATAGGCACCCAGCACAATCTCAGTCGCATCGTGATCGGTTTGCAGTTCGAAGCACATATGGATTTCGGCTTTTTCCTGCTCTGTTAGTTCGCTCAGCTGCGATGGCTGACTTGTGTCAAGCTCAACAATGCCCAACCCGTTTGGACATTGAGCTTCAGACAAGCCAGCGCCGGGGATGATGGTGAAGTGACCAATTGCCTGATGATTCAGCTCATGCTGCAATAACCAAGCGAAAGAGGTTTCAACGGCATGATCTTGATGCCCTAAGAGTTCGATCTGGTGGTTGGGAGGAAGCCGCGAAGAAGTCGTGAGCGCTTTTGTCCAGACCTCTCGAATACGATCCAATGCGCCACTGGCAATCTCTAACCTTAGTTCCTTGTGACCCATAAAGGCATATGCCCAAAAGTCCTGATGGTCCGCACAACGGATGCTGATAGGCGCATCAAAACGCTGCCCGACGCGCTCCTCATAGCGCGCTATCGTTTTGGCAAGTACGGCGTCAAAATACACTTGATAGGCATCTATCATTGCGGACGGCATTCACAGCGCCTTTGGAATTGAACCAGATTTGACACCCCAAAAAGGGATCACTGAACCACCATGGGTCTACTTAAGAGCCATCGCAAGCATCTGTGTTTTTTCAAGCGCAGAATTGGGTTGATTTTGACCCTCGCGCTGGGTTTTGACCGGTTTATGGTTTGCATGGTTGCCAGCATCTTTGCTCGGCGATGAGGGTATTCGCCAGAACGACAAGCTTGCGCATAATCGCAGTCAGGGCGACCTTGGGTGGTTTGCCGCGTTGGATGAGGGGTTTTTAGGTTTTGGCAAGGGGGCTTTGCGGCCGGGGGGAAAAACCCGG
>NZ_JAAWWD010000094.1 GCF_021404545.1 Aestuariivita sp.
GTCCTGACCCTTCTGTATTTTCGTTCTGCTAAGCTGGCCGCGCCACCTGCCCCGGCCAGGGCCGATGGCGGGGTGGTGCGCGACGTCTGACCCTTGTGGCACGACCACGTTCCTTAGCCTGTCGGCACCGCCTCTCTTCATGGTCTCGAACAGTTGAGTGCGGCCTATAAAGGACCGCGCACCAGAAGGAAGAGAGTATGGACAGTCTATCACGTGATCGCGTCATCGGCATAGATGTCAGCCGCGACTGGCTGGAGCTTCATTGCCTGCCCGACGGGCATCGCTGCAGAGTACCAAACGCTCCCGCGGGTTATGCTGCTGTTGCGGACCTTGCCCGGACCAGAGATGCCATCGTCTGTTTTGAGTCGACTGGCGGTCAAGAATGGCAACTCTGGGCGCTTTTGGATGCAGAAGGTGTCGCAGCCCGTCAGGTGCCACCTGCTCGGGTGAAGGCGTTTGCGCAAAGTCGTGGCACACGTGCCAAGACCGATCGGATCGATGCGGAACTTATTGCCCGCTTCTTTGCGTTCCGTCCCGAAGCAGGGCGCAAGCTTCCCGCAGAAAAGCTACGCATTCTCAGAGCCTTGACGTCAAAGCGAGCCCAGCTGGTCGAGATGCGCAAACGGCTGCTGGCCCAACTCCGCGCGCATCAGAAACTCGGCACTGCCGCAATGTTCCAGGACATCGACACCGAGTTGAAGCAACGGTTCGACATCCTGATCAAGGAACTGGACGACAGGATCATCCGAGCCATCGCAAGCGATGATCACCTGTCGGAGATGGCCACCGTTCTCCGCTCCATCCCGGGGATAGGCCCGGTCGCCAGCACAATGCTGATCGCCGAAATGCCTGAGATCGGCACCATCACCGGTGAAGAAGCTGCCGCACTCACCGGATTGGCCCCGGTCGCGCATGACAGCGGAACACTTCGCGGGAAACGAGCCATCGCCGACGGTCGCCGTGCCCTACGGCACGTGATGTTCCAGGCGGCCTTGGTCGCGGCACATCATAACCCAAGCCTAAGATCCTTCGCAGATCGCCTCCGAAAGGCCGGAAAACCCCACAAAGTCATCATCACAGCCGTCGCCAGAAAGCTGGTCACCATCGCGAACGCTTTATGCAAAAGCCGTCAGAAATGGGCGGCATCCACAACCTGACAGATACAGTTGCTAGTCAAACGCGGCAGAATACTTCCCTTTTCTATTTACCGCCGAAAATATCATTCACCGAAAAAAATAAGAAACTAACAGCCCAAGCCCCAAAGAGAGTCCACATAATCGTATTGGGGGGCAATAGTTCTAGGCACTAAGCAAAAAAACCCGGCCATCCAAAAACTAACGCACCGGGACAAATAAGTGAAAAAAAACAAAAGGCAACAGACCAAACGGGCCCGGT
>NZ_JAAWWD010000084.1 GCF_021404545.1 Aestuariivita sp.
CGTTCCCGTTTTAACTTGGGATATATCCGGGAGCCTTGAATGTGTTCCAGCCCTCTTGAGGTGGGTCGGGATTGCAGACTTCGGGGATGGCGTCGAACATTCCGTTGAATTGCCGCGCACCGATACGCCCGAGGTGTGCCTTTAGCTTAGAGAATGTCATTTCGATTGGGTTCAGATCGGGGGAATACGGCGGTAGGAACAGGAACCAGCATCCGGCATCTCGCATCGCTTTGGCAGCAGTTGCATTCTTGTGAGTAGCGAGGTTATCCAGAATGACCACAGTGCCGGGGGTCAGTTCTGGCACCAGCACCTTCTCGACATAATCCGCGAAGGCTGGCCCATCTATTACCGGCAGTGCATTTTCGAAGAAAATGTCATGAGAGGCATCGCCCCTTTGATCACCCAAGGCGCGATCATGGCATCAGCAGTGAGGCCCGCGATAAATGTCTGTGTGCCCCAAGAGCCAAACGGTGCATCCATGATCAGGCGATCCCCGCGCGGGGCCCATCCTCTGAGCCCAGTCAGGTTCGTTTTCACCGAGGTTTCATCCACTGCACGGCAGGGTATTGCGCAGAAATGCCCCGAGAGGGAATGAAGACAACGCGTTCGGGCTGGGCCGACACGGCCGGAATGCGATGCCTGAAACGCGACCCAAGGCTGCGTCCGGCGGCCGATCTGGTGGCCCGCAACTTCTATGCCCCCTCTCGGCAGATTTGCTCTGCAAATCGCCTGCCGGGCAATGAATGCACCCAACGTGCTCTGGATGGCAGACATCACCTATGTGCCGAGCTGGTCGGGCTTTCTGTACCTAGCGGTAGTTCTCGATACCTTTAGCCGCCGCGTAATCGGCCGGGCCATGGGCACGCATCAGCGGACGTAACTGGTGCTTGATGCGATGAACATGGATGCACGCAACGCAAGCCCGGAGTTGTGATCTATCATTCCGACCAGGGATCGCAATACAGGTCCGTGGCATTCGAACTGCGCTGCAGGGAAATGGGCGTCCGCCCGTCGATGGGCTCGGTGGACGACTGCAACGACAACGCGATGTGTGAGAGCTTCTTCGCCACCCTGGAATGCGAGTTGATCGACCGCCGCAAGTTCAAGACAAAAGCCGAGGCACGTGTCGCCTGCTTCGAGTTCATCGAAGGATGGTGCAACCCCTCTCGCCGACATTCGGCTTTGGGGGATATGTCACCGATCAACCACGAAACGACCGCCGCTGAAGGGCTGGAGTCTCCAAGCCCATAACCGTCCACGAATCCGGGGGGAATGGACCTGTCACGGTTTGATGCCGCTCCCGGTGCTCATTTAGGCCAGCTTTCGTTCGAAGGCGACGGGGCTTTTCCAGCGCAGTGCTGAGTGGCTTCGGCGTGGATTGTAGAACCCGTTGATGTATTCGAAGATCGCCCTTTCAGCCTGCCTCCGTCTGTCCCATGATCGCCGCCAGATCAGCTTGGCCTTGATGGTTTTGAAGAAGGTCTCGACGGCTGCGTTGTCGCAGCAATTGCCCTTGCCACTCATCGATACCTTGAAGCCGTGCTGGCGCGGGATCATCGTGCGAACGGTATTGGCTGCCGCGATCCGTGTGGTGGATGCAGCCTTTGGGCGGTTGCCGGAATGCGATGGCCATCTTCACCGCCCGGATCGCCAAGTCGCGTCTCATGCGATTACTGACGGCCCAGCCGATGACACGACGCGAGTGCAGGTCCAGGATCACAGCCAAATGCAGCCAGCCTTCGCGGGTCCACACATAGCTGATGTCACCCGCCCAGTTCCCGTTTGGTCGATCCGCTGCGAAGTCTCGATCCAGCAGGTTCGGTGCGATGTTGAACTTGTGGTCCCTGTCGCCCTCTCGGCAGATTGCTTTGCAATCGCCTGCCCGGCAATGGTCGTGACCGTGTGTTTGCGCGTTCGCACGACCGATGGGCCGGTCTGGCGCATCAACCGACCTAGGCGGCGGCCAAGGTCGAGGCCAATCTCTTTCAGCCCTTCGGCCATGCGCGGGCGGCCATAACTGCCCAGGTGAGGCCGCACCGTCTCTTTGGTAGACCCCGACCT
>NZ_JAAWWD010000035.1 GCF_021404545.1 Aestuariivita sp.
GGTCGCCCCCCGGTACCCGGGCAGAAGCAAAGCAAGAGGGCGGTGAAACGACAGAAGCGCCGCTACAAACGGCGCAACCGGATCGAGATCATGTTTGGCAGGCTCAAGGATTGGCGGCGCGTGGCAACACGATACGACAGATGCCCGAAGGTCTTCCTCTCAGCAATCGCCCTCGCAGCATTGGTCATTTACTGGTTATGAGTCCTGACCCTAGTGAAGTCAAATCCGCCCTGTGGGACGGAGCCAACACTCTGCGGGGCTCGGCAGTCGATCGGACCGATTGGAAGGGCTATATCCTGCCGCTCCTGTTCTTCAAACGCATTTCCGATGTTTGGGATGAAGAGACTGCCGAAGCGCAGGAGATCTATGGCGAGGCGGATCCTTCGCTGTTCCCCGAGATCCACCGTTTCGTCGTTCCCGAAGGTTGCCATTGGAATGATGTTCGCGAAACCGCGACGAACGTTGGTGCCGCGCTTCACCGCGCCATGCAGGAGATCGAGCGGGCCAACCCAGACACGCTCTTCCGCGTTTTCGGGGCCGCCGACTGCCTTCGGTCACGACTTGTCCGATCTGCGACCGAGAGTCTTGGAGTCGCTGGGATCGCAAATGCGTCTTTTGCAACGAGGACCGGTTGATCTGCGATCTATGCGAAACCGAGTGTGATCCGGAAGACTACAACACCCTTGATGGCCTTTGTTTCTCATGTTCATGGGGAATGCAGAAAGCGATGCGCCATGACTGAAGCGGCCTAGTTTCCACCGATACAGTTGACCAGTGCTGGTTCGATCTGTGTTCCATCTTTAGAGCACGACCGCCGTCGAAGTGTTCAGTTGCGCATAGAAAAAATAATTTCAAATCAGGGACTTGCAACCTATTCACCAAATCGGCGCAGTCATGAGGTCCGGAGAATATCGGCCCGGAGAGACCGCTTTCGGGCCTCATGGCGCAGGGGCCGGTGCTCAGCCCCGCCCGCATAACCCCCGAATACAACGGAAAAATCCGGCCTCAGCCGGATCGGGAGAACGCTTTCGCGAGGGCAAGTGGCGGGGAGACAGGGATTCGAACCCTGGGGACGCTCTCACGCCCAACGGTTTTCAAGACCGCCGCATTCGACCACTCTGCCACCTCCCCGGTTGCGGGTGCCGCGCCCGGGTGGTTTAGGGCCAGCACGCGTGCTGAGCAAGGGAAAATGGCCACCGGCGCGGAAGGGAAAACTTGCCGACTGGCCAAGCCAGACCTTTCCATATCGTCCAGCACACGCTATTGTTTCGTCCCAATAGATGGCAGGATCCGCCGGACTGCTGCCGCGCGGGAAACAGAGCGCTAAAATGCGCCGCACCAACAGGCAAGGGGCACAGACCTATGACGGATCATCGCGTGGGGGCAGGCTTATCCATTCGCATAGCGGGCCTGGGATTGGCGCTTGTCTTGCTGGCAGGCTGTGACGAGATGCCGAGCCAGCTTGCCTTTCTCCAGCCCGGCGACCGCGACGCAAACGAAGTCTCTTCGGCAGCGGCCCCGGCGGCGACGACCCTGATCGAGCGTGATGTGGAAGCGCCAGAGGTCTTCCAGGTGACCGAGGCAGGGCTTTGGGACGGGCGTCCGTCTCTGGGTGGTGTCTGGGTCGCCCATCCCGATGTCAGCGAACCTGAACGTGTGATCATCCGCAACGCCGCGAACGGGAAGTTCGTCATCGGCGCGCTGTTCAGGCGCGAGCGTGACATTCCCGGACCGCGTGTGCAGACATCCTCTGACGCGGCGGCAGCGTTGGGGATGCTGGCCGGATCCCCGGTGCAACTGAACGTCACCGCGCTGCGGCGCGAGGCCGTGGAAGAGGCACAAGAGCCCGAAACCGTGGACCACGTCGAGACGGCCGAAGAGATCACCGAACAGACGCTGGACCCGATTGCGGCAGCCGGTGCTGCACTGGACCAAGAGACGGTTGCCACAGCGGCGGCCGTCAGCGCAACCGGCGCGACACTGGCCTCTGCCGCCACAAGCAGCGCTGCACCTGCGGCTCCCGCGCCACAACCGGCGCCAAGCCGCTCCTCCCTGGGCAAGCCCTATATCCAAATCGGTATCTTCAGTGTCGAGGCCAATGCAAACCGCACGGCAGACATGATGCGCGGTGCGGGCATGGTGCCGACCGTCTTTGCCCAGACCGCGAATGGCAAACCGTTCTGGCGGGTCGTCGTGGGGCCCGCGCGCACCAGCTCGGAACGCGCGACCCTTCTGAACACGGTCAAGGGCGTCGGTTTTTCCGACGCCTATGCCGTCAGCAACTAACCCAGTATCAAGACCGGGGGGATCCCGTACCGTGAGACCATTCATTCCCGCTTTCATCCGCCCCATGGCCGCAGCCGCGCTTGCGCTTGGGCTGGCCCTGCCTGCTGCGGCGTTTGATACGCGTGCGACATCAGCCTTCGTGATGGACCAGACCACGGGCACGGTGCTGTTGTCCAAGAACGCCGAAGAACCATTACCACCCGCCTCGATGTCCAAGCTGATGACGCTCTATATGACATTCGAAGCGGTCCGCGATGGTCGACTGAATCTCGACGAACGGTTGCCGGTCTCGGAACATGCGATGTCGTTTGGCGGATCGACCATGTTTCTCGACACCACCGACCGGGTCAGCGTCGAGGACCTCTTGCGTGGCATGATCGTAATGTCGGGCAACGATGCCTGTGTGGTGGTCGCCGAGGCGCTCAGCCCCGACGGGACAGAGGCGGGGTTTGCCCGGATGATGACCGAACGGGCGCGCAGTCTGGGGATGGAGAACTCGACCTTCATGAACGCCTCGGGCTGGCCGCAGGCCGGGCATCGCATGTCGATGCGCGATCTGGCCATTCTCGCGGATCGCCTGATTACTGATTTCCCCGAGTTCTACCCGCTTTTTAACGAGGCCGAGTTTGCCTTTGACGGGCGCGCCCCGCAGAACACCCGCAACCGCAACCCGCTTTTGGGATTGGGGATCGGCGCCGATGGCCTGAAAACCGGCCACACGCAGGAGGCAGGCTTCGGTCTGGTTGGCTCGGCCAAGCAAGGCGAGCGTCGGGTGATCTTTGTTATTTCGGGCATCGACACCGCCCGCCAGAGAGCCGAGGAGGCAGAGGCGATAGTCAACTGGTCGTTTCGCCAATTTACCCAGCGTGACCTTGCCCAGGCCGGAACCCAGCTTGCCCAGGCCGAGGTCTGGATGGGAGCCGAGCCGACGGTAGGGCTGGTGGCCGCCGAGACGATCTCGACCCTGATCCCGGTGATGGGTGCAGACGCGGTTGAGGCCGAGGTGATCTATCGCGGCCCCATTCAGGCTCCGATCGAAGCGGGGCAAGTGCTGGCTGAGCTTGTTTTCACCCCTCAGGATCTGCCCCAGGTGCGCGTGCCGCTCGTGGCTGAACGCAGCATCCCGCGCGGCGGCTTCATGGTGCGCGTGACCACAGCGGCCAATGTTCTTTTACGGCAGATCGCCGAAGGTCCCGAGACCGCGATGTGACCGGGCCCGGGCTTTTCATCACCTTTGAAGGCATCGACGGTTCCGGCAAATCCACGCAGGCGCGCCTGCTAGCCGCGCATTTGCAGGATGAGGGTCATGACGTCATTCTGACACGGGAGCCCGGCGGATCGCCCGGGGCCGAGGAAATCCGCTCTCTTGTTCTTGAGGGGGACCCTGACCGGTGGTCGGCAGAGACCGAGATCCTGCTTTTCACCGCCGCGCGGCGCGATCATCTGGAGCGCCTGATCGCGCCAGCCCTTGCCCGCGGTCAGATCGTGATCTGCGACCGCTTTGCCGATTCCACACGGATGTATCAGGGGCTCAGCCGGGGCGATCTGCGCGGTCTGGTGGATCAGTTGCACGACCTGATGATCGGGCGGGAGCCGGACATGACGCTGCTCATCGACATGGAACCGGATGTCGGCCTGGGTCGCGCATTGTCGCGGCGCGGGACCGAGGAGCGGTTCGAGGAATTCGGCGAAGAGATGCAGGTGCGGATGCGCGCCGGGTTTCTGGAGCTGGCCCGCGAATTCGCCGACCGGTTTCACATCATCGATGGCGCCCAAGGCATTGATACGGTCGCGGCGGATGTCCGTGACGTGGTGGCACGCGCATTGGCCGCGCGCTGATGGTTTCCGACGCCGGTCCGGGCTGATACACCGCTTGGCATGAGTCCCTCCGACACAGATGGCCCCCGCCCGGACCAGACCCCCGGCGCCCCGCATCCCCGCGAAACCGCGCGCCTTCTGGGTCAGGCCGCGGCGGAGGTCGAGTTTCTACAGGCCTTCAATTCGGGCCGCATGCATCACGGCTGGATGCTGACCGGCCCGCGCGGGGTCGGCAAGGCAACACTCGCCTACCGGATCGCGCGGTTTCTGCTGGCCACGCCCCCGGTCGACGACGACGGGCTTTTTGGCGCCCCGCCGCCGCCCGGCACTCTGGAGATCGACCCCGAGCATCCGGTGGCACGCCACATTCTGGCCGGGGCCGAGCCGGGGCTAAAAACGGTGACCCGCTCGCTCACCGATACGGGCAAGCTGAGCGATATGATCCGCGCGACCGATATCCGCGCGCTCAACAGCTTTTTCGGGTTGTCGGCCACCGAAGGCGGGCGGCGGGTGGTCATTGTCGACGCCGCGGACGAGATGAATACACAAGCCGCCAATGCGCTCTTGAAGATGCTGGAAGAGCCGCCCCGGGATGCCGTTCTGCTATTGATCGTGCATCAACCCGCACGCCTGCTGCCCACCATCCGCTCGCGCTGTCGCACCTTGCGGCTTAGCGCGCTGTCGCCGGTCGATATGGCTCAGGCGCTGCAAGAGGCCGGCAGCCCTGCGGTCGAAGGGACTGCCGCGCAAGCTCTGGCCGAGCTGTCGGGCGGCTCTGTCGGGACGGCGTTGCGCCTGTTGGTGCTGGATGGGCTTTCGCTTTATGCAGATCTGATCACGCTTCTTGCAACCCTGCCCCGGTTTGACCGCGCCCGCGCGCGCAGCCTGGCCGACAGCGTCGCGGGCGCGCGCAATGCCGAGCGTCTTGCGTTGCTCTTTGATCTTCTGGATCTGGCCCTGACCCGGTTGGCGCGCACCGGTGCCACGGGCCAGCCCCTGCCCGAGGCCGCTCCGGGCGAGGTTGACACGTTCGCACGTCTGGCGCCGGATGCCCGGTCCGCGCGCGCCTGGGCCGATACCGCGGCACATATCAGCGCACGCGCACGTCATGGCCTGGCGGTCAACCTTGACCCCGCCGCCCTTGTCCTAGATACGATCTTCAGCATCGCAAAGACGGCCCAACCCGCATCCTCATGACGCAGACCCCCCAGATCCCACAAATCACCGACAGCCACTGTCACCTCGACTTCCCAGATTTCGACGGACAGATGAACGATGTCCTGACGCGCGCCGCCGAGGCCGGCGTGAGCCGCATGGTGACCATCTGCACAAAGCTGCGGCTGGAGCCGCAGATTCGCGCCATCGCCGAGACGCACGCACCCGTGTTTTATGCCGCAGGCACCCATCCGATGAGTGCCGCGGATGAACCGCTGGCAACCGTGGAGGAGCTGATCGCGCTGACCCGCCACCCCAAGATGGTGGGGATCGGCGAAACGGGGCTCGATTATCACTACACATCCGACAGTGCGGAAATCCAGCAAACCTCCCTGCGGATCCACATCGCAGCGGCGCGCGAAACCGGTCTGCCCCTGATCATTCACGCCCGCGCGGCGGACGAGGATATGACGCGCATCCTGACCGAGGAATACCGCAACGGTGCCTATTGCTGCGTCATGCATTGCTTTTCGTCTGGCGCCGGGCTGGCCAAGGCCTCCCTAGATCTGGGCTTTTACCTGTCGATGTCGGGCATCGCTGCCTTTCCGCGCAGTCAGGAGCTGCGCGATATCTTTGCCGCCGCCCCCGTCGAGCGCATTCTGGTTGAGACCGACGCGCCCTATCTCGCTCCGCCGCCCTATCGCGGCAAACGCAACGAGCCTGCTTATGTGGCCCATACAGCGCGTGTGGGCGCAGAGCTGTTCGGGATGGATTACGCTGACTTCGCCGCCCAAACCGAGGCAAATTTCGACAGCCTCTTTTCCAAGGCCGCCAGTTGGAGAGCCGCCGCATGAGCGGGCGCATGCGCTTTACCATCCTGGGCTGCGGATCCTCGGGCGGGGTCCCGCGCCTGGGCGGGCAATGGGGCGACTGCGATCCCGATAACCCCAAGAACCGCCGCCAGCGCTGTTCGATGTTGGTTGAACGCGACGGGCCTGCTGGGACGACCAGTGTTTTGATCGACACCTCCCCTGATCTGCGGTCGCAATTGCTGACGACGGGCACGGGGCGGCTGGATGCCGTGGTTTATACCCACAGCCATGCCGATCACGTGCATGGCATCGATGATCTGCGCATGATCGTCTACAACATGCGTGCCCGCATTCCGGTCTGGGCCGATGGCGACACGCAAAACGCGTTGTTCGCGCGGTTTGGATATGCCTTCGTGCAACCCGAAGGCTCCCCCTACCCGCCCATCCTGGATATGAAGACAATCTCGGGCGCGTTCGAGGTGGATGGACCCGGCGGCGCGATCCCGTTCGAACCGTTCGAGGTCAATCACGGCAGTATCGAAGCGCTCGGGTTTCGGATCGGCGGCCTGGCCTATCTGCCCGATGTGGCCGACATTCCCGATGATGTCTGGCCGGTTCTCGACGATCTCGATATCTGGGTGGTGGACGCGCTGCGCCGCACACCCCACCCGACCCATGCGCATCTCGACAAGACCTTGGGCTGGATCGAGCAGGTCAAACCCACCCGCGCGATCCTGACAAACATGCATGTCGACCTGGACTATGCGACGCTGAAGCAAGAGACACCCGATCATATCGAGCCCGCCTATGACGGCATGGTGATTGAGATGGATATCTGAGGCTCTGTCTATCTTCGGTCCCAAATACTCCCAAATCCAGCGCCCAAGACGTGATCCGGCCAACCAGGTGCCTCGCTCATGCTGCAAACACTGATCGACGTCATCTTGCCGGTTTTTCTGGTGATCGGGTCCGGTTATGCGGTGACCCGCGCGGGATGGTTCACACCCTCCCATATCGACGGGATCATGAAATTCACGCAATGGTTCGCAATCCCCTGCCTGCTCTTTGCGGCGATCGCCAATCTGGATCTGTCGGCCAGTTTCAATCCTGACCTTCTGATCTCATTCTATTCCGGGGCCGGGATTGCGTTTGCCCTGGGTATCACAGGCGCACGGGTTTTGTTCAAACGTGATTGGGAGGACAGCGTCGCCATCGGGTTTTGCTGCCTCTTTTCCAACTCGGTCCTTCTGGGCCTGCCCATCACCGAGCGCGCCTATGGCGCGGACAGCCTGGTCGGCAACTATGCGATCATCGCCCTGCATTCGCCGTTTTGCTACGGGCTGGGCATCACCACGATGGAGGTTGTGCGCAATCGCGGCAAGAGCGGCGGCGCACTGATCAAAGCCGTGACCAAGGCGATGTTTTCCAACACACTGATCTTGGGGATAAGTCTGGGGTTCTTGTTCAACATCACCGGCTGGACCTTGCCAGGCCCGGTTGACGACGCGCTGTCGCTGATCATCGCGGCGGCCCTGCCGGGTGCGCTCTTTGCTCTGGGTGGGGTGTTGGTGCAATACCGACCCGAGGGGGACTTGCGCGCAATCGGCATGGTTTGCCTCATCGCGCTGATGATCCATCCCGCAATCACTTGGGCCTTGGGCAAGTCGCTGTCTCTGCCACAGGACCTGTTTCGGTCCGGTGTTCTGACAGCGGCGATGGCGCCCGGCTTTAACGCCTATATCTTTGCCAACATGTATGGGCGTGCCAAACGGGTTGCCGCCTCCTCGGTACTGATCGCGACAGGCGCGTCCCTGATCACCACCTGGATCTGGCTGACCGTGCTGGGATAACCCGCTCGCTCAGACCGATGGAGTGGCTGCCCGACCGCCCATCACGCGCGCAAGCAGGAACAGGGCCACCGCGCCGCCGATGCCGATCAGATCCGAGATCATGCCGCCTTCGATCATGAAAAGCGCTGTGACGATCAGTGCCCCGCGCATCAGCCAGGAGGCGCGACTGCCGACCCACCAGCCCTGAACCCCCGATGACAGCAGAAACACCCCGAAGACAGCCGTTGCCCCCGCGCGCGTCACCTCGAACCAGGTGCCATCCATCAGGATCGCGGAGTTGTAAAAGAACATGAACGGCACGATAAACGCCGAAATCCCGATCTTGAAGGACGCGACCGAGGTGGCCATCGGGTTCGATCCCGAGATCCCTGCCGCCGCATAGCTTGCCAGCGCCACGGGCGGCGTGATGGCCGAAACCACGGCAAAATAGAAGACAAAGAAATGCGCGGTCAGCATCGGAATGCCCAACTGGATCAAACCAGGTGCGACAACCGAGGCCGCTACAGCATAGGCCGCCGTGGTGGGCATGCCCATGCCCAGCAGGATCGAGATACACATCGCAAAGAAAAGTGCGATCAACTGGTTTGCCGCCGCGATGTCGAGAAGGACCGACGAGAACCGCGCACCCACGCCCGTCAGAGAGATTACGCCCACGATGATGCCCGCACAGGCACAGACCGCGATGATCTGGATCGACATGATACCTGCCAGCTCGAACGCCTTGACGACCGACCGGATGCCCATCCGGTAGGGTGTGAACCAACTCACCACAGCCGCCGCCGCGGTGGCCAGCGTACCCGCCCGGATCACCGAATACCCCATGAATAGCGCCGCGATCAGAATGATGATTGGCAGGAACAGAAACACCCGGCGCACCATGTCGCGGAATTTCGGCAGTTCATCTTCGCGCATGCCGCGCATGCCCAGCTTGGCGGCCTCGAAATCGACCATGAAATAGATCGACACGAAATAAAGAACCGCCGGGATGATCGCGGCGATCGCGATCTCGGTATAGGGAATGCCGGTGATCTCGGCCATGATAAAGGCGCCGGCTCCCATAATCGGCGGCATGATCTGCCCACCTGTGGAGGCGCCCGCCTCGATCGCTCCGGCGGTACGGGCGTTGTATCCCACTTTTTTCATCAGCGGGATGGTGAGAGAGCCTGTGGCCACCACATTGCCCGCCGAGGTGCCGTTGATCATCCCCATCAGGCCAGAGGCAAAGATCGCCACTTTCGCCGGGCCGCCGCGCGCGCGCCCGGCCGCCGCAAAGGCGAAATTCACGAAATAGTCACCCACCTTGGACGCCTGAAGGAACGCCGCAAAGATGATAAAGAGAATGATATAGGTCGAGGAGACAGCCGTGGTCGGCCCCAGGATCCCCGCATCGGTATAGACTTGGCTGAAGAACCGCTGCCAGGTGATATCCGGCGCGTTCAAAAATCCCGGCAGCAGGTCGCCCACAAAGACATAGAGCAGGAACACACCCGCGATGATGATCAACGCCAGCCCCGCGACGCGGCGCGTCATCTCCATGATCAGCGCGGTGCCCGCCACGGCGGCCAGGCTCATCCCGATGGGCGCAAAGGGCGTCCCGGTGGAATTGCGCATCAAGGTGCCGAAGATCGTGATCAGATAGATTGCCACGGCAATGCCGCAAACCGCCAGAACCAGGTCCGCGGGCGCAATCGACGCGCGGCTATGCGGGCGCGCCCAGCCGATCACAATGCCCAGGCCCGTCGCGATCAGCAACGGATACCCATAGTGATAAATCTCGGCCGTCCGGATCGCCGCGTCGATGCCGTTCCACATCACACCGCCCGCGATCTGCGACGCAAAGCCCAGCGCCGTGTAACAGGCATAAAGCGCCGGGCCGAGCGCCAGATAGGCCAGCAGATCAAGTGGATGCCGCCGACCCCGCTCCTGATCGGTGAACCCGCGCGCGGAATATAGGACAAAGCCCAGGATCAACGCGCCTGCAATATGGACGATACGGAAATTCCAGGTCTCCATCGGAAAGACCGGTAGTCCCGGAAGGTCGATTCCGGTCCAGCCCCGGATCGACCATCCGTTCAGCGCCGCCATGTGAAACACCGCGTAAAAGGCCGACAGCGCCGCAATCGCAAGATAGGTCTTTCCCTCGAAAAGGCGGCGATTGCCTTCGACGGGCTCGTCATCCACGCCATCGGCCAGAACCGGCCCATCTGTCAGGTCGTCTGTCTGCGGTCCGGTTGCCATGTATCGGCTCCTCTGGGGTCAAATGGCCCTGGACGGGCTGAGGCGCATGTCTTGAAATCTGCGAAAGCAATGGAAGGCGGCAGGGGTCGCGCGGATGGCGCAGCCCCTGCCGGAAGAGTGCGTCAGTTCCCGTGGATCTGATCGGCCGGGATATCGGCCCCGGCATTTTCCATGAACCAGGCCGCCGCGCCCGGATGCCAGTCGATCACGCCATCGTTCTTGTCCCAGTTCTCGGGCAAAGTCGAACGTGCCGCGCGGTGGATATTCACCATCCGTTCATTGTCGGACATCACCACATCGACCACAGCTTTGACAAAGCTTTCGGGCAGATCGCAGTTGGCAATGGCAAAGTTCCACATCGACACCGACCGCGCCGGAGCCTCCAGCGTGGTATAGGTGTCTGCCGCGATCTCGAACTGAGATACCGGGAACGCCTCAAGGATCTGTGCCTGCTCTTCTTGCGAGAACTCGATGATGTTGACATCCGTCTGCACCTCGAGCTGGCTCACGGCCGGGACCGGCACACCGGCGGCAAAGGCGATGACGTCCAACAAACCGTCCTGCAGCTGTCCGCCCAGATCGCTCCAGCCGCCATTTCGGCGCTCGTAATTGACGCCCAGCTCATCCATCATCCGCGGAAAATACGTGTCCGAGGTTGAACCCGCAGGGCCAAATCCGATGCGCGCCCCGTCCGGGATGTCGGCGATGGACGCGATCCCCGAGGATGCCAGTGCGGTCACCGAAAACGGTGTTTGGTACATCGGGAACATCGCGCAGGCATTGGTCATCTGCAACCCCGGGGCAATGGGGTTGGTTCCGGCAATGGATTCCGCCGCCGGCCCCATCGTGGTCATGCCGAACTGCGCATCACCGGTATGAACCAGTGCCATGTTCTGCATTGGCCCGCCGGTCACTTCACCGCCGCCGGTCAGACCCAGCTCTTCGGCGACAAGGTTGGCCCAGCCCGAGCCATAGGCGAAATATGTCCCACCCTGCGAGGCGGTCCCGACGGTAAAGCTTTCCGGCCAACCGGCACGGTCCGCATGCGCATCCGCAAATGCGCTTGTGGCCGTCAGAGCGGTTGTTGCGATAATCGCGGCTAGTTTCATTGGTGTTCCTCCACTATTCTTTCAAGGCCTTCTTGGCAGGCCGATTTGCACCCTCCAAACTCCTGCCGGAAAGCGACAGATGCGGGATGACCGCGATTGGCAAATGGCGCAATCCCCGATGCCGTGCGATGCTGGCAAAATGTCACAAACTGGACCGAGATAGGTCGGTTCGGGAACATTCGCACATTTTGATGTGTCGGAAACGGAACATTTTGCCCCCCTCCGAGAGGCGCGGCTATTCGCTGACGGACGCTTTGGAGATGTCGTGTTTCTGCATTTTCTCATAGAGCGCCTTACGCGACAGCCCCAACGCCTCATAGGTGTGTTTGAGGCTGCCACCTTGCGCAGTCAGTGCCGCGATGATCAGGGACCGCTCATATTCCGCCAGTTGCGCGGCAAGGGAACCGGGCCCGCCTGACCTGTCTGGCCCGGCATCAAATGCCAATCCCAGAACGAACCGATCCGCCGCGTTGCGCAATTCGCGGACATTGCCCGGCCAGTCGGTTCTCGCCACCTGAGACAGAACCGCAGGGGGCACTTCGGGAATGGGTTTTGAATAACGCGCGGCAGCCTGCGCCACCAGATTGATGAAAAGCGATGGGATATCGTCGCGCCGCTGCGCCAATGTCGGGATGCGCAGCGTGACAACGTTCAGCCGATAAAAGAGATCGGCGCGGAAACCGCCATCGGCAACCGCCGCGTCCAGATCTGTTTTGGCCGCAGCCAGAATGCGGATATCCAGGCAAACGGCCTCATTTGCGCCCAATGGTGTGATCTGGCGCGCTTGAATGACGTGCAGCAGCTTGGCCTGTACCGGCACCGGGAGGCTGTCGATCTCATCCAGAAACACCGTGCCCCGGCGCGCATGCTCGAACTTGCCGATGCGCGGCCGCAAGGCGCCCGGAAACGCGCCGGCAGCATGGCCGAAAAGCTCGGATTCGACCAGATGCTCGGGCAGAGCCGCACAGTTGATATGGACGAAGGGATGCGCGCCACGCACCGAGAAATCGTGTATTGCGCGCGCGGTCAGATCCTTGCCTGTGCCAGTCTCTCCGGTGATCAGCAAATCGGTATCTGTGGCTGCGATGGCGCGGATGTTCTTGCGCAGATCAACCATCACATCGGAGCGGCCGATCAACCGCGCCTCCAGCTTGTCACGCCCGCCGACGTCACGCTTCAACGCGCGATTCTCGATCACCAGGCGCCGCTGGTTCAGGGCATGCTGAACGGTGGTGACCAGACGCTCGGGCTCATAGGGTTTTTCCAGAAAGTCGAAGGCCCCCTCGCGCATTGCCTGTACCGCAAGCTCGACATCGCCATGGCCGGTGATCAGGATGACCGGGAACGCGGGGTCGATCTCAAGCACCTGGCGCATCAGCCACAGCCCATCCTGGCCCGGCATGCGAATATCCGTGACCAAGACACCCGAAAGACTGCGGCTGATCTGCGGCAGGGCGGCTTCGGCACCGTCAAGTGTCGTCACCTGCAAATCCGCAAGCGCCAGCGTTTGCGCAGCCGCCCGCCGCAGCTCCTCCTCATCATCGACAAACAGAACCGTTTCAGTCATTGCGCGGCAGCCTCAACGGGGGGCGCGGGCCGCAAGCTGACCCGCATTTCCAGACCGCCCCCGGGGCCGTTCACCGCCGCAAGCGTCCCGCCGAACCCTGTCACGATATTGTAGGAGATCGACAGGCCCAGCCCCAGGCCATTGCCCGGCGTCTTGGTCGTAAAGAACGGATCGAAGATCTTGTCGGCAAGCTCTTCGCTCAGTCCCGGGCCGGTATCGGCCACCGTCACGACGGTGCCCGCAACGTCGATCCGAACGGATTTTTGTCGCTGATCCTGCATCGCGTCCAGCGCGTTGTTGATCAGATTGACAAAGACCTGTTGTAGCCTGACATGCCCACCCAGCACCCAGATATCATCGGCGGGGGGCGTATAGGCCACATGCGCGTTCTCGGCCTTGAGCCGCACCTCCATCACCGCGATCGCATCGTGCAGCACCGCGTTCAGCATCAGCGGGCCAGTGGCCTGTTTCGGGCTGCGGGCGAAATTGCGCAAATGCCGCGAGATCGAGGCCATCCGATCCACCATCCGCGAGATCCGCTGGATGTTGTCGCGCGCCTCGTCCGGTTTGTTCCGATCCAGAAACTTGCCGGCATTGACAGCATAGGATTTCACCACGGCGAGCGGTTGGTTCAGCTCGTGCGACAAGGCGGCCGACATCTGGCCCAGCGCGGAGAGTTTTTCCGCCTGGATCAGCGCGGTCTGGGTGTGCCTGAGATCGGCAAGCGCAGTGCTCAGATCTGCCGTACGCGCGGCCACCGCCGCTTCAAGCGCATGTTTGGCCTCCCGCTCGGCGGCCAGCGCATCGGCCTGTCGGACCTGTTTGAGCAGATACGCCATCAGCGCCCCCAGCAAGAGCATCACCGTCAGCCCCACCATAACCAGCGTCGCCAGCGCAGTAACGCGCACAGGCCCCGTGGGCGACAGAAATGAGATCGTGAGGGTGCGTTGCCCGACCCGTTGCGATGTCCGCACAAAAGCCTCGCCCGGACCGCGACCGATCTGGACCAGTTGCGCATCGGGCGCGATCTGGGTCGCGGAGATGGGCAAAAGATCAATCCGGTCGATGGGGTATTCAAGGTTGCGCGCAATCAGCGACATCGTCTCGTCGCTCAGCGGCCGCAGCGCCCGAAAATGCCAGTCTGGCCGCGACGACATCAGAACGAAGGCATTCTGATCGGCGACGATCACGTCGCTATCGGCGCCGCGCCACACGCTTTCAAAGGCGGCGATATCAAACTTCAGCGCGATCACACCGACAATGCGGTTTTCATCCTCGACCGGCGCGGCATAGAAATACCCATTCTCGCCGGTTGTCGTGCCATAGAACGAAAAGCTCGACACCAACCCATCCAACGCCTGCGCAAAGAAGGTCTGATAGCTGAAGTTCTGGCCCAGCGAATTGCGCGGCGCCTGATAGCTGGCGGCGGCGCGCGTGCGTCCCGTCACATCCATCAACATGATATCGACCGCCCGCGTGGTCAGCGCGGTCTGGCGCAGCGCTTCATTCACGCGGGCCCGCAATTGTGCATTGTCCGGCGTCCGCAGAAGCTGTGCCAACTCGGGGCGTTCGGCGATCAGTGCAGGCAGCGGCGCATACCGGTCAAGGGCCGCAGCCAGCCCTTCGGAGGCCAGCTTTAGGGGCACGTCGTTCTGTACCGCCTGTTGGCGCATGTAAAATCGCTCGAGCATGGGATAGGCGGCGAGGGCGGCACCGCCACTGAGCGCAGCCAGGGCGAGAATAAGCTTGAAAACAATCGGACGCGTCAAATTCATCTTGAAAATATGAGGGATTTTTTGACGAAAGGACAGTCTCTCTAAAGGTCGGTGCCAGCAGAGCGGGATCCGGCACTCTGACTGTCGGCGCACCGGACCGGGCGGCAGAGGCCGCCCCCTCAGCCCTGCCGCACCCCCTCCGCCACCAAAGCCCCCGGATACCGAACTCTCAGCGCACGATGAGGGTGCCCTGAAACCGGTCCAGAAGGGCGCTCTGCGCGTGCGGCAACGACCCCTCGGCCACATGGATTTGCGCCAGAAGGATCTGCGCCTGGGCGGGCGAAACCCGCTGCGCGCGCAGTCCCGAAGATGTGGCAAGGCTGGCGCCTGACAAAAGGGCCAGAGCCCATGTCCCATCCGTCTTGCGTAGAAAGGCGCGCCCACCGTGATTGCCATATACCCAGCCCGCAACGGCCAGATCGTCGCTCAACGCCAGGACGGGCACCTCGACCTGCGCTTGCATCCGGCGGCGCAGCACTATGGTGACGGCCTTGACCTCCCCCTCCATCGCACTGGAGGCATCCGAGTGATCCGCGCCATGCTGGGAATGGTCCATCGCAGGCGCATCGGGATCGCGTTCCTCGATCCAGAACTCGACCTCGATCTCGCCCGCACGTTCAAAAACCAGGGTTACGAGAAACCTTTCACCGACCTCCAGCGGATCGCCGTCGAGACCCATAAACATGATGTGCTTGCCTCCCGGCTCCAGCGTCACCCGGGACTGGGCCGGAATGTCGAACCCGTCAGTGCCGATCATTCGGGCGATGCCGTCCTCGACCACTGTTTCATGCAGCGTCGCGCGCAAAAAGGGAGAGCGCACTTCAATCAGCCGATCCGCCGCGTCGCCATTGTTCATCAGCGTCAGATATCCGATCCCGCTGCGTGCGGTCTTTGCAGTGGGAAAGCTGTGTGGGTGGGCCACGATGAGGTCACCAACGCCATAGCCATGCGGCAGGGCGGGGCTGGCGAAAAGAAGGGTTGCAAGGGTTATCAGAATACGGATCATTTGGTCTCTCCCGGAGGATCAGTAGGCAAAATGCGGGTCATGGTGGCGGGGTGGCCTTTGGGCCAGGGATCGGCAAAATCGGGATTGGTGACGAAGCTTTCGTCGGTGAGGCTCTGAAGAAAGGCGATCAGATCTCCCACCTCCTCGTCGGTGGCCTCAAACCCGATCAAAAGGCCGCTCTTGTTGGGGTGATCGGCCCCGATACCGGCATAGGGGCCGTCGGCGATGGTGCGCCCACCTGCCGCGTAATGCGCAATCACCTCGCGCAGCGTGGTAATGGATCCGTCGTGCATGTATGGCGCGGTCAACGCCACATTGCGCAGCGACGGCGTGCGGAACTTGCCGATATCCTCATCGCGGCCGGTGAATTCGGATAACCCCGCCTGCCCTGCGGGATAGGCGCCTGTGCCCCCGATGTTGTAAAGGCCGGTGTTGTGAAAGGCCGTCTCGGCAAAGGGCGACCGCGCGGTCTGCATGTTGTCGGTGAACATCACCCCCATATGGCAGTGATAGCACTCGAACCGATGATCGAAGAAAAGCTGTTCGCCCCGCTTTGCAGCCTCCGACAGCGCCGTCGTCTGCCCACCGTATTTGAACCGGTCATAGGGGCTGTCGGTCGAGATCAGGCTGCGCTGGAACGCGCCCAGCGCCCGGGTGATGGTAAAGAGATCGACAGAGCCGCCGCGCTCGGGGAAGGCCGCGGCAAAAGCGTCTCTGTAAAAGTCATCCGAAGCCAGACGCGCGAACATCTCCTCCTCGCGGCCTGACATGCCCATCTCGACCGGCTCGGTGCCGAAAAGCGGAAAGAGCGCCTGAAACTCCAACGCGCCGGCATGTGGGTTGGCCCAGGTCAGCGCCGGGTTGTATCCGGCATTGGCCAGGCTTGGCGCGTTCTTATGCGCGGTTGTCCCGAACACGCCGCGCGACAGAACAACCCCGTCGGTAAACGCCAGCTCCTGCACGTGGCAGGACGCACAGGCAACCGTCTGATCAACGGACAATCGCGCATCATGGAACAGGTGCCGCCCCAGATCGACCTTGGCGACACTCATCGGATTGTCTTCCGGCACCGGAGGGGGGGCCATCCAGGCAGGCATGCTCCAACGATAACCCAGATGATCCAGAGACAGCGCTGCAGGCGTCGCGGGCCGCATTAAGCTGACCCCAAGCGCCATCGGCGCGGCCAAAACGGCCGCGCCGAACACATATATCCAGCGCATGGTTTAGCGCGCCGAGATCAGGACCTGCGTCTCGGCCCCCGCCTCGTTGAATGGCAAGCCCAGTTTCGGCAATACCGTGGTGCAGTCGGGATCGTTGGGAAACGACATGCAGCCCGGGCTGGTCTCGGGTGTGTTGCGCGTCAGATCCGAGGTCCCCAGAACCGGAGCGGGGTCGATGACGATCGTTTGGGCGGCGGGATCGAACCCCTCCAGCGTCACGGTCATCACATTGGGGTTGGCGCAGGGCGCGGCCGGTGCCTCGGTCCGCGAGGCCGCGCCGCACAGGGTCGAACCAAGATGTAGGAACCAGCCGCTGGCGCCTTCCGCCCCGCCCGCGCCTTCGGCATGGGTGCTGCTGGCGATGTTCATCCCGTCCGCCGTCACCGGGCTGGTCTCGAACTTGATAAATTTGTAGCCGCCGCGCCAGTTCCAGAACATCGCGGTCAGGTTCAGCGGCGAAGGCGCCAACGTCGGATCGCCGTGGTTCCAGTCAAAGGGCACACCCACATCGAAACGCACCCCGGTATAGGTGCCTTGGGGCGCAGTACCCCGCACGGTCGCGTTCATCTCGGCCGTTCCATTGGTGCAGGATCCCGTCGCGTCTTCGAAATCCAGCAGGGCAACGGTGTCTACCTGCCAGCGCCCATCCTCGTCGAGGGTTAGCGGCACCTCCGTGCCATCATCGGACATCAGCGAGATGTTCGAGACGAACATGCGATAGTCCAGCACCTGAACCGGCGTGCCGGTGCTGCCCAGCCCGCTATAGGTCTGCGCGCAGGAAAACGGGGTTCCGCCCAACTCGGCGGCGAAAGTCAGGTCGATGGTTTGCTCAGCCAGGGCTGGCGTGGCCGCAAGACAAGCGGCCAGAACTGTGAAACGTGCCATGATGCACTCCAAATGGCAGGCGCGGCGCGGGGCCACGCGGGATCAAAGATAGACGGGTTCGATCAGGCCAAATGAGGGGGCGCGCGCGCGGGGTTGTTGGGGCGTGCGACCTGCGCGATCTCTGGAGCGGGCAGGAGGGGGGCGTTTGCAACAAAGACGGTCAGCCCGCGCGCCGGCGTCTGGGGCGGATCGCTCAGAACGGCCAACTCCAATTCGCGGCAGAAGGGGCAGTCGGGATGGGCATGCGGCGCCGTGCCATCGGCGCAGATATCCTCCCACGATCCCCCCGCTGCCAGATAAGCGGCAAGTTCAGGGGCCATGAGAGCACTGTTTTGGCTGTGGGATGCAGGCATCAGGGCCGCGTTCACCACAAACAGCATCGCCAGCGGCCAGATCACCAGATATCTCAAACCGTTCAGCACCATGCCTCCCAAAACCCGCTTGGTCGCTCCACAGCGGACGATATCGCGTTTGGCGGCCCACAAAAAGGGCCTTTCGATCCAGCGTCGATCAATGACCAGAACCGTCTGACACCACTGCCACACCGATCGGTCGGAGGTTTGAACCTTAAGCCCGGTGGAGCTGCGCCGCGACCCCTTGCGGCGCAATCGCGGTCAGACCGCGGCGCGGCTGCCTTCACCGCCTATTGATCGTACCGGGTCGCGCCGCGGCGGCGGGCGTCAAGCGGTTCGGACAGAACCACGGCGTGATGCGCGCGCTGGTCACAGTTCAGCCGTGGACAGACCCGGCAGTTGATGCCGATGGGTGTGATACGCCCTTCGGAAAGCGCCAGCCCCTCAGCATAGCCGATGGACTTGACATGCTCGACCGCGCAGCCCATCGCCACCGCCAGCCGCACATCCTGCGCATAGCGCGTGACCGAGGGACGGTTGACCGTGCGGGAGAACACGAAGAACCGGCTTGCGTCAGGCATTTCGACGAATTGCGGCACAATGCGCCCTGGCGTACGGAACGATGTATGGACCTCCAGCCGGGGACAGGCGCCGCCATATTCGGCCAGATGAAAATCGGTGGCGTTGAATCGCTTGGTAACATTCCCCGCCTTATCGATTCGCAGAAAGAAGAACGGCACCCCTCGCGCGCCGCTGCGTTGCAGCGTGGTGGCGCGGTGGCAGGCCTGTTCGAAACTGACCCCGAACCGGGTGGCGAGATGGGCGAAGTCGTACTTGCAGGCCAGCGCCTCGGCCAGAAAGGCGCCGTAGGGCATCAACACGGCGGCGGCGAAATAATTGGCCAGTTCAACCCGGCAGCGGGTCACGCCGCGCGGGTCGTCGAAACCCGCCTCCGCCAGCAGCCGGTCCAGCACTGCCTCCTGCTCGATCAGACCGCATACATGAACCAGTTGAAACACGCGGTTGGGATGATCCAGCGCCTCTGACAGCAGGACAACGCGCCGATCCTCGTCATAGGTGCGCAACCCGCCCGACATCTGCGCCACCGGGACCACCTGCACCGTCAAGCCCAGCGCATCGCGCATCCGAGCCTTTAGGGCGGCATAGACATCGTCGGGTGCCACGGATGCGCCCGCCCAGAACCCGGCAGCTGCCGTTTCCAGTTCGGGGAAGTGGTTCTTGTGGCTGCGAAAGAAGTTATGCACCGTGGCTTCGGGTGCGGCGCCGGGTGGGCCAACCTCCTGATCATGCGCTTCGGTCACCGACATCAGCCGATCGGTCGCGGCAAGATAGGCGCGGTGCAGGCGCAAAAACGC
This sequence comes from Aestuariivita sp., assembly GCF_021404545.1. GTDB lineage: Bacteria > Pseudomonadota > Alphaproteobacteria > Rhodobacterales > Rhodobacteraceae > Aestuariivita. The sequence goes on from NZ_JAAWWD010000035.1 coordinate 19,451, forward strand.
GGCCGCCAGATCCGGGCTGTGCGACAGGGCCGCACGCAGCTGCGGCAGGTCCGGACCGCCGGACGAGAACAGCGGATCCTGAAGTGCTGCGCGCAGATCGGCAAGCACAGCGGTATCCTCATCCTCGGCGATGTCGCGCCAGTCCACGCCATACACCTCAAGCAATTTCAGAAGGACCGGCACAGACACGCTGCGCTCATTCTTTTCCAGCAGGTTTACATAAGAGGTGCTGATGCCCAGCGCCCGGCCCATATCGGCCTGGGTCTGGCGGCTTTCCTTGCGCAGGCGACGCAGGCGGGGTCCGATGAACACTTTCATAGACACTTACATACCGAAAATTTTACAATTTTACAATTTATACATTTGTAAAATTTTGCATTCACAGCAGGACCCGGAACCGTTTCGAGAATCGCGGTTTCGCAGGCATGGTGCCCGAAATTTCAGCAGGAGTTGAGACATGCGCACCGGACAGACCCACCTTTTCATCCCTGGCCCCACCAATGTGCCAGAGGCTGTTCGTCAATCCATGAATGTGCCGATGCAGGACATGCGCGCGCCAGATTTCGGCGATCTGACACTGGGCCTTTTCCGCGATCTGAAAGAGGTGCTGCGCACCGAAACCGGCGAAGTGATGATCTTTCCCGGCTCGGGAACCGCCGCGTGGGAGGCCGCGATCACCAACACGCTGAACCCCGGAGACAGGGTGCTGATGAGCCGGACCGGTCAGTTTTCCACCCTATGGGTCGAAATGGCCGAACGTCTTGGCCTGGAGGTCGAGGTGATCGACCTGCCTTGGGGGGCCGTTGTACCGGTCAAGGAATACGCCCGGCGCCTGGGCAATGACAAATATGATGAGATCAAGGCCGTCTTCGTCACCCATAACGAAACCGCGACCGGGGTGACCTCTGACGTGGCCGCGGTGCGCCGGGTGATGGACGAGTGTTTCCACGACGCGCTGCTTTTTGTGGACGGGGTGTCCTCTATCGGCTCGATCGAGTTCCGCATGGACGACTGGGGCGTCGATCTGGCCGTCACCGGCAGTCAGAAGGGGCTGATGCTGCCTGCGGGCCTCGGCATCCTCGGGATCAGCCAAAAGGCGCTGGAGGCCAGCAAGACCGCAACCATGCGCCGCGCCTATTTCGAGTTCTCGGATATGCGGGCGTTGAACGCGGATGGATATTTTCCGTACACACCGCCCACACAGCTCTTTCATGGGTTGCGAAAATCGCTTGACCGGATCCTGCGCGAGGAAGGTCTCGATACCGTGATCGCCCGCCACCATCGGCTGGCCGAAGGCGTCCGGCGCGGGATCGCGGCCTGGGGCCTGGATCTGGTGGCCGAACACCATACGCTTTTCTCCGATACCGTCTCGGCCATCCGGGTGCCGACGGATGTGGACGCGCGCGAGGTGCTGCGCATCGCCTATAAGGAGTACAACACCTCCTTCGGCTCGGGCCTGGCACGGCTCGCGGGCAAGGTGTTCCGCATCGGCCATTTGGGCGACATGAACGAGGGGATGTGCCTGACCGCGCTGTCGATTGCCGAGATGTCGCTGCTGCGCGCAGGCGTGCCGCTGCAACTGGGATCGGGGGTTGGTGCCGCCCAATCCTATTTCGCCTTTGACGGGCAGATCGCGCCCGCCATGCGCGTCGCCGCCGAGTAACCCTGACACACAGATCGGAACCACACGCCCATGTCTCACATGCTGTACCCCCTGCGCAGGCAACGCCTGCAGCGGTCCGAACTGGCGGTGCCGGCCTCGAACCCAACGATGATCGACAAGGCTGCCGACGGCCCTGCGGATTACGTCTTTCTCGATCTCGAAGACGCCGTCGCCCCTCCGGAAAAGGAACAGGCCCGAAAGAATGCGGTCCAGGCGCTCAACGACATCGACTGGGCGGGCAAGGGCAAGACCGTGTCGGTGCGCATCAACGGGCTCGACACCCATTACATGTACCGCGATGTGGTCGATGTGATGGAGCAGGCCGGCGACCGCGTGCATACGCTCTTGGTGCCCAAGGTGGGGGTCCCCTCCGATCTCTATATGGTCGAGGCGATGGTCAATCAGATCGAACAGGGTTGCGGCATGGACACCCGCGTGGGTCTTGAGGCACTGATCGAAACCGCGCTCGGCATGGCCAATGTCGAGGCGATCGCCCAGTTCGGCGGCAGGCTCGAGGCGCTGCATTTCGGGGTCGCGGATTACGCCGCCTCGATGCGGGCGCGCACCACCAATATCGGCGGGCTGAACCCCGATTACCCGGGCGATCAGTGGCATGCCTCGATCACCCGGATGGTGATTGCCTGCCGCGCCTATGGCCTGCGCGCCATCGACGGGCCGTTCGGCGATTTCAGCGATCCCGACGGCTACACCGCCGGGGCCAAGCGCGCCGCGGCCCTGGGCTGCGAAGGTAAATGGGCGATCCATCCTTCCCAAGTCGATCTCGCCAACGCGGTCTTCAGCCCGCCCGAGGCGGAGGTCGCCAAGGCCCACCGCATCATCGACGAATTGCGCAAAGCCGAAAGCGAGGGGCGCGGAGCGGCCTCCCTCGATGGCAAGATGATCGACGCGGCCTCCGAAAAAATGGCCCGCAACGTCATCGAGGTGGCCGAAGCGATCACCGCCAAGGCCTGACATCCCGTAGGGCGGGACTTGTCCCGCCTCCCCTGTCAAGGAGACCCGATATGGACATCCACGAATACCAAGCCAAGGACATTCTGGCCCGTTTCGGCGTGCCCGTGCCACGCGGCGGGCTGGCCTACTCCCCCGAACAGGCAGGCTACCGCGCCCGCGAACTGGGCGGCGAGGCCTGGGTCGTCAAAGCCCAGATCCATTCCGGCGGCCGCGGCGAGGCGGGCGGCGTGAAGCTTTGCAGGAGCGAGGACCAGGTGCGCGATTACGCCGCCACGCTCTTTGGTCACCGGCTGATCACCAAACAGACCGGCGCGCGCGGCAAGGATGTCTACCGCGTCTGGGTCGAGGGTGCTTGCGATATCGCGCAGGAGCTGTATCTCGGCTTCGTGCTCGACCGCAAATCGGAACGGATCATGATCGTGGCCTCCGCCCAGGGCGGGATGGAGATCGAGGATCTGGCCCAGGATCAGCCCGAAGCGCTGGTGCGCATGATCATCGACCCCGCCGTGGGCCTGGTGGATTATCAGGCACGGGAGCTGGCCTTTCGGCTGGGGCTCGAAGGCGGGCAGATCGCCCAGATGGTCACCGTGCTTCAGGCCTGTCACCGGGCCTATAGTGAGCTCGATGCGATGATGGTCGAGATCAATCCGCTGGTGATCACCGGCTCGGGCGATCTGGTCGCACTCGATGCCAAGATGTCGTTTGACACCAACGCGCTTTACCGCCGCCCCGATGTGGCTGCCCTGCGCGATCCCAGCCAGGAGGACCCGCGCGAGGCGATGGCCGCCGATCACGGGCTGGCCTATGTCGGGCTCGACGGCGATATCGGCTGCATCATCAACGGCGCGGGCCTTGCCATGGCCACGATGGACATGATCAAGCTGTCGGGCGGGGAGCCTGCGAATTTCCTCGACATCGGTGGCGGGGCCAGCCCCGAACGGGTCTGTCAGGCGTTCCGCACGGTGCTGTCGGATGCCAATGTCAGTGTGATCCTCGTCAATATCTTTGCCGGGATCAACCGCTGCGACTGGATCGCGAACGGGGTTGTGCAGGCTTACAAAGAGGTCGGTCTGACCCTGCCGGTCGTGGTCCGGCTTGCCGGCACCAATGTGGCCGAAGGTCAGGCGATCCTGCGCGGATCGGGCCTGCCCATCACCGCCACTGACACGCTGGCCGAGGCGGCAGAAGCCGCAGTTGCCGCCCGCCCGCATCCCGTCGCCGCATAAGCCCCATAAACGGAGGACCCCGCACATGGCTATTGTGATAGATGAAACGACACGCGTTCTGGTCCAGGGTATCTCGGGCCGGATCGGCCAGTTCCATACCCAGGAGATGATCGAGGCGGGCACCAAGGTCGTCGGCGGCGTCACACCCGGCAAGGGCGGCACGAGCGTACTCAACCGCCCCGTTTTCAACACCGTGCGCGAGGCGGTCGAGGCGACCGGCGCCGAGGCGAGCCTGCTTTTTGTCCCGCCCCCCTTTGCGGCGGATGCAATGATGGAGGCCGCCGATGCGGGCATCAAGACCTCTGTCTGCGTGACCGACGGCATTCCCGCCCAGGACATGATGCGCGTCAAACGCTTCCTGCGCCGTTATCCGCGCGCGCGCAAGATGCGCCTGATCGGGCCGAACTGCGCGGGCGTGATCTCTCCCGGCAAGGGCTTCATGGGCATCATGCCCCCCGCTATCTACACCCCCGGCCGCGTGGGCATCGTGGGCCGCTCGGGCACGCTGGGCTATGAGGCGGCCAGCCAGATGCAGGCGCTGGGGATCGGTGTGTCGACCTCCGTCGGCATCGGCGGCGATCCGATCAACGGATCGTCCTTCCGCGATATTCTGGAGCTGTTCGAGGCCGATCCCGACACCGACGCGGTGATGATGATCGGCGAGATCGGCGGCCCGCAGGAGGCCGAAGCGGCCGCCTTCGTGCGTGATCGCATGACCAAACCGGTGGTGGCCTTTGTCGCGGGCCTCTCCGCACCGCGGGGTCGGCAGATGGGCCATGCCGGTGCGATCATCTCGGCATTCGGCGAAAGCGCGCAGGAAAAAGTCGAGATCTTGCAAGAGGTCGGCATCACCGTGGCCCCGAATCCTTCGGCGATGGGAGCAACGATGGCCCAGGTTCTGGGCGGCAAGGCAGCCGCCTGATCCGACCCACACGCTCAGGTCGCGACGCTCACGAACCGCGCGCGCGGGCGGATGATCTGACCGCTCTCGATCTGTTCGATCGCATGAGCGGTCCAGCCCACCGTGCGGGCAACCGCGAAGAGGGTGAAGGCCGCCGCCTCCGGCAGAGCGTAGGCTTCGGCCATAGCCGCCAGAGCGGCGTCGATATTGGGCGCCATCCCCAGACGCTGCGACAGCGCGCGCGCTTGCTGGACCGCCGGACACCCCTCACCCATCGCCTCAAAGAGGGCGGTGGCGCGCACATCTCCTTCGGGGTAATGCGGGTGTCCAAATCCAAACCCATACGGCGTTAGTTCACGATGAGACGCCAGAAATGCCTCCATCGCGTCTGGATCCGCCCCGGTCCGGAGAGCCTCGCGCGCCTTGAGCGCGACCCCGCCATGGCGCGGACCAGACAGCGTCGCCAGACCGGCAAGGATCGCCGCGGGCAGGCTGGCTCCGGTTGACGCGCAGATCCGTACCGCAAAGGTCGACGGGTTCAGGTCATGATCGCTGAGCAGCACAAGCGCGCGGCGGATCGTGTCCTCGCCGCTTGGGTCAACAGCCCAATGTCGGGCCAATTGGCCGTGGATCGGCACCCCACTCTCCAAATCCCGGCCCAGCAGGGCCCGCGTCAGCCCGAAAAGAAGCTGCGCGCCTTCCCCCGCAAGTTCGGCGCGGGGCCTGCCCTGCATCGGCGCGGCCCGGGCGGCTCGTCCCGCCAGATCAGCAAGCCCTCGCGCCAAAGGCGTTTTGCCGTCTGGACCGTCTTGCCCCCGCCCATAGCCCGGGGTGATCGCGGACATGCGCCAATGCAGCGCGGCGATCTGCTCCAGCGTCATCCAGTCGGCCAGTTCCACCGCACGCCGCCTGCCAAACCAGAGCATGCCGTCGCGCACCTCGGCCACGGAGGTGTCGAGCACCGGATCGCCCCAGCGGATCGCGCCTGCCGCCACATCTGCCCGTGCGCGCGGGCGGCGGTGCCTTGCCGCCAACGCCTCCACATCCGCGCGCGCGTAAAGGCTGCGCCTTGGATCCGCGTGATCCCGGCACGCACGGAGCAGACCCCGGCTGACGTAAGCGTAAAGCGTCTGGCGCCGCACGCCCAGCACCGCGCAGGCAGTTCCGGCATCCATCCAATCCCGATCAGTCATAGGTTGATTATCTTTATCAAGATTGAGTGCGGATCAACCCAACGCGTATCCCTGGAGCAAAAGGAGACAGCCATGCATCCGTTCCAGACAGCCATCGCCGATGCGTTGGGCACCGCCCCGACCGACCAGCCAAAGGTGCGCCTTACCGGCGCGGGGACCCTTCCGGCCTGTTTCGATGTGACCGGGCTGGCCACCGCATCGGTGTCGGCTGCGGCACAGGAGCTGGCCGCGGCCTCGGGGGTGGAGGACGTGCGTGTTGACCGGCGCCTGGCCCTGAAATGGTTCGACATGACGCTGCGCCCCCAAGGCTGGCAGATGCCGGGGGCATGGGACCCGATTGCCGGGGACTACGCCGCGCGCGACGGGTGGATCCGTCTGCATACAAATGCCCCCCGCCACCGCGCGGCCGCGATGTCGGTGTTGGGCTGCCCGCCCGACCGGGACGCGGTTGCCCGCGCGGTTCAGCGCTGGGACCGGGACGCGCTGGAAACCGCCGTAATCGCGGCAGAAGGCTGCGCCGCCGCCATGCGAGGGCTTTCAGACTGGGCCTGCCATCCGCAAGGCATGGCCGTCGCCGCCGAGCCGCTGATCAGGTGGGACGAGACCGGCCATTGCGATCGGCAAACCGGCCTTTCCGGTCTGAGGGTCCTCGACCTGACCCGCGTTCTGGCCGGACCGGTCGCCACCCGGTTTCTGGCCGGATTTGGCGCGGATGTGCTGCGCATCGACCCGCCAGGCTGGTCCGAGCCGGGGGTCGAGCCAGAGGTCACGCTTGGGAAACGCTGCGCCGGTCTCGACCTGCACACAGACGCTGACCGCGCGATCTTTCGACACCTGCTTTCACAGGCCGATGTGCTGGTTCACGGTTACCGCCCCGGTGCGCTCGACGCTCTGGGGTTTGGCTCCGATACGCGCCTGAGCCTCAATCCCGCGGTGATCGATGTCAGCCTGAACGCCTATGGATGGACGGGCCCTTGGCGATTGCGGCGCGGGTTTGACAGCCTGATGCAGATGAGCACCGGCATCTCCGCCGAGGGCATGGCGCGCGGCCAGGCGGACCGGCCCGTGCCGCTGCCTGTCCAAGCCCTTGATCACGCGACCGGATATCTGATGGCGGCGGCCATATTGCGCGCGCTCCGCGTTCGGGCTGCGACAGGCCGGGTGCTGCGCGCCCGGCTGTCGCTGGCCCGCACGGCATATCTTCTGACTTCGGGCGGCGCCCAAGACCTGTCGCCGCCATTGGCACCCGAAAGGCCGGCCGATCTGGCACCTGAGCGGGAAGAGACCGGTTGGGGGCCGGCGCAGCGGGTTCGGTTTCCGGTGACGTTGGCAGGCCACCCGCCCCGCTGGCCGCACCCGGCCGGGCTGCTGCGCCGCCATAGCGCCGCCTGGCGGGCGCCAGCATGAGGCCGACCCGCACCCGGCGCTTCAGCACCACCGGGGCAAAGCCGGCCCAAACCATCACCGGCCGCAGCCCGCGCGGGCGGAGCGCTGACCCGCCACGCACCGATTTATGCAAGAAGTGAAGCCAGTTAGCGCCAGATTGCACGGGTTGCAGACAGGTTGCATCTTGGGCGTTGTCATTCGCCGCGGGTGACCTATCCTTCAGCCGCCACTCACAGCCGGGCGGGGACCAAAAAATGGTAGACAAGGCAGACTTCCAGGCCTTTCTGGACGGCATATCCGATTGCTTCATCACCCATGATTTCGAGCCATGGAGGAGCCGCATCATCCTGCCCTTTTCACTGGTCACCAGCGTCGGACCGATTGTCCTTACAACCGAAGAAGCCCTGCGCGAAAATTTCGAGCTTTATCTGCAGGCCGTGGATGCGATGAAGCTGGATCAGGTGGTCAGGGTGCCCATCAGCTTTGAGGATTGCGTCGACGGGACATGGATTGGCACCTATGAGACCAATCTGCTGAGCGGCGGGGTGCGCGCGACAGATCCCTATATCTCCTCCGCGCTGCTGATCCCCTATCCGGATGGATTGAAAATGACCTCAATTCTGAACGCGCGCGGACACCATTACTGGACGGGCCTTTCGCCTTGACGGATCGCGGGGCTGGTTTGCAACGGTGCGCCAGATGACAGAAGATGAACAGATCGCCTTGGTCCGACGCTATTTTGCCGCTGTCGATGGCCAAATACTCGACGATGTGCTGGCCACATTGACCGCAGATTGCGTATTCACCGTCCAAACCCACGCGGTCCGGCTGGAGGGGACGGCGCAGATAAGCGCCATGTTCAACAGGCTTTGGCAAAGCCACCGCGCGGTCCGACATCATGATTTTCGGTTTCTTCCCGACCGGCATGGCCGCAGGATCGCGGCGCAGTTCCAGGTGGAAAACACCGAGTTGGACGGACGGCTGACCTGCAAGTCCAACTGCAATTTTTTTGACATCCGTGCAGATCGGTTTTCGGCGGTTGCGGTCTATATGGCCGGGGCCAATACACTTGATCATGCCGGGCGCTGAGCCAATAGAAGCCGCATAGGCGACTTCCCCCTTGAAACCGGGGGGCATTTGCCTGTCTGATGCATCCTGCGAACGGCACATAGGAAGACGATCTCATGCACTATCATTCGCCCACCAGCGTCGAGGACGCGGTCAAGGTTCTGGCCGCGCAATCGGGAGATTGCCGCATTCTGGCCGGTGGCACCGATCTTTTGGTCCGGATGCGCTCGGGCCTGGCCGAGCCGGATGCGATCCTCGACATCAAGCGCATCGACGGGATGCGCAGCATCACCCGCGAAGAGGGCGGGTTTCGCGTGGGCGCGGCCGTCTCGGGCACCGAGATGGCAGAGCATGCAGCACTGGTGGCCGCTTGGCCCGGCGTGGTGGAGGCGACGGGCCTGATCGGATCGACGCAAATCCAGGGACGCGCGACGATGGCGGGCAATCTCTGCAACGCCTCGCCCGCCGCCGACAGCGTGCCCGCGATGGTGGCCGCCGGTGCCGTGGCCCAGGTTGCCGGGCCAAACGGGGTGCGCGACATACCCGTGGCCCAGATCCCGACCGGTCCCGGCAAGACATCGCTTGGGCCGGGGGAGTTCGTCACCTCGATCTTTCTGCCCGCGCGGCCCGACCGCGCCTCGGACGCGTATCTGCGGTTCATTCCGCGCACAGAGATGGATATCGCCGTGGTGGGCTGCGGTGTCTCGATCACGCTCGATGCATCGGGCACCTGCACGGAAGCGCGCGTCGCTCTGGGTGCGGTCGCGCCGACCGTGATCGAGGTGCCCGAGGCGGCCACGGCCCTCGTCGGCACGCCCCTGGATGACCCCGCACTGAGCGCGCTCTCTGCGGCCTGTTCGGCGGCCGCCTCCCCTATTTCCGACAAACGCGGCACGGTCGAATTCCGGACCCATGTTGCGGGCGTTCTGGCCCGCCGCGCCGCCGTCATCGCCAAAACCCGCGCAGGAGCCGCATGATGAGCAAGATCCATGTCACCACCACGATCAATGGCGACCCGACCGAATTTCTGTGCGAGGCCGACGAGACGCTGTTGGACGTGCTGCGCGACAGGCTGGGCCTGACCGGCTCTAAGGAAGGCTGCGGCACCGGCGATTGCGGCGCCTGTTCGGTCACCGTGGGCGGGCGGCTGGTCTGTTCATGCCTGATGCTGGGCGCCGAGGCCGAAGGCCAGGAGATCGGCACGATCGAAGGCATGGCCGAGGGCGAGAGCCTGCATCCCTTGCAAAAGAAATTCATCGAACATGCCGCTTTGCAATGCGGCATCTGCACCCCCGGTCTGCTGGTCGCGGCCAAATCGCTTTTGGAACACAACCCCGACCCGACCGAGGAAGAGACCCGGTACTGGCTGGCTGGCAACCTCTGCCGCTGCACCGGCTATGACAAGATCATCCGCGCCGTGATGGACGCGGGCAAAGACATGCGGGAGGCATCGTAATGGCGCTCGACAGCAAATCCGAACTGCGTGAATTCAAGATCGTGGGCACCCGGCCCTTGCGCCCCGACGGGATCGACAAGGTCACCGGCAAGGCGCGCTTTGGCGCCGATATCACGGCGCCCGGCATGCTGGTGGGTCTGGTGCTGCGCAGCCCGCACGCCCATGCACGCATCGTCTCAATCGACACGTCGCGGGCCGAGGCCGTGCCCGGCGTGCATGCCGTCGTGACCCGCGCTGATTTCGCGGAACCGGGTGAGGATGTCGCCGATATCCTGGATAACTGCATGGCGGGCGCCAAAGCGCTTTATGACGGTCATGCGGTGGCGGCAATCGCCGCCTCCTCGGGCAAGATCGCACGCGATGCATTGAAACTCATCGACGTGGTCTATGAGGTGCTCCCTCATGTGACGGATGTGGACGCAGCCATGAAACCCGGTGCTCCGGTCCTGCATGAGGGGCGCACCGACGAGACGGTGCCCGAGGGGCTGTCGCCCAACGTGATCTCGCGCCATGAGTTCGGTCACGGCGATATCGAGGCTGGCCTCGCGCAGGCCGACCGGATCGTCGAGCGGACTTTCCAGACCGAGGCCACGCATCAGGGTTATATCGAGCCGCATGCCTGTCTGGCGCAGATGGGGCCGGACGGTCAGGCGGATTTGTGGTGCTGCACCCAGGGGCACTATATGGCCCGCAATGTCTGCGCCGAAATCCTGGGGCTGGAGCAGGGTCAGTTGCGCGTTACCGCCTCCGAAATCGGCGGCGGGTTCGGCGGCAAGACCACGGTCTTTCTGGAGCCCGTCGCGCTGATGCTGGCCCGGAAATCGGGCCGCCCGGTCAAGATGGTGATGACCCGTTCGGAGGTGCTGCGCGCAACGGGGCCCACAGCGTCAAGCTCCATCGATGTCAAGATCGGCATGACCAAGGACGGGCGCATCACCGCAGGCTTTGCCGAGCTGCGCTATCAGGGCGGGGCATATCCCGGCTCGCCGGTGGATATGGGCTCGATGTCGGCTTTTGCCCCTTATGATCTGGAGCATGTCAAAACCATCGGTTGGGATGTGGTGACCAACCGTCCGAAACAGGCCGCCTATCGCGCGCCGGGTGCGCCGATGGCCGCCTTCGCGGTGGAATCGGCAATTGACGAGCTGGCACGCGGCTTTGGCCTCGACCCGCTGGAGGTGCGACTGAAAAACGCCGCGCGCGAGGGCACGCGCGCTTCCTACGGGCCCACCTATCCCGCCATCGGGCTGGAGGCGACCTTGCGCACGGCCAAGGATCACCCGCATTGGTCCGCTCCTTTGGGCGAAAACCAGGGGCGCGGCGTGGCCTGCGGGTTCTGGTTCAACTTCGGCGGCGACACTTGCGTGACGCTCAACATCACGCCCGATGGCACGGTGACCGTGTCCGAAGGCAACCCCGATATCGGCGGCAGCCGCGCGTCGATGTCGATGATGGCCGCCGAAGAGTTGGGCATCCCTTATGAAAAGGTGCGCACCATCGTCGCCGATACCGGATCGCTGGGTCAGAACGAGGTCACCGACGGCTCCCGCGTGACATTCGCCGTGGGGCTGGCCACCATCGAGGCCGCCCGCGCCGCCATCCGCGAGATGTGCAAGCGCGCGGCCATGGTCTGGGGGATCGAGCCCGAGGCGGTGGAATGGGTCGATGGCGCGGCCCAGCCCGCAGGGCCCAACGCGGGCGAGCACCCGCCGATGACCCTGGCCGAAATCGCAGCAATTGCGTCGAACACAGGCGGTCCCATTGCGGGCCATCACGAGGCCAATCCCGAAGGGGCCGGCGTCAGCTTTGCCACCCATATGGTCGATACCGAGGTCGATCCCGACACCGGCGCGGTCAAGATCCTGCGCTATACCGTGTTCCAGGACGCGGGCAAGGCGATCCACCCGGCCTATGTGGAGGGTCAGTTCCAGGGCGGAGCCGTGCAGGGCATCGGCTGGGCGCTGAACGAGGAGTATATCTATGGCGAAGACGGCGTGCTGCAAAACGCAGGCTTTCTCGATTACCGGGTGCCCGTCGCCTCGGACCTGCCGATGATCGACACGGTCATTCTGGAGATCCCGAACCCCGGCCACCCTTACGGTGTGCGTGGCGTGGGCGAGACCTCCATCGTGCCACCGCTGGCGGCGGTGGCCAACGCGGTCTCGGCGGCCAGCGGTGTGCGGATGACCAGCCTGCCGATCTCGCCGCCGAAACTCCTGGCGGCGCTGCACGAGCGCTAACCGCCATGGTCCAGGTGCGCATCTGGGGATCGCTGGCGGCCGCGACCGAGGATCAGACAGAGGTCGAGATCGAGGCCAGCACGTTGCGCGAATTGCTCGACGGGCTGGCCGCGCGCTACCCCGCGATGCGCCCGCAACTGGAGCGTGGAGTCTCGGTCTCCATAGACGGGCGCATTTACACAGAAAACTGGTTCACACCGATCCATAAAGACAGCGAGGTTGTATTGCTGGCTCGGTTGAAGGGCGGCTGACCTGCGGTCGGTCTGGCGACGTGACTGTGTCCTTTGGTCAACGCGCATCCTTTCAAACGGCTGACTGGCGATCCCAGGGGATATCGCGCCGCGCTCTGTCGTCTGGATGGCTGGTTGAGCACGAGGCCCCGACCCGCCATCTTCCAGACCGGGACATGGCCTGGGGCAATTTCACATCTTCTGCTATCGGGCATGCGATGATCTAATGCAGCCTCAACGCCGTGATCGCCAAAGGCGCGACCAGAGCGGCCAATGGAAACAGGCAGAGGGTCGATGAACATAGCGTCGTTGCAAGACAGCTGGGTGGAACGGTTTCCCGGCCTCTCCCGGCTTGATACGCCAACCAAGGATTTGCTGCTGTCGCGCAGCACGATCATCGAAGTGCCCGCCGGAACGATGATATTCGGCCCCGGCCATTCGCCCGAAAACATGCTGTTTCTGCTGAACGGAACCGTTCGGGTGCAGCAGGTCTCGGAAACCGGGCACGAGATCGTCCTCTACCGCATTCAGGCAGGGGAAAGCTGCGTTCTGACAACGGCCTGCCTTCTGGCCTATGACGATTACTCCGCCGAAGGGATTTCGGAAACCGATGTGCAGGCCGCGGCGGTGCCCCGGGTCGTTTTCGACGATCTGGTGGCGCAGTCCAAAACCTTCCGCGATTTCGTGTTCGCCGCGTTTTCCAAGCGCATCACGGACCTGTTTCTGATGATCGACGAGGTTGCGTTTCAACGTATGGATGTCCGCCTTGCAGACAAACTGATCGCTCTTGCAGGTCAGGACGACACGATTGCGACAACCCACCAAAAGCTGTCTGTTGAACTGGGCACGGCACGCGAGGTGATCTCGCGCCAGCTTCAGGAGTTTCAGCGCCGTGGCTGGATCGAACAGGCGCGCGGGCATATCAACCTCTTGAAGCGAGATGAGTTGAGCGCATTGGCCGGGCACAATACCTAAAAAATTCGCGGTTCGGTGACTTTGTCACTGACCCGACTCTGTCGGCTGGACCATCATGGCGCCAGCAAACAAGGAGTTGTCGAATGACTGCCAATGTTGGAACACTTGATCGTCTTGTCCGCCTGATCCTGGGCATCGTGCTGCTGGCGGCGCCTTTCGTGTCTGGGAGTGTGCTGTTTCAATCCACCACACTGTTCGTGGCATCAATCCTTGTCGGATTGGTGCTGATCGCCACCTCGGCGCTCAAGTTCTGCCCCCTGTATCGCCTTTTGGGCCTGCGGACATGCCGGGTGTGATGATGGAGACCGTCTTCACGCCGCTGCAATCGCTGGGAGGGGGCGCCCTGATCGGTCTGGCCGCCGTTTTGTTGATGGCAACCCTTGGCCGGGTGATGGGTGCGACCGGGATCGTGACTGGCCTGATGCAACCGGCAAATCTGGGGGACTGGACCTGGCGCGCCGCGCTCCTGGCCGGGATGATCAGCGGACCCGCCGCATTTCTGCTTCTGAGCGGTCAGATGCCCGAGATCCAGGTGCCCGCCTCAACGTCAATGCTGATCATTGGCGGTCTGATCGTCGGCATCGGCGTGACGTTCGGCTCGGGTTGTACCTCTGGTCACGGGGTTTGCGGGATGGCGCGGCTGTCCCCCCGCTCCATCGTGGCGACCCTGACCTTTATGTTCACCACAGCGATCACCGTGTTCGTGATCCGCCATCTGATTGGAGGCTAAGCGATGCGCCTGATCCTGAGTTACGTCATCGGTTTGGTCTTTGGCCTGGGCATTTCTATTTCGGGCATGGCCAACCCGGCCAAGGTCCTGAACTTTTTCGACATCGCGGGCAACTGGGATCCCAGCCTGGCCTTTGTGATGGGCGGCGCGCTGGTCGTCACCGCGTTGGGCTATCGGTTTGTCCTGCGTCGCCCGGCGCCATTGATCGACACCGCGTTTCATCTGCCCACGCGGCGCGATCTTGATGCGCCGCTGATCCTGGGTTCGGGGGTCTTTGGCATCGGTTGGGGCATCGCGGGCTTTTGCCCCGGCGGCGCCTTGCCCGCCCTTGGCACCGGGCGCAGTGAGGTTGTGATCTTTGTGGCAGCGATGCTGGCGGGCATTGTGCTGGCCAAGGCCGTGCGCGGCGCTCTTGCCGCCCGCACCCCATCTACCGTTTGAAGGAGGAGACATGATGACCTACCCCGTTGATATGCAGATCAAACCCGAGGTGTCGGCTCATTTCGATGAGGCAACGAACACGATCACCTATATCGTCAAGGACCCGGCCTCGAACCACTGCGCCATTGTCGACAGCGTGATGGATATCGACTATGCCGCCGGACGCATCACCTATGAGCATGCCGACGCCCTGATCGCCGAAATCAAGGAGCGGGGCCTGACCCTCGACTGGATCATCGAAACCCATGTCCATGCCGATCACCTAAGCGCCGCACCCTATCTGCAAGAACGGCTCGGGGGCAAGATCGGCGTCGGAGACAAGATCCTTGTGGTGCAAGAAACCTTCGGCAAGGTCTTTAACGAAGGCACCGAGTTTCAGCGCGACGGCAGCCAGTTCGATGCACTCTTCAAAGACGGCGACACCTATATGGTGGGTGAAATGTCCTGCTTCGCGATGTTTACGCCCGGCCATACACCTGCCTGCATGGTGCATGTGATGGGCGATGCGGCCTTTGCGGGCGATACGCTCTTTATGCCGGATGGCGGTTCGGCGCGGGCCGACTTTCCGGGCGGCGATGCGGGCCAGCTCTACGATTCGATCCAGAAGGTGCTGGCTCTGCCCGATGAGATGCGGCTCTTCATGTGCCACGATTACGGGCCCGGCGGGCGCGCGATCGCGTGGGAAACCACCGTTGGCGAGGAAAAGCGTGACAACATCCATGTGGGTGGCGGCAAAACCCGCGCGGAGTTCATCAAGTTCCGCACCGAACGCGACGCACAGCTCGACATGCCCAAGCTGATCCTGCCGTCGTTGCAGGTGAATATGCGGGCAGGCGACGTGCCCAAGGATGCGGATGGCAACCCGATGCTCAAGGTGCCGGTCAACGCGATCTGAGCCCCGCAGAGGAGGACGACCATGGATATCCAGACATTGACGGCTGGCCTGTCGGTCAGCCCCCAGATTACCGCTGATGACTTGCGGGCGATCAAAGAGGCGGGGTTCCGCTCGATCATCTGCAACCGACCGGATGGCGAGGGGGCCGATCAGCCGACCTATGAGGAGATCCATAAGGCCGCCCAAGAGGTCGGGCTGGACGCGCAGTACCTGCCAATCGTCTCAGGCAAGGTGCGGGATGAGGACGCCGCCGCTTTTGGCGCCGCCCTGACCAGCCTGCCAGGGCCGACGTTGGCCTATTGCCGGACCGGCACGCGGTCGGCGACGCTGTGGTCGCTGGCACAGGCCGGAACGCTCAGCGTGGCTGACATCCTCGCCGCGACCAAAGCGGCGGGCTATGACATGGGCGGGGTTGTGCGCCGCATCGCCAATGGCGGCAAGACACCTACGGAAACGGGTGACGCCCATTTCAAGGTCGTCATCATTGGCGGCGGGGCCGGCGGGATCTCTGTCGCAGCCAGCCTCAAAATGCGCAAGCCCGGTCTGGAGATCGCGATCATCGACCCCGCCGACATTCATTACTACCAGCCCGGCTGGACCATGGTTGGCGGCGGCATCTTTGACGCAAAACAGACGGCCCGCACCATGGGTTCGCTGATCCCGCGGGGCGTGCATTGGATCCAGGCGGCGGTGGCCGCGTTCGAACCGCAGAACAATGCTGTGATCCTCGATGGCTGCCGGGTGGTCAAATACGACCGGCTGATCGTTTGCCCGGGGCTTAAGCTCGACTGGGGCAAGGTTGAAGGGTTGGTCGAGACGCTGGGCCGCAATGGCGTGACGTCGAATTACCGCTATGATCTGGCGCCCTATACCTGGGAGCTGGTGCAAAAGATGCGCGCGGGTCGGGCGATCTTTACCCAGCCGCCGATGCCGATCAAATGCGCGGGCGCCCCGCAAAAGGCGTTGTATCTGTCGGGGGATGCCTGGCACCGCAAAGGTGTGCTCAAAAACATCGACATCCAGTTCAACAATGCCGGAGGCGTGCTCTTTGGGGTCAAGGATTACGTCCCCGCCCTGATGGAATATGTCGAGAAGTACGAGGCAGAGCTGAATTTCTTTCACAATCTGGTGGCCGTGGACGGCCCCTCAAGACGTGCCTGGTTCGACGTGGCCAAGCCCGACACAGAGGTCGAGCGGGTCGAGATGGAGTTCGACATGATGCATGTCTGCCCGCCCCAGACCGCACCGGATTTCATCCGTGTCTCGCCCTTGGCCGATGCCGCCGGATGGGTCGATGTGGATCCCGCAACGCTGCGCCACAAGACCTATGACAATATCTGGTCGCTGGGCGATGTGATGAACGCCCCCAATGCCAAGACAGCCGCTGCCGCGCGTATTCAAGCGCCGATCATAGCCGAGAATCTGGTGGCCGATATGCGCGGCGGCGCGCCGCGCGCGCAGTATAACGGCTATGGCTCCTGCCCGCTGACGGTGGAACGGGGCAAGATCGTGCTGGCCGAGTTCGGCTATGGCGGCGCCATGCTCCCGAGTTTTCCGAAGTTCCTGATCGACGGCACCAAACCCTCGCGTGCCGCCTGGCTGCTCAAGGAGCGTATGCTGCCGCCGGTCTATTGGAAAGGCATGCTCAAGGGTCGCGAGTGGATGGCCAAACCCGAAAAGATCGTTGCAGGTTGACGCCCCCCCAGCGCCTGCCCCGACGACAAAGGCAAGAATGCCCATGACCCGATTTCTGCCGATCCTGAGCTGGGGACGCACCTATACCCGTGCGACGCTGGCCAACGATCTGATGGCCGCTCTGATCGTGACGATCATGCTGATCCCGCAATCGCTGGCCTATGCGCTGTTGGCCGGGCTGCCGCCCGAGGCAGGGCTTTATGCCTCCATCGTGCCGATTATGCTTTATGCGGTCTTCGGCACCAGCCGGGCCCTGGCAGTCGGGCCGGTCGCGGTGATCTCGCTGATGACCGCAGCCACGCTCAGCGAAATCGCCCAGCAGGGCACCATGGGCTATGCCGTGGCGGCGCTGTCTCTGGCGGGTCTGTCGGGCACGATCCTGCTGATCATGGGGCTTTTTCGATTGGGATTTGTCGCCAATTTCCTGTCACACCCGGTGATTGCCGGGTTCATTACCGCGTCCGGCCTCTTGATCGCCGCAAGCCAGCTCAAGCACATCCTGGGGATCGACGCGCATGGCCATACCCTGCTTGAAGTTCTCGGCGCGCTCGCCGTTCACTTGCATCAAACCAATCTGACGACAGCCCTGATCGGCGTTTTGGCAACCGCATTCCTCTTCTGGGTGCGCTCGGGCCTCAAACCGACACTGGCCCGCTTGGGACTGGGGCCGGGCCTGACATCGACCTTGGTCAAGGCCGGTCCCGTGGTGGTGGTGATCGCCACCACCTGGGCCGTCTGGGGTCTGGATCTGGCGGATCAGGGTGTGAGCATCGTGGGCGATGTGCCACAAAGCCTGCCACCGCTGACCCTGCCCGATCTCTCACCGGAGCTTTTGCGCCAGCTTCTGGTGCCAGCATTCCTCATCTCGATCATCGGCTTTGTCGAGTCCATCTCTGTGGCCCAGACGCTCGCGGCCAAGAAACGCCAGCGCATCGACCCCGATCAAGAGCTCATCGGTCTGGGCGCGGCCAATATCGGCGCGTCGCTCACGGGTGGATTTCCTGTGACGGGCGGCTTTTCACGCTCGGTCGTGAACTTCGATGCGGGGGCCGAAACGCCCGCCGCCGGGGCCTTTACCGCGCTGGGGCTGGCGATTGCTGCGCTGGCGTTGACGCCGCTGATCTTCTTTCTGCCCAAGGCCACGCTGGCCGCCACCATCATCGTCGCGGTGCTCAGCCTGGTGGATTTCAGTATCCTGCGCCGCGCCTGGCGTTACTCCAAGGCCGATTTCGCGGCGGTGCTGGCCACCATCCTGCTGACACTCGGCCTTGGCGTCGAGGCCGGGGTATCGGCGGGCGTTCTGCTTTCGGTGCTATTGCATCTTTACAAGACATCTCGCCCTCATATCGCTGAGGTCGGACTGGTTCCCGGAACCGAGCATTTTCGCAATATCCTTCGGCACAAGGTGTTGACCGATCCCAGCATTGTGACCTTGCGCGTCGATGAGAGCCTTTACTTCGCCAATGCCCGGTTTCTGGAGGATGCGATCTATAGACGTGTCGCCGAGGACACCCAGATCCGCCACATCATCCTGCAATGTTCGGCCATAAACGAGATTGACCTGAGCGCCCTGGAATCGCTGGAGGCGATCAACGAGCGGCTGGGCTCAATGGATGTGCAGCTGCACCTCTCCGAAGTCAAAGGACCGGTCATGGATCGGTTGAAACGCGAACATTTCCTGGACCAGATGACCGGCCGGGTCTTTCTGTCCCAATTCGCCGCTGTCACCGAACTGAAAGCGGCGGACAATCGTTAGGGTCAGGATCCATTAGTCCAGCGCCGCGGGTGCGGCATCACCCTCCCCTTCCGATGCCCGTGTGACCGCCTGCCGCATCTGCCGCAGCGGGACCCCGGCCTGTCGGGAGAGCGATCGCAGATCGGGCGCGTTCGCAAGGTCGTCAAGCGCACCGCGTGCAAACTCGACCAGCCAATCTGGAAGGGCTGTCTGCGGCGCGATCTCTATGGTTCGGGTCTGGGCATCCCGCACACGGGCCTGCACGGTGCGCATCACATCGCGCACCCGGTCGGCCGGATCGGGCGTCACCGCCCTTACCGTACGGTCCCCCAGATCCGTGGCCACTTCGCGCATCATCGACCGCATGGCGCGACCTGGATCGCTCAGCACATCGCGCACGCGCGAGGCTGCCCGTACATTGCGCATCGCCTCTCCGGTTTGCGCGGCTATCGCGCGCTTGATCGCGGCATAGACCTTTTGCGAACTGGGCACGCTCGGGCCATCGGGAGGCAATTCCAGAACCCGCGTGACGCTGCCGCGCTCCTGATCCCAGACGGCCCAGGCCCCGCCCCCATCAAAACTGCTAAGCGCAGCGGCCTCGCACCAGGATCCCTCTGCGATGAGATCGGAAAGACCGACGGAGGCGCGGATCACCGCACGCAGGCCAGGCCGCAGCATCGGGGGAAAAGCCAGTGGAAATTGCGGCGGATGTTCAGGGCCAAAGGCCTCGCGGGCGATCTTTTGCAGGGCCTCGATGGTTTCGGGCAAACCTTCCGGCGTGCGTTCCTGCGCCATGAGCAACAGAGCGACCACATCGGGCGAGCCCGGCAGCAGGCGCCAGAGATTGCGCAAGACCTGTTGTTCCAGGCGCTCTTGTTGACGCCCGCTCAGAAAATGCGCATGCGCCCCGATCAGGCCGTGCAGGGGATGCGAGAACTTGCCGTAGATCGCCTCCCGCCGCATGTCACCCGGTAAAAGATCGAGATTCTCGCCCAGTCCTTTCATCGCGCCGTCGATCTTTTGCGCCAGATCGTCAGACGGATCGAAGCCGCGCCCGTGTCGGACCATATCAAGGCTCGACTGGGACAGGCGCAGCCCGTTTTCGTGCGGCACGAAGACCATGCTGTCCCATCCCGCGTGCAGCGAGATCGGCAGGAATTCCGCCCGCTGTTCGCCGACCAACACCAGCAGATAATGACCGGGTGCGATCAGGGCCGAAAAAATCTGCCAGCCCGCGGCGGTGTCGGCCTGGGTCTCTTGGGGTTCAAAGCCGGTGATCCGCCTGCCATCGGCAGCAAAGAGCGTCAGCCCCGCGCCAACCGAAACTCCGGTGGAATCCCGCTCTCCGCTCGCGCGCAGCATGATCATCAGCCGGACCAGACCGGCGGTGTTGTCGGGATCGGCTCTGGTCGATTTCTTGCTGAACGTAACTCCGGGTCCCTGATAGAACTCGTGGGTGAACCGCGTGTCCGTCGCAGGCATCGCCGATTGGCGCCTCGGCAGAGGCAGGTCCATATCGGTCGCCTCATCGTGGATGATCAGATGATCCTCCATCGCGCCCAGACGTTCCAGCCGGACCTGGTAGAGCCCCTTGGGCAGCCCGGTGTCGATCGCGCCGGTTGCCTGGATGCAAATCCGGTTGCGCCCATCGAACACGGTTAGGCGGGTGGCATCATCGCGGTTTTCAGCGCGTACACGAAACGGCAATCGCTTGCGATCAGAAGGTGACATCGCCGCCCTCCATCTCAGGTGCGAACATAATCGGCAGGACGCCACCGGTGCCGGTGTCGACAAGCGTGTGCAACGCATAGCTCAATCGGACATGCCAGGGCCCGCTGGCCGGATCACCACTCCGCACCGGCTCGGCACGGTCATTAAGCAAGATCACCGGCCCGGTCCTGTCGGCCGAAAAATGAACCGTGAAATTCGGCGACGCCCCCGCCCCGCCCGCGACAGGCATTGCCGCGCCGAAAACGGCGTCGTTGGGCAGTCCAAAATCCTTGATCCTGGGACTTTGGGTCTTGCCCGCCTTCTGGGCAAGGCGCGGCACCTCGGCTTGCAGATGGTCCCAAAGGCTCTCCCATTCCGCACCACCGGTATCGCGGGCCGCGGCGCCGTTCAGCGCCGACAGCAGGGCGGTGGTGAAATAACCCCGCGCTTCGCTCTGCTCTTCGTCTTCGTCGCCCCGACCGGTCGCCGTCTCAAAGGCCTGGCTTTCATCTTCGGCGGCATAGACGATCACGCCTTTTACATCCTCTGCGATGTCCGAGGGAGTAAGACACCCCAGGCCGCTGTTCTGAGTGGCCGCGCGCACGGTCCGGCTGCGGCAGCAATCGAGAAAGGCGACAACCTGCTGAAACGGCATACATCGTTTCACGGTTCTGCAATAGTTGTCTGAGCTCAGGGTGTCGAACAGTCGGCGCCGCGACCATTGCGGCAGGCATAGCGCGACGTCGGTATCTGAGACATCGCCGATCGTGATCGACTGGCCGTGCCCGGCAAAGAACAGATAGAACCGCCGCCCGCCACCGGCCTCTTCGGCCGCGTCCCAGATTTTCTCCAGAGCCGAATCGACCGTGTCCTTGACCGGTGAAAGCGGGGCTGTGGTCGACGTGATCAGGTGGCAATTCGCCGGCGGCAGCCCTCCACCCACTTGGGTGTTCGTCAGCCACGCCGCAAAGCGTTTCGCATCGGGCACCGCCCCCTTGAGGTTCTTGCCCTTCGAGCCGTGATTGGGATAGTCGTTCACCCCGATCACCAGCGCATAGTCGTTGGGTTGGTGATGCGCCATCTCCGCGCGGCCTTAGGTTTCGGCGACCAGCGCGGTCAGGCTGGCCCGCGTGGGGTCGTCATTGTCGAAATCGCCATGCTTTTGCGCGGTACTGTTCAGGCCCGGCGCCTGATCTGTTGTCACCGACATTACCGCGCGGTTCTTGTCGGCCTCCTGCAGCCAGGTCGCGGTCTTCGCCAGATGCGGCACATCGAAGGGCGCCTGAGCGGTCCAGAACCGCTCCATCCCGGCAATCGGCGTATCGGCCTCTTCTTCCAGCACGCCGGAAATCAGATACAGCAGCGAGCGTGTGTAGACCCCTTTGACCAGGTGGTCTTTCTGTTCATAGGCGTCGGACATGGTGAACATGCGAAACCGCTTGTAACGCTCGGGGCGGGCCACGACTTCGTCATGCATCAGGCGTGTTGTGCAGGCCGGGGCGAGGAAGACCACGTTGCGCACCGACAGCGCGATGCCGGATTTCTCCAGTGACCGAAACAGATTGCATATCGCGATGCTGCCCGCGCTGTGACCGATCAGATCAACGGCGAACCCGGGGTTGGCCGCCTGATGCGCCGCAAGTCTTTCAAGAAAATAGGTGCCCGGATGCGAAGCGTCCGAGATCGGGCCGGTATTGGACAAGAACATCTGCGCCGAAACATCCTTCATATTGCCCCAGACCCAGCCGCCGAAATCATCCAGATAGAACTCACGCACCAGCTCTTCGACGACGGTCGGATACAGGCCATGATCGCGCCCCCGGATGTAACGCCGCAGCACCCGAAAGACGACGCTGGCCAGCAGCTTTGCAATCTTGAACAATGTCGGGCCACGCCCATCGGCGGTGTTCAGTTCATTGGCCACCGAAGGGCGCAGCTTGGTGTCTTCGGCAGAGAGGTTGTCGGCCAATTCGCCAAACGCCTCATCCTGCTCGATCTCAAGCAGCAGATCCAACTCCATCTCGTCACGGATAAATTCCAGCTCCTCCTCATCGAGACGCGCGGCCCCGCCCCGCGCGGTCGCATCGAACCCCTCGAATTTCTCCAGCTTTTCGAGCTCGGCCTCGATCTCGGGCAGCGACATCGGCACGCCCTCGCCGCGGCCGGTCAGATCGGCCCCGAGCCGTTTGGTCAGTTCGCGGATCGCATAGCGCAGCAATTTCTGGAACAGCTTGGTTTCGCTGATCGCGGTCAGGTTGCGCCAAAGGGTTTCGATCAGGCCGGTTTCCCAGATGAAACTCACCGCATGCGCCCCGGCGGAGGTATAGACCGGAAACATGCTTTCCGCGATCCGCAGCCCCTTGCCCTCGGCCACCAATCCGCCATGGAAATGCACGCTGAGCCTGTCGGCATTGCTGGCTGTCAAATGCGCGAAAATCGCATCGATATCGCCGGGACTGGTCTTGAGGTCGCCGCTGGGCTTGAATGTGCCGTGAGGACCGACATTGATGTAATTGAGTTTGCCGAAATCGGACATGGGTGGCCTCCTGAAAATGGGGCAAAACTATGAAAATCAATTCAACCTTAGCGAAAGTTTCGCGATTCCTCCAGAATTAGAAACCAAGCGGGTGTGTTGTCGTGCGATGAACATGGTTGGAGCGCGCGCAGCTAGAAGTCTGAAAACCTGCAAAAGATCGCGCCTCTGCGAACCGGTCCGTTTGCAGCTCAGCCGGTCTGTTCGGCGCCTGTGATCCAAAAACCAACCGGCCCTCGCACAACATCCCCGCATACTGAACGGACGCGCAAGCGCCTTAGGTGAACTGCTCGGAGATGAGCCGTTCCTCCAGACCGTGACCCGGATCAAAGAGGATGCGGTGTTCGATGGACGGCTCTGATCTGACCTCGACCCAGTCGACGTTTTCGACAGATTGGGAATCCCCCTCGGCCATCACCGGGCGTTTGTCCGCCTCCAGCACATCGAACCGCACGCAGGCTCGTTTGGGCAAAAGCGCCCCGCGCCAGCGGCGTGGTCGGAACGCGGCCACCGCCGTCAGCGCCAGCACGTCCGCCCCGATGGGAAGGATCGGCCCATGCGCCGAATAGTTATAGGCGGTCGACCCCGCCGGCGTGGCCACCAACGCCCCGTCACAGACCAGTTCGGCCAGACGCAGGCGATCATCGACGGTGATCTTGAGTTTGGCCGCCTGCGGTCCTGCGCGCAAAAGCGACACTTCGTTTATTGCCAGGGCTTCATGGAGATGCCCATTTCGGTCCATCGCGCGCATCGAAAGCGGGTTAATGACCTCTTCTTCGGCTGCCTGGAGACGCTCCAGCAGATCGCTTTCGCCATAGGTATTCATCAAGAACCCGATGGTGCCGCGGTTCATCCCATAGACCGGCGCAGGCAGGTCTTGCGTGCCATGCAGCGTTTGCAGCATGAACCCATCCCCGCCCAGCGCCACGATGACATCCGCGTCCTGCGCCGGGCTGTCGCCATACCGCCCGATCAGCGCCGCGCGCGCGGTCTGCGCCACTGGCGCGTCACTGGCGAGAAACGCGATTTTCATAGACATGGCAAAGGTTTCCGATCCTGCGCGCCTTGCGCCGAAACAATCACATGTTTCGTGCCTTGACCAGCCTTGCCGCCAAACCCGATCATTTCGTCGCTTTGACACCTTTTCGGTAGGTCCTGTTTCCGATAGGAAAGCGCCCAACCAACCGCTGCTTAGAGGGAGCACCCCCAATGAACGCGCCACATCGTGATACCGGATTTTTTACCGAGCCTCTCGCCGAACGGGACCCCGAGATCTTTGGATCGATCCAGGATGAGCTGGGCCGCCAGCGCGACGAGATCGAGCTGATCGCGAGCGAAAACATTGTCTCGGCCGCGGTGATGGAGGCGCAAGGTTCGGTCATGACCAACAAATACGCCGAAGGGTATCCGGGGCGGCGCTATTACGGTGGGTGCCAGTTCGTGGATGTCGCCGAAAACCTGGCGATGGAGCGGGCTTGCAAGCTTTTTGGCTGCGGCTTTGTCAATGTGCAGCCCAATTCCGGCAGTCAGGCCAATCAGGGGGTGTTCCAGGCGCTGCTGCAACCGGGCGACACCATTCTGGGGATGAGCCTGGATGCGGGCGGCCACCTGACGCACGGTGCGAAACCCAACCAGTCGGGCAAATGGTTCAACGCGATCCAGTATGGTGTGCGCAAACAAGATAACATGCTGGACTACGATCAGGTTCAGGCACTGGCCACCGAACACCAGCCCAAGATGATCATCGCGGGCGGGTCTGCCATCCCGCGCCAGATCGACTTTGCCCGGATGCGCGAGATCGCCGATAGCGTGGGTGCCTGGCTGCATGTGGATATGGCCCATTTCGCCGGTCTGGTTGCGGCGGGCGAGCACCCCTCCCCCTTCCCGCATGCGCATGTGGCCACGACCACAACACATAAGACCCTGCGCGGCCCGCGCGGCGGCATGATCCTGACCAATGACGAGGCGCTGGCCAAGAAATTCAACTCGGCCATCTTCCCCGGCATTCAGGGCGGACCGCTGATGCATGTTATCGCGGCCAAGGCGGTTGCCTTTGGCGAGGCGCTGCGGCCCGAGTTCAAGACCTACCAGCAGAACGTGATCAAGAACGCCCAGGCGCTGAGCGATCAATTGATCAAGGGCGGGCTGGATACCGTGACCCACGGCACCGACACCCATGTGGTTCTGGTCGATTTGCGACCCAAAGGCGTCAAGGGCAATGCGACCGAAAAGGCGCTGGGGCGGGCCCATATCACCTGCAACAAGAACGGCGTGCCATTCGATCCTGAAAAACCGACCGTAACAAGCGGGATCCGCCTGGGATCGCCCGCTGGCACCACACGCGGGTTTGGCGAGCCGGAATTCCGCCAGATCGCCGACTGGATCATCGAGGTTGTCGACGGGTTAGCGGCACATGGCGAAGACGGCAATGCCGAGGTCGAGGCCAAGGTCAAGGCCGAGGTTGCGGCCCTTTGCGCGCGCTTCCCCATCTACCCGATGCACTGACACGGCCAGACCGGGGAAACTCGGAGGGCGGGCCCTGGCGCCTGCCCTTTTTCGTCTCCTGCTTACTTTTTTCGACGGAACCGCGAAACCGCTGCGTTTTACCCTTTGAGATCGACACAAGGGGGTGTCCCATGCGCCGCACCATCAACGCAGGTCTTCCACTCACGGCTCTGGTCATTTGTCTGGGCGTGATCGCTTGGATTGCCACCAATTCTCCGGGCCAAACGGCCTCGGAACCGACGATCTGTCATGTGTCGATGTCGTGTCAGCTCGGCACTGTGGAGATCACCGTGCAAAGGATCTGAGCCACCGGTCGCCATCTCTCGGTATGGGGGATGTGCGGCCCACGGCCGGGAGGGGGATGCCCCTTTTCTCCTCCCGGCCCGAAACGGCGTCTTACAAAAACCCCCGCCACATCAGCACCGCGATCAGCAGTGCCACGACCGCAAGCAAGTTGAACGAGAGGCTCCCCAAGAGGGACAACACGCGGCCCTTGCGGGCGTCGGCCAGGTCAATGGCATTGAGGTGATCCAGAAGAGCCGCGCCAGATCGCTCCAGCCTGGCGAAATCCAGCGTCCGGCTCAGGCGCGGATGCGCGGCAAGCGGCTCTGCCTCCACCAGGACCCGCGCCTGCCGATACACCTTGCGAGGCAGCTGCGACCGGCTGCGCGCGACCAGCCGCGCAAAGGGGGCCGGGCGCAGATTCAGCTTTTGCTGCAACGCAGTGCTGATCGCGTCTATCTGGCGGCGGTATCGCTGCATATCATCCATCGGCCCCTCCTTTAGCGCCCGGCCCCTTCGGGCTCAATGCCTCTGGGCAAGTGCGGGGGCGGACGGTATCAGGGGGGCATGTTGAACACCATCCTGCACGGCGCGTCCGGCGCCCATCCGCCGCTGATCATCGCGCATGGCCTTTATGGTTCGGCCCGCAACTGGGGCGTGATCGCCAAACGCCTGTCGGACACCCGCCAGGTGATCGCCGTGGATATGCGCAACCACGGGCAAAGCCCCTGGAGCCAGAGCCACAGCTATGCCGATATGGCGGACGATCTGGCCGAGGTGATCGCCGCCCATGGCGGTCGGGCCGATGTGGTTGGACATTCCATGGGCGGCAAGGCAGCGATGATGCTGGCCTTGCACCACCCCAGGGCAGTGCAACGGCTGGTCGTGGCCGATATCGCGCCCGTGCCCTATGCTCACAGCCAGCTTCCCTTTATCGAGGCGATGCGCAAGGTCGATCTGTCCCGGGTCGAGCGGCGCTCGGATGCCGAGGCGCAACTGGCCGATCTGGGCGTGGACAAGGCCTTGCAGAGCTTTTTCACCCAATCGTTGGATGTGGCGGGCAAGTCCTGGCGGCTCAACCTCGATGCGCTTGCCGAAAATATGCCTGCGATCATGTCCTTTCCCGAAACCGACGCCGCGTGGGATGGCCCGACCCTTTTTCTGTCGGGCGGTGCCTCGGAATACGTCACCATGGCGGATCGGCCGGGGATCAAGGCCCTCTTTCCGCAAGCCCGCTTTGCCAAGCTGCCGCGCGCGGGCCATTGGCTGCATGCCGATGATCCGCGCGGCTTCGAGGCGGCCGTGCGGGTTTTTCTGACCACCGATTGAGAGCTACATACCGGGATCGGTGCCTTCGATGACGGGGCCGCCCCCTTCGATCCAGTCCTTGAGACCACCGAGGTTATAGACCTCCGCATAGCCCATATCCTTGAGCACCTTTCCTGCCAGCGCAGCACGCCCGCCGCTGGCACAATGCAGGATCACCACCCGGTCCGGGCGCAGTTCGGCATCGGCATAGGGCGATGCGGGATCGGCCCGAAACTCCAGCATGCCACGCGACACATGATGCGCCCCTTGCGCGCGGCCTGTGGTCTGCAACTCATTGGCATCGCGAATATCCAGCAGCAACGCGCCTTGGTCCATCTTTGCCCGCGCATCCGCAGCGCTGATCCCGGGGACGGCGGCGTTCGCGGCCTCCAGCATCTCTTTGAGTGTCATCGACATGTCGTCTCCCTTGTGTTGTTCGCGCTACATTAAACGGGGTAGAGGGCAACGCCAACCGTGCCGCTTGCGCAAAAAGGCCGGGCTTTTTAGTCTGACCGAAATCCAAGGGGGATACAGGATGACCATTTTCAAGATCGCAGCGGCCCTTATGGCGCTGATGGTGGCGCAGACGGCGCTGGCCGGGCCTTTGAAACTCGAACCGGCAAATCCACAGCCAAGCGGGCTCAAACCCGGCCTCGCGGTTGTCTATGCCTTTCCCAATGATGTCAAAACGCTCTCACAGGCCGACCAGGCGCTGAAATCGGCCAAGCCTGGGCGGCCGCTGGAGGGCCTGGACTATTGGGACACCGAAGAAGGCGGCGAAACACTCACCTCCGGCCAGGCATTGCGTGTGGTGGCGGGCATCAGCGGCTATGTCCGATTCGATGCACCTGGCATCTACACCGTGGATTTTCTGTCCAATGACGGGCTGCGCGCCTTTATCGGCGGCAAGAAGGTGGCCGTGATTGATGAGCGCACACCCTGCGAACCCGGACCCGCGACCGAGGTCGAGGTTCCGGTTTCAGGATGGTATGCGCTCAAGGCTGTCTATTTCCAGCGTGCGGGCACCGCGTGTTTGCATATGCGCGCCGCGCCGCAAGGCAGCGCGCCGGACTGGATGCCCAACGCGGCCTTCGGTCACTAGGCCAGTTTGCGGGCGATCGCGTAAGACACGGGAAAACCCGCGACAAACCCAACACTCGCGGTGACCAGTATCGGAACCAGCGTATCATAACCCATTGAAAGGGCGAAAATAACACCGATACCCGCAAGGGTAGAGCCGATGAATATATGCAGGATCAATAGTAACGGAAGCATGTCCCCTCTCCACGTATCTGACGATGCGCGACTGTTACGGCATCCCAAGCCCCGAAACCTTGATCCAGGTCAGATCAGTGGCGGTCCAGATGCTGCGCCAAGCAGGCAATCTCGAGATTGCGGAAGGCTTGTTTTCCTCCGCAGAAATCCGGCGTTCCGGGGCGCCCGGCCTCGCACCAGCAGCGGCACCGCCCGGGCGTCGGGCAGCGCACACAGGCCAGGAATGTCTCGCGAAGCTCGTCGAGAACCTGAGTGGCGTCCTCTGGGGTCGGCTCCAGCCCCAGATGGTGCAGCATTCCCTCATGCGCATCCAGGCACCGTCGTGCCCCTCGCGCCATGCTGTTCAGGCAAATTGACACATTCCCCCTCCCGTATGTCAGCTTTGGCTTACATCTTGTACGGCGGCATGCGGATAACGGATCACAGGAAATCTACATTATTTGGGTTTGGGACATGGCCAGGTCCTGCGTTGGGTCCACACGGCCCGCAGCAGCGCCGTTTGGCTCACATACCCGCTGCCTCATACGCCGAAAGAATGACGATCCGATTTCAGAGCCCGGAGATGAGAGGCCCAGGCTAAGTGGATCTCAGAACACACCGTCTGCGGTCTGCCCAAGCCCACACGGTACGTTCAGCCAAGCGCAACGGTCTAGTTGCCCGGCGATGCTTACGACGAATGCGAGGCCTCGCCCTCAGCCGACAGTAAGTTCAGGATCGCGTTGATATGCCCTTCCCTCAAGGCATCGACGGGAAAATGCTCCTCCAGATCGTCAAAGCTTGCGAACATCTCGCGCGACAGCGACAGGGTGACGATCGGGCCGAAAACCATCTGGAAAATATGCTTGGGATCGACCTGTTTGAACGTGCCGGACGATTGGCCTTGCTCGATGATGCGCCACAGGAAGTCCTGCTGCGGCACGATATAGTCATCGTGAAACGACCGCGCGACATTGGGAAAGGTGCGCGAGACCTCGGCGATCAGCGGCGACATCCGCCCGACCGGGCACGAGACGATGGTATCGTAGCTGACCCTCAGACAGGCGCGGATCTTGTCGGCGTCACTCAGGTCCGTGCGATCGGCAATCTCCTGCAAGGCATCGAGCGCCGAGCCATAGCCATAGGTCACACAGGCGATAAACAGATCATCCTTTCCGGTGAAATGATGATAGAGCGTCGCCTTGGTGATCCCGCAGGCCTTTGCGATCGCACTCATCGACGTGCCCGAGAACCCCTTTTCCAGGAACAGTTGCATCGCTGTTTCAATAATCCGGGACCGCCGGTCACCAATTGAGGTCTCTTCTGTTTCGGCCATTGACGTTTCTCTGCTTGCCTCTATGTCCCTACCGAACGGTCGGTTGAGGTGTAGATAGGAAGGGTCCTGAACGATGCAACCTTGGTTCAAATCGGCGGCATTGGCCATAGCGTTGGGTTTGCCGGTTCAGGGAACCGCCGATCAAGCGGCAGGTGATCGGGCGGCGGTCTTCGTCGAAACCACCCGTGTGGCACAGGTCGGCGCACATGCCTCTCGGCAGTTCTTTGGTCAGATCGCGGCCCTTGAAACGGTCAGCATGTCCTTCGAAGTCAGCGGATATCTGACAGAGCTGACCGCGCGGGAGGGGCAAATGGTGGCGCAGGGCACCCGGCTGGCGCGTCTCGATCCCGCCCCCTTTCAGCGCGCGGTCGAGCGGGCCGAGCTTGAGTTGGCTCAGGCCGAACGCGCATTGATCCGCGCGCGCGCCCTGGCCGAGCGCAACGTCGCCTCTGCCGTACAGGCCCAAGATGCCGAAACCGCGCGGGATCTGGCCGAAGTGGCCCTGCGCGAAGCCCATGACGCCTTGCATGATGCCGAAATCGCGGCCCCGTTCGACGGGTTGATTGCGGAACGGATCGGCACGACATTCAGCACCATCGAGCCCGGCCAGCCCATCCTGCGTCTGCACAACATGTCAGAAATCCGGGTCGAGTTCGATTTGCCCGAACGGGTTCTTGCCCAGATAGGCGATCCGTCCACGGTCGTCTTCACAGGCCAGCTCACCGGAACCGACACGAGGCTGCCGCTGGAATTTCGCGAGTTCCAGGCCGAAACGGTGACCATCGGCCAGAGCTATACCGTGTCTTTGGCGGTCGAGACGCCTCAGGCGAACCTGCTGCTGCCCGGCCGGACCTTGATCGTGCAAGCGACCCTGCCTGTGTCGGGCGATGCGGTCCGGTTGCCCGCCACCGCCATCGCGTCAGCCCCTGATGGGCAGCGGTATGTCGTGATCGTCGACCCGACAGGCGCTGAGTTGAGGGCGCGCCACCATCCGGTCGGGCTGGCTTCGTCCGATGGGACGACGTTCACTACGCAAGATCTGCAACCCGGCACCGAGATTGTTGCCATCGGTGCGCATCTCATCGCCGATGGACAGCCCATCAAACGCTTTGACGGCCTCACGCAGCAGGGGCTTTGATCCAATGCAGATCGCAGGGTTCTCGATTGAGAAACCCCTCTATACCTGGATCCTGATCCTGTTTTGTGTCTTTGGTGGGGCCGCGGGCTATATCAGTGTCGGCAAGCTTGAAGACCCGGTCTTCACGCTGAAATCGGCGCTGATCGTCACCTCCTATCCGGGGGCCACGGCATCGGACGTCGCTATCGAAGTGTCCGAGGTGCTGGAAGCGGAAATCCAGCAAATGGACGAGGTGGATTTCATCACCTCCAACAACACGCCCGGTCTGTCGGTGATCGAGGTCACAATCAAGGACACCTATGACGGGACAGAACTGCCGCAGGTCTGGGACGATATGCGTGACCGGGTGGCCGATGCGGTCCCGAACCTGCCGCCAGATGCGCTGACGCCGACGGTCAACGACAGTTTTGGCGACGTCTACGGGCTGCTTTATGCGGTCAGCGCACCGGGCTATTCGGATGCTGCCGTCTGGGACATGGCCACATTTCTCAGACGCGAACTGCTGACGGTGGACGGCGTGGCCAATGCCGAAGTGCTGGGCCTGCCCGAAGAGGCGATCTTTGTCGAACCCGCAAGCCAGAGCCTGACCAGCTTCGGCGTGCCGCCTGAGGTGATCATCGGTGCGGTCTCGGCGGCCGATGAGGTCGTTGCTACCGGCACCGCCGATAATGGCCGTCAGGATGTGCGCATCAATGCCCCCGCGCCCGATGACAGTGTCGGAGAGATCGGCGCACTGACCTTTGGGTTTCAAGGTCAGGTGATCAACCTGACGGACGTCGCAGACGTCTATCGCGGGCGCGTCGATGCCCCCCGCCAGATCATCCGGCATAACGGGATTGAGGCGTTCACGATCGGGGTCGCAGGCCTCACCTCCGAGAACATCGTGACCGTCGGTCAGCGGGTCGAGGCTCGTCTGGCCGAGATTACCGCGCTCCTGCCCGCGGGCGTCACGCTTGAGCCGGTCTATGAGCAGCACCGCGTCGTGGACGCGGCCAACCGCGATTTTCTGCGCAATCTGGTGATGTCGGTCAGCGTGGTGATCGGTGTTCTGGCCCTCTTCATGGGCTGGCGCGCGGCGATTGTGGTGGGCGGCTCGCTCCTGCTGACGGTCAGTTTTACGTTCTTTTTCATGAGCCTGCTGGACATCAAGGTCGAGCGGATCAGCCTGGGCGCCCTGATCATCGCCATGGGTATGCTGGTCGACAACGCGATTGTCGTGGCAGAAGGCATGCAGGTTCAGATGCGACGCGGGCGCAAGGCCATTGATGCCGCAAATGAGGTTGCACGCCGCACCCAGGTGCCCTTGCTTGGAGCAACGGTTATCGGGATCATGGCGTTTGCGGGGATCGGGCTGAGCCCCGACAGCTCGGGCGAGTTCATGATTTCGCTCTTTGCGGTGATCTCGATCTCGCTGATGCTGTCGTGGGGTCTGGCCGTGACCGTCACGCCCTTGCTGGCCAGCTATTTCTTCAGGACCGAGGCTGACAATCCAGGCGCGGATCCATATGACACACTCTTTTTTCGGGGCTACGCGGCGGTGGTGCGCGGCGCATTGCGCGCACGCTGGCTGGTCATCGTCGCGCTGATCGGAGCCATGGCTAGCGGGATCGGCGCGATGGGGTTTGTCAAACAGCAGTTCTTTCCGCCGGCCACCACGCCGATCTTCTATCTCAACTACAAAGCCGCACAGGGGACATCGATCCGCGCCGCAAGCGAGGATCTGGCCGTGATCGAGCGCTGGTTGCTGGACCATCCCATGGTCGAGGCCGTGACAACCACCCTTGGCGCCAGCATGACACGTTACGTTCTGACCTATACGCCCGAAGATCCAGACCCGTCTTATGGCCAGCTTGTGGTGCGGGTGACCGACCAGTCCGAGATGGCAGCACTAAAGGAGGATCTGACCGCCTTTGCCGATCGCGCCGTGCCCTGGGCCGAAACCCGGGTCCAGCAGATCATCTATGGCCCGCCGGTGGGTGCGGATGTCGAGCTGCGGCTCTCGGGCCCCGATCCGGCCGTCCTGCGCAGCCTCGCGGCCGAGGCCCAGGCGCTTCTGGAGACCGAGACCGACCTTCTGATGACCGAACGCACCAACTGGCGCGAGCCAGAATTGGACACACGGCCAATCTTTGCCGCCGACCGGGCACAGGCGCTGGGGATCAGCCGGTCGGACGTATCGCAGGCCATCGCACTGGCCACCGATGGGCTGCGCGTGGGTACGTTCCGCGAGAACGACAGGCTGGTGCCGATCTTCATCCGCACGCCAGACGCCGAGCAAAGCCATACAGGATTTCTGCTGGATCAGCCGATCTACGCCCCCACGCCGGGCCGGTACACCAGCCTGGCACAGGTCATTGACGGGTTCGATGTGGTCACCCGCAACACCCTGATCCAGCGCCGGGACCGGACCCCGACAATCAGCGTTCAGGCGTTTACCGTGCCCGGTGTTCTGCCTCCGCAGGCCTTTGCCGAGATACGCGCACCTATCGAGGCGATGCCCCTTCCCCCCGGTTACCGCATGGAATGGGGCGGTGAATTTGAGAGTGCAAGCACCGCGCAGGTCAGCCTGGGCCGCCAGATGCCGCTGGCGTTTGGAACAATGCTTCTGATCACGGTTCTGCTCTTTGGTAAGCTGCGGCAGACGGCTGTGATCTGGACTGTGGTTCCGATGGCGGTGACGGGTGTGGGCCTGGGCCTTTTGTTCACCGGCCTGCCGTTCAGCTTTACCGCGCTTTTGGGTCTGCTGAGCCTGTCGGGCATGCTGATCAAGAACGCCATCGTGCTGGTCGAAGAGATCGACGCTCAAAAAAGGGAAGAGGGGTTGCCTCAATCAGAAGCAATCGTGACGGCGTCCGTCAGTCGCCTGCGCCCCGTGGTTCTGGCCGCCGCGACCACGATCCTGGGGATGGTGCCGCTCTTGAGCGACGCCTTTTTTGCTTCGATGGCAGTGTCGATCATGGCCGGGTTGGGCTTTGCATCGCTGTTGACGCTGATCGGGGTGCCCGCCCTCTACCATACCTATCTGCGCAACGAGCGGCGGGCCGAAATGGAAACGCGTTCGCCGACCCTGGCCCGCAAGGACACCGCGATAAGGACCAAGGAGGTTCCTCTGGCGGCCGAATAGACCGTATGGAGCTTGGCTCTTGCCGGTCATTGGCGCTGCAAGAACCGCGATGAGCCGTGCCAAAGACCCACCTCCTGTTCGTTCCGGTCGGCCCTGCACCGGACAATGGCCCCACGTCGCGCATCAGACTGCGCCTTTAGGGAGATGCCTACCGCTATTGGCGGTACCGCGCTATGCCGCGTGTTCGCGCGCGGTCGGAATGATTGCACCCTCGATAAGCTGCATCAGATCGCCGAAATACCCCCCGCTGCGGGCCGGACGCGTGGGATCCGAGGTGATCGCAACGCTCAGCGCAAGATTGGGCACGATGCAGATCAGCTGCCCGCCATAGCCGCGCGCCAGGGCAAAGCGCTCCTTACCGGCACGGCCCAGAAACCAACCATATCCGTAGTCCAGCCCGGAAAAGACCGAGCGCGTCCGCGGCACAAACGACCGTTCGACCCAGGCGGAGCTGAGCACCTGCTCACCCGCCCACTGCCCGCCATTCAGATAAAGCTCTCCGAAGCGCACCATATCCGACAGGCTGAGCGCCATCTCATTGCCGCCCAGAAAACGCC
Organism: Aestuariivita sp.; assembly: GCF_021404545.1. GTDB lineage: Bacteria > Pseudomonadota > Alphaproteobacteria > Rhodobacterales > Rhodobacteraceae > Aestuariivita. The sequence goes on from NZ_JAAWWD010000035.1 coordinate 54,001, forward strand.
CCTGAGGGTCACGCGTCCAGGCAGGGATGTCGATGCCCAGAGGTCGGCCAAGACGGCGCCGCGCGAGGGTCAGAAGGCTTTGACCCGACACCTCCGACAGCACGGCCCCCAGCACGTGAAATGACCCGGTGGAATAAAGCATGCGGCCCCCCGGCATTGCCACGAAGGGCCGCGTCAGCGCGTCCGTGACCCAGTCTGCGCTGCTGATCCAGGCGCCATAATTGGCGCCCGATGTCCGCTCCAACCCGGCTTGCATGGTCAGCAGATGTTCGATGGTGATCGACCTCACCCTGGGATCGGCGCCCTGCGGGATCAACTGCGGCGCCACGTCGCCAAGCGTGGCTCTCAACGCTGCAATCTCGCCGCGATCCAGCGCGGCCCCGGTCAGCGCCGCGACAACTGTCTTGGAGACCGATTTGACCGGCACCGCGCGCCCCAGCGGCGGGCCGCGAAACACCTCCGACAGAACCCGTGCCCCGCCCTGGCGGATCACCATCGCATGACACTGATCAAGCGCGCGGGCTTGGGCCGCGACAGCCTGCCATGGGGCAGATCGTGCCGCAGCAGGCATTGCGCTGAGCGCAATCGCCCCGGCCAGGAAGCTGCGACGGCTGGGATGGTACATAAGGTCTCTCCAGTTCGTTGCACCGAAGATAGGCTGTCGGACCACCCTTGCCATTCAGAAAGCCGTGAACGCATTCGGTATTGGGTTCGTGCGGTTTGACACATGGTTTGATCCGCAGCGGATATCCGATCCCCGGGGGCTCGGCCCAAGCAGCGGGGCGCGCAAGAACGCAATGCCCATGGCCATTTGGCGCAAGGACATCAAGAAACTCTGCCCCAGTGGCGCCATATCGGATATGCTATGATCCCGAAGTGGCGATGCATTGGGACCGAGTATTGTGAACCTGACCGAAGCGGAATCCAGCCTGATCTTTTCGATCATGCACGATCTGAGTGGTGAGTTCGACCATTCCGAGGTGCGCCAGCGTGTGGGGCAAAAACTGCTGGAACTGCTCAAGGCGGATCACTTTGCCTCGTATGTCTGGGACGCACGGACGCAGAAATTCGTCTCATGCGTTCAGATCAACATGAGCGACGACAATCTGCGCGGCTATGAAAGCTATTTCCAGTTCCACGACCCGATCACGCCGATCCTGCAAAAGCGGCGCAAAGCCACCCCGGTCAGTGATGTGATGCGCCATGACCGCCTGGTACGAACCGAGTTCTTCAATGATTTCCTCAAGCAGGACGGGCTCTGCTATGGGATGAACTTCTTTGCCTATGACCGTGGCGACAACATCGGTGATCTGCGGATCTGGCGCGGAGCCAACCGCGAGGATTTCACGCCCCGCGATGCCCAGATCGTCGATGCGATCGGACCCAGCCTGGTCAATGCGCTGATCCGGGCGCGCAGCCTTTCGGATCAGGCGCCATCGCTAAGGTTTGCGCAGATTGCCGATGATCTGAGCTTTACCGTGCGCGAGGCCGAGGTGGCCGATCTGCTGGTCACCGGGCTGACCGATGACGAGATCTGCGGCAAGCTGGGGTTTTCCAAACCCACGCTGCGCACCCATATCGCCGCGATATTTCGGAAATCGGGCCTGAACCGCCGCACCCAACTGGCCCAGTTCCTGGCCGAGAAAAATCATCATTTGTGATGATAGCCACCTGAGCGTGGCTGTTTCTATCCTGTCTCTGATCACTCAGGGAGGCATGGATGACCACGGATTTAGAGAGTTTGGATGCGGTTGGCGCCATTGCCGCGCTCAAGGACGGATCGGTCAGCCCGGTGGCCTATGCCGAGGCCCTGACCGAGAGAGCCGCAGCCCATACCGAACTGAACGCGTTGCAGCATTTCGATGCCGCCTATCTGGTGCGCGCGGCGCGGGATGCCTTCGAGGCCGATCCAGGCGCGGCGTTGGCCGGTTTGCCGTTGGTGGCAAAGGACAACATCAACACGACCGCCTATCCCACCTCTGGCGGGACCGCCGCGCTTTTGGAGCATACACCGGCCAGGGATGCGGGTGTGGTGCGCCGGATCACGCAGGCCGGAGGGGTCATCGGGGCCAAATCGGGCATGCACGAGCTGGCCTTTGGCATCACTTCCAACAACAGTGTCACTGGCGCGATCCATAATCCCGCCGATCACGCGATGATCCCGGGCGGATCCTCTGGCGGCACCGCCGCGTCGGTTGCGGCTGGCATCTTTCCGGCGGGTCTGGGAACCGATACTGGCGGATCTTGCCGGATCCCAGCGGCCCTTTGCGGGGTGATCGGGTTTCGCCCCACGACCGGACGCTATGACGGTGACGGGATTGTCCCGATCTCTCACACCCGCGATACGGCAGGTCCCCTGGCACGATCCGTGCGCGACATCGCGCTGCTGGATGCGGTGCTGGCAGGCGAAGACGACACTCTGCCGGAAGCTGGGATTACCGAGATCACGCTTGGCGTGCCGCGCCAGATGTTCTTTGAGGATCTCGACCCGGTGGTCGAGCGCGCGGTCGAGGCCGCTCTATCCCAGCTCTCATCCGCAGGGGCAACGCTGGTCGAGGTGAGCCTCGAGCCGATCTGGCCCCATAACGAGGCGTTCAGCTTCCCGGTCGTCTTTTACGAGGTCATGCGGGACCTTCCCGCCTATCTGGCCGAACATGCGCCAGATGTATCGTTTGACACGCTTGTTGAGGGCATCGGATCGCCGGATGTTGCGGGCGCCATCGCCAGTCAGTTGGGCGCGGACGCCATGCCCGAGGCCGCCTACCGCGCCGCGATGGACCAGCATCGCCCCGCGATGCGTCAGATCTATGAGCAGCTCTTCCAAGACCACGCCCTCGACGCGATCGCGTTTCCGACCACGCCGCTGCCCGCGCGGCCCATCGGCAGCGATGAAACCGTCAGCCTGAACGGTAAGGACGTGCCCACCTTCCCCACCTATATCCGCAACACCGATCTGGCTTCCAATATCGGGGCGCCGGGGATTTCGCTGCCCTGCCCGGTGTCGTCCGGATTGCCGGTTGGGATCGAATTCGACGCTCGCCCGGGCCGGGACCGCGCCCTTTTGGGCCTGGCCCGCGCGGTCGAGCATGCACTGGCGCGCTAGACGCCGACACCAACAAAAGGGAGAATGATGATGAAAAAGATAACGGGCCTTTTGGCCAGCACCGCCGTCGCTTTGGCGTTGACCGGGGGCGTGGCCAGCGCCGAGATCAAGATTGGCGTGCTGGTGCCGGATTCAGGGCCTGCGGGGCTGTTCGGCCCGTCCACCCGGAACGCCGCCATGCTGGCCGCGCAGCAGATCAACGCCCAAGGCGGGATCAATGGCGAAGAGATCGAACTGATCTTTGCCGATGTCGGCGTGCCACCCGCTGAAGCGTCTCAGGCGGCGCTGCGCCTTTGGAAAGGCGACGGTGTCGCGGCCTTTGTCGGCATGCACGATTCAGCGGTGCGCGAGGCGCTGCTCGGGCGATTCAACGGGCAGGTTCCATATGTCTATACCCCGGTTTACGAGGGGAAGTCCTGTGCCAGCGGCCTCTACGTCACCGGAGAGACACCCAGTCAGCAACTGGCCCCCGTCATCCCTTATCTGATGGAGGCCGAAAACGTCTCCAAATGGTATCTGATCGGTCATGATTACAACTGGCCGCGCGACACCAACGCCTTGGCCAAAGAGTACATCGCCGAGGCCGGTGGTGAGGTCGTGGGCGAGGAATACGTGCCCTTTACCGTCGCGGAATTCGACAGCTCGCTCCAGCGCATTCGGGAAAGCGGCGCCGACGCTGTCCTGATCACATTGGTCGGTGGCGGCTCGGTCGGGTTCAATGTCAGCTTTGCCGGGTTCGGACTGGACGATCAGGCGATCCGTCTGGGGACCTTGATCGAAGAGAACACGCTGGCCGGGATCGGGGCCGACAACGCGGGCAGGCTCTTTTCCTCGTCTGGCTATTTTTCTTCGATCCAGACCGAAGCGGCGGCGACATTCGCCTCCGATTACACCGCGGCCTTTGGCGCGGATGCGCCGCCCCTGAACGGGTTGGGACAATCGGCCTACGAAGGGCTGATGCTGCTCGCGGCCCTCGCAGAAGAGGCCGGTAGCCTGGATGTCGCCGCGATGGACGCCGCCGCCGAAGGGCTGACATGGCGCACGCCGCGCGGAGACAACACGATGATCGGGCGTCATATGGCTCAGACGATCTATCTGGCGGACGGCACCGGAGGCGCGTTCGAGATCGTGACATCCTTCGACGCTGTCCCCTCCTCCGAAGCCTGCGACGGCTGAGGCGCATGTCGCTTGTTCTGATCCTCAACCTAATCTGGCAGATCAGCACGCTGGCGCTGGTGGCGCTGGGGCTTGCGATTGTGTTCGGCAAGCTCAGGATCATGAATATGGCGCATGGGGAATTTGTGATGATCGGAGCCTATGCGCCGGTCATCACGGCCTCGCTGGGTTTGCCCGGGTGGCTTCAGCTTCCGGTCTGCATCCTAACGGTCGCCTTGGTGGCCTTTGTTCTGGAACGTAGCGTGATCAGGCACCTTTACGGGCGCATGTTCGACAGCCTGCTTGCAACCTGGGGCATCGCAATCCTGCTGCGTGAGGGGGTCGAGCTGATCTTTGGCCGAGGCTATCAGTCGGTCAGCCCGCCGATTGCGGGCACGGTGACAATCCTGGGCGCGGATTACCCGGCCTATCGGATCGCGGTGATTGCCGGCATCGCGGTCGGGTTCGCGGTGCTGGCCTGGTGGAACCGTCGCTCGAAGGTGGCCACGCGGATCAAGGCGATGGTCGGCAATCCAGAATTGGCCCAGGCGGTGGGAATCAACACCGCGCGCCTGTCGGCGGGAGCGTTCGTCTTTGGCTGCTGCACCGCGGGCCTTGCCGGTCTGGTGCTGGCCCCAACCATCCGGATCGAGCCGATGATGGGCCTCGATTATCTGATCCGCGCGTTCTTTGCGCTTGTCGTGGGCGGTTTGGGCAGCCTCGAAGGGCTGGCGATTGGCGCGGGCATCATCGCGGGCACGCAATCGTTGCTGGGGGCGCTGGCCAGCCAGACCTATGGGTATCTTGCGGTCCTGACCCTCTCAATCCTCTTTTTGTGGCTGAAACCCGATGGCATCCGTCCTTCTTCCCGCTAGTCTGCTTCTGGCGGTGCTGATGTTGATCCCCGAGCTTTTCGGGGATTTCATGGCCTATCAGATCGGGCTTTATCTGATCTATGGAATTGCCGCGCAAGGGATCGGGTATCTCTGGGGCAAGACCGGTGTTCTTCCCCTGGGGCAGGCGCTCTTTTTCGGTGTCGCTGCCTATGTGACCGCAATCGCGCTGCGGGATGTGCAGGGGTTGGGAGCGCAGCTTGTGCTGGCCCTGCTGGTGCTGGCGGTCCTGGCAGGCGCGGCGTTTGTTCTGGCCACGCTGATTTTCCGGGGCCGCAGCGAGAGCGGGCCATATTTCTCGCTCGTCACACTGGCGCTGGCGATGATCGCCGAGCAGGTGGCAGGCACGGCCACCGGCCTGACTGGCGGCTTTAACGGGCTAAGCGGGTTTCAGAGCCTTGCCGCGCTCGACCCGTTTGGCGGGTTCTACTATGTCATCGTGGCCGCCACGGTGCTGGTCAGCCTGCTCCTTTTGATCCTCAACCGGTTGCCCGCGACCCTGATCGCGCGGGCGGTTGCGGATAACGAGCCGCGCTTGCAGCTTTTGGGGTTTCCAACCCATGTGGTCAAAGGCATGGCCTTTGCATTCTCAGCGGTGATCGCCGCGTTGGCGGGCGGGCTCTTTGCATCTCACCAAGGGATCGTGACGCCAACCTCCACTGGCTTTGCGCTTTCTGCCGAACTGGTCATTCTGGCCGCCGTGGGGGGGCGGTTTCATGTCTTTGGTCCGCTTCTGGGGGCGGTCGTGGTCGGCTGGGCCTCGGCCGAGCTGCGCGACAGTTTCCCCTATTGGGAGCTTTTGATGGCGGTCGCGTTCATCCTGGTGGTGCTCAAGGCACCCGGCGGGCTGGCAGAACTGATCGAGCGGGCGTTTCGCCAAGCCTGGCCCGCCAAACCACCGGTTCCGCAACCACCGCTGGAGGCGCCGCCCCCTTTGGCCGCACAGGCGGCCCAACCGTTGAAATTCCAGGATGTCGAGTTGAGGATCGGGGTTGTGCGGATCCTGAACGGCGTGTCCTTTGAAACCCCGGCAACAGGCATCGTCAGCATCATTGGCCCCAATGGCGCGGGCAAGACCAGCGCGCTGAACACGATCACCGGCAATCTCCATCCGACCGGCGGCAGCATCTGCCTGGGCGATGCCCGGATCGACATGCGCCCTCCCTACCGTGCGTTGGGCAGCGGTATCGGGCGCAAGCTTCAGGTGCCGTCGGTGTTTTTCTCGATGAGCGTGTCGGAAAACCTGACGATCGCCATGATGGCCGGACGCGCGCGCAGGCTCGACTATCTCAAACCCTCCACGTTCCGCTGGCGCTCCGCCGCGTTGGCCCGGGTTCTGGAACATCCCTCGGTGCCGCTGAAAGACGAAGTCACACAACCGGTCGGCACTCTGCCGCAGGGACATCGGCAGTTCCTGGAGTTCGCAATGACCGCAGCCTCCGCGCCGCCGGTTCTTTTGCTGGACGAGCCCTGTGCGGGCCTCTCGCCGGATGAGACCGCCCTGATGACCGATCTGGTGCGGCAATATCAGGCGGAAACAGGTGCGCTGGTCATTGTGATCGAACATGACATGAGCATTGTCGAGGCGATCTCGGACAAGGTGCTGGTCCTGCATCAGGGCCGTGTCCTGGCGTTTGACACCTATGCGGCGATCCGGGCCGACCCGCAGGTGAGCATGGTCTATGCCGGAGGGACCAAATGACCACGCTTCTTGAGATTGACGGGCTGACTGGCGGATATCGCGATACCAATGTCATCTTTGATCTGACAACCCGGATCGCGCCAGGCAAGGTGATGGGCGTGTTCGGCCGCAACGGGGTCGGCAAGACCACCCTCGCGCGTCTGGTGCAGGGCAGTCTGTTGCCTGCGGAAGGCATGATTACGCTCGCCGGGGCCGAGATCACCTTCCGCCCCGCCTATGAGCGGCGCGCGCTTGGCATCGGTTACATGCCGCAAACGGCCATGGTCTTCGACGATCTGACGGTACGTGAAAACCTGAGCCTGGGACAGACGGGGCACGCCCCCGACCTGTATTTCGAGCGGTTTCCCAGATTGGCCGAACGCCTGGATCAACTGGCCGGTACGATGTCCGGCGGAGAACGCAAGATCCTCGCTTTTGTCCGCGCCATGATCGAAGACACCCAGTTGATCGTTCTGGACGAACCCTCCGAAGGGGTGCAGCCTGAAAACATCGACCACATGGCCGCCTGCATCACAGAGCGCGCCGCGTCGGGCGCGGGCGTGATGCTGTGTGAGCAAAATCTGAGCTTTCTGACAGGCATTTCTGACCATTATCTGGGTCTGGACGCGGGGTCTGTCGTACTCGACAAAGCGCGCGATAAGGCCACTCAGGACGAGATTCGCGCGATCCTGACACTTTAAGAACCACCGCAGAGCGTATATGTCGGATCCAGGATTGCGCGGTGCCAAAGCCGCGACGTATCACAGCCCGGCGATAACGGCGACTTGGGTTAGGGTGCTGATGTCGCGGGCCTATTGCGTGCCGTCTGAGAGACGCGCGACAGCTTGACCGGGTTCAGACCCCGGAGCGACCTGCGAACCGGGTTCGAGTGTTTTGTGAGCTGGGTCAGGCAAGACCGGGATCGGCCGGATCCGTGGTTCTGATCGACCCATGTCGCCGCCTGTCGTTAGGTCATCCTCAGGCTGGACGCGGCGTTCCTCTGGCCACCGGCGGACACACGCCAATAGGCTGCACGGAGCAAAAAGTGCGGCTCGGCGTAAACGCGCCACTCGCATTGTCGTTGATCATGCAAAAGTTGTATGTTTTCCAAAAGATCCTATATGCTTAAAAATAATGTTGGTTTTACAGAACCATCGTATCTTTTATGAGTTTACATGCCATCCTCTCCGCCCTCCATTACCCATCACTTGGCCTATGTCCTGGCACAGGCCCATCGCGGCGTACACACCCGGTTTGAGAAACGACTGAAATCCGAAGGTGTCCAGGTCGAGCACTGGCGCACTCTGCGGGTTCTGTTCGACAGGGACGGGCTGTCGATGGGCGAACTTGCAGATCGTGTGCTGATGAACCACCCCGCACTGACCAAGATGATCGACAAGATGGTTACCACGGGTCTCGTTCATCGAACGCTTGACCCACAGGACAACCGCAGGGTCAATATCTTTCTCACCGATAAGGGGCGCCAGTTCTATGAGCGTCTGCACCCGCATGACGAAAAGCTGCAAAGCGAATTCGAAGCGGCTCTGGGTGCCAAAAAGATGCAGACCCTCAGGCATCTTCTGAACGAAGTGATCGAACGGGCGAGCTAATGCGCGTATGCCTGAACGGCTGCTTTGCTGGCGGTTTTTATTTTCCATATCAAATAAAAGGCTAGACAACACGCATCGGTTGTGCTGCACTCTTTGTATCGGCATGGGAGTGTCTCATCAAAATCAACGGGCAGTTTCGCCCGGGACATAGTCCTGTCCGTGAAACGACCACAATTTTAATGATGTGTGCGCAGATATCTGATCTGCGGCAAATGGAAGGGCTTTGCTCATGCTTGGAAGTTATCATGCGAAACTATCGCCTGCACAAAGTGTTACGAATGATTGGTTGCCGGATTTTCCAAACTCACCCGACTTGCGGTTTGATTATTTCAAGCTGCTGAATGACGCCTGTGTTGCGCAGGCCGGGATCGGCAGAGCAGGCCCAAATAACAAGGTCGCCATCATCGGCGCAGGGTCGGCGGGTCTGACGGCGGCGCGCGAGCTTTATCGGTCGGGGTTTCAGGTCACGATCTATGAGGCCTCCGACAGAATTTCCGGGCGCCTTTACACCGAGACCCCGAACTATTCCGCCACCTCGATGGAATTCGGCGCCATGCGGATGCCGTTCTTTGACGGCGGCACAACCAGTTCCAGTGCGGCGGCATCGACGAATTGCCTGTTGTCTTACTATCTCAACCGGGATCAATCCTATTCCGGCAGCCCCAATCCCACCTATGCCAATCTCAGCGAGTTTCCCAATCCGGGGCAGGCAGATGGCAATACCGGTATCTATATCAACAACGGTCTGGGCCCCAATGACACCTACACCTCGCCGACCTTGATCCCCTGGCCCAAAGGCCAAGATCCGCAAAACCCCGACCTTGTCGACGTCCAGACGAAAGTCAATAACTTCATCGACCTGATAAACCAGCATGTCCCGGCTGCGTTCGCCACAGACGATTCCACCTGGCCGGTTCTGTGGGAACAGATCGCAAACAACTATGACAAGATGAGCTTTGGTGATATGGTCAGAACCCAGGCCGTCACCACATATCAAAACGACGGCTGGTTCGGCGGCTTTGGCATGGACGATTACGAGGCCAGCCTACTTTACACCATCGGCACAGGGGACGGCAGCTGGGGTGCGTTCTATAACATCGGAGCGCTCTGGTGGATGCGGTGCAGCCTTTTTGGCTATAGCAGCAACCTGCAAACCGTCAGTGGTTTGAACAATTCCTATGCCCTGCCCTACTTTAACGACTCGGTGAATGACAGCGGTGGCAGCCCGCTGCATGCACCGATCTATGCGGGCATCCAGTCGCTGAGCGAGCAGATGTTCTACCTCCCGCCGCCGGGATCGAACGATTCGCTGTGCAGTTCCATGCAAAAAAATTCCGGTGTGCGTCTTTTCACGTCTTCGCCGGTCAACCTGATCTCGAAGCAGAACGACGGATCCATCACGGTAAACGTCAAGGACCACACCTTGCCCGAGCCGTATGATTTCGTCATCGTGACGGCGCCGATCTGGGCGGCGCAACTGTCGATCAAGTTCGACAACTTCACGACCAGCCAACTGCCATCTTCGGTCTACACGGCTATGGATGAGCAGCACCTGATCGCCAGCTGCAAGGTCTTCTTCCCGCTGACAACCGCCTATTGGAACCTCAATCCGCAACCAATTCCGCAGATCCTGGTCACCGATACCGCGGTGCAGGATGCCTATGGGGTGAAATGGAACGACGCGAGCGGAACCGGCCAGGCCGCACTCTTGGGCAGCTATACCTGGGAGGATGACGCACGCAAGCTTCTCGCCTCGTCGGACGCGGATCTGACCGAATTGGTCAAGACCAAGCTCGACGAGATCACGATCACCACCTGCAACGGGGCAAAGGTCTCGTCTTACATAGACAACTCACAATCGCCCGAGATTATCCATTGGGTTCTGCAACCGTCCTATCGGGGCTGCGGCAAGCTTTATCGGTCCCGCGATTGGGAGAAATGCTATGATCTGCTGACCTATAACCAGCAGTACAGCGCGATCTCGGGTCTGCATTTCGCGGGCGAATCCTACGGTGTCGAGGGCGGCTGGACGGAACCCGCGCTGCGCACAGCGATTGATGCGGTGATCCATGTGATCAACAATTCCGGTGGCAGCTTTAACAACAACAACGGCAACAACTTCAGCTTTGGCACCTATCCGCAATACGATATGTCCATCTCACCCGACGAGACCTATCCGCAGACCTCGGGAAATTGAAGGGTCGGACCTGATGACCCAATTGGATCGGTCCCTCAAGAGCGGAGGCGCTGCGGCGCCTCCCAATTGCGCCTTGCACTATGTGGCCGAAGCCTATGATCGCGACAGCAAGCTGATCGTTGGGCGGCAATCGGCGGGCGCTGGGTTTCTCGAAGCGCTGGCACGCTATGGCGGCCTCGACCAGATGTACTGCATTTCAGAAGACCGGGCGGATATCGCCAGCTTTGGCAGCCGGATAGCCCAGACCGGCGGTCCCGCTCCAAGGCCGGTGCATCTGGGGCCGCAGGATTACGAAGGGATCTCTGACGTGGGATGTGTGTTTCATCCCGGTCCGATCATCTCTGAATCTGCCTGGTGGCGGCGGTTCTATTCAGAACGCGCCTTCAGCATCTGCGGCATCACCCATTCGGTCGCCACCGAACGCGTGATCCGGGGCATCCGCGATTTCGTCGTTGCCCCGACGCAACCGTGGGATGCGCTGATCTGCACCTCACATTCGGCGCGGGATGCCCTTTTGTGGGTGCGCGACGCCTGGAACGACTATCTTGCCTCGCGCGACATTGTCGTCGGCAGCAGCCCCGTAGAGATGCCGATCATCCCGCTGGGCGTTCACCTTGAGCCGTTCACCCGCACCGATGACGCCCAGCGCAAGGGCCGCGCATTGCGCGACAAGCTGGGCATCGCCGAAAAGGATGTCGCTGTCCTGTCCTTTGGGCGGCATGATTTTCGGTCGAAATCCCATCCAATTGCCCTTTTCCGGGCGATGCAACTGGCGCATCTGCGCACCCCGGGCGTGACCTTGCATCTTATGATGGTGGGACAGGCCGCCGACCAGTTCAACGCCATGGAGTTTCGGCAATTGGCCGGCTTTTGCTCTTCGGTCCACGTGCATTGGCTGGACGGTGCGGATACCGAACAGGCGAGCGCATCCTGGTTTGCAGCGGATATGTTCGTATCGCTGTCGGACAATGTGCAGGAAAGCTTTGGCCTGACCCCGGTCGAGGCGATGGCGGCCTCCCTGCCTTGCGTGGTCAGTGACTGGAATGGGTATCGTGAAACGGTGGTCCATAACGAAACCGGCATTCTGGTGCCAACCATGAGCGCGCCGCCGGGCACGGGCATCGATCTGGCAGACCGCCATGCGCGCCATGAGATCGACCATTTTGTCCTGATCGGAATGACGGCGCAATCGACCGCGGTGGATATCGATGCCTGCGCGGTGGCGATCTCGGATCTCGCCCTCGATCCCGCGCGGCGGCGCAGCTTGGGGGACGCCGGTCGGCGGCGCGTCGAGGTTGAATACGACTGGCGTGGCATCATCCCGCAGTATCAGGCGCTTTGGGCAGAGCTGGCTGAACGTCGGCACTACGACCCGGTCAAAGGCGCGCGCGACCATCGGCGCAGCTCTGTTCACCCTGACTATCCCGACCCGTTCTCGATGTTCTCCAAACACCCCAGCGCCCATCTGGGCGACGACGACAGGATCCGGATTGCAGACCTGAATGCCGACCAGATCATCGCCTGGCTGCCTCAAACGGCCAGCTACCACCTCGCCAAACCGATGCTTCTGAACCCTGAGGCGCTGTCCGACATCCTGCATCGGCTCGATGCCGGAGATCAATCGGTGCGCAGCCTCGCCGCGCATTATGGGACAGACAGTATCCAGGCAATCCGGCGCACGATCATGTGGTTCTATAAATTTGGACTGATCACGATCGAGCGCGCGACATGAGTGTTCAGGTCGGCAACGGCGCGGCACACCCGTTGCCCCGAGTGTGCTATCTGATGTCCGGCTATACCAGCCACGCGCGCGCGGGCGCGCAATACCAAGAGGTCTTGCGGAACGCAGGCGTGCCGCTGGTCCGGTTTCCGGCAGAGGCAGAGGTTGTGATCATCCATGACGAAGCCCCTCAGCTACCGAACTATATTCGGGCGTTTCCAGAGCTGTCGGAACGGTATCTGATCACCTACGCCGTATGGGAGGCCAGCACCCTGCCGGCCAACAGGGCGGACTGCCTCGGGCTGGCCGATGAGATCTGGACATGTTCGGAGTATTGTCAAAACGTATTCAGCCAGGTGCATGACCGCGTGATGCGCATCCCGCATGTCATTCCCGCGCCCCAGGAACCCGGCAGCGCCGCCACGCGGGCGCTGCGCGACAGGATCGGTGTCGATGACACTACGTTCGTCTTCTACACCATTGCGACCCGGTTCCCGCGCAAGAACCTATCCGCGGCGATCCAAGCCTTTGCCGCGATGGAACAGGACACGCATTTTGTGATCAAGACGGATGTCGCGCTGTCCGATCTGGGACCGGCCGCAGATCGGGTGACCAACCTGCACGGCACTCTCGGCAGCGACCTGATCGACGCCCTGCACAGCAGGGGCAACTGTTTTGTCAGTGCGCATTGCGGCGAAGGATGGGGGTTGGGGCTGAGTGAGGCTTTGGCACGCGGCAATAACATTGTCGCGACCGCATATGGCGGCTGCATGGATTTTCTGAGCCCGTCCAACGCACGGCTGGTCGAATTCGACACTGGCCCTCTTCAGGTCGAAGAGCGGCAGCGCCTGGGATTTGCCGCGGCCGACACAACCCCGCAATGGGCATATCCCAAACCCGACAGCCTGCAATCTCAGATGCAGGAAGCCTATCGCGAACGGATGCTGATCACCGACCGCCAGATCCGTGCCACATCGGATGCCAACGCCTTCTCACCAGACCGGATCGGCGCACTGATCTGCGCCCGGCTTGGCCGGATCGAGATTGGCACGAGATCCCCGGCACCCAGGCAGTTCGGCAAAAAACAGACCGCCCGCTGACCGCCGCGGCCCCGCTGGGCGTACATTGTTTCGTGTGATGCCTGGCGGAAAAAGACCCGTCGCGCCTCGATCAGCGCCGCCTAACATCCTCATAAGTTGTTTTTAATTAGCGCCTTAAGGCGATCATAAGATGATCTGGACCGCTTGGACGAATTCGTTTTCGGCCGCAATTTATTAATTTTATTTGAAAAGGAAAAGAATCACCGTATTGTTTCCAAATTAAGGACAAAGCGTGCCTCTGGCGCCTGTGGCAACCGCCTCTTTGCGGATCAGCCTCGGGTAGAAAAGGGCGCGTCACCGATGACATGGAGCGATACCCAAATGACACATGCCGAATTCCTGACACCGTCCCCGTCACACTCTACAGCGCCACGCGCCGAAGTTGGGGGGCAGTCGGATGCGGATTACATCTTTTCGGATGCGGAGCGGGCGACATTGACCGACTGGCTCGATATCCCGTTGAACCCCTACCGGGAGCCCGGAGCATTTCTGGCCCTGATCCGGGATATGGTAGACCATGAAACGCCCACGTTTCTGACCGAGCTTTGCGCTCGGCTGAGCGCTGCACCGGTTGAGGACAAGGTCTGCTACTATCTGAAAAACTGCCCCGTCGATCCCGAAATACCGATGCTGGGCTTCGAGGATCAGCTCAACGAAAAGTACCGTCTCAAGAAGACCTTTGTCGGAGAAGCCTTTCTGGCGGTAGTCACCGAATTGATGGGTACCGATATCATCAGCTATCGCACCGCCAATAATGGAGACCTGTTTCAGGACATACACCCGATGCGCGAATTGGCCCATACGCCATCGCAAAAGACGGTCGATACAATCAAGTTCCACGCCGACATCCCCAATAACCGCGTCCGCCCCGATTGGGTCTATCTTTTGTCGATGCGCAATACGCCGGAAAACAAAGTCTATACTGTCGTGGTGTCTCTCAAAGAGGTCTTTTCCCGCCTGTCAGACGACGACATCTCCCTCTTGCGCCAACCGATCTTCTACTCGCCTCATGACACAATCCATGTCCATGGCGGGCAGGAGCCCGGCTTTACCCCCAAAAAACCCATTCTGATCACCGAGGGCGGGCGCGAATACCTGGCCTTTTTCGAGGGGAATACCACATCCGACGATCCGCGCGGCCTGGCCGTAATCGACCGCGTCTCGGCCATCCTGCATGAGATCGGCAAGGATTTCTTCCTTTATGAGCGGGACTTGCTGGTGATGTCGAACAATACCGCCGTGCATGCGCGGCGCGTGGACGAAGTCACCAATGTCGACGCGCATCGGAACCGCTGGTTGTTAAAGACCTGGAATGTCGATGACATCACCCGGCACACGCGCAACCTTGTGCCGGGCAAGGTCCAAATGTCCGACGAATAACCCACACCCCTTCTCCAAAGCACCGCCAGCCTTAACCCATGGTCCTCATGGGCGCGGTGTATCTTTGCCATCCACCGACCACCGGAGACCGCCATGACCTATCACAGCAAAGAAAAAGACCTCAACAAGGTCGCCAGACTGCACGACCTTCTGGGCCAATTGCGCAATAGCTATGCAACCGATCGCTTTGCGTTCATTAAGGGCGAGATCGTGCGCGATATTCTGATCCAGTTCGGCGCCACGGAGGCGGATGTCGACGCGCTTGAGACGGTCAGCGATCGCCTGACCGACGATCCAACGCTGGCGTACCGGCTCACGCGAAACGGTCGCTTTTGCCTGGACTTCGAGAACGGGACGTTCCGCCGGATGGAGTTTCAGCCCTTTGTTCTGACCCCGGAAGAGGACTTCATTCGGCACGATAGCGGTGTCGTGCGCCGCTTTCGCGGTATCCAGGACGATCTCCAGAGGAATTCTGCCTTTATCGCATTGATGCAATTCAAGGCGTTCATGATTGATGAGCTAAGCTCTGCGAAACGGCGGGCGCTCGATTACACAACCCGCAATTGGATCTCGACAGTGTTTCACGTTCGCACCATTACATCTGACAAGATCCTGGGGGAACCCGCCGCCGAAGGGGCCCATTGCGACGGGGTCGATCATACGATGACGACCTTTCTGGGGGCGCGGAACATGGGCCCTGGCAGCGGGATCTCACAGATCCACAAAATGGCGCAGAAAACCGGAACCCCCTGGGATGCCGTTGACCCCGCACTGGTTAAGGCAACGGTTCAGCACCAGAGCTTTCTCGACACGTTGCTGATATTCGACAATGAGCGCAAACACACCGTCTCACCGGTCTTTTGCAAGGATCCTCAAGACCGGGCGCAGCGCGACATGCTGGTCATTTTCACCCGCAAACCGGCAACGCAGGGGCATCCGTCGCATGATCTGGATTCGCAAACCCCTCACCCGGATATGCCATTGGACGTGCCCTTGGCCCCTTATCCGTTGGGCTAGTGCCGGGCCCGCCGACGATCATGGGTCACGCTGCCAAGCCTGAGGGTCCGAGCCCCACTGGTTTGGCAGTCAGATAACACCGCATTCGTAAATGACGCCCGAGTCCGCGCCGACACCCGACATCAGTGCAATTCATTCAAGAGCCGGATCAGCTCATGCGCCTTGCCGGGTCCAAGCCGGTCTTCGATTTCGCGGTCCTGTTCCTCGACCTCGCCCCGAATTTGCATCATCCGTTTTCGGCCCAGATCGGTCAGCAACAGGTTGATCTGCCGGTGATCGCGATGCGACACCTGCCTGTGGACAAGACCATCCAGCACCATACGATCGACAAGCTTGCTCAATGTTGGCGGGTTGATCAGCACGACCTTGGCAAGCTCTCCCATCCGCAAACGATCATCGTTTTCCAGCGTCTCCATGATCCGCCAGGCTTCGATCTGTAGTCCGTGTTTTTTAAGCCGCGCGGACAATGACGTATTCACCGAACGGTGGGCAGCGGCAAGGGCATAGCTAATCTTATTTGCAAACGAATTGTGAGAGCCTGTCATTGGGTACTCCAAATAACGCATCGGTTGATTTTAGTTGACACGGAAATCAACATCAATAGGAGTTATTGTAACCTTTGTTGCCAAAACGGTGACCCAAGTGACACATCCTTTTGGAGCCACGTTTCAGGTTCCAGCCGAACTGGACGACCTGATGGGCGGTTCCTTGGTCGCATCAAAGGAAGTCTATCGCGTCGCGCTGCTTATTCCGCTTTGCGGAGCGGCGGGTATTTGGGCGCCGTCTTGCATCTCAAGCGCACAAGTCGCCGTGGCAGAGTTGAATAATGGCGACGGAATACGGGGGCGTCGCGTCCAGCTTGTCATGATTGACGCGGCCCTTGAAGCCAGTCAGCCGATTGAGGACGTGATCAACGAGTTGATCGAAAGCCAACTCATTGATGCCATTGTCGGAATGCATATCAGCGCCGTGCGCCAAAGGCTGAGCAAGGTTGTCCGGCAACGCATTCCATACATCTATACGCCCCTTTACGAAGGAGGCGAAAACACACCCGGCCTGTTCGCCATCGGAGAAACGCCGGACAAGCAGCTTGGCCCCGCGATTCAATTGATACAGGAAAGATATGAACCCAAGAGCTGGGCGTTGATCGGCAATGACTATGTCTGGCCGCGCAGTTCGCATCTGTTTGCAAAGCGTATCTTGCGGGACCTGTCGGCGCGTATCGCACTTGAATGCTATCTGCCATTCGGCCAGCTCGATATGGAGCCGGTCATCTCGGCGATCAAGCATTCCGAGGCAGAGGCGGTTCTGTTATCTCTGGTGGGACAGGATGCCGTGATCTTCAACCGGGCATTCGGGCAAAACGGGCTGCATACCAAGGCAGTGCGGCTTTCGTGTTCGATTGAAGAGAACAGCCTGCTGGCGTGCGGCGCGGCCAATCTTGAGCGTCTTTTTGTCGTGTCATCCTATTTCGGGGCACTCAAGACCGACGCAAATCTCGCCTTTAAGGAGAAGTACTATGGCCTGCACGGCGAACACGCGCCGGTGCTGAACGCCTTGGGTCAGTCGACCTATGAGGGGATGCATTATCTGGCGGGCCTTGTCTGGGATTACAGCGAATCATGGCGGCAAATGAACAGTCGCAACAATCAGGCCGTGAGCCACCGAAGTGGTCGCAAAAGCAATCAAGAGCACCGGTCGGATGATACTCCGATGTATCTTGCGCGTGCGGATGGGCTCCAGTTCTACATAGAAAAAGATTTAAAAACATAGACTTGTGATATTTTAGTTTCCTTTTCAAAAATTTACTTGAAACCGAATGTATCTCTGCCACTCTAGGGGTCTCGGTGTTGGCAGTTGTGCGTCGCCGACATCCGAGCCGCATTTGGGGGAGGGAACACCTTGGTCTGGGCGACAGTCATCATTGTTTCACTGCTGGCAGCAGCCATCTGGATTTGGTTTCTCCAACGCTATTATGCCAAGGCAACATTGGACACCGCATTGGTGCGCACCGGTCTGGGCGGCCAAAAGGTGGTTCGCGATGGGGGCTGCCTTTCACTGCCTATCTTGCACCAGTTGCAGAAGGTATCGATGCAGACCGTACCATTAAAGGCCGCGCGCACAGGGCAGGACGCCGCGCTGACCAAGGATCAGATCCGCGCGGATGTCGAAATGTCCTTTGAGCTTCGCGTCCGCCCGACACCTGAGGGGATCGCGACAGCGGCACAGGCACTGGGTCAGCGGGTCGCGCGCGGCGGAGATGCGGTTCAGGCCAGTCTGGAAGGCGCGCTGATCGACGCAATCCTGGCCGCCGCCGCCACACGCAGCCTGGATGAGATCCATTTCGACCGCACCGGATTTGCCACGGAGGTCTCCGACAGCATCGAAGAACAGGCCGCCCGTATTGGGTTAATGGTCGTATCTGGATCGCTGATCACGATCGATCAAAGCGATCTGACTCAGATGAACGAAAACAACGTGTTTAATGCCAAAGGCATGCGGCGCTTGGCGGAACTGATTTCGGAAGAGCGCAAGGCGAGGGTGCTGGTGGAAACACAAAGCGAAATCGCCGTCCAGAAACACCGATTGACCCAACATCAAAGCCAGCTTGACCTCAAGCGCGCCGAGCGTGAGGCCGAGATCAACCAGAGCGAGGAGCTTGACCGGCTTGAGGCCAACGCGCAATCGCGGGCCGAGCAGGCCCGGGCCGAGGCAGCGCTGTCGACCCAGAACGACAAGATCGAAAAAGACCGTCTGGCCAAGACCGCACAGGTCGAAAACGACGAGATGCTGCGGCGTACGGAAATGGCCGCCCTGCTCAAGCTGGAACAGGAAAAGATCGACAACGACATCCGCCTGTCGAAAAAACGCGCCGAAGAATCCGCCGCCAAGGCCGCCGAGGAGGAGGCGCGCGTTCAGGTCATCCTGGCCGCCGAACGCGCGCAGGCCGAAAAGGATCGCGCGGTCGAGGCCCGCGAGCGCGAGATCGCAAAACTGCGCAAGGACAAGGAGATCGAGCTTGAGACCGCACAGGTCAAAAGCGATGTCGAAACCCTGCTGGAAAAGGCCCGTGCCGAGGCCGCGGTCAAAACCACCCAAGCCGACGCCGAAAAGGCCAGGATGGAGGCCGAAGCGGCAGGCCGCTCGGCGCTCAACGCGGCTGAAAACACGCTCAGCGATGCGCTGATCCGGATGCGCCTGGAGGAGCGCAAGCTCGACCGGATGCCCGAGATCATGACCCAGATGATGAAACCGGTGGAAAAGATCGACTCGATCCGCATCAACCACATCGGTGGCATTGGCGGCACGAACGCGGCAGGCGAAGGGGCAGACGGCGCATTCGGATCGGCGATGGACCAGATCCTCGGGATGGCGGTGCGCCTGCCCGCGATGAAACAGATGGGAGAAGAGATCGGCCTGGATTTCGACGCGAACCTGGCCGGACGGACGGCGGATTATGCCAACAGGATAAAATCAAAGGGCACGCCCGACAAAAAAGACTGATCCCCGATCAGACACAACAAAACCCAACACCCAACCAGCGGAGGACATCTCATGTCTCTGAACAGGAGAGAATTACTTGGCGGAACGGCGGCCTTCACAGCGGCGATGATGGTGCCACAGGTCACTCTGGCGGCCGATACAATCAAACTGGGCTCGATCCTTGATGCATCCGGGATTTTCGATGCCTATGGACGGCCGATGGACATGGCCACGCGGCTGGCCGTCAGCGAGATCAATGCGGCGGGCGGTCTTTTGGGCCGCGAGGTCGAAGTGATTGCCTATGACACCCAGTCCGACATGGCGCTTTATTCGCAATTCGGCCAGCAACTGACCCGGCAGGATCAGGTAGACGTGGTGCATGGCGGCATCCTGTCTGCCTCGCGCGAGGCGATCCGGCAGACCATGCGCCGGTCTCAAACCCCCTATTTCTACAATGTGCTTTACGAGGGCGGGGTGTGTGATCGCAACATCTTTATCAATGGTGTGACGCCGGCTCAGCAGGTCGAGGCGCTGGTGCCCTACGCGATGGGCCAATCCGGACCCAGGGTCTATATCTTGGCGGCGGATTACAACTATGGTCAGATCACCGCGCGCTGGATCCAGAAATTCGTGGCCGACAACGGTGGCGAAACCGTCGGCGTTGATTTCTTCCCGCTCGATGTCAGCGACTTTGGCGCAACCATTGCCAGCATTCAGACGGCCTCCCCCGATCTGATCATGGCGCCGCTCGTGGGCGGGGCGCATCTGTCGTTCTTCCGTCAATGGGCCGCCGCAGGCATGAAAGACCGGATCCCCATGGCATCGACCACGTTGGGGGTGGGCAACGAACACAAGGTGCTGACCGCCGATGAGGGCAACGGCATCATGGTCGCCTATAACTACAGCCAGGAGCTCGACACACCCGCCAATATCGCGTTCAAGGAACGTTGGGCCGCCGCCTATGGCGACAGTTCGGCCATTCATGAATTGGCCGTGTCGAACTATCAGGGCGTCATGACTTGGGCCGAGGCCGTGCGGCAGGCCGGATCGGTCGAGCGCGAGCCGTTGATCGAGGCCATGCAATCGGGACTGTCGATTGACGGGCCCGCAGGCAAGATAACGGTGGATCCCCAGACCCATCACGCCATTCTCGATGTGCATCTGATGGCGTTCGAGAACCAGGGCATGAAGGTGATCGAGACGCTGCCGCAGCGCCAGCCGATCGACACCCAGGCCGTTTGCGATCTCCAGGCCAACCCGGACGACAATACGCAATACGAGATCGAGATCTGATACCTCCCTGACTGGGTGGGCGGCGCGGTCCGCTCACCCGCCTCTTTTTCTTTGAGATTTGGTGACTGCGACTATGGATCTGACCTTCGTCATTCTTGTTGAGATGCTCTATGCGGTGGCCTCCCTGATTCTGATCAGCGCCGGGCTGGCCGTGGTCTTTGGCATGATGAAAGTCATCAACCTGGCCCATGGGGAGTTCATGATGATGGGCGGCTATGCCACCATCACGGCGGTCAATCTGGGCGTGAACATCTTTGTAGCGATGCTGATCGTGGCACCGCTGGTGGTGGGACTGATCGGGTTGGTCGTAGAGCGGCTGGTCATTCGGCACCTTTACGGGCGGCTCGTCGACACGATGCTGGCAACCTGGGGCCTAAGCCTGTTTTTCATCGGGATGGTGACGCTGATTTTCGGCAATACCACCACCGGGATTTCCACACCGATTCCGGGCTTTACAGTCGGCAATTATCAGGTCAACGGATACAACTTCTTTATCATCCTGGTGTCCATCGCCCTGCTGATCGTGATGCTGGCGGTGCTCAAGGCCACCCGCGCGGGCCTGATAGCCCGCGGAACCATGCAACGCTCCGATATGGCCGCTGCCTTGGGATACAGTCCCGACCGCATCTATATGGCGACGTTCTTTTGCGGCTCTGCCATTGCCGGGCTGGCGGGCGCGGTGCTCGCGCCTTTGGTCGGGC
The DNA here is from genome assembly GCF_021404545.1 of Aestuariivita sp. Lineage (GTDB taxonomy): Bacteria > Pseudomonadota > Alphaproteobacteria > Rhodobacterales > Rhodobacteraceae > Aestuariivita. Next base: position 75,334 of record NZ_JAAWWD010000035.1, read on the forward strand.
TCGTCCCAACATCCGGCGGCGCGTACATTGCCAAGGCCTTTATCACCGTGATCGCGGGCGGCCCGTCACTGATCGCGGGGCTGATCAGCTCATCCACGCTTTTCGGGCTGGTGAGCCAGTTCTTTACCTTCGCAATTTCGCCCGTGATCGGCGAAGTGGCCCTTCTGGTGGCCGCCGTTGTCCTTCTGCGCCTCTTGCCGCAGGGCGTGACCGGCAAGTTCTTCAAGGGCAAACTATGATAAAGACGTCCGCCACGCGCGACGTTGTCACCACCCTTGTGGTGGCGGCCCTGCTGATCACGATCATGCCGCAACTGATCGGCACCTACACGCTGACGGTGCTGGTGGTCTACGGAATGCTGGGGCTCAGCCTGGGCCTGATCTGGGGGTTTGGCGGGATCTTGTGTTTCGGCCAGGCCGCCTATTTCGGTCTGGGCGCCTACACCTATGCCATCGCGGCGGTCAATTTCGGAGAAAGCACGCTGCCGATGCTGCTGGCCGTGCTGGTGCCGGCGCTCTTTGCCGCGATCCTTGGGGCGATGATGTTCTATGGGCGGCTCACGGATGTATATCTGGGGGTGATCACCCTGGTGGTGACGCTGATCCTGTTCAAGTTCATCAACTCCACCGCTGGCCCGCAATACAAGATCGGCGATGCGCGCCTGGGCGGGTTCAATGGCATTCCTGGATTTCAGACCCTGAATGTGCCCGGCAGGCCCAATGACTATATCTGGGGGGATGCGTATTTCTATTTCTGCGCGATTGCGCTGGTGATTGTCTATCTGCTGGTCACCTGGCTGTTGCGCTCCAGCTTTGGCCGGATCGCCGTGGGCATCCGCGAGAACGAGACGCGCATTGCACTGATGGGGTACGATGTGGCGGCGCGCAAGACCGTGCTCTTTGCGATAGGGGCCGCGATCGCGGGGCTGTCGGGCGCGCTCTTCGCCAACTGGGCCGAGATCGTGACGCCGGGCCTTTTCTCTCTGGGTCAATCGGCCGAGATCATCATCTGGTGTATCGTGGGCGGTCTGGGCACCCGGTTCGGCCCGGTGATCGGGGCTGCGGGGCTGGCCTATCTCAAATTCCTGCTGGGCCAGCAATCCATGATCGACAACACGCTGATCATCGGCCTGATCCTGGTGTTTTTCGTGTTGTTCCTGCCCAAGGGCATTCTGCCTGCCGTCACCGATATCTGGCGCGTCAGTTTCGGACGGCGCAAACGGCGCGGCGCGCGGACAAGACGGGGACGCGGGGGGCGCCAGCATGGCTGAAACCGTGCTTGAAACCCATGGCCTGACGATGCGCTTTGGCGGCGTCGTGGCCAGCGATCATGTCGATTTCCGGCTGGAAGCGCGCGAGTTGCGCTGCCTGATCGGCCCAAACGGTGCGGGCAAATCGACGTTTTTCAAATGCATCAGCGGGCTTTTGACCCCCACCAGCGGCCATGTGTTCATGCGCGGCGAGGAAGTGACGGGATGGATGCCGCACCAGATCGCCAGCCTTGGCGTCGGGATCAAGACCCAGACCCCCAATGTCATGGACCAGCTTGACGTGTTCGAAAACATCTGGCTGGCCGCGCGGCGGTTTCACGATGTGGCCGAAGCCAACCGCAAAGCCGAGGATGTGATCGACCGCCTGGCTCTTGGTCCCATTGCGCGCACCAATCTGGGTGAGCTGGCCCATGGCGAACGCCAGCGGGTCGAGCTGGGCCTGGTGACGGTGGGCGATCCCTGGCTGGTGCTGCTCGATGAGCCCGCGGCGGGGATGAGCGCGCAGGATGTCGAGCGCATGACCGATATCATCCATGAGCTGACCCGTACCGCGGCGGTGGTGATTGTCGAACATGACATGCAGTTCATCCGTTCCATCGCACAGAAAGTCACGGTGTTTCACCAGGGGGCTGTTCTGATGGAGGATCACGTGGATGCGGTTATGTCCGATCCGACGGTGCGGAATGTTTATCTGGGGAAAAAGGCGTGACAATGCCCGAAGACACCGACATCACGCTCCAGGTCAAAGGGGTATCGGGCGGCTATGGCCATGTTCCGATCCTGCACGGTCTGGAGTTCAGCGTCGCCGCGAACGAGATCGTGGGCGTGCTGGGCCATAACGGCATGGGCAAGACCACCCTCTTGAAAACCATTATGGGGTTTTTGCCCGCGACCTCCGGCTCGGTCCGGCTGCACGGAACCGACATCACCCGCATGTCACCCTATGAGCGCGCGCGCGAAGGGATCGGATACGTCCCCCAGGGGCGCGGGATCTTTCCGCAGCTCAGTGTGCGCGACAATCTCCGCTTTGCCTGGCAGGATTATTCGGGGGGAAGCGAAGATGACGTGATCGAGGCGATCCTGGCTGATTTTCCCCGGCTGAAACCTCTGCTGGGACGCGAGGGTGGCGCGCTTTCGGGCGGAGAACAGCAATTGCTGGCGCTGGCGCGCGCGCTGATGGGCGATCCGGAGTTTCTGTTGCTGGATGAACCGACAGAGGGCATCCAGCCCTCGATCATCGAAGAGATGGCAGAAACGCTGCTCAGAATGCGTGCGGCGCGCGGCCTTTCGATCCTGCTGGTCGAACAGAATTTCGATTTCATCGCGGACCTGTCGGATCGGGTTCTGGTGCTGGAACGTGGACGCCTCACCGGCGAGTTGAACCGCGCCGAGCTGACCGATCAGGCCAAGATCGACCAGTTTCTGGGATTTGGCGCGGCGCGCAGCACGCGTGGAGGCCCCGCACAGGCCGCAAAGCCACTCTCTCAAACACATGTAACGGCGGAACGGGCCCGGCCCACAGAAGCCCCAGCCCCCCTGACGGTGACCAATATGACGATCAAGCGCCCGACACCTTCGCAGATGCGCGCCATGGCCGAGCGGTTCGGCATGAACCTGACCGACGCGGAACTGGCCGAGTTTGCCGAAATCATGGAACCATACATCCAGGTCTATGACCGGCTCGATGCGACGCCCGACAATCTGCCCGCCGTTCGCTACCCCCGCTCACCGGGCTATTTCCCGGATCTCAGCGAGAACCCGTTGAACGCGTGGTATGTCAAGACCGAGATCCGCGGCGCACCGGACGGACCGCTCAGAGGCAAGCGGATTGCCATCAAGGATACTGTCTGCCTGGCGGGTGTGCCGATGATGAACGGTTCGTCGATCATGGAAGGGTTCACGCCCGAGATCGATGCCACCATCGTCACCCGGATGCTGGATGCGGGTGCCGTGATCGCGGGCAAGGCCCATTGCGAGAACTTTTGCCTTTCGGGTGGCTCGCATACCAATGCGAAGGGGCCGATCCACAACCCCTGGAAACACGGCTATTCGGCGGGCGGATCCTCGGGCGGGTCGGCGGCGCTTGTCGCGGCAGGCGAGGTCGACATGGCCATCGCAGGCGATCAGGGTGGGTCAATCCGGATCCCGTCCTCCAACTGCGGGACCTATGGGATGAAGGCCACGCACGGGCTGGTGCCCTATACCGGTGTGATGCCGATCGAGCAGACCATCGACCATGTTGGGCCGGTCAGCAATACGGTGGCCGACAACGCGCTGCTGCTGGAGGTTCTGGCGGGCGAAGACGGCCTGGATCCGCGACAATACAAGCCCAAGGTCTACCGCTATACCGAAGCGCTGGGCCGCGGCGCGCAGGGGTTGCGCATCGGTGTGTTGAAAGAGGGGTTCGCCCGGCCCGAAAGCGAGCCGGACGTGGATCAGAAGGTTCAGGCCGCCGCCGAGCGGTTCCGCGAATTGGGCGCCCGGGTCGAAGAGGTCTCGGTGCCCGAGCATTTCCTGGCCGCCGATTGCTGGACTGCAATCACGCTCGAAGGACTTCAGGATCATATGATGCACGGCAATTCGGCGGGCACCAATTACCGCGGTCTGTTCCTGCCGTCGATGATCGACCACATGGCGCAATGGCGCAACCGCGCCGATGAGCTGAGCCATTCGCTGAAAGTCTGCATGTTCATCGGCGAGTTCTTTCAGGAACAATACCGGGGCCGTTTTTACGGAAAGGCACAGAACCTGATGCGCAAGGCCAATGCCGCTTATCTGGCCGCGCTTCAGCACTATGATCTGCTGCTTTTGCCGACATTGCCGATGAAGGCCCAGAAGATTCCCGATCCCGGTTGTTCGATCACCGAATATGTCCATCGCGCTTTTGAAATGGTCGGCAACACCACGCCTTTCAACGGTGGCCTGCCTGCGATGAACGTTCCATGCGGTCTATCTGAAGGCCTGCCTATTGGCATGATGCTGGTTGGTCCCCATTATGGGGAGTTGAAGATCTATCAGGCGGCACATGCTTTTGAGCAAAGCGGCGATTGGCGTGCCATGTAGGGGGGTGAGGATGAGTATTCTGAATGAAAGCCTTGCGGATCGGGTGTCCGGTTTTGGGCAGAGGAATGAAACGGCAGAGCAGGATCTGCGTCCGCAGGACGGCAAATCCTATGTCCGGGGCCCGACCTCTCCGCCGCTGATCTATGCGACGATCCCGCAATTGCTGCGCGACGCGGTCTCGCGCTATGGCCCGCGGGACGCTGCGATCTTTTCCGAACAGAATATCCGTATGAGCTATTACGATTTGGATCGCGCGGTCGATCAGCTCGCCTCGGGCCTTTTGGCGCTGGGTCTGGCCAAGGGAGACAGGGTGGGCATCTGGTCGCCGAACCGGCAGGAATGGGTGCTGACCCAGTTCGCCACTGCGCGGATTGGCGTCATTCTGGTGAATATCAACCCCGCCTATCGTACGGTCGAGCTGGAATATGCGATCAACAAGGTTGGCTGCAAAGCCCTGATCTTGGCGCCCGCGTTCAAATCCTCCAACTATCTCGACATGATCCGCAGCCTTGCGCCTGAATTGGATCGCGATGAACCAGGCGCGCTGAATGCCGCCAAGTTGCCCAGCCTCAAAAGCGTCGTTGTGCTGGGGGACAATCCCGCGCCGGGCACGCTCAGCTTTGAAGCGCTCTGCCAGCTTGGCGGACCGGCCCAGCAATTGCGCCTGCCCGACATCGACAAGACCCTGTCGCCGGACGATGCGATCAATATCCAGTTCACCTCTGGCACGACGGGGCATCCCAAGGGCGCCACGCTCTCACATTACAACATCGTCAACAATGCGCGTTACGTGACCGACCGCATCGCCCTGACCGACGAGGATCGGCTGGCGGTTCCGGTGCCGCTCTATCATTGCTTTGGAATGGTGATGGGTGTTCTGGGCGCGGTCAGCAAAGGCGCCGCGCTTATCTTCCCGGGCGAGGCTTTCGATCCCGCCCAAACGCTTGACGTCCTGGAGCAGGAAAAATGCACTGCCCTTTACGGTGTACCGACGATGTTCGTGGCGATGCTGCAAGAGCTGGACCAGCACCCCCGTAACCTGTCGCGGATGCGCACCGGCATCATGGCAGGCGCCCCCTGCCCGGTCGAGGTGATGCGGCGGGTGACGTGCGATATGCACATGGATCAGGTCACGATCTGCTACGGGATGACGGAAACCTCGCCTGTGTCGTTTCAAAGCTTTGTCGACGATCCCACCGACAAGCGGTGCGAGACGGTCGGGCGGGTGCATCCCCACCTTGAGGTCAAGATCATCGACAGCGAAGGACGCATCGTGCCCGCAGGCGAACAGGGCGAGCTTTGCACACGCGGCTATTCGGTGATGAAGGGCTATTGGGATGACGACGAGAGAACCGCGGACAGTATCCGGGACGGATGGAAGCACACCGGCGATCTCGCCATTCTGGACGCCGAGGGGTTCTGTACGATCACAGGCCGGGTCAAGGACATGATCATTCGCGGGGGAGAGAATATCTATCCGCGCGAGATCGAAGAGTTTCTGTTCAATCATCCCGATGTCAGCGAAGTGCAGGTCTTTGGCATCCCCGACCCGAAATTCGGGGAGGAGGTCTGCGCATGGGTGATTCCGAAACCCGGCACGACGCCCAGCGCCGAAGATCTGCGCGAGTTCTGTCAGGGGCGCATCGCACATTTCAAGGTGCCTCGACATTTCCGCATTGTCGATACCTTGCCAATGACGATCACCGGCAAGCCGCAGAAATTCGTGATGCGCGATGAGATGGTCGAATATCTCTCAAGCCAAACCTGAGGGGCACCTGCCCGTTACCAAGCGTGCTCCACCCCTCTCAATGGGCGGCGTGGGGGCATGCGCGTCGGCCCGATGCCCGATCACCGCCATCTGAGCCAGACGCCGCACGACGGGCGGGCGTTCAGGCCTGTGCACTCGGGCGGGCCGCGATGCGATCGAACCAGTCTTGCGAGGCGGTATGGCCTTCGGGAATGCGCAGCTTCACGATCCGGGCGAAATCGACAAACACATAGCCTGTGAGATCGGCCAGTGAAAAGCTGTCGCCTGCCAGAAATCGGCTTTCCGACAAGCGTTCTTCGAGAAGATCGAAAAAGACGCCCAGCCGCGCCCGGCCCCGTTCGGCCAGTTCCGGGATCTGCGCATAAGGCACAGGGCCGGGCAACGCGCGATCCTTCATCGCGGGCGAGCTGTTGCGCAGCGCCTCGGCCACCGGCAATCCGCCCTGATGCTCGCAAATCGCGGTCCACATCCAGATCAGTCCGGTCTCGTCCGGGGTCCGTCCGATCAGCGGCGGTTCGGGGTGGCGCGCCTCAAGATAGGCCGCGATGCCCAGGTTTTCGGTCAGAACATTGCCGTCATCGGTCACCAGAACGGGCACCGTACCGCGCGGATTGAGCGCCAGGAACTCCGCCCCCAGATGTTCGCCCGTGCGCAGGTCGATCTGGCGGGTCTCGACCGTGATCCCCTTTTCGGCGATGAACATGCGTGCGCGGCGTGGGCTGGGCGCGGTGGCGCAATCGTAAAAGATCATTGGTTTCCCCCCTCCGGTTCAGTCCCGCCGACATGACCCGTCATAGCGCGTGAACGCAACCCGGTTCACGGCCTCAGCACCCCTGCGGCGGAAAGGACCAGCGCGCTGGGATACCACATCTCACCGCTGCCCGATTGCAACGTGCGGATGGCAAAGGCCGGATCGACACCGCGATTGATCATGTAAAGCAGATGGTCATAAACCTCTCTCTGCGTATCCTCGAAGAGCCACGCGCCCATATCGTAAGGTGTCGACCACCCCAGATTGCCGCGGTCCCGCTCAAACATCTCCGCGATGCTGGCTGCATTCAGGGTAAAGCGGTGAAATCCGATATCCGCGCCAGGTGCCAGGCTGCGCGATCGACCGGCCAGAAACATGATCGTGCATGAGCTTTCGCAGACCGTATCCACGCGGGTGTCCAACCCGCGTGCAAGAATGATCTGCGCCAGGTCACGGGCCACCCCGACAGACCCGCCATTGGATGTCATGCGGACCTCCGACACGTCAGGGTTCGCCGCGAGAAGGGCACGGAAGACCGCTATGTCCTTGGCCAGCATCTCCTGTCGGTCCGGGGCGCCATGGGTCGTGTCATAAATCAGAGCGGTGCCTTCGACCCGAACCCTTGAGTGTTTCTCGGTCGCGCTGGGGCTGGAGTGATCCGCCACGCCGGGTCCGGTGCAAAGGACCAGAGCCAGACAGGCGGACCAAAACCGCATCGCTCAGACAGCGTTTCTGAGCGCCTCGGCCAAATCGGTGCGTTCCCATGAAAAGCCGCCATCGGCCTCCGGCTCACGGCCAAAATGGCCATAGGCGGCAGTGCGCTGATAAATCGGCTTATTCAGTCCCAGATGTTCGCGAATGCCCCGCGGGCTCAGATCCATGACCTGACTGACAGCGCGTTCGATATCAACCGGCGCAATCTCTCCGGTGCCATGTGTGTCGGCATAGATCGACAGGGGCTTTGACACGCCAATGGCATAGCTGAGCTGAATGGTGCACCGGTCAGCCATGCCGGCGGCGACAACGTTCTTGGCAAGATAACGGGCCGCATAAGCGGCGGAGCGGTCAACCTTTGTCGGATCCTTGCCCGAGAACGCACCGCCGCCATGAGGGGCCGCGCCGCCATAGGTGTCCACGATGATCTTGCGCCCGGTCAGCCCCGCATCGCCGTCGGGGCCGCCGATCACGAACTTACCCGTCGGGTTCACGTGCCATTCGGTGTCCGCCGTCAGCCAGCCGTCCGGCAGCACTTCGGTGATGTAAGGCGCCACGATCTGCCGGATATCTTCAGAGGTCAAATCCTCATCCAGGTGCTGTGTCGACAGCACGACCGAGCTGATGCGCACCGGTTTTCCATTCTCATACACCACCGAGAGCTGCGACTTTGCATCCGGACCCAGGGCGGGTTCGGTGCCGTCTTTGCGCACCTCGGCGAGACGTCTCAGGATCGCGTGCGAATACTGAATCGGCGCAGGCATCAATGCAGGCGTTTCAGTCGTTGCATAGCCGAACATGATCCCCTGATCGCCGGCCCCTTCGTCTTTGTTATTGGCCGCATCCACGCCTTGGGCGATATGGGCGGATTGCTCATGCAGCAGGTTGGTGATTTCGCAGGTCCGCCAATGAAACTTGTCCTGCTCATAGCCGATGTCCCGGATACAGTCTCGCGCGATCTGGTCGATCCGGTGCATGTATTCATGCAGCTTTTCCTGATCGCTCAGGCCCACTTCACCTCCGATGACAACGCGATTTGTCGTGGCAAGGGTCTCGGCCGCGACCCGGGCCTCGGGCTCTTCGGACAAAAAGGCATCCAGGACGGCATCCGAGATGCGGTCGCATACTTTGTCGGGATGGCCCTCGGAAACGGATTCCGAGGTAAACGTATAGTTATTGCGGGCCATGAAAGTGCTCCATTGGTGTTTCCTTCCTCACGCCAGGAAGCCGTTGTGAGGGATATCCGATCCGAGTTACGCGTGGCCTGCTCTGGGGTCAATCGCTATTTGCCTGTGCGACCGGCTGAACCCCGGCCAAAGAGACTCAAACTTACCAGAATCAGGATCGCCAAGACCGGCAAATCGCCGGTGCGGGCATATAGCGAGGGCGATAACGGTCGGGGCAGTGCCGCATCAACATATCCAGCCTCACCCAGCGGAATACTGGAGATCAGTCGGCCATAAGGATCAATCATCGCCGAGATGCCGGTATTGGCCACCCGGATCATTGGCAGCCCTTGTTCGATGGCGCGCATCCGCGCCTGGGCGAGATGCTGATAGGGGCCGGAGCGGTCTCCGAACCAGGCGTCATTGGTAATCTGGATCAGAACATCGGCGCGATCCCCTGAGGATGTCGCGTGTTGCGGGAAAACGGCCTCGTAACAGATCAACGGCAGCGCTTTGCCAAGTGGCCCCAGATCCATCAGCCGCGGACCCGGTCCTGCGCTGAACCCCTGTCCCTCGCGTGCGGCAAACCCGTGCAAACCGAACCGCGCGGCCAGATCCCCAAGCGGGATGTACTCACCGAACGGCACGAGATGATGCTTGTCATAGATCTCCGCCGGGGCGCCGTCGCGCAACAGAACCGCAGCGTTATAGAGCCGCCGGTCGTCGCGGCGCTGAACACCGGCAATCACCGGAACGCCCGGCGCGGCGGCAGCGATCCGATCCAGGATCGGACCGGCATAGGCAAGAAGCGTCGGGATCGAGGTTTCGGGCCAGACGATCAGATCCGGTGCCGGTTGGACCGCCGAGAATCCCAGCTTGCGGTCGAGAAAGTCAGGGATCCTCTCGGGATCCCATTTCTGGTCCTGTGGGGCATTGGGCTGAACCAGCCGAACGGTGGCATCGCGCAAAGCGGGTTCGGGCAGCCCGATCTGCAAACCGATGCCAGCGGCAACGAAAAAGCCAACCGCCGCCGGTCCGGAAATGCGCCTCATCCACCCCCCGCTCAACAGATGACTGAAGGCCAAACCGCATAGAAGGGTGATTACGCCCAAGCCATGCGGTCCGATCCACGCCAGCATCAGGTCCGGCCCAACGCCCACCCAGATCTGCGCGACCCCGCCCCAGGGAAATCCCGTCAGCAGATAGGCGCGCGCCAGTTCCGCCAGACCGAGCATCGCAATCAATGCCAGGCCGGGCAGCCGCCGCGCGGCAAAGGCCAGACGGAATGCGCCCGCCCAGAAGAGAGCCAGCCCCGCAGCCAGCAAGACCAGCGCAAAAGGCGCCATCCAGCCATGGATCTCCGGCTCTACAAGGAACGGCTCGACTATCCACAAGAGCGCAACGCCGAAATACCCGGTACCAAAGGCCCATCCGGTAAAAAGCGCCTGTCGCCCTGTCTCTGCCCGCGCATAGAGGCCGCAGGCAATCGCAAGCGCCAGCACCGTCGCAGGCCAAAGACCGTATGGCGCCAGACCCAGCGCCCCGACCGCACCCGCGATCAGCGCCAGCCCCACGCGCCTGCGCGGCCCGGTCTGGATGATCATCCAGCCGTGCCTGCGATCCGGACCCGCAGCCGTTTGATCCGGCGCGGATCGGCATCGATGACCTCGAATTCCGGCCCATCGGGATGCACCACAACCTCACCGCGCGCAGGCACCCGGCCCGACAGCATGAAGACCAGCCCCCCGAGGGTGTCGATCTCCTCCTCGTCGACGGTGTCGTGATCGGTGAGCGACTGGCCGATTTCGCTCTCGAATTCGGTCAATGGGGTTTTGGCAAGTGCCATATAGCAGCCGGGTTTTTCCCGAACCCAGGTCTGATCCTCACCGATATCATGTTCATCCTCGATCTCGCCGATGACCTGTTCGATCAGATCCTCGATTGTTACCAGACCGTCCACACCGCCATATTCGTCGATCACGAGCGCCATGTGCCGACGCTCGGCCTGCATCTTGGTCAGGAGAACCCCGATGGGCATTGACGGCGGCACAAAAAGCAGAGGACGCAACATGCCGTCGAGATTGAACGCCTTGCCTTTGCCGTTAAAGCCGTGTGTCAGGGCAAGGTCCTTGAGATGGGCAAAGCCGATGGGCGTGTCCAGTGTTCCCTCATAGACCGGCAATCGAGACAGGCCGCTTTCGCGAAAGACATCGACCAGTTCCGTTTTGGTGATTGTGCTGGGGACCGCCACAATCTCTGCCTTGGGGATGGCCACATCTTCAATGCGCATCCGCCGCAGGTTGATCATGCCATGGGTTTGGTTTTCTACCGGGCTGGGCTCGATATTGATATTCGGCTTTTCGCTGCCGCCACTTGGACTCAAGGCACCAAGAATACGGCCCAAAAGCCCCGAGGAATTGTCCGTTTCATCGTTTTGCGCGCTGTGCGCCGCGTTAGAACTGCCTTCTTTGTCGCCCATTTGTCCTGTCCGAAAAGGGGGCAAGCCCCCGTCAATAATCCTTATATGGGTCATTTATACCCAAGCTGCCAAGTATCTGCGCCTCTGTTTCTTCCATCAAAGTGGCATCCCGGTCACGAAGATGATCATATCCCAATAGATGCAACAGACCATGAACGACCAAATGGGTGACATGGTCCGGCATGGATTTGCCAGCTTCCCGTGCTTCGGCGGCACAGGTGTCCCAGGAAATGGCGATGTCCCCAAGCGCGATCTCGCCGGTCTGAGCAGGTTGGGGCGGCCGGGGGCGGGCGCCATCAGACGGCGCGCCGCGTTCCTCGCTGGGCCAACTCAACACATTGGTGGGGACGGGTTTGTCGCGAAATTCCGTATTCAGCAGTGCGATGCGGGTATCGTCACAGGCCAGCAACGCAACCTCGGCGCAATCGGCGGCAACACCCAGATGTTCCAAGGTGGCCAAAACCGCGCGTCGGGCCAGCGGCTCCAGCGGCAGACCGGACCAACGGTCATCCTCGACAATGATTTCCAGCGGCATGGTGCGGACCTCAGTTTCGTGCAGGATCGCACCGGGCCCAAAAATATTTCTGCGACCCCTTGTTCGCGCCCCACGGCTATCCGGCGGTATCGGCGTCATACGCCTCGATAATCGCCGCGACAAGCGGATGTCTGACGACATCCTTGGCGGTGAAGTAACTGAAACTGATTCTGGGAACGGTCTTCAAAAGACGCTCTGCATCCGCAAGTCCCGACGGCACCCCGCGAGGCAGGTCGATCTGCGTCCGGTCCCCGGTAATGACCATGCGTGAACCCTCGCCGAGCCGGGTCAGAAACATCTTCATCTGCATCGTGGTGGCGTTCTGCGCTTCGTCAAGAACGACAAAGGCATTGGCAAGCGTACGACCCCGCATAAAGGCCAGCGGCGCAATTTCGATCCGCTTTTCCTCGATCAGTTTGGCCAACTGTTTGCTGGGCAGAAAATCGTTCAACGCATCGTAGAGCGGCTGCATGTATGGATCGACCTTGTCCTTCATATCCCCAGGTAGATATCCCAGCTTCTCTCCCGCCTCCACTGCCGGGCGTGACAGAATGATCCGGTCGACCGCCCCGTTGATGAACATGTTCACGCCGACCGCAACTGCCAGATAGGTCTTGCCTGTCCCCGCAGGCCCAATACCAAAGCCCAGCTCGTTCTCGAAGAGCGCGCGCACATAGGTCTTTTGTGCCTCGGTCCTGGGCTCCACCAGCTTCTTGCGGGTCTTGATCTCGACCTTGCCGCCCTGGAACATCTCAAGCTGGTCGCCGCCGCGCGGGCTCGTGGCTGTGCCCCCCATGCGTAGCTCGCGATCAATATCGCCTTGCTCGACCTCGCGGCCCTGCTCCAGCCGGGTATAGAGTGCGCCCAACACCTCTTCGGCCTGTTTTTGGGAGGTCGCATCGCCAAGAATGGCCAATTGGTTGCCCCGGCGCAGAATCTGCACCGTCAGTTTCTGCTCAAGATCGGCAAGATTGCGATCATACTCACCGCATAAATCGATCAACAGACGATTGTCAGGGAACTCTATCAGCAGCTCAGGCGCTGCTTCGGATGTGTTGGACGGGGTCAGGGCACCAATGGCCAATCTGCTCTCCTTGTCTGCTCAGATTCAAACGTGCCAAACCCGGGTCTGCCACGCAAGCGATCCGCGTTGGATTTCACGGGACTGAAACAAAAATCCGCGGCACGTGACCACGGATCAACCAAAATGGCCGCCCGCGAAACGCGGACGGCCCGGTAAGCGTTCGGAAACGATCCGATCAAATCGGATCGGGGAAGGCCGAGCCCCGCTTGAACGGTCCGGTTGCCACATTCGGCGGCGCGATGCCCGAACAGACTGGCTTCCCGAACTTGTCGAGCCGTTGCGACAGATACCCTTCGACACCATCGTCGATGATCCAATGATCGCACCCGTTGGGATCGACCCAGATGCCCGCTGTCAGTGTCGAAAGGTCCTTGCTGTCAAAGCCCCGGTCCACGGTCTTGTCGACCTTCTCTCCCAAGCATCCCGAGAGGGAGCCCGCGACCACCAGCAGAATGGCTGTTTTTGCGATATTCATGGTGCCTACCCCTTACCGGATACAGATGATTTCGACGCGACGGTTCTTGGCCATGCCAGCGGCTGTGGCATTCGATGCCGCCGGCAACCGCTCCCCATAGCCGCGCACATCAGCGATCCGCGCTCCGGTCGAGGCGGCGACCCGGGCCACCGAATTGGCCCGGTTAAAGCTCAGCCGCATGTTATAGGCGTCCGAGGCCCGGCTGTCGGTGTGACCGGTGATGATGAAGGCGGTCGCCGTGGACTGTGAAAAGAACTCCCGCAGGCGCTGCTGACCGGAGTGGCTGATGCGAAAGCTGTCCGTGGCAAAGAACTGGTCCGAGTTCATCACGCCGCAGACATCGCCCCTGCGGCACACGGGAATGCCTTGGCGGTTCACATGCGGGGTCATGTATCCCTCGACCCCGTCATCCATGACCCAGTGTTCACATCCGTCCGGATCAACCCAGATCGTCGGCACATACCGGCTGCCGATCACCCTGTTTTCATTTGAAACGGTTTGCGCCTGACCCTGGATCGGCGTGACCAAGAGCGTCACTGCGGCAATGCTGGCAGCGGCCACGGCGCTCACGAGTGCTTTGAAGCGAAACTCACTCACCTGAAACATCCTTCACTAATTTCCCCCGAAAGGGTGGGGACTCTCACAGGCAACACAGACGCAGCATGTTTAAGAGGCCCCCACCTCTATTGATTTTACGTTAAAAAATATCTGGTTACATGTGAAGGAAAAAAGACAGGGCTTTGGAGCCAATAGACGGACAATCCCCCGATTTCCGCGCCATTGTATGGTTTTACCCTCGGGACGACGCAAAAAGGTCCGTATTCTCCCATATCTTAGCCGATGAGGGCCCCTGCGAGGGAGTTCGCTTCGGACGAGATGATTCTCACCTTGGCCAAAGTGCCTGCATCGGCCGTGCAATCGGCCACATGGACCGCATGCAGGTGGTCGGACTTGCCAACCATTTGCCCCGGCAATCGACCAGGACGCTCAAAAAGCACACCAACGGTCTTGTTCACCATCTTGTCCTGCGCCGCACGTTGCTGCGTGGTCAGCAAGGCCTGCAACCGGTGCAGACGGTCGGTTTTTTCCGCTTCCGGCACCTGATCGCGCTCGGCCGCAGGGGTGCCCGGACGGGTCGAGTATTTGAACGAATAAGCAGAGCCGTATTTCACCTCTGCCACCAGATCCATTGTGGACTGGAAATCGGCCGCGGTTTCTTCGGGAAAGCCCACGATGAAATCGCCCGAGATCAGGATATCAGGGCGGGCCGCACGGATCTTTTCAATCAACCGGACATAGCTTTCCGCGGTATGGGCGCGGTTCATTCGTTTGAGGATCCTGTCCGATCCGGCCTGCACCGGCAGATGCAGATACGGCATCAGCTTGGCGCAGGTGCCATGCGCTTCGATCAGATCATCGGTCATGTCGTTGGGATGCGAGGTGGTAAAGCGGATGCGCTCCAGCCCGTCGACCTTGTCGAGTTCCCAGATAAGCTGCGCCAGCGACCAATCGGCGCCATCGGGGCCCGCCCCGTGATAGGCATTTACGTTCTGGCCCAGCAAGGTGATCTCGCGCACGCCACGCTCGACCAGATCGCGGGCCTCGGTCACAACCCGCTCTACCGGGCGGGACACCTCGGCACCGCGCGTATAAGGCACCACGCAAAACGCACAGAATTTGTCGCACCCCTCCTGCACGGTCAGAAAGGCTGTCGGGCCGCGCTTGGCCTTGGGACGGGATCTGAGATGCTCGAACTTATCTTCTTGGGGGAAATCGGTATCGAGCGCCTTCTGCCCCGCACGCGTCCTCGCTTCCAGTTCTGGCAGCCGGTGATAGCTTTGCGGCCCCACCACAAGATCGACCATCGGTTGGCGGCGCATGATCTCGGCCCCTTCGGCCTGGGCCACGCAGCCCGCTACCCCGATCTTGAGATCGGGTTTTTCGGCTTTGAGGCCCTTGAAGCGTCCCAGCTCGGAATACACCTTTTCGGCGGCCTTCTCGCGGATATGGCAGGTATTGAGCAGGATCATATCGGCATCCTCGGGCGAGGATGTCTGTTCATACCCCTGCCCGCCCAGCGCTTCGGCCATGCGTTCACTGTCATAGACATTCATCTGACAGCCATAGGTCTTGATAAACAGCTTCTTTGGCTCGGCCATGTTCCTACCAGTGGGTTAAGGGTGGTCGCGTCGGGGAATGGGCGGTTGTCTATCCGAACGTGCCGCGCCTTGCAATGCACGTGGAATTAACCGATTCTGGGCGACACGCGGAAATCCTACGTGGAGGCGATGGCGCAATGGTGGGCAAGACCTATCCGTCCCTATCCAGCTTTGTGAAAGAGGCGCCGCGCGCGCTGGCCAAGGGCCCTGTCGCCATCATTCTTGTCGAAGACGAGGTCGAGGTCGCCTCGACCCTGCGCCACCATCTCGACTGTGGCTTTGGCCCGGTGGTTGCGATCATGCCAGATGCGTTCCGCCTGCCTCTGGATGTGGCGGATAAGGTCATCCGCGTAAACCATATCGTGTCGCATCCGGATGCGGCGCGCGAGGCTATAAACCAGATCATCGCGGCCGCGCCGGGCCTCTGGATGTATTATTGCTATAACGCGGAATACCTTTTCTATCCGTTTTGCGAGACGCGCACGATCGGCGAAATGCTTACCTTTCATACCGAAGAGCGGCGCGATGCCATGCTGACTTATGTGGTCGATCTTTATGCCGACGATCTTGCCGACGTGCCGGGCGCCGTCTCGCTTGAGCGCGCGCATATGGACCGCACCGGTTACTATGCACTTGCCCGGCGCGACCCGGTCACGACCCACCCCAAGGAGCGCCAGCTGGACTTTTTCGGTGGGCTGCGCTGGCGCTATGAAGAGCATATCCCCGAGCGCAGCCGCAAGATCGACCGCATCGCACTCTTTCGCGCAAAACCGGGGCTTGAGCTGCGGGAGGATCACACCTTCTCGGATGAAGAATACAACACCTATGCCTGCCCCTGGCACAACAACCTCACAGCGGCGATCTGCTCTTTCCGGACGGCCAAAGCGCTCAAGCGCAACCCGGGCTCAGCGTCTGAGATCAGGACGTTCAAATGGCACAATTCCACGCCGTTCGAGTGGCATTCCCGGCAGCTCCTCGATCTGGGGTTGATGGAGCCGGGGCAATGGTTCTGACCGATCCTGCCACAATTCACTGACCCTTCGGAATTGCGTCTCTGAGGTCGCCCCAGGTCAGGTGGCGTCTTTCCAGTCCGTGATATCGACAAGCGCCGGTCGCATCGGGCGGTCACATGATGCCGGACGCTTTATGTATATGGATCCTGTGCGGCGCGGACGCTCGACTTGATCACAGGGCAAGGATTCACCACCTCCTTAACCCGATCTTGACGTATTTGGCCCACAGGTTGAGATGCCATGTCCGAGACTGCCAGATCAGGATGTACCGATCACCGAACACGCTGCCTTCGCAGGGCGATGATTGCGCGCGCAGGCGTGCGGTCGCTCGGTATCGCTCTGGCGGGGTTGGTGGGTATTGCACTGGTTGCTGAAACGGGATTTGTCACCGCACTGCGCAGCGGAATGTCGTCCACGCTGTCTGACCGCGCGGGAAAGACGCGAACGGTGGTGGCCGGGACCGCACCGTTCGCCTCTGCGGTGCCGATAGAGCAAACGATCCTTGACGCCGCGCCAAGCACCGTGGCCTTTGCCGAGCGTTAGGGGCGATCTTCGACCCTTGCGCGCAGGCCCGTCCCGCTTGCTCCGCAATAACAGTCGTCGTGGACAGGCTCAGGCCGTGCGCTCAGCCATCTGGCCGGGCCATTCCAAGAGGCCGCTCAGGCCCCGGTCTGGTGCAAACCCGATCCGAAGCGCAAGCCGCCACAGCGTCGCCAAGAGAGGTCATTTGATCGACACCAGCTCTATCGCGAATGTCAGGTCTTTGCCGGCCAGCGGATGATTGGCATCCAGCGTCACTTCGGTCTCGTTGAGGTCGACCACCATCACCGGCACCGCCTGGCCATCGGGGGTCTGCATCTGCAATTGCGTGCCCAGCTCCAGCGGGATCTCTGCCGGGATGTCGGCCCGGGGAACCGCTTGACGCATCGCCGGGTTGATCGGACCGTAGGCATCGGCGCAATCAATCTCCACTGTCTTGGTGTCCCCCGTCACCATTCCGGGAATGGCTTGATCCAGACCGGGGATAATCTGACCGCTGCCGACCTGGAATTCCAGCGGGTCGCGCCCCTCCGAGCTGTCAAAGACGGTGCCGTCTTGCAGGGTTCCGGTATAGTGAAGGCGCACGGTGTCGCCGGTCTTGACCTCGGTCATTAAGAAATCCGTTCGTATGATAAGGGGAAAGGAATGAGGCCGCGCCGCGCGCGGGTGCTCTGGTTCGCGAGATAACCTAGCGGGTTGGGCGCGAATGTAAACTGATCCCGCCTCTCTGCGCCCCTTTCGCACATCCGCGCCCTGTGCCAGATTGCAGCACAGACCATGACCAGCGGGGACCCATATGGCCATCACCACCTGCGTATTCGACGCCTATGGCACCCTTTTCGATGTGACCGCCGCCGCCCGGCAGGCCGCAAAGGAGCCTGACTTTCCCGCCCTGGCCGATCGCTGGGCCGATCTGGCGAACCACTGGCGGCTGAAACAGGTGCAATACACCTGGCTGCGCGCCGTGGCCGACGCGCATACCGATTTCTGGGAGGTCACGCAGAATGGTCTCGACTGGGCGCTGGAGGCAACCGGCCTCGAAGGCGATGCCACGCTGCGCAAACGGCTCTTGGCGCTGTATTGGGAATTGCAGGCCTATCCAGAAGTTCCTGCGATGCTGCGCACCCTCAAGGCGGCAGGCAAACAGACCGCGATCCTCTCCAACGGCTCACCCGATATGCTGAACGGGGCGGTGCAATCGGCCGGGATCGGCGATGTGCTGGACGATGTGCTCTCGGTCGAGAGTGTGGGCATCTTCAAACCCGATGCGCGTGTCTATGATATGGTTGGCCAACGCTTTGACTGTGCAAAGGACGAGGTGCTGTTCGTTTCCTCCAATGGCTGGGACGCGGCGGCTGCCACGGGCTATGGGTTTGTCACGGCCTGGGTGAACCGCGCGGGCGAGCCGATGGACCGCCTGCCCTGGACGCCGCTGACCGTACTGGCCGATTTGACCGATATCCCCCAAGTTGCAGGTGCCTGATGCCCCGATTTACCGCCCCTGACGGGCTGAGCCTGCATTACACCGATGATGGCGCGGGCCTGCCGGTCCTTTGCCTTTCGGGGTTGACCCGCAACACCCGCGATTTCGATTACGTGACACCGCATCTGGACGACTGTCGCCTGATCAAATTCGATTATCGCGGACGCGGCCAATCGGACTGGGCCGAGGATGCCATGACCTATACGGTCCCGGTCGAAATAGGCGATGTTCTGGCCCTGCTGGATCATCTGAGGCTGGAAAAGGTCGCCATTCTGGGCACCTCGCGCGGTGGGCTGGTGGCGTTGGGACTGGCCGCGGCGGCGCCGGAGCGCATTCTGGGCGTCGCCTTCAACGATATCGGACCGGTGATCGAGCCTGCGGGCCTCGACGTTATCGCAGTGTATCTGGGCCGCAATCCGGCCTGGAAGACACATGCGGAGGCCGCAGTGGAACTGCCCAAAGCAATGACCGGGTTCTGTAACGTGCCCGCGTCGCGATGGCTGGAGGAGATGCGGAAGCTCTACACCGAAACACCCGAGGGGCTGACCATCACCTATGACCCGCGCCTGCGCGACGCGGTACTGGCGGCAGGCGCCCAGCCCGCACCCGACCTCTGGCCACTTTTCGAGGCATTGACGGGCAAGCCATTGGCCGTGATCCGGGGCGCCAATTCCGACCTCCTGAGTGCCCAGACAGTCGCCGAGATGAAACGCCGAGCGCCCGGCCTGATCGTCGCAGAGGTGCCGGACCGCGCGCATATCCCTTACCTGGATGAGCCCGAGGCCGTTGCCGCCCTGCGCATATGGGTGGAGCAAATGGTATGAATATCGAGATGATCGAGGCAGCGGCCGACCGATTGACAGGCCACGCGCGGCGCACACCGCTGCTCAGCTCTGCGTTCCTTGACGATCTTGCCGGACGCCGGGTCTGGGTTAAACCGGAATGCCTGCAGCACACCGGCAGCTTTAAGTTCCGGGGCGGTTGGTCTGCCCTTTCGGCACTGACGCCAGAGGTGCGTGCGCGCGGCGTGATCGCGTTTTCCAGCGGCAATCACGCACAAGGTGTCGCGTTGGCGGCGCGGCGTCACGGGGTGTCGGCGGTGATCATTATGCCATCGGACGCACCCAGGATGAAGATCGACAACACCCGCGCCCTGGGAGCGGAAGTCGTTCTGTACGACCGCACCCGCGAGGATCGCGATGCCATTGGCCAAACCCTGGCCGAAGAGCGGGAGCTGACCCTTATCAAACCGTTCGACGAACCGCAGGTGATTGCCGGTCAAGGCACCACGGGGCTGGAGATTGCCGAGCAGGCCGCCGAGATGGGGGTCAGCCGCGCGGATGTTCTGGTTTGTTGCGGCGGTGGTGGTCTGACCTCCGGCATCGCGCTTGCGCTCGAGGCCAAAGCGCCCGAAATGCGCGTCCGCCCAGTGGAGCCAGAGGGGTTTGACGACGTCGCCCGCTCCCTCGTGTCCGGCCGGATCGAGCGCAACGCCACGACATCGGGCAATATCTGCGACGCGATCCTGACGCCGCACCCGGGCGAGATCACCTTTCCGATTATGCAGAGGCTCTGCGGACCCGGATTGGTCGTGACGCAGGACGAGGCATTGCGCGCCATGACGGCGGCATTCGAAAGACTCAAAGTGGTCGCCGAACCCGGCGGGGCTGTGGCTCTGGCAGCGGCCCTTTATCATCGTGACCGGATCGAGGGCGACGATGTGATCGTCACCATCTCGGGCGGGAACGTGGATGCAGCTCTGTTCAGCACGGCGCTGACCCGGTTCGGAGGACAGACCTGACCCCGCCAGACCCAGGCAGACAGTGCGCCACATCGCAGATATCATGCCCCCTGCTCAGCCAGCGCGGCAGCACACACCCCGGATCGGTCCAATCGGTTCGGAACACAAAGAGACCAAAGGAGCCCCCATGCAGATTGCCGATCTTGGAGATGTCCAGCTTCACTACCGCATTGACGGGCCCGAGGATGGCGCGCCTGTCGTCTTTGCCAATTCCCTTGGCACCGATCTGCGTCTTTGGGATCCGATCCTGCCCTATCTGCCCGATGGTTTGCGCCTGATCCGTTACGACAAGCGGGGGCATGGCCTCTCTTCCTGCCCGCCCGCGCCATATGCGATGGGCACGCTGGTGTCGGATGCCGAACGGCTGCTTGATCTGCTCAAGGTGCGCGACTGCGCGTTTGTGGGCCTCTCCATCGGGGGAATGATCGCGCAAGGTTTGGCGGTCAAACGGCTCGATCTGGTGCGTGCGCTGGTGCTGTCGAACACCGCCGCCAAGATCGGCACCAAGGACATGTGGGCCGACCGGATTGCCGCCGTGGAGGCGGGCGGGGTCGCCGCACTGGCCGATCCGGTGATGGAGCGGTGGTTCTCCCGCGCCTTCCGCGCCACGCCGGAGCTGATCTTGTGGCGCAATATGCTGGTTCGGCAGCCGGACGCTGGGTATGCGGGCTGTTCGGCGGCGATCTCAGGCACGGATTTCTACACGCCCACCAGCGGCCTGCGCCTGCCCACCTTAGGCATCGCGGGCAGCGAGGACGGCTCGACACCGCCCGATCTGGTGCGCGAAACGACTGAGCTAATCCCCGGCGCGCAATTCCACCTGATCCGCGGTGCGGGCCATCTGCCTTGCGTGGAAAAACCGCAGGACTATGCGCAGGTGCTGACCCGCTTTTTGCGCGATGTGGGACATCTCTGAGCCATGGCCGGATCCGTCTTTGACAGTGCCCTCTATGCTCGCCTCTTTCCCACGGGTGAGGTTGGGCGGCTCTTCACCGATGTGGCCGAACTGCGCGCGCTGCTCTTGGTCGAAGGGGCGTTGGCGCGGGTTCAGGGCGCACAGGGCGTGATCCCTGAGCTGAGCGCGCAGGCCATCCATCGCGCGACGATGGAGGTACAGATTGACCCTGCGGCCCTGGCCGAGGCCACGGGCCAGAACGGGGTAAGCGTACCGGGGTTGCTGGCCGCCTTTCGTGCCGAGATGAACGCGCCCGAGCATGCGCAATACGTTCATTGGGGCGCAACATCGCAAGATATCATCGACACCGGGCTGATGCTGCGCCTGCGGCAGGCCCTTGCGCTGCACGAGGCGGCATTGCGCGCGGTCTTGGGGACACTGGAGGTGCTGGCCGCCACCCATGCCGATCTGCCGATGCCCGCCCGGACCTATGGTCAGCACGCCACCCCCACGTCCTTTGGTGCCGTGGTGGCCAGTTGGGGCTGGCCCCTGCTCGACCTGCTGGGCGAGATCGAGGCGTTGCGCAACGCCTCGCTTTGGGTCTCGCTGTCGGGTGCGGCGGGCACGTCGTCGGCTTTGGGGCCAGAGGCGCACCAGACGCGCGCGGGCCTGGCCGAGGCGTTGGGACTGGGCGATCCCGGACGCAGTTGGCACAGCGACCGCGGGCCGATCTTGCGCATCGCGGGGTGGATGACGCGGCTTTCCACCGCGTTGGCCAAGATGGGCGAAGACCTCACGGCACTGGTCCAGACCGGTATCGAAGAGGTGCGTCTGGGCGGTGCAGGCACTTCCTCTACCATGCCGCAAAAACAAAACCCTGTCGCGCCCTCTGCCCTTGTCGCGCAGGCGGCACAGGTCCAGGGACACATGGCGGTGCTGACCGGCGCGGCCCCCCAGCGTTTCCAGCGGGACGGCGCGGCCTGGTTCACCGAATGGATGGTGCTGCCGCAGATCGTGCTGGGCACCGCGGCGGGGCTTGAGATCGCCAAGCCACTGGCCGCGCGCATTGCCCCGGATCCCGATAGGATGGCCGTCAATCTGGCGGGCGGGCTCGACATGATCCATGCCGAGGCGCTGAGCTTTGCGCTGACCGGATACCTGCCCCGGCCCGACGCCCAGTCGGCGACCAAGACGCTCTGCCAGGAGGCACTGGCGACCGGAACCTCACTGCGCGCCTTGGCCCAGCGGGACTGGCCGGATCTGGATGCAACAACGCTCTTTGATATTGCCAAACAGATGGGCGATGCCCCCAAAGAGGCTCGGCTTTTTGCCCAGGGCGCCGCAGACCTGCGCCGCTAGCGCCGCGCAAACAGTCTTGGCTGACGCGATCCGCCCTTGGTGCTGGCGCAGACTGCGCCTCAAAAGCGGATTCGCGCTGATTTGCCCCCAATCGGCCCTTTTGATCTGGCCTTTGCGCCCCTATAACCTGAGCTGTCCGGGACGTTGAGTCGTGGGCCAACGGAATTCTCTGGCAGGAAACTCTCTCACCATGTCATGGTTTGGCAATCTGGGCGGTCTGTTTACGGCAGACATGGCAATCGATCTGGGCACCGCGAACACGCTGGTCTATGTGAAAGGCCGGGGCGTGATCCTGTCTGAACCGTCGGTTGTGGCCTATCACGTCAAGGACGGCGCAAAAAAGGTGCTGGCGGTGGGCGAAGATGCCAAGCTGATGCTGGGCCGCACCCCGGGCAGTATCGAGGCGATCCGGCCGATGCGCGAAGGGGTGATCGCGGATTTCGACACCGCCGAGGAAATGATCAAGCATTTCATCCGCAAAGTGCATAAACGCTCGACCTTTTCCAAACCCAAGGTCATCGTCTGTGTGCCGCATGGCGCCACACCGGTCGAAAAGCGCGCCATTCGCCAGTCGGTGCTGTCGGCGGGCGCACGCAAGGCCGGCCTGATCGCCGAACCGATCGCCGCGGCCATCGGAGCCGGCATGCCGATCACCGATCCCACCGGCAACATGGTCGTCGATATCGGCGGCGGCACCACCGAGGTCGCGGTGCTGAGCCTGGGCGACATCGTCTATGCCCGCTCGATCCGGGTGGGCGGCGACCGGATGGACGAGGCGATCATCAACTATCTGCGCCGCCAGCAGAACCTGCTGATCGGGGAAAGCACGGCCGAGCGGATCAAGACCTCGATCGGGACCGCGCGGATGCCCGACGACGGGCGCGGCCAGTCGATGCAGATCCGCGGTCGCGATCTGCTCAACGGCGTGCCCAAGGAGATTGAGATCAGCCAGGCACAGGTCGCCGAGGCGCTGGCCGAACCGGTCCAGCAGATCTGCGAAGCGGTGATGACCGCGCTGGAGACGACACCGCCCGATCTGGGCGCCGATATCGTGGACCGTGGCGTGATGCTGACCGGTGGCGGAGCGCTTTTGGGCGATCTGGATCTGGCCTTGCGCGAACAGACAGGGCTGGCCGTCTCGATCGCGGATGAAAGCCTGAACTGCGTGGCCCTGGGCACCGGCAAGGCGCTGGAGTATGAAAAGCAATTGCGCCACGCGATTGACTACGACAGCTGACGCGCGCAGGCTGACCTCACACCCCTTGATCAGGAGCGCCCTTGGCCAAGGACCGTTCACAGCGCGATGAGTTTACAGGCCCCGTGAAGCGTTTGCTCCTGGGGGTACTTTTGCTGTGCCTGTTGGGGATTTTCCTGGTCTGGCGCATCGACAGCCCGCGGGTTGAACGGTTTCGCGCCCAGGTCACCGATCAGATCATGCCCAACATGGAATGGCTGATGGCGCCGGTCACCGGCACCGTCAATCTGGTGCGCAATATCCAGTCCTATCAGCGGCTGGTTGATCAGAACCGCGAGTTGCGCAGCGAATTACGCCAGATGCAGGCCTGGCGCGAGGCCGCCTTGCAACTGGAACAGGAAAATGCCCGCCTTCTGGATCTCAACAACGTGCGGCTGGATCCGCGCCTGACCTATATCACCGGCGTGGTCATCGCCGATAGCGGCTCTCCGTTCCGGCAGTCGGTGCTGCTGAATGTGGGCGCGCGGGACGGGATCATCGACGGATGGGCAGCGATGGATGGGATCGGTCTGGTGGGGCGCGTCTCGGGTGTTGGAGACAATACCTCCCGCGTGATCCTCTTGACCGATGCCACCAGCGCGGTGCCCGCCACGATCCAGCCCTCCGGCCAGACGGCCCTGGTGGGGGGCGACAACACCGCCGCCCCGGTGCTCGACTTCATCGAAAACCCCGATGCGGTGCGGCCCGGCGACCGTGTCGTCAGCTCTGGCGATGGCGGGGTGTTCCCGGCGGGTCTGTTGATCGGCCAGGTCGCCGAGGACCGTGGCGGGCGGCTCCGCGTACGGCTTTCGGCGGATTTCCAGCGACTGGAGTTTCTGCGGCTGCTGCGCCACTATGGCTCGGAACGGGTGGACGACCCCGGTGGCCTTGTGGTGCCGGACAGCCTGGCGGATCAGGCTCCCAGCGAGGGCGGTGATGGCTAGCCAGGCTTCTTCTCAGGTCTGGGCGATGCGGGCGCTCTATGCCATGCTGGCACTGGTGATCCTCTTTTGGAGCCTGTTGCCTCTGAGCACATTGCCCGCCAGCTGGGCGGGCCCCGATCTGATCCTCGCGCTGACATTTGCCTGGGCGCTCCGGCGGCCCGATTTCGTGCCCGCCCTCCTTATCGCGCTGGTCATTCTGCTGGGAGATCTCTTGTTGCAGCGCCCCCCTGGCCTGATGGCGTTCCTGGTAGTTCTGGGCGCAGAACAGCTCAAGACGCGCGCGATTGGCCTGCGCGATGCCAGCTTTGCGGGCGAATGGGCTGCCGCTAGCCTTGTTGTGATCTCGGTTGCCGCCCTCAACCGTGTCATCCTGGCCGTTCTTATGGTAGATCAGGCGCCGCTGGGGCTGACGCTCAGCCAGGCGATGCTGACGATCCTGATCTATCCGGTCATTGTGGTGATTTCGCATCTCCTCTTTGGCGTACGCAAACTGTCCCCCGGCGATGATGATGCAATTGGATCGCGGATATGAGACGCAACCCGCGCGAGCTTGAAAAGACCCATGCCGTTCTCACCCGGCGCGCGATGCTGCTGGGCGGGGCGCAATTGGCCTTTGTCGGCGCACTGGGGCTGCGCATGCGGCACCTTCAGCTCGAACAGGCCGATGAGTTCCGCCTGCTGGCCGAGGAAAACCGCATCAACATCCGGCTTATTGCGCCTGCAAGGGGCGAGATTTTCGACCGTGAAGGCCGGGTGATCGCCCATAACACACCCAGCTACCGCATCGTGATGGTGCGCGAGGATGCAGGCAATGTCGAGGAGGTGATCGGCAGGCTCAGCCAGTTGATCGAACTCGACGACGAACAGCTCAACCGCGCAATCGCCGAGATGGAGCGCAGCCCCCCCTTTCTGCCTGTGACCGTGGCCGAACAGGTGAGCTGGCAGGATGTCTCGACCGTTGCGGTGAATGCACCGGCCCTGCCCGGCGTCGCCCCGGAAGTGGGCCTGACCCGCGTCTATCCGCGCGGATCGCATTTTGCGCATGTCGTGGGCTATGTCGGTCCGGTCTCGGATTTCGATCTGTCGCGGATCGACAACCCCGATCAGCTTTTGCGGATCCCACGATTCCAGATCGGCAAGGTCGGGCTGGAGGCCAAGCAGGAAGATATGTTGCGCGGCAAGGCCGGGACGAAACGGGTAGAGGTCAACGCCGCGGGCCGGGTCATGCGTGAGCTTGACCGGCGCGAAGGCGAGGCAGGCGCCGATGTGCAACTGACTGTGGATGCCGAGCTTCAGGGCTATGTGCAGGCGCGGCTGGGCGAGCAAAGCGCAAGTGCTGTGGTGATGGATTGCGAAACCGGCGATCTTTTGGCAATCGCCTCGTCACCCAGTTATGATCCAAACAGTTTTGTACGCGGTATCTCCGTGACCGAATACAACGCGCTTTTGGAACACAGCTATCGCCCGCTGGCGTCGAAATCGGTACAGGGCATCTACCCGCCCGGGTCGACCTTTAAGATGATCACCGCCATGGCCGCACTGGAGGAAGGGCTGATCGGCCCGGACGACACCGTCTATTGCCCCGGGCATCTGGAAGTATCTGGGCGCCGGTTTCACTGCTGGAAACGCGCGGGCCATGGCTGGGTCGATCTGCAAAACTCGCTCAAGCAGAGCTGTGATGTCTATTACTATGATCTCGCGCTCAAAGTCGGCCAGGACAAGATCGCGGCGATGTCCCAACGGTTTGGCCTGGCTGTGCGCCACGACGTACCGATGTCGGCGGTCGCACGCGGGCTGGCTCCGGATCGGGCCTGGAAACGGCGCGTGCATGGCGAGGACTGGCTGGTGGGTGACACCGTCAACGCCTCGATCGGACAAGGGTTCATGCTCGCGTCACCCCTGCAACTGGCGGTGATGACCGCGCGGCTGGCCACCGGGCGCAGCGTTGCCCCGCGGCTGATCAAGTCGGTCAACGGGGTTGAGCAGCCCATCCGCGACGGTGAAGACATGGGGTTGAATGAAAACAACCTGCGAAAAATGCGGCGGGCGATGTATGCGGCCTCTAACGACCGGCGCGGCACAGGCTATAGCTCACGCGTGATCGACGATACCATGCGGATCGCGGGAAAGACCGGGACCAGCCAGGTTCGCAACATAACCGCAGCCGAACGGGCCAGTGGTGTGATCCGTAACGAAGATCTGCCCTGGGAACGGCGCGATCACGCGCTTTTTGTGAATTACGCTCCGGCCGAAAACCCCAAAATCGCTGTATCGGTTGTCGTCGAACATGGCGGCGGCGGGTCCACTGCGGCGGCCCCCATCGCGCGCGATATCACACTTCAGGCGCTGTTCGGCGGCCCGCCGCCTCTCGCCGCCTACCCGTCAAAGGATCGCAATCGCATCCGTGCCCAGCAAGAGCGTTTGCGCGATGCACGCCCCCTGGCCGACACCGAAGGCAGCGGCCGCGCATGAGCTATCTAGAATACACCGTCAAGTCGGTTCCGACCGGTCTGCGCAAAATCCTCTATCTGAATTGGCCCCTGGTCATTTTGCTGATCGGTGTGGCGTCTATCGGTTTTCTGATGCTCTATTCCGTGGCGGGAGGATCCTTTTCGCCCTGGGCCGAACCGCAGATGAAGCGGTTTGCCCTGGGGCTGACAGTGATGCTGGTCGTGGCGATGGTGCCGATCTGGTTCTGGCGCAACATGGCCGTAGTCGCGTATTGCGTATCGATACTGCTTTTGCTGGCGGTCGAGTTCTTTGGCGTCGTGGGCATGGGCGCGCAGCGATGGCTCGATCTGGGGTTCATGCGGCTGCAACCTTCCGAACTGATGAAGATCACGCTGATCATGCTGCTTGCGGCCTATTACGACTGGTTGCCTGCAAAACGAACCTCGCGGCCGGTCTGGGTGATGATCCCGGTGCTGATGGTTCTCTTTCCCACGTATCTGGTGTTGCGTCAGCCCGACTTGGGAACGTCGATCCTGCTTTTGACGGCGGGCGGCGGTCTGATGTTTCTGGCCGGTGTTCACTGGGCCTATTTCGCCGCTGTGATCGCCGCGGGTCTGGGGCTGGTCACGACGGTCTTTCAAAGCCGCGGCACCGATTGGCAGCTTTTGCAGGACTACCAGTACCGCCGTATCGATACCTTTCTGGATCCCGCGAGCGACCCTTTGGGGGCCGGCTATCACATCACCCAATCCAAGATCGCCCTGGGGTCGGGCGGCTGGACCGGGCGGGGGTTCATGCAGGGCACCCAGTCGCGGCTGAACTTTCTGCCGGAGAAGCACACCGATTTCATCTTTACCACATTGGCCGAAGAATTCGGGTTTGTCGGCGCTGTCTCGCTTTTGGGGCTATACACGCTGATTGTCGTCTTTTGCGTCGCCACCGCCCTGGCAACGCGTGATCGGTTTTCGGCGCTGGTGACACTGGGCATCGCGCTGACCTTCTTTTTGTTCTTTGCCGTGAACATGTCGATGGTGATGGGGCTTGCCCCGGTGGTCGGCGTGCCGCTTCCGATGGTCAGCTTTGGCGGATCAGCGATGTTGGTCTTGATGGTGGCCTTTGGGCTGGTACAAAGCGCGCATATCCACCGCCCGCGATAAAGGTACCCTTTGATGGTCAATGTCCTCTTTGCCGCCCGCCCCGAGCGGTGGTCTTATTATGAAGCACCGATACGCGACAGCCTCGCCGAGCTGGGGGTTGAGGCCGATCTGGGCATGGACTTCGCCCCGCCAGAGGTGGATTACATCGTCTATGCTCCCAACAGCGCGGTGCAGGATTTCACCCCGTTCAACCGTCTCAAGGCGGTTCTGAACCTTTGGGCCGGGGTCGAAACTGTTGTCGGCAACCCGACCCTGACCGTGCCGCTGGCACGCATGGTCGACCCGGCCCTGACCCAAGGCATGGTTGAATGGGTGACGGGCCATGCCTTGCGCCACCATCTGGGGATGGATGCGCATATCCATGCCAAACCGGGCGAATGGGTGGCCAAATCTCCGCCCGTGGCATGGGAGCGCAAGGTCACCGTGCTGGGCCTGGGGGAGTTGGGCCGCGCCTGCGCCAGCACATTGGCAAAGATCGGCTTTCAAGTCACCGGATGGTCGCAAAGCGCCAAGAGGCTGGATGCTGTCCGCTGCCTGGACGGGCCTGACGGTCTGACCGCGTCGCTGACAGGTGCCGAGATCGTGGTCCTGCTGCTGCCCGATACGCCGCAGACCGAAAACACGCTGAATGCCCGCACCCTCGCCTTGCTGGCGCCGGGCGCTGCGATCCTCAACCCAGGGCGTGGGCCATTGATCGACGATGAAGCGCTCTTGGCGGCGCTCAACTCCGGTCAGATCGGCCATGCTACGCTGGATACGTTCCGCACCGAACCCCTGCCTGCCGATCATCCTTATTGGCATCACCCCAATGTGACCGTTACACCACATGTCGCCTCGGAAACCCGTCCTGCGTGGTCGGCAAAGACCATTGCCGAAAACATCCGTCGAGGAGAGGCGGGTGAGCCGTTTCTGCATTTGGTGGACAGGGCCCGCGGGTATTGAGGGCGGTTTTTTTCCGTATTTGGGAAGAGAAGAAACTACACGACAGCGTCCAGCCGTCTGACTGGCGAGCCGGAGGAACTGGCGTTCCAGCGCCCGCACCTGGCCTGATCAGATGCGTGTTCAGACCGAGTTGCCGTCCAAATCATACCAAGCATTGTGCGGGATAGGCCGCCCTGCCAAGGCTCGCAGCAGCCTTTGTTGATGGCCTGTCCTGAACGCGCGACCTCCTCTCAGTCTTTGGGTGTGCTGGGGCCGATCAGGCAGCCTTCAGTATCTCAAAAGACATTGGCCGCCGTGTCAGGCTGCAAGTCCGCGCCCTTTGAGCAATGCCTTGACCCCCGGCAACCGACCGCGGAACGCGATGTAGAGGTCTTCGGGCGGGGCGGATCCCCCGGCTGAAAGAATGTTGTCCTCAAGCGCTCTGGCCCGCTCGGGGTCGAAGGGACTTCCCGCCTCTTCAAAGGCGGCGAACGCATCGGCATCCATCACTTCGGACCACATATAGCTGTAGTAGCCCGCACTATAGCCGTCACCGGCAAAGACATGGGCGAAATGCGGGGTCGCGTGACGCATACCGATCGCGTGTGGCATGCCCAACAGCGCCAGCGTCTCGGCCTGCGCGGCCATCGGATCGGCGGGTGCGGCACCCTCGTGAAAATCGAGATCGACAAGGGCTGAGGCCACATATTCCACTGTCTGAAACCCCATGTCGAAATTGGCCGCTTTGAGGACCTTGTCCAGCATCTCCCGCGGCATCGGCGCGCCGGTCTCGGCATGGGTCGCGAATTCCGACAGAATCTCCGGTACCTCAAGCCAATGCTCATATAACTGGCTGGGCAGTTCCACGAAATCGCGCGCGACAGAGGTGCCGGAAATGCTCTCATAGGTCACATTCGACAGCATCTGATGCAGCGCATGCCCGAACTCGTGAAACAGGGTGCGCGCATCGTCATAGCTCAGGAGCGCGGGATCGCCCTTGGCGAAATTACAGACATTGATGACGATGGGCGCCTGAATCTTCGGGAATCGCGCCTGGCTTCGCATTGCCGAACACCAGGCACCGGAGCGTTTGGAGCCACGCGCGAAGTAATCCCCAATGAAGAGCGCAATGTGCTGGCCATCCCGCGTCACTTCCCAGGCGCGGCAGTCGGCATGGTAGAGAGGCACGTCGACGACCCGGAACGCCAACCCGAAGAGGCGATTGGCACAGGCAAAAGCCGCCTCGATCATGCGGTCGAGTTGCAGATAGGGTTTCAGTTCGGCCTCATCGAGGTCATGCTCGGCCTTGCGCCGCTTTTGTGCGTAGTAGCGCCAGTCCCAGGCCTCGAGCGGGCCGTTCACCCCATCGGCCCGCATCCTTTCTTCGAGCGCGGCGGCATCTTCATTGGCCCGCGCCTTGGCGGGCTCCCACACCGCCATCAACAGATCGCGCACCGCATCCGGCGTCTTGGCCATCTCGGTTTCCAGCTTGTAGGCGGCAAAACTGTCATAGCCCAAAAGCGCCGCACGCTCCTGCCGGAGGGTCAGGATCTCGGCTGCGATCGCGCGGTTATCGGTCTGCCCGCCATTGGCCCCGCGCGCGGCCCACGCCTTATAAGCCCGCTCGCGCAGATCCCGGCGCGGCGAGAATTGCAAAAACGGCACGATCAAGGACCGCGAGAGTGTGACGACCGGACCTGCTTTTTCTTTCTCCTGGCCTGCCGTCCGTGCGGCTTGCACGACAAAATCGGGCAGACCGTCAAGATCGCCCTCAGACAGCTCCATGAGCCAGTCGCGCTCATCTGCCAACAGGTTCTGGGTGAATTGCGTGCCCAGCGTGGCAAGGCGCGATTTGATCTGTTTCATCCGCGCGTCCTCGGCCCCCTCCAACGCCGCGCCTGCACGCACAAAACCACGCCGTGTCAGCATCAGCACGCGCAGCTGCTCATCCGTCAGATCCAGTCCGTCCCGCGCTTGCCAGACGGCTTCGATCCGCGCAAAGAGCGCGTCGTTTGAGGTGACTTCGGAAAAATGCGCGGCCAGTTTGGGCGAAAACACCCGTTGCAGATCCTCGCGCGCGGGATTGCTGTCGGCCCCGGCCACGGTGAAAAACACCGACAGAACCTTATCAAGATCACGGCCCGCCGCCTCCAGCGCCTCTACCGTATTGGCAAAATCAGGAGCTGTGTCCGCCCTTGCAATCGCGGCAATCTCGTCCCGGTGGGCCTTGAGCGCATGCTCTAGCGCAGGGGCGAAATCCTCATCCGAAATCCGGTCGAACGGAGCGATCTCAAAGGGGGTGTCCCAAGGGGACAGAAGCGGATTGGTCATGCGGGACAATCTCCTTTGAGATGCAAGCTAGGCCCGTGCCTGCCAAGGGTCCAGAGCCCCCCGCCATTTTCGCGCTTGATGCCCTGTCACATCTGGTTCAGCGTGCAGCGGATCACAGCGCAGGAGAACGGCATGAGCCGCACCAACCGGAAAACCGGACCGATGACTACGGCAATCCACGCAGGCGAGGCGCCCGACCCGACAACCGGCGCCTCGGCCCCGGCGATCCACATGTCCTCTACCTTTGTGTCCGACGACATCTCGGGCTTTTCGGCACATGATCTGACGGCAGACAGCCCCTATGCCTATGCCCGCTGGGCCAACCCGACCGTGGCAATGCTCGAGGCCAAGATCGCAGCACTCCAGGGGGCCGAAGACTGCCTCTGCACAGCCTCCGGCATGGCCGCTGCCACAGCGATCTTCTTCACCTTTCTGAACCAGGGCGATCACCTGATTGTCTCTGACGTCTCTTATGCGGGCGTGGCCGAACTGGCCCGGGATACGTTTCCGCGTATGGGGGTTGAGGTCAGTGTTGTGGACATGTCCGATCCCCAGAACATAGCAAACGCGATCCGCCCGAATACGCGCCTGATCCACTCCGAAAGCCCCGCCAACCCCATTGGCCGCCTGACCGATCTGGCGGCAGTCTCGACACTCGCGCGGGAAGCGGGGGCGATCCACTCCACCGATGCCACATTCGCCTCACCCATCGGGCAGGACACCGTGAGCCTGGGTGTCGATCTGGTGATGCACTCAACCACGAAATATATCGGCGGGCATGGCGACGCGGTCGGAGGTGCGGTCGCAGGCCGGGCTGATCTGGTGCGCAAAATGCGCCTGGAAGCGTCAATCCACCATGGTGGGGTCCTCTCGCCCTTCAACGCCTGGCTGATCGCGCGCGGCGCCTCAACACTGCCGCTCCGGCTCAAGGCGCACCAGGCGGGCGCCCTGGCTGTCGCTGAATGGCTGGAGGCGCAACCTTCTGTGACCCGCGTGATCTATCCTGGCCTGCCTTCCCACCCTCAATATGATCTGGCCCGGCGGCAGATGGCCAACCCCTCCGGCATGATCTCCTTTCAGGTGGGCGGGGTGAGCGATGGCGAACGCATCGCCCGGAGCATGATCGAAAATCTGAACATCATCCATTATGCCGTGTCGCTGGGGCATCACCGCAGCCTGGTCTTCTGGATGGAGACCCAAGGGTTGATGGACAGCTCCTTCCGCCTCGACCCGGCCCAAACACAAAGCTACCGCGCCTTCGCCGGCGATGGCATCTTCCGCCTCTCTGTCGGGCTCGAAGATCCCGAGGATCTGATTGCCGACTTGTCAGCGGTGCTCTGACCTGTCTGCTTCTTCTGGCCATAAATATTCCCGGGGAGTTTGAGGGGCTGGCCCCTCAATCCGGTCATCCTTCAAGAAGCCTGCGCTGTCTCGCTGAGGCGTGCCGCGCCCCCGCAGATCGGGCAATCGGCGCGGCGTTCCAACCCGATCTTGCGCGTCTCGCCCCAGAGCGCATCGTAAATCAGCATCTCGCCCCGCATCGGTCGGCCTGCCTCGGCAATCAGCTTAATCGCCTCTAGGGCCATCATCGAGCCAATCACACCGGGCAACGGGCCAATCACACCGGCCTCGGCGCAGGAAGGGGCCAGCCCTTCGGCCGGCGCTTCAGGAAAGATACACTGATAGCAGGGCGCCTCATGGGCCGGGTCAAATACGCTGAGCTGTCCTTCCCATTGCGACAAGGCACCGGAAATCAGAGGTTTGCCCACTGCGACCGCGACGCGATTTGACAGATAGCGTGTCTCGAAATTATCCGTCCCGTCCAGGATGACATCGTATTCGGCAAACAGCTCGGGCGCGATCCCCTCCTCCAGTTTGCGGTTATAGGGCCGGATCGTTACAAACGGGTTCTGGGCCCGCATCGCGGCCTCGGCTGAAAACACCTTGGGCATGCCGATATCGGCATCCCGGTGGATCACCTGCCGTTGCAGGTTGGCGTTGTCGACCACATCATGATCGATCACACCGATGGTGCCCACGCCCGCGGCCGCAAGATATTGCAGCGCAGGCGCCCCCAGCCCGCCCGCGCCGATGACCAAAACCCGCGCCTCCTTGAGCTTTTTCTGTCCTGGCCCGCCTATTTCGCGCAGCACGATATGCCGAGCGTAACGGTTCAACTCCGTTTCGGTAAACGTCCCGGCGCTCTGATCCGGGCGGTCCTTGGCATCACGGGCCTCTGCCCGCCCCTTCAGCCAGCCAAGCCCGGCGCGGTAAATCAGTACCATCACCACAAATCCGCCGATCAGCAGCCACAGCGCCGGAGAAGCGCCAGTCGCCACGCGCAGCGGGTGGCCATCCGGCAACAGCAGATGCAGGATCAATACGCCAAGATACAGCATCGCGATCATGGTCAGGCGCGCCTTGCGCGGCGCGCCCATCATTGATCCGATCCCCCAAAGAACCCCGGCAAGTGCGAGAACAAGGACCATCAATCCGTTCCCGTCGATCCAAATCCACCCGTACCCCGGACGGTCGCGCTTAACCGCGCATCCAGCGTGAACGCCGCCCGCAGCACCGGAGCGACAACCATCTGTGCGATGCGCGCGCCATGCGAGATGACAAAGGGCGCGTCCCCTGCATTCATCACGATCACCCCCAAAGGCCCACGATAGTCGCTGTCAATCGTGCCGGGCGCATTGGGCAGGGTGATCCCGTGTTTCAGCGCGAGACCCGAGCGCGGCCGGATTTGCACCTCGAACCCTTGCGGGATCTCGATCCGCAGACCCGTCGGGATCAGAGCGCGCGCTCCGGGGTTCAAGGTCACATCGCCAGCGGGCAGATTCGCACGCAGATCCGCGCCCGCGGCCCCGTCGCTTTCATAGCTGGGCAGCGGAACGGACGGGTCAAAACCCGCCTCGCGCAGCACCCGGATCTCGAGGTCCTCAGGCATTCAGGACCTCCGCGATCCGGTCGGCCAATGCGCGCGCAACAGCCTCCTTTGCCATGCGCGGCCAGTTTTCGGCGCCTTCTGCGGTGATCAGCGTAACGGCGTTTTCCGCCCCTCCCATGATGCCGGTGGCAGGGCTGACATCATTGGCCACGATCCAGTCACAGCCCTTGCTTCGCCGCTTGGCGGTGGCGTGCGCCTCGACATCGTCGGTTTCAGCGGCAAATCCAACAACCAGCCGGGGCCGCCCCTCAGCCCGCTGGGCGACACCGGCCAGAATGTCCGGATTTTCGGTAAATTTCAGCACCGGCAGCCCGTCCTTGGATTTCTTGAGCTTGCTCTCAGACGCGGTGGACACCCGCCAGTCGGCCACCGCCGCCGCAAAAACGCCCGCATCCACGGGCAAAGCGGCCTCTACGGCTTCGGCCATTTCGCGCGCGCTTTCAACCGCGACCACTTCCACCCCTTGGGGGGCCGGCACCTCTGCGGGACCGGTGACAAAGATCACCTGCGCACCCAGATCCGCCAGTGCGCGGGCGATGGCGGTGCCCTGTGCGCCCGAAGACCGGTTGGCGATATAGCGGACCGGATCGATCGGTTCATGGGTGGGGCCAGAGGTCACCAGCACGCGTTTGCCGGACAGCGGACCTTTGCCGAAGGTCTTTTCGATCGCATCCACGATCTCCAGCGGTTCGGCCATGCGCCCGGGACCGAACTCGCCGCAGGCCATATCCCCCTCATTGGGACCCGCGAACATCACTCCGTCCCCCTCCAGCGTTGCGCGATTGCGCTGCGTGGCGGGATGATCCCACATTCGCACATTCATTGCCGGAGCCGCCAGAACCGGCGTGTCCGTCGCCAAAAGCAGGGTGGAGGCCAGATCATTGGCCATGCCTTGCGCCATCTTGGCCATCAGGTCCGCAGTCGCGGGTGCGACCACGATCAGATCGGCGCTGCGCGAAAGCTGGATATGCCCCATCTCGGCTTCATCCGTGAGGTCGAAAAGGTCGCGGTAGACCTTCTGCCCGGCCAGCGCGGAAACCGAAAGCGGTGTGACGAACTCCTCGCCCGCGCGGGTCAGCACTGGCGTGACAGAGGCGCCGCGCTCGGCCAGCCTGCGGATCAGGTCGAGCGATTTATAGGCCGCGATCCCGCCGCCGATGATCAACAAAATGCGTTTACCAGACAGCATGGCGCCTCGGATCTGTGGGTCCAACGGGTGCGACCATAGGCAAGGGGTGGGAAATGGGCCAGTGCCAATCGGCTCGGCTCAGCCCCCCGATGTTGCAAAGGCGGCGCAGGGA
The DNA here is from genome assembly GCF_021404545.1 of Aestuariivita sp. GTDB lineage: Bacteria > Pseudomonadota > Alphaproteobacteria > Rhodobacterales > Rhodobacteraceae > Aestuariivita. The sequence continues at coordinate 111,178 of NZ_JAAWWD010000035.1, forward strand.
TCCGGCCGCTCGACGCCCGGCCCATCGATCACTGCATCAAAGTCCCCTCTCAGGGCGCCACCCTCCTCGGATTGGCCCAGTGCAAAAACCGTCACGTCGGCATCGACCCGGCGCAGGAACCGGGGCACCCCCCAATCTGCACGGGCATGACCATTGCCGGTGATCACCGCGACGGGGCCGCCCGTCTCTTCCAATGCGCGCACCGCTTCCTGCGCCAGACGGGCATCCCGCAGCCGCTGAATATCGACCATTGCAGGCAAGAGATGTGCGGGAAGCGCGTCACAATGAGCCTCCATCTGGAGGGCTTCGCGCCTTTGCTGCTCGGACTGTTGCAGCGGTTCTGTCAGCCCATATTGCGTGGCCTGTGCGCCGAAACTCTCGGCGATGCCCGTCTGCATCGCCGCGCGCGCAGCGTCACGCGGTACCGCAGCGCCAAAGACCCGGGCCTGGGGTGCGGCCAGAAAAATCGGGTGATACATCATAAAATCGGGCCAGCCGCTTTCGGCCCATCCCAATGCCGCATCCAGCGCCGCGCGATCCTGGATCAGATCCGGCGTGGCGCGGGTGGCTTGTTGCGGCGTCAGCATCTCAAACACCAGCGCCTTGGGCACGATCTGTGCAACCAGGTCGGCCTGGACCTGATGATGGGCTGGATTGTCATGCACCTCGCCCAAAAGGACGACATCTGCGGATTTCAGACGGTTCAGAATGTCTTCAGACAGTGAAACCGCCCCAACAGGGGCGGTCAGGGCCAAGCTAATCGCGGCAAACAGGGGAATGAGCCATGTTTTCATAAAAGGAAGTGCTGCACCTCACGCGACTGAGATTCAAGGCTTTTTCTCATTTTTCCAAACGCCGCAGCCTCCAGCTGGCGCACGCGCTCTTTGGAGAGGCCCAGCTCGTTGCCAAGCGATTCCAGTGTGCGGGGATCTTCGCGGAGCTTACGCTCGCGCACGATAAACCGTTCCCGGTCATTCAGGGCCGCCATCGCCGACAGCAACCACTCTCGCAATTGGGCTGTGTCATGGCTGTCCTCGACCAAATCGGCGGCCTGGGCGCTGTTATCCTCCAGCGCATCGATCCATTCGCGCCCCTCGTCATCCACCGACTGCGTGGCGTTAAGGGAGTAATCAGAGCCAGAGAGCCGCCCCTCCATCATCTCAACATCATGCAGGGGAACGCCGATTTCGGTGGAAATCATCTGGTGCAACTGATGCCGATCCAGCGTCTCCCCGGCGGAGGCCGCTTCACGCTCCAGCCGCGCCTGCACCCGGCGCATGTTGAAAAACAACGACTTCTGGGAAGAGGTGGAGCCGGTGCGCACCATTGACCAGTTGCGCATGACATAATCCTGGATCGACGCTTTGATCCACCAGACCGCATAGGTCGAAAATCGCACGCCGCGATCGGGATCGAATTTATCGGCCGCCTTCATCAGGCCCAGGCCCGCCTCCTGAATGAGGTCATTCATCGGCGCGCCATAGCGCTTGAATTTTGAGGCCATCGAAATCGCCAACCGCATATATGCGGTAATCAGACGATGCAACGCCTCTTCGTCCCGTTCATCACGCCAGGCATAGGCCAGCCTGAGTTCGGTTTCGGCGTCCAGCAGCTCGGCTTTCATCGCGCGCCGAGACAGTGACATATCAAGTGTCGAGTCCAGTGCCATATCATCCCCCTGTAGATGACATCCTGTGTGAATGCTCACACCTTGTTTTGCGCTCCTGAACTGAGTACGCAGTTCCAACCCAAATGGATCATTCAAGGGTTAAAAAATTGTTGCCGAAACTCACCTTGATGATTGGCGGGGCTGCTTCCGGCAAATCGCGTCTTGCCGAAAGGTTAGCCGAAACGCATGCGAAGACAAAGATCTATGTGGCCAGCGCGCAGGTGTTTGACGCCGAAATGGCCGCCAAAGTTGCCTTGCACAAGACCCGGCGCAGCGTCGGCTGGGACACGATCGAGGCGCCGCTCGACGTGGCATCCGCCTTGCACGATGCGCGTGGCGACGTCGTTCTTTTCGATTGCGCAACGCTTTGGCTATCCAACCACATGCTGTCCGAGACGTCCGATTTGCCGCGGGCCGAGGCCGATTTGCTGGCGGCGATCGCAAACTGCGCTCCGCCAGTTATCGTGGTCTCAAACGAGGTTGGAGAGGGAATCGTACCCGAAAACACGCTCGCCCGCCGGTTTCGGGAGGCGCAGGGACGGCTCAACATTCGTCTGGCCGCCGAGGCCAATCTGGTCATCAAGGTGACCGCTGGACTGCCGCAGGTCCTCAAGGGGCTGATGCCATGACAACCTGGCACTGGGTGCGCCACGGGCCGACCCATGAAAAAGCCTTTGTCGGTTGGCGCGACATGCCCGCCGATCTGTCGGACCACGCGCAGATCGCGCGGTTGAACGCCCATTTGCCCGATGAGGCCATCGTCGTGGCATCGGACCTGATCCGCGCCTCGGCCACAGCCGATGTGCTGACCGCCGGGCGCAGGCGCCTTCCGGATCATCAGGATCTGCGGGAGTTTCATTTCGGCGCGTGGGACGGTAAGCATTTTTCGGAAGTGGCTCGGACCCACCCCGAGCTCAGCCGCGCCTATTGGGAAACCCCTGGTGATATCATCCCGCCGGGCGGGGAAAGCTGGAACCAGAGTGCGTCACGCGTGGCGCGCGTGGTCGATACGCTCAGCGCCCGATATCGCGGCGCCCATATCGTGGCCGTCGCACATTTCGGTGTAATCCTGACACAGGTACAACGCGCCATGGGCGCGACCGCGGCGGATGTGCTGGCCCATAAAATCGACAATCTGTCGGTCACCGATATGCGGTTTGACGGCACTCGGTGGCATCTGGGACGGATCAATCATCAGCCGTGATATCGGGCCGCACAAATCAGCATTTTGCCAGAGGCCACCCATCCGCTTAGCCTCGGTGGCATGACGTATGAGCTCTATATCGGCGACAAGACGTTCTCTAGCTGGTCCTTGCGTGGCTGGTTGATGTTTCGCAAATTCGACCTGCCAATGCGGGCCCATATGGTCGGTCTTTATGCTGGAACCATGGCAAAGGATCTCAGCGGGCTGCCCCCGGCGCGGCTGGTGCCGGTCATGCGCACGCCAGAGGGCACAGTGGTCGGCGAAAGCCTTGCCATGGCAGAAACGCTGGCCGAGCGGCACCCTGATGCCGGGCTCTGGCCCAAGGAGTCTGCCCAACGCGCGACGGCACGCTGGCTCTGCGCTGAAATGTGCGCGGGCTTTGGCGCATTGCGCGGGGCCTGCCCGATGCAACTGCTTCGCGCCTATCGTGGATTTGAACCCGGAGTGGAGGTTCGCGCGGATCTGGAGCGGCTGGACGTGATTTGGTCGCATGCGCGGCGTCTGTCGGGCGCAGCGGACGGGTGGCTTTTCGGCACTTATTCCCTTGCAGATGTGTTCTATACGCCCATGGCAGCCAGAATCATCGGATACGGGCTGCCGGTAAGCGCAAACGCGAAAGCCTATGCGCTGGCGCTATTGGCCGACCCGGAGGTTCAGCAGTGGCGGGCCGACGGGCTGAAGACCAACTATACACCTGAGCCCCATCGCCTAGATTTTCCGTCGGACCCCTGGCCCGTGGCATGACATGGCATTTTTTGACACAAAAAATGGGAAGAAAATGACACATTTTCTCGAGCGGTATGTCGCCTGTCGCTCCCCGATTTTGCGCCAAAATCGGCGCATTTTCTGCGTCAGAAAATGAGCGCGCGGAGCTTAACCCTTCATAAACGCTTGCGCCCTACTCGTTAACCAATTCAGGTCAAGGGGAATGCTGAATGGTCGCACGCGCCTATACGGTCGCATTTCAGGGGGTGGAGGCTCGTCCGGTCGAGGTGCAATGCGCCATCAGCCCCGGCCTGCCCGCCTTTTCCATCGTTGGCCTGCCCGACAAAGCGGTCAGCGAAGCCCGAGACCGGATCCGGGCGGCGCTATCCTCTATGGCCATTGCGCTGCCATCGAAACGGATCACGATAAACCTGTCACCCGCGGATCTGCCCAAAGAGGGAAGTCATTTCGACCTGCCCATCGCCGTCGCCTTGCTCAGCGCGCTTGATGTGCTGCCCGCGGACACCATCGAGGATACCGTCGCTTTGGGAGAGCTGTCACTCGACGGCTCTCTGATCCCGGTACTGGGCGCGCTGCCTGCGGCCATGCGCGCGGCGGAGGACGGGCGCCAACTGCTCTGCCCGGCAGGCTCGGGCGCGGAGGCGGCCTGGGTCGATGCCACCCAGGTGACGGCGGCTGCCAGCCTGATCGAAGTCGTCCAGCATTATTCCGGACTGTCCCCTCTGCGCCCTGCGATCCGAGGTGAAGTGCCCGCCGATCAGGGGCATCGCGATCTGCGCGACGTCAAGGGGCAAGAGCGTGCCAAACGCGCGATGGAGATTGCCGCGGCGGGGCGCCACCACTTGATGATGATCGGGCCCCCTGGATCGGGCAAATCCATGCTGGCGGCGCGACTGCCGGGCATCCTGCCCCCGCTCACCCCGATCGAGGCGCTGGAAACCTCAATGATCCAGTCTCTGGCCGGGCTTTTGGACGAAGGTGGTATCCGCCGCACGCGCCCGTTTCGAGACCCCCATCACACCGCTTCCATGCCCGCCTTGGTGGGCGGCGGCCGGGGCGCAAAACCAGGGGAGATCAGCCTGGCGCATAACGGTGTGCTGTTCATGGATGAGTTTCCTGAATTCCCGCGCGCTGTGCTGGAAACGCTGCGCCAACCCATCGAAACAGGCGAGGTGATGGTCGCCCGCGCCAATGCTCATGTCAGATACCCATGCCGGTTCATGCTGGTTGCAGCCGCCAACCCGTGCAAATGCGGATACCTGTCGGATCCGAACCGTGCCTGTTCGCGGGCGCCGATCTGCGCTGAGGACTATCTCGGGCGCATCTCGGGTCCTTTGATGGACCGTTTCGATCTGCGGATCGAGGTGCCTCCGGTGGCGTTTTCGGATCTGGATCTGCCCGCGGACGGAGAAACCTCCGCAATGGTGGCGGACCGCGTCGCGGCGGCGCGTGCGATCCAGGAGGCGCGCTTCGACGGCCATTCGGATCTGCGGCAAAACGCTGATGCCGAAGGTGAAATTCTCCAAGAGATCGCCACTCCGGACAGTGACGGCAAAACCCTGCTGTCGAAAACAGCCGACCGGTTTGGGCTGTCGGCGCGCGGCTATCACCGGGTGTTACGTGTCGCGCGCACCATCGCCGATCTCGACAAGTCGCAGCGGGTCCGCCGCCCGCATGTGGCCGAAGCGCTCAGTTATCGATTGCTCGCCAGGAGAGAGGCCTGACGCTCTAAGATCCACTGGGCCAGAAACCGCAGCGTCCGGTTCGCCTCGGGCAGCATATTGTGAAAGATCGGCCAGACATGGGGATGGTTGCGTTCAATCCTCAGACAGCTCTCGACTTTCTGCTCCTGAAGCGCGCGGTGCATCCGCAATGCATCGTCGAGCAAGAGCTCGCTGTCACTTGCCGTCAGCCATACCGGAGGTGCTCCGGCGAAATTGGCAAATAGCGGTGACGCCCTCGGATCCCTGGGATCTTCACCGGCCAGAAAAAGCTCGGTCATCCTTGCAATGCTGTTGGCAGGCAAGACCACGTCGCGGTCTGCATTGGATGTGATCGATGCGCCGGAAAAGGTCATGTCGGTCACCGGAGAAAAGGCGAAGACCGCATCGGGGCGCGGCAAGTCCTGCCGAAGGACCTCCGCCAAGAGAGCCAGCGCCAGACCGCCGCCCGCACTATCGCCCCCGATTATCACCGGATGGTCATCCGACAACGCGCGATAACACGCCAGTGCGTCTGCGATCTGCGCGGGAAACGGATGTTCAGGCGCCAGGCGGTAATCGGGCAGACATGCAGGCAGACCGGTCAAGGCGGAAAGCTTTGCCAGCATGGCGCGATGGGTGCTGGATGAGCCAAACACATACGCTCCTCCATGAAAGTACAGCATCACCGCGCGTCCCAGCGCGCCCTTTGCTGTGACCCATTGCACCGGCACATCGGCGAGCCTGTCCCGGCGAAACCGGCTCGCGCGCGGGGGGTGGAACGACAGTCTCGACTTGACCTCAAACCTCCGCCTTATCCGATCCGGGGGATGCCGTTCGAGAGCCGGTCGCTCAAACCGGCGCAGATACCAGTTCAGCAGACCCCGCTGCCAGCTCACTCCAGCTTGCCCTCGATGGCCTGCCAGATTTTTTCCGCCACGTTGATCCCGTCGAACCGCTCCAGTTCCTGAATGCCGGTCGGCGAAGTCACGTTTATCTCGGTCAGGTACTCGCCGATGACGTCGATGCCGACAAAGATCTGGCCTTTTTCCTTCAGCAGCGGGCCGATTGCCGCACAGATCTCCTGATCGCGGTCGCTGAGGCCAATTTTTTCGGGCCGCCCGCCCACATGCATGTTGGAGCGTGTCTCACCTTTGGCCGGAACGCGGTTGATCGCGCCCACCGCCTCACCATCCACCAGGATCACGCGTTTGTCGCCATTACTCACATCGGGCAGGAATTTCTGAACGATCAGCGGCTCGCGAGAGAACCCGGTAAAGAGCTCATGCAGCGAGGTCAGGTTGCGATCCGATTGGTCCAGACGAAAGACGCCGGCACCGCCATTGCCATAGAGCGGTTTGAGAATGATGTCGCCATGTCGTGCCTTGAACGCCTTGATCGTTTCGAGATCGCGCGCAATCGTGGTCGGCGGGGTGAGCTCCGGGAAATCCAGCACCAGCAGCTTTTCGGGGTAATTGCGCACCCAGAACGGATCGTTCACGACCAGTGCGCGGCCCTTGAGCCGGTCAAGAAGGTGGGTAGATGTGATATAGTGCATGTCAAATGGCGGATCCTGGCGCAGCCAGATCACGTCGAAATTCGCCAAGTCGACCTCGCGCGCAGGTCCCAGGATTGCAGGCGCATCTGCGACGCGCTGAACCGTCATGTCATGACCGCGTGCGGTGATGCGGCCCTCCTGATAGGCCAATTGATCCGGGCTGTAGTAATACAGCGAATGACCCCGCGCCTGCGCTTCTTCCGCCAGGCGGAAAGAGCTGTCTGCGTTGACATCCACGGCCCCGATCGGGTCCATTTGAAATGCAATTCTCATGACGCGCGCCTTTCACTGGTTCGCCCGTACATGGCCCAGCGCGCGCCGCAGTTCAATGTGTATCAGACGGTTTGGCCCGCGCTCGTGCCCTGGAATGCGTTGCGGCACGGCTCAGGTATTGAGAGCGACCCACTCGCCCCACATCACAATTCGGCGGACAATGCCCTGCTACACAAGCTCATTGCAAAAGGAGGGCATTCTCGATGATCTCATAAGCGCCGGTCTGGTCGACAAGGCCCACGTCAAAGGAGCATTCCGTCAAGGCTCCGCGAGGCTGCGTGGCAAGAAACTCTTCCGCAGCTGTGGCGATCCTGCGCGCCTGTGAAGGGCGCAGGCTCTCTGCCGCGCGCGCAAAATCGCGGGCTTTCTTGACCTCGACGAAAGAGATCACGTCGTCTTTGCACAGAACCAGATCGATTTCGCCACCACGCCCACGCCAGCGGCGGGCGAGCACCGTGTGGCCATCATCGGTATAGGCCCGCTCGATGCGGTCTTCGGCCGACAGGCCGGCGTGATAGCTTGCACGACCCCGTTCCCGAAGCGTCCCGATCATAACCGATCCTTTCCAAGTTTCAGCGCCAGTTGATACACTTTGCGCCGAGGCAAATCATGCGCTTTTGACACCGCGTCGGCCGCATCCTTCATCGACATTGACCCAAGAGCAGCCTTCAGGTCCGTTTCTAAATCAGAGTCGCTAATTTTTTCCGAATCCCCGCGTGCGATCAGCACAACGACTTCACCCTTCAGGCTGGCCCCCTCCAGGCCAGCGGCCAGTTCGTCCAGTGTCCCCCGCCGGACCTCCTCGAACTTCTTGGTTATCTCGCGGCAGATGGCGGCCTGCCTGCTGCCTCCCAGCACGACTTGCGCCTCGACGATCATCGCCGCAACGCGACGGGGTGATTCAAAAAAGATCAGTGTGCCGGGAATATCGCGCAGTGCCTCCAACCGCGCCCGGCGCGCGCTGGAGGCTGATGGCAAAAACCCGGCAAAGAAAAATGCGTCGCTCGGAAGGCCGGAAATGGCCAGCGCAGCCAAAACCGCCGACGCTCCTGGCGCGACCGTGACAGGCAAGCCCGCTTGGGCCATCGCCCGGCCCAGCTCGAACCCCGGGTCGGCAACAAGCGGCATACCCGCCTCGGACGCGTAGGCGACCGATTGCCCATCGGCCACGGCCGCTATCAACCGTTCGCGCACCGCAGCGCCGCTGTGATCGTGATAGGCCACGATGCGACGTCCGTTCAGCGCAATACCATGGATCTCCATCAATTTGCGCAGGCTGCGGGTGTCTTCTGCGGCGATCACCTCCGCTGAACTCAGGATATCGAGCGCGCGCAAAGTGATGTCTCGGGCCGTCCCGATGGGGGTCGCCACAAAGTAAAGACCTGGGGCAAGCGTCGATTTGTGGGAATTCAAAGCTGGACCCGCCTTAACTGGTGTCTATTATCGTGGCAACGACCCTTGCGGCGCGCCAAGCCGCCCTCACGGAGTGCCAGTGCCCATGTTCGACCTTTTCCCATCCGCCCGCAAGCTTGGGCTGCGCACCATTGCGCTGGTCTCCTTGCTGGCGGTTGCCGCCTGTGATGTGGCGCTGCCCGGTCCCGGTGGCGGGCCCACAATCAACACGTCGCGGCCGGTGCCCGTGGCACTCCTGGTGCCCAGCGGATCTGGCCAGACCGGCGATGATGTGCTCGCGCGCAGTCTGGAGAATGCCGCGCGCCTGGCCATGGCGGGATTGGACGGCGTCGAAATCGACCTGCGCGTCTATTCCACCGCTGCGAATGCCACACAAGCCGCAGCCCAGACCACGCAGGCGATCAACGAAGGCGCGCGGATCATTCTGGGACCGGTCTATGCCGAGGCCGCAAACGCAGCCGGTGTCGCCGCGGCCCGCCAGAACGTCAACGTACTGGCCTTTTCCAACAACACGACGATCGCCGGCGGTAATGTGTTCGTGCTGGGTCCGACCTTCCAGAACACCGCCGATCGGCTGATGCAATACGCCGGACGGCAGGGCAAACAGAACGTGGTCGTTGTGCATTCAACGGATGTGGCCGGACAGCTGGGCCGCAATGCCATTGAGACTGCCGGCCAACGCAGCACCGCTCGGGTGGCGGGAATCGTGCCCTATGAGCTGTCGCAGCAGAGCGTAATCGCCGCGGTACCGCAGGTTCAGGGTGCTGTGCGCAGTGCGGGCGCCGATGCGGTTTTCATGACCGCGACCACCGCTGGCGCCCTGCCCCTTTTCGCGCAGCTTCTGCCTGAGGCGGGGGTGCGCCCTGACGAGGTGCAATTCATTGGACTGACACGCTGGGACATCCCGGTTCAGACCCTGGAACTGCCTGGTGTGCAGGGCGGATGGTTCGCGTTGCCCGATCCGGTGCTGACCCAGCGTTTCCGTGCCCGGTACGAAGCCGCCTATGCCGAACCGCCCCACCCCATCGGCGGCCTGGCCTTTGACGGCATTGCCGCCATCGGCGCGCTGGTGGCCAATGGCCAGTCGAATGCGCTGACCGGCGGAGCGCTGACGCAAGGTGCAGGTTTTCAGGGCGTCAACGGCATCTTCCGCCTGCGCCCGGATGGAACCAACGAACGCGGCCTTGCCGTCGCATCGATCCAAAACAGACAGGTGGTTGTGATTGACCCTGCCCCAAGAAGCTTTGTCGGCGCCGGATCCTGATCCGGTTTCCGCGGCAAACGTCCCGCCTGACGACAACCTGATCTGCGCACCGGACCTGATCTTCGACGGTCCGGCAATTCGCGCCGCGTTGGATGCCGCCGCAGGGCAGGCAGACGACAGCGCTGCCTTGCGGGCGGCGGCTGTCACGATCCTGCGCGAGGCCAAGGAGGCCGGACGCACTGCAATTGCCGAGGCATTCGCGGAAACACCCTTTGCCGCGCGCCCGCTGACACGGGCCTATACCTATCTGACCGATGGTCTGGTCACATCGGCCCTGCATCTGGCCCGCGCCCATCTCCACCCGTTGCCCAATCCAACCGATGGAGAGCGGATCGCGCTGATTGCCGTGGGCGGCTATGGCCGGGGCGAGATGGCACCGTTCTCGGATGTCGATCTGCTGTTTCTGACGCCCTACAAGATCACGCCCTGGGCCGAGAGTGTGATCGAATCCATGCTCTACGTGCTGTGGGATCTCAAGCTGAAGGTCGGGCATGCGTCGCGCACGATCAAAGATTGCCTGCGCCTGGGCCACGAGGATTTCACGATCCGCACCACCCTTTTAGAACACCGGTTCCTTGCCGGTGACGCAGACCTTGCAAGCGAGTTGAAAACCCGGCTGCAAACCGAACTGTTCTCGGGCACCGGGCGCGACTTCATCGAAGCCAAGCTGGAGGAGCGCGAGAAACGCCACATCCGACAGGGCGAACGCTATGTGGTCGAGCCCAATGTCAAAGAGGGCAAAGGCGGTCTGCGCGATCTGCAATCGCTGTTCTGGATCGCCAAGTACATTCGCGGCGTCGAGGACGCGGGCGAGCTGGTCAATCTCGGTGTCTTTCGACCGGAGGAGTTCGAGCGCTTTGTGAAGGCTGAGGATTTTCTCTGGGCCGTGCGCGCGCATCTGCATCTGACCGCCGGGCGGCCGGTCGAGATGCTGACCTTTGACATGCAGGTCGAGGTGGCCGCGCGATTGGGTTATGAGGACCGTGCTGGCCGACGGGGGGTCGAGCGGTTCATGCAGGACTATTTTCGCCATGCCACGGCAGTGGGCGACCTGACCCGCATTTTCCTCAGCGATCTCGAAGCGACCCATGTCAAATCCGAACCTCTTCTGGAACGGATTTTCCGCCGGAGGCCGCGCGTGAAACCGGGTTATGCGGTTGTCCACAACCGTCTCAACATCGCGGATCCTCAGACCTTTCTCGGCGACAAACTGAACATTCTGCGCGTATTCGAGGAAGGCTTGCGCACAGGGATGCTGATCCATCCCGACGCAATGCGCCTGGTGCGGGCCAACCTGGATCTGATTGACGAGGATATGCGCAACGACAAGGAAGCGCGGCGCATTTTTCTGGACCTGCTGCTGAAACACGGCAACCCCGAGCGGGCCTTGCGGCGGATGAACGAGTTGGGTGTCCTCTCGGCCCTGATCCCAGAATTCGAGCCGATCGTGGCCATGATGCAATTCAATATGTACCACAGCTATACGGTGGACGAGCACATCATCCAGTGCATCGCCCAACTGGCCAAGATCGAAAAGGGCGAACTGATCGAGGATCTGCCGGTGGCCTCCGGCATTCTCAAGGAAGGCATCAATCGCAAGGTGCTTTATGTGGCGCTGCTGCTGCACGATATCGGCAAGGGCAGATCCGAAGATCACAGCCAGCTTGGCGCCCGGATCGCCCGTGTGGTCGCGCCACGCCTGGGGCTGAGCAAATCGGAATGTGAAACGGTGGAATGGCTGGTGCGCTATCATCTGCTGATGTCGGATCTGGCACAAAAGCGCGACATTGCCGATCCGCGCACGGTGCGTGACTTCTGCAAGGCGGTCCAAACGGTCAAGCGTCTGGATCTGCTCTGCGTGATGACGGTTTGCGATATTCGCGGTGTCGGCCCCAATACCTGGAACAACTGGAAAGCCGCGCTGATCCGTGCGCTGTACCGGCAGTCACGTCGCGCGCTGGAAACCGGGATGGAGGATCTCAACCGCGAAAACCGAGGTACGGAGGCCAAAAAAGCGCTGCGCGCTGCTCTGCCCGACTGGTCCAAGACAAATCTCAATCGCGAGACCAAGCGCCATTACGATCCGTATTGGCAGGGTTTGCATGTCACCGCACATGTCGATTTCGCACGGCTGTTGCAACAGCTCGATACCAGTGACGATGAAAGCCAGATCTTGATCCATCTTTTCCCGGACGAGGATCGCGACGCCACGCGCGCCTGTTTCGTGATGGCCGATCACCCCGGCATCTTTGCCCGCGTCGCTGGCGCGCTGGCGCTGGTGGGGGCCAATGTCGTCGATGCGCGCAGCTATACCACCAAGGACGGCTATGTGACGGATGCGTTTTGGATCCAGGATGCCGAAGGCAAACCCTATGAGGCCGACCGCCTGCCGCGCCTGACCAAGATGATCCAGAAGACACTTGGCGGAGAGGTGGTGGCCCGCGACGCCCTGAAAGCACGCGACAAGATCAAAAAACGCGAAAAGGCGTTCAACGTCCCCACCCATATCACCTTCGACAATGACGGCTCTGAGATCTACACGATTATCGAGGTCGATACCCGCGACCGGCCCGGCCTGCTCTATGATCTGGCACGAACCTTTGCGGCCAACAACGTCTATGTCGCCAACGCGGTGATCGCGACCTATGGCGAACAGGTTGTGGATACCTTTTATGTCAAGGACATGTTCGGGCTGAAATACCATTCCAAATCAAAGCAGAAGATGCTTGAGGAACGGCTGAGACAAGCCATCGTCGACGGGGCCGAGCGGGCCGATAGCTAGGGTCGGGGACAGACCGTCTCGCATCGCCGGGCTGACCGGAGTTTCGACTGACATCGTGCCGCCGCGGCAAGAGAGCGCTATGTCAAAGGGCTGAAGATCCCCTCTCACCTCGCGCTGCGCTGAGTTCGCGGGCGCGGGTCGGATGGAGAATACGTCACCAAGATCGGCTGTTCGCGACGGGGTGGACGTGAGTTCCGCGTTATCCCACAGGCTTGGTGTGTTTGAGCGAGGATTTGCCCGGTCGGCACGTGCCAAAGCCGCGATCTCTGACTGTTTTGGCGCCGGTTGCCCAGAAGGGGTGCAGGCTGGCCCAAGAGCGGGCAGTCGCAAGATCAAAAAGCCGTTCACCGGGCGCCGCTTTTTGATGAAGCCGATGCCGAGGGTTCTTGCGTGCCCCGGCCGGTTGCCTTTCTTGGGGGCGGCTGTTTGCCCGTGTCGATCTGCCGGAAAAACTCGTGCTCTTTGGCTGCATGACCGCTTTCCAAGGCCGCTAACACAACATATAGTGTGCCAAACCTGTTTCACCGCCCTCAAAGAGGCGGCACAAAGGGACGCGGGCATGGCGCATATCATTGTTGTGGGGAACGAAAAGGGCGGCGCGGGCAAGTCCACGGTGTCGATGCACGTGGCCAGTGCCTTGTCGCGGTTGGGGCACAAGGTCAGCTGTCTCGACCTCGATCTGCGCCAGCGCACGCTCAGCCGGTATATCGAGAACCGCCGCACGTTCATTCAGAAATCCGGGCTCGATCTGCCGCGGCTGGATTTTCATGACCTGCCCGAGATCGATGCCGCGACCCTGAAACCGGGCGAGAACATCTATGATCACCGCCTCTCGGCCGCCGTCGCGCGACTGGAGCCCGACAGCGATTTCATTCTGATCGATTGCCCCGGATCGCATACCCGCCTGAGCCAGGTGGCCCATTCACTGGCCGACACGCTGATCACGCCGCTGAATGACAGCTTTATCGATTTCGATCTTTTGGCGCGGATCGACTCGCGCGCCGAAAAGATACTGGGCCCGTCGGTCTATTCCGAAATGGTCTGGAACGCGCGTCAGTTGCGCGCCCAAGCCGGTCTGAAACCCATCGACTGGATCGTCATCCGCAATCGTCTGGGCACCCAGCGCATGGTTAACAAGGAAAAGATGGAACGCGCCATCGAGATGCTCTCGGCGCGTATCGGGTTCCGCACGGTCTCGGGCTTTTCCGAGCGGGTGATCTTCCGCGAGCTTTTTCCGCGCGGCCTTACCTTGCTTGATCTGCGCGATATCGGTGTCAAACAGCTCAATATCTCGAACGTCGCTGCCCGGCAGGAGTTGCGCGACATGATGAAAGGCCTGAACCTGCCGGGGGTCGAGGTCGACTTCTGAGCCTCACCACCGACCGTTCAGATCCGGAAAGGCCGACCGGACCAATGCGCGCGGAGTCCCCTGCGCGACCTGGCCTCAGATTTGTCGGCGCGCCAGTTGCACCAAAAGCCGTCTGAGCGTCTGCACTTCCGCCTTAGACATGCCAGAGGTCAACGCCGCATCATAGTCACAGGCCACCTGATGCAGCTCGCGATAGGCTCCTTGCCCTGCCGGTGTCAGCACCAGTATCTCAGATCGGCGATCACGATCGTCACGGACCCGCGTAAGCAACCGCCGATCCGCCAGTTTCTGCACCGCTCGGCTGATCTTGGTCTTGTGCATCCGGGCGCGCTGGGAAATCTGTTTCGCGGTCATCTCTCCGTAGATGCCCAGGTGAAACAGCACCCGCCATTCCGTGCGCAGCATCCCATAGCGGCGCTTGTAAACCTGCTGAAACGCGAGGCTGCTTTCCTCTGCGGCCTGGTTGAGCAGGTAAGGCAGGAAAAACTGTAGGTCGAAATCATCTTTTTCGGGCATGCGACAGGCCTCCTCCTTGTTAGTTACAAAAACAACTATTACCACCGCAACCAAATTAGGAGGAATCGCCCATGAATCGTCCCACAAGCCCCCACAATTTCGTCCAGGCCAGCTCACCCACCGGAACAACCGAAGGGTATATGCCCGGCTTTGGCAATGATTTCGAGACAGAAGCCCTGCCCGGCGCGCTGCCACAGGGCATGAACAGCCCGCAAAAATGTAACTATGGCCTTTACGGCGAACAGTTGACCGGCACTGCCTTTACCGCGCCCAGCCATCAGAACGAGCGGACCTGGTGTTACCGTATCCGGCCCTCGGTCAAGCACACGCACCGGTTCCAAAAGATCGACCTGCCCTACTGGAAATCGGCGCCGCATGTGGATCCTGACGTGATCTCACTGGGTCAGTATCGCTGGGATCCGGTGCCGCAGACCGACACGCCACTGACCTGGCTGACGGGCATGCGCACGATGACGACGGCGGGCGACGTGAACACACAGGTGGGTATGGCCAGCCACATCTATCTGGTGACGCAATCGATGGAAGATGCCTATTTCTTCTCGGCCGACAGTGAGCTTTTGATCGTCCCGCAGGAAGGGCGCCTGCGCTTTGCAACCGAGTTGGGCATCATCGATCTGGAGCCCAAGGAGATCGCGATCATCCCGCGCGGGCTGGTCTACCGGGTCGAGGTGCTGGAAGGGCCCGCACGCGGCTTTGTCTGCGAGAATTACGGACAGAAATTCGAGCTGCCCGGTCGCGGCCCCATCGGTGCCAACTGCATGGCAAACCGCCGGGACTTCAAAACACCTGTCGCCGCGTTCGAGGACCGCGACGCGCCCTCTAGCGTTACCGTCAAGTGGTGCGGTCAGTTCCACGAAACCAAGATTGGGCATTCGCCGCTTGACGTGGTGGCCTGGCACGGCAATTACGCACCGGTCAAGTACGATCTGCGCACCTATTGCCCGGTGGGTTCGATCCTCTTTGACCATCCCGATCCGTCGATTTTCACCGTGCTGACCGCCGCCTCCGGCGTGCCGGGCACCGCCAATATCGACTTTGTTCTGTTCCGCGAACGCTGGATGGTGATGGAGGATACGTTCCGTCCCCCCTGGTATCACAAGAACATCATGTCGGAACTGATGGGCAACATCTATGGCCAGTACGATGCCAAGCCACAGGGCTTTGTTCCGGGCGGCATGAGCCTGCACAACATGATGCTGCCGCATGGGCCGGACAAGAATGCCTTCGAGGGGGCCTCAAATGCCGATCTGCAACCCGACAAGCTCGACAATACCATGTCGTTCATGTTCGAGACGCGTTTTCCCCAACATCTGACCAGTTTTGCCGCAAATGAGGCGCCGTTACAGGATGATTACATCGACTGCTGGACGGATCTGGAGAAGAAGTTCGACGGAACGCCCGGCAAGAAGTAAGGTGTGCGGCGGGACAAGTCCCGCCCTACGTAGGGCGGGATTTATCCCGCCACCCCCGACAAAAGGAAATACGAATGCCCCTGATGAAAAGCTGGGTGACAAGCGCCAACGCGCAAGGCCATCCCTTTCCTCTCAACAACCTGCCCTACGGCGTCTTTTCAACCGAAGGCACCGATCCTCGCCCAGGCGTGGCCATCGGCGATATGATCCTCGACATGGAAGCCGCCGAGGCCGATGGGCTGATCACACTGGCCGACTACCCACTCTTTGACGTGCCGTTCTGGAACGAACTGATGGAGGAAGGCCCCGCTGTGTGGGCTGCCCTGCGCGCACGCTTGAACGCCCTTCTGGCCGAGGATGCGAGCGAGCGGGACAAGGTCGAGCCGCTCCTCGTCCCGATGGCCGAGGCCGAGCTGCACATGCCCTTCGCGGTCAGCGAGTTCACCGATTTCTACGCAGGCCGCCACCACGCCACAAATGTGGGAACCATGTTCCGGGGCGCCGAAAATGCGCTGCCGCCCAACTGGCTGCATATCCCCATCGGATATAATGGCCGCGCCTCTTCCGTCGTCGTCTCGGGCACCGAGATCCGCCGCCCCTGGGGCCAGCTCAAATCCCCCGATCAGGACCTGCCCGCCTTCCTGCCCTCGCGCCGGTTCGATCTGGAACTGGAGATGGGCGCGATTGTCGGCATGACCTCGGACGGGCCTGTCTCGGTAGAGGAGGCCGACGACATGATCTTTGGCTATGTCCTCTTGAATGACTGGTCGGCCCGCGACATCCAGGCCTGGGAGTACCAGCCGCTTGGGCCTTTCCAAGCCAAGGCCACTGCCACCTCGATCAGCCCCTGGATCGTCACCAAAGCAGCACTTGAGCCCTTCCGAGTGGACACGCCCGAGCGTCAGTTCGAGCTGCTCGACCACCTCAAGGACGCAGGGCCAATGCTCTATGACATCAAGCTCGCCGTCGATCTGGCCCCCGAAGGACAGCCCGCCACCACCATCGCACGCACCAATTACCGCGAGATGTATTATTCCTCGGCCCAGCAGCTGGCGCACCACTCGACCAGCGGCTGCCCGATGAATGTCGGCGATCTATTGGGCTCCGGCACCATCTCGGGGGCCACCAAGCCCGAACGCGGCTCGCTTCTGGAACTCAGCTGGGGCGGGAAAGAACCGCTGACGCTCGACACCGGAGAGGAACGCGCCTTTCTTGAGGATGGCGATACGCTGACGCTCAAGGGCTTTGCGGAGGGCGACGGCTATATCATCGGGTTCGGCGACTGCACCGGGCAGCTCTTGCCCGCGCTTGACGATCCCTACAAACGCTGAGGACACTGCGGCATGCCCCATATCGATCCGCTCAACCGATCCGACCTGCCCCAGTTCGAGGAGGCTTTCGCGCGCTATGACGCGATCCGGGGGTTTTTGCCCAACTCGATCCTGACCATGGGCCGCCGCCCCAATATCGCGGCGGCCTTCATGGAGCTGAACCAGGCGATCCTCTATGAAGGCACCGTGCCCGAAGCGCTGAAAATGATGGTCGCACTGATGACCTCGATGGCCACCGGGTGCCGCTATTGCCAGGGTCATATGGCCAATCTCAGCCATGTCTACGAGGTGCCGGACGACAAGATCAACGCGGTCTGGGACTGCGAAACCTCCCCCCTCTTTACCGACGCGGAACGTGCCGCGCTGGTGCTCGCGCGTGAAGCAGCGGGCGTGCCCAACACGGTTGACCCCGAACATTTTGACACGTTGAAGAAACACTTCACCGAGGCCGAGATCGTGGAAATCGTCGCCTCCATCGCGCTTTTTGGCTATCTCAATCGATGGAACGACACGATGGCCACGACAATGGAACCAAAACCCGCGCAGGTCGCCATTCAAGCCATGCCCGGCTGGGATGGCGGCAAACACGGGATGGAAGACACCGTCGCGCCCACATCCTAGGTGCGCTTTGCGCTTCTTCTCTTTTCAAATACGGAACACGCCAGCTGCTACCGGCACCAAGTTCAAAGGACAAAAGACATGGCCAAGGCCTTTGCCTCCCAGGGCGACATGACGGAAAAGACCATCACCTTCGACGAAATCGGCGCGGGTCTTTATGCCTTCACTGCCGAGGGCGACCCCAATTCCGGCGTGATCATCGGCGATGACAGTGTGATGATCGTCGAGGCGCAAGCGACCCCGCGTCTGGCGGGCAAGGTGATCGAAAAGGTGCGCGAGGTGACGGACAAACCGATCACCCATGTGGCGCTGACCCACTACCACGCCGTGCGCGTGCTGGGCGCCTCGGCCTTTGACGCCCCCCAAGTTATCATGTCCGACATGGCCCGCGGGATGGTCGTCGAACGCGGACAGGAAGACTGGGACAGCGAGTTTCAACGTTTCCCGCGCCTCTTCCAGGGCCACGAAAGCATCCCGGGCCTGACCTGGCCCACCACGACCTTCAGCGACACGATGACGGTCTATCTGGGCAATCGCCGCGTGGATCTGATGCATCTGGGCCGTGCCCATACCGCCGGAGACATTGTGATCCACGTCCCCGACCAGAACGTGATGTTCACCGGCGATATCGTCGAATACCACTCCGCCTGCTATTGCGGCGACGGGCATTTCGCCGATTGGGGCGATACGTTGGACGCGATCAAATGGTTCGACGTGGACGCCATAGCACCGGGTCGCGGCGACGCGCTTGTCGGCCAGGAGATGGTGAACAAGGCCATCGAAAACACCCGCGATTTCGTCGACAGCACCTACCGCCCCGCCGCCCGCGTCGCCGCCCGAGGCGGCAGCCTGAAAGAAGCCTGGGACGCCGTGCGCGAGGTCTGCGACCCGAAATTCGCAGATTACGCGATTTACGAGCATTGCCTGCCTTTCAACGTCGCGCGCGCCTATGACGAGGCGCGCGGCATCGACACACCGCGCATCTGGACCGCCCAGCGCGATATCGAAATGTGGGAGGCGTTGCAGGGGTGAACGCGCCCCTCGCATATCACCGCATGGCGCTCAACAACGCCTGGGCCAATGCCACGCTTTATGCGGCCCTGTCGGGTTTGGGGCAGAGGGCATTCAGAGCCCCCCGCCCGGGGTTCTTCCCTTCGCTGAAAGCGACGCTCAACCATATCCATATGGTCGATCTCTACTACCTGGACGCGCTTGAAGGCGGCGGTCTGGGCCGCACCGTCTTTGACGCGGCCGAGATTGATGACCCGAACGCGTTGGGCACGGCTCAAGCCGCAACCGATCTGCGTCTGGCGCGGATCTGCAAGGGCCTGACGGACGAGCGGCTGAGCGAAACCTGCATCACCGCGCGCGCCGACGGCCCGGTCGAGGAAAAGGTCGGGGCCGTCCTGCTGCATCTTTTTCAGCATCAGATCCACCATCGCGGCCAGGCCCATGTGCAGCTTCAGGAGGCCGGGATCGCTCCGCCTCAGCTGGATGATTTCTATCTCACCTATGGGCGCGTCCCCTCGGCGGCGGCCTATTGGTCATGAGCAAATACGGCCCCACCAAGGCGGATCTGAATTTCCGCCTCGCCTTTTCCATCGCAGGCCTTGCGATGATGGCGGGGGCCATTCTCTATCGTGGGATGCCGACCGGCCCCGCCATGTTCGAGGTGATCGGCATCTCCACCCTGTTTTTCGGTGGCACCATCCTCTGGACGATCCGCAAATTGATGAAGGGAGATTACTCCGATGGCTTATGATTACGCCCCTTACCCCTATGTTGCCCCGCCGGGGCTGAACGGCACCGAACCGCGCCACCCGGTGGTCATCGTCGGGGCCGGTCCCATCGGCCTTGCCATGGCCATCGATCTGGCGCAGCGCGGCATCAAATCGGTCGTGCTGGATGACAATAACGTCGTCTCTGTCGGCTCGCGGGCGATCTGCTGGGCCAAACGCACGCTTGAAATCTTCGACCGTCTCGGCGTGGGCGAACGGATGCTGGACAAGGGTGTGACCTGGAAGGTGGGCCGCCAGTTCCATGGAGAGCGACAGGTTTACTCCTTCGACCTTCTCCCCGAAGACGGGCACAAATATCCCGCCTTCATCAACCTTCAGCAGTATTACGTTGAAGAATACCTGATCGACCGCGCGCAGGACTTCCCCGACATGATCGACCTGCGGTTCAAGAACAAAGTCACCGATCACGCAGGCAAAGACGATCACGTGGTGCTCACTGTCGAGACGCCGGATGGCCCCTACACGCTGGAGGCCGATTGGCTGATCGCCTGCGACGGCGCAGGCTCGCCCACGCGGGAACGGATGGGCCTCGACTTCACCGGCCAGACCTTTCAGGAACAGTTCCTCATCGCCGATATCGAGATGGAGGACAGCCCCTTCGGCGATCAAGACGTGCCCGAACGCTGGTTCTGGTTCGATCCGCCCTTCCATCCGGGCAAATCGGCGCTGCTGCATATGCAGCCCGACAATATCTACCGCATCGATTTGCAACTGGATGTGGGTGCCGATGCCAAGACTGAGGCGACCGAGGAAAAGGTCCTGCCCCGGATCAAGGCCATCGTGGGCAACAAGCCGTTCAAACTGGATTGGATGAGCATCTATAAATTCCGTTGCATCAAGCTCGACCAATTCGTGCATGGCCGCGTGATCTTTGTCGGCGACAGCGCGCATGTGGTCTCGCCCTTTGGCGCACGCGGCGGCAATGGCGGCATTCAGGACGTGGACAATCTGGGCTGGAAACTGGCCGCGGTCCTCAACGGTCAGGCCCATACCGCCCTGATCGACACCTATCACGACGAACGCAGCCATGGCTCGGCCGAGAATATCCTCAACTCGGCGCGCGCCACCAATTTCATGACGCCCAAAACCCCGGTCGAGGCACTTTTCCGGGCCGAGGCGCTGCGCCTGGCCCATAACCAGCCCTTCGCGCAGAAACTGCTGAATTCGGGGCGTCTGTCGGTGCCCTGTTCACTCGAAGGGTTCGATCTGCAAACCCCCGGTACCGCAGCGCAGATCGCGCCGGGCCGCGCGGCAGTCGATGCGCCGCTTTCAGGTCCGCGCGGCGACACCTGGCTGATTGCCGAGGTGCAGGGCGCGTTCACACTGGTGGGTTTTGGCGATGTGATGCTGCCAGAGGTGCGGGGCGTCAATCGGATCGGCATCAACCAACGCGCCGATTACCCCTGTTTCACCGCAACGCACAATCACGCCATGCGCCGCTATGGGGCCGAGATGGCCTATCTCTTCCGCCCGGACGGCCATGTCTGTGCGGTCTTCAAATCGCCCACCATCGCGGATGTCGAGGCCGCGATGTCGCGTGCCATGGGACAGATCCCGGAGGATAGCCAATGACCATCTACCCCGACCGCCTCAGCCCCAATCAAGACGATGTGTATAACGCGCTGATGGCGGCCCATGAGGGCCTGAGCGAGGATGCCAGCCATGCGCTCAACGCGCGGCTGGTGCTGCTGATGGCCAATCAGATCGGCGATCCGGCAATCCTGATCGAGTTGATGCAAACCGCACAGAGCTACGCCGATGGCTGAGGTCACACTCTATGATTTCTGGCGCTCCTCGGCCAGCTATCGCTGCCGGATCGCGCTGAACCTGGCCGGGATAGACTACAGATCGGTTCCGGTCGACCTGCCCGGCAAGGCGCATAAATCGCCCGAACATCTGGCGCGCAACCCGCAAGGCTTCGTGCCGGTTCTCGATATCGACGGGCTGCGGCTCACGCAATCTCTGGCGATCCTCGATTATCTCGACCAGACCCGCGATCTGGGCCTTTTGCCCAAGGATCCGGCCGCACGCGCCCGGATGCAGGCGCTGGCCCATGCCATCGCGGTTGATATCCATCCGGTCTGTAACCTGCAGGTCGCGGCCTATGCGGTCCAGATCACAGGCCGCGAAGAGGCGCGCGCGGACTGGATGGTCCGCTTCATCCGCCCCGGCATGGTCGCGTTCGAGGCGTTGCTGAATGCCTATGAGCAGACCCCTTTCGCCTGCGGGGACACCCCCACACTGGTCGATATCTGCCTCATGCCGCAGGTCTATAACGCACGGCGCTGGGAGGCGGAGATCGCCGACTTGCCCCGCACCATGGCCGCCGTCACCGCCTGCGAGGCACACCCCGGCTTTCAGGCGGCCCATCCGGATCGACACCAACCCTGATCTTCTTCTCTTTCAAAATACCGGCGGGGGGGTTGGG